>NZ_JASTLC010000001.1:6499467-7132248 GCF_030499575.1 Streptomyces sp. DG2A-72
AGACGCCCTCTTCCAGCGTGGGGTCGATCTCCTTGCACAGCGCGCGCAGGCGCGGCGAGTACAGGTCGGTGAGGTCGACGAAGTTGGCGCCGACGATCGGGGAGGTCGCGGTGAGGTTGATGTGGTCGCTGATGAGGACCGGCTGCCCGGGGCGCATGCCCTCGCGCAGACCGCCGCAGCCGTTGGTGAGGACGACCGTCTTGCCGCCGGCCGCCACCGCCGTACGGACGCCGTGCGCGACGGCGGCCACGCCGCGGCCCTCGTAGTAGTGCGTACGCCCAAGGAAGACCAGCGTCCGCTTGTGCCCGATCTTGTACGAGCGGACCTTGCCGCCGTGGCCTTCCACCGCCGGTGGCGGGAAACCGGGCAGCTCGGTGACCTGGAACTCGGCGTCGGGTACGCCGAGGGCATCCACGGCCGGTGCCCAGCCGGAGCCCATCACAAGGGCGACGTCGTGGGTCTCGGCGCCGGTGAGTTCGCGCAGGCGCGCGGCGGCGGCGTCGGCGGCGGCGTAGGGGTCGCCCTGGATGTCGTCCGGAAGAAGAGATGCGTTCACGCGCATGAGGGTAGCCGGTCCGGGCCTACGCGCGTAGATGACAGAGCTCACGGGATGGCGATCGTTGTCTTGTTGTTTCCGACGAAGCCGGCCGGCCGGGTGCTCAGCAGGGCCGCTTGCGCAGCTCCATCACGTAGTCGTGCGGCGCCCCGGCCGACTCGGCGGCGTCGGCGATCTCGCCCAGGTAGCGGGCCGACGGCAGGCCGCCCTCGTAGCCGTTCAGGACGTACACCCAGGCCGGCTCCTCGCCGTCCAGCGTGACCACGCGCACGCGGGCCCGGCGGTAGATGCCGAGGCCGACGCCCACCCAGCGGTCCAGGGACTCCTCGTCCATCGGCGCGATCTCGTACAGCGCCACGAAGACCTGCTCCATCGGGTCCTCGACGATGGTCGCGAGCGCGCCTTCCCAGCCCATCTGCTCGCCGCCGAAGGTCAGCCGCCACCCGTTCAGCCAGCCGGTGGCGCGCATCGGCGAGTACGGTGCGCGGCGGGTCATCAACCGCGCGTCGAGATTGCCCGCGTAGGCGGCGTAGAGCGACATGGGTCGAGCGTACGGCAGCCGAATCGGCCGTCCCTCCCGTAACAGTGGTATCTCGGGCGGCCCCCAGGGCAGGACCACCCTGAAGCGTGCGGGACAATGGAGTACGTGACTCGGATCGTGATCATCGGTGGCGGACCCGGCGGATATGAAGCGGCGCTGGTGGCCGCGCAGCTCGGCGCGGAGGTGACCGTCGTCGACTGCGACGGTCTGGGCGGGGCGTCGGTGCTCACCGACTGCGTGCCGTCGAAGACCCTGATCGCCACGGCCGAGGTGATGACCACCTTCGACTCCTCGTACGAAGAGCTGGGCATCATCGTCGCCGACGACACCCCGCACATCGACACGCCCGCACGGGTCGTCGGTGTCGACCTCGGCAAGGTCAACCGGCGTGTCAAGCGCCTCGCACTCGCCCAGTCGCACGACATCGCCGCGTCCGTGACCCGGGCCGGCGCGCGCGTCCTGCGCGGGCGCGGACGGCTGGAGGGCATGCAGGCCCTCGACGGTTCGCGCAAGGTCGTCGTACGGGCCGCCGACGGGACCGAGGAGAGGCTCACCGCCGACGCCGTCCTCATCGCCACCGGCGGTCACCCGCGCGAGCTGCCCGACGCCCAGCCCGACGGCGAGCGCATCCTCAACTGGACCCAGGTCTACGACCTCGACGAGCTGCCCGAGGAGCTCATCGTGGTCGGTTCCGGCGTCACCGGCGCCGAGTTCGCCGGCGCCTACCAGGCCCTCGGCTCCAAGGTCACCCTCGTCTCCTCCCGCGACCGCGTGCTGCCGGGTGAGGACCCGGACGCCGCCGTCGTCCTCGAGGACGTCTTCCGCCGCCGCGGCATGAACGTCATGGCCCGCTCCCGCGCCGCATCCGCCAAGCGCGTCGGGGACCGGGTGGAGGTGACGCTCTCCGACGGCCGGGTGATCACCGGGTCGCACTGTCTGATGGCCGTCGGCGCCATTCCGAACTCCGCGGGCATGGGCCTGGAGGAGGCGGGCGTGAAGGTCAAGGAGTCCGGTCACATCTGGACCGACAGGGTCTCCCGTACGACCGCCCCGGGCGTGTACGCCGCCGGTGACGTGACCGGCGTCTTCGCCCTCGCCTCCGTCGCCGCCATGCAGGGCCGCATCGCCATGTACCACTTCCTCGGCGACGCGGTGGCCCCGCTGAATCTGAAGACGGTCTCGTCCAACGTCTTCACCGACCCCGAGATCGCCACCGTCGGCTACTCCCAGTCCGACGTCGACGGCGGCAAGATCGACGCCGTCGCCGTCAAGCTGCCGCTGCTGCGCAACCCGCGCGCCAAGATGCAGGGCATCCGCGACGGCTTCGTCAAGATCTTCTGCCGCCCGGGCACCGGCATCGTGGTCGGCGGTGTGGTCGTCGCGCCGCGCGCCTCGGAACTGATCCATCCCATCTCGATCGCCGTCGACAACAATCTGACGGTCGAACAGATCGCGAACGCGTTCACCGTGTACCCCTCCCTTTCGGGGTCGATCGCCGAGGTGGCCCGCCAGCTCCACACCCGCAAGACGAACGGCGATGCCTGACGGCTTGAACCGACTCCCCGCTGGTCACGGGGAGTTGTCGAGCATTCGTACGGCATAGTCGGAGGGACTAGGCCCTATACCACTTCCCGCGTTCCTGTGCGAACAACTTCTGTTATTCGGCGCAAACTGCTGAAAGCAGACGGTCGTTGGGGTTACTGTCAGTTTCGTGTTCGCTGCAGAACGTCGCCAATTGATCCTCGAAATGGTGCGAGCGAACGGGGCCGTGTCGCTCCGTGAGCTCGCCCGCGTCGTCCAGACCTCCGAAGTGACCGTACGGCGGGACGTGCGCGCACTGGAGGCAGAAGGACTCCTCGACCGCCGGCATGGCGGTGCGGTATTGCCGGGCGGGTTCACGCGAGAGTCCGGCTTTCCGCAGAAATCACATCTCGCGACCGCCGAGAAGACGGCCATCGCCGATCTCGCCGCGAACCTCGTCGAAGAGGGCGAGGCCATCGTGGTCGGGGCGGGTACCACCACACAGGAGCTGGCCCGCCGGCTCGCCCGGGTCCCCGGACTCACCGTCGTCACCAACTCCCTCCTGGTGGCCCAGGCGTTGGCCCACGCCAACCGGGTGGAGGTCGTGATGACCGGCGGCACCCTGCGTGGCTCCAACTACGCGTTGGTGGGCAGCGGCGCCGAGCAGTCCTTGCAGGGGCTGCGGGTGTCGCGGGCGTTCCTCTCCGGGAGCGGGCTCACCGCGGAGCGCGGGCTGTCCACGTCCAACATGCTGTCGGCGTCCGTGGACCGGGCGCTGGTGCAGGCGGCGGCGGAGGTCGTCGTGCTCGCCGATCACACGAAGCTCGGTACGGACACGATGTTCCAGACCGTGCCTACGGATGTGATCACCCGGCTGGTGACGGACGAGCCGCCCGCGCATGACGACCGTGCGGCCACGGAGTTGCAGGCGCTTGCCGACCAGGGCGTGCAGATCGCTGTGGCGGGGGCGTCGGGAAACGCGGGGGGCGGTGATCCGGTCCCGGCGCGTCAACAGCGCCGGGACGTGCCGTTGCCTGGGCCGCGTCGGGGGGTTCCTGCGGGGCAGGGGTTGCGGACGGCGGTGCTCGGTGAGACTTCGGCGGGCTCTGAGCGGGCGCGGGTTGCGGATATGCGGCGGCGTTAGGGGCGCCTGTTCGCGGCAGGGCTTGCGGTTGTTGCGCGGCTGCGGGTGCGTGGGGGTTGTTCGCGCAGTTCCCCGCGCGCCTTAGGCCAATCCCCGCAACGTCAGTTTCAGCAATCGGTCGGCCAAGTCCGGGTCCGTCGGTGTCTCTTCCGCTGCCAGCGCGATCGCGTGAGTCAGCTGGAGGAGGTCGCCGATGGCCACGTCGTCACGCACCGCGCCCGCCTCCTGGGCCCGAGTCAGCAAGGCCTGCCCTGCCTTCCGCATCGGGTCGCTGCACCGGGCCAGAGCCGAGGTGTGGTCGTGGGAGACGGACATCAACGCCTTTGCCAGGCCTCGGTACTCGCTGGCGTGGGTGACGATCTCGCGTAGCCAGGTGACCAGAGCCGTACACGGATCCGGGGCGCCCAGCAGCTCGCGGGCCTGCGCGAGCAGGTCGCTCACGCCGTCCTCGAAGACCGCGCTCAGCAGGGCGTGGCGGTTGGGGAAGTGGCGGTAGAGGGTGCCGATGCCTACGCCGGCGCGGCGGGCGACGTCTTCCAGGGAGGTGTCGGTGCCGTGGGCGGCGAAGGCGGAGCGGGCCTCGGTGAGCAGGCGGTCGTAGTTGCGGCGGGCGTCGGCGCGCATGGGGCGCTGCGGGGTCGTCTCCTGTGAGGTCGCGGCCGCCATGGCTTACACCTGTCCTCTCGTCCGCCCGGGTGTCTCTCCAGAATGCCATCGGGACATGAGCGCGCCCGGCGGGGCGACCGCTGTGGTCTCCGCCGGGCGCTTCAGGATGTCGTACGACTCAGTCCTTGATCTCGCAGATCACGGCGCCGGAGGTGATGGAGGCGCCGACCTCCGCGGACAGGCCCTTGATGGTGCCGGTCTTGTGGGCGTTGAGGGGCTGCTCCATCTTCATGGCCTCCAGGACGACGATCAGGTCGCCCTCCTTGACCTCCTGGCCCTCCTCGACGGCGATCTTGACGATGGTGCCCTGCATCGGGGAGGCGAGGGTGTCGCCGGAGGCGGCGGGGCCGGACTTCTTCGCCGCCCGGCGCTTGGGCTTGGCGCCCGCGGCGAGGCCGGTGCGGGCCAGCGACATGCCGAGCGAGACCGGGAGGGAGACCTCCAGGCGCTTGCCGCCGACCTCGACGACGACCGTCTCGCGGCCCGGCTCCTCGTCCGTGTCCACGTCGGCGGGGGCGGCGAAGGGCTTGATCTCGTTGACGAACTCGGTCTCGATCCAGCGGGTGTGGACCGTGAACGGGGCCTGGTCGCCGGTGAGTTCGGGGGCGAACGCCGGGTCCTGCACCACCGCGCGGTGGAACGGGATGGCGGTCGCCATGCCCTCGACCTGGAACTCCTCCAGCGCCCGGGAGGCCCGCTGCAGCGCCTGCCGGCGGGTGGCGCCGGTGACGATCAGCTTGGCGAGCAGCGAGTCCCAGGCCGGGCCGATGACCGAGCCGGACTCGACGCCCGCGTCCAGGCGGACGCCCGGACCGGCCGGCGGGTCGAACCTGGTGACCGTGCCCGGCGCCGGCAGGAAGCCCCGGCCCGGGTCCTCGCCGTTGATGCGGAACTCGAAGGAATGGCCGCGCAGCTGAGGGTCGTCGTAGCCGAGGGCTTCACCGTCGGCGATGCGGAACATCTCGCGCACCAGGTCGATGCCGGTGACCTCCTCGGTGACCGGGTGCTCGACCTGGAGCCGGGTGTTGACCTCCAGGAAGGAGATCGTGCCGTCCGTGCCGACGAGGAACTCCACGGTGCCCGCGCCGACGTAACCGGCCTCCTTCAGGATGGCCTTGGAGGCGCGGTACAGCTCGGCGTTCTGCGCCTCGGAGAGGAACGGCGCCGGGGCCTCCTCCACGAGCTTCTGGTGCCGGCGCTGCAGCGAGCAGTCACGGGTCGATACGACGACCACGTTGCCGTGGGTGTCGGCCAGGCACTGCGTCTCCACGTGCCGCGGCTTGTCCAGGTACCGCTCGACGAAGCACTCGCCGCGTCCGAACGCGGCGACGGCCTCACGGACCGCCGAGTCGTACAGCTCGGGCACCTCTTCGAGTGTCCGCGCGACCTTCAGACCGCGGCCGCCGCCACCGAAGGCGGCCTTGATCGCGATCGGCAGCCCGTGTTCCTGGGCGAAGGCGACGACCTCGTCGGCGCCGGAGACCGGGTCGGGCGTACCGGCGACCAGTGGGGCGCCGGCGCGCTGGGCGATGTGCCGGGCGGCGACCTTGTCGCCGAGGTCCCGGATGGCCTGCGGCGGCGGCCCGATCCAGATCAGGTCCGCGTCCAGGACCGCCTGTGCGAACTCGGCGTTCTCGGAAAGGAAGCCGTATCCGGGGTGGACCGCGTCCGCGCCGGACTCCCGGGCGGCGTTCAGGACCTTCTCGATGTCCAGGTAGCTGCTCGCCGGGGTGTCACCGCCCAGGGCGAACGCCTCATCCGCGGCGCGGACATGCAGAGCGTCCCGGTCCGGGTCGGCGTATACGGCCACGCTCGCGATACCGGCATCCCGGCAGGCCCGGGCCACGCGGACAGCGATTTCGCCACGGTTGGCGATGAGCACCTTGCGCACGATTGAGGCTCCCTCCTTGAAACAAGCCGAGTTTAGGGACTGCCGACACGGCACTTCGACCCGTCCTCAATGGTGAGCTTGCCCACACGGAGCGTGATTCGAGGCTCGCTCGACCTGTGAAATCCCTTGTCGCACCTCGGTACGCAGGACTCCTCCGGGAAACCCTAGCCCCCCGATGTGGCCAAGGTCTCTGTGAGAGCGTGCTGCGCCCCACTCTGTTTCTTTGTTGAGTCCCTACGAATGGCCCAATGATTCTTTGCCCTCCGTCGAACCCTTGTCCCGCGGTTTACCCGTTAGTAGCGTTCACGGTGTATCGAACGTACTTGAGGTAACAAGGGCTCGGCTTGAGAGTGGGTGGGGACCGGTGGTGCGCAGACCGGTGGCGTGGGTCGTGGCGGTCGTGCTCTTCGTTGAGGCGCTCTTCATCGCCGGGCTGAACTGGTTCCTGGGGATCGTGGTCGAACGTCAGGACATGTCGCTGGCGGGCCTCGACCCGGACATGATGTCGGTGTCCTCGAAGATCGGCGGCGTGGTCTTCGGCCTCTACTTCGCCTTCTGCGGCCTGGTCGCCCTGCTCGTGGCCCTGCGCGACCGCCGCCCCGCCGGCTTCGGCCGCGTCCTGCTCATCAGCGGCGCCGTGGTGCACGGCCTGCTGGGCGCCTTCGCCTGGGGCCTGGTGGGCTGGCCGGCGTTCCTGTTCATGGTGCTGGTGCTCGGCCTCATCGTGCTGCTGCTGATGACGTACGACGCGGAGGAGCGGCCCGCCGCCCAGGAGCCCGAGGACATTAGGCCCGGCAACGGCGGCTCCCCGGTCAGTCCTCCGCCGGCGCCCACAACTCCGTGATCTGCACGCCGAGTTCGGCCAGCAGGCGGCGTACGAGGGGCAGGCTGATGCCGATCACATTGCCGTGGTCGCCGTCGATGCCGTCGATGAACGGCGCGGACCGGCCGTCGAGCGTGAACGCCCCGGCGACGTAGAGGGGTTCGCCCGAGGCGACGTACGCGGCGATCTCCCTGTCGGTCGGCTCGCCGAAGCGGACGACGGTGGAGGCGACGCCGGAGACGTACCGGCCGGTGGCCGTGTCGTAGATGCAGTGCCCGGTCTGCAGGGTGCCCGCACGGCCGCGCATCGACTTCCAGCGGGCGGTGGCCTCCTCCGCGTCCGCGGGCTTGCCGAGCGCTTGTCCGTCCAGATCGAGGACCGAATCACAGCCGATCACCAGCGCGCCCTTGACCTCCGGTTTCGCGGCGACGACGGAGGCCTTGGCCTCGGCGAGGGCGAGGGCCAGCTCGGCGGGGGTGGGGGCGGTGACGGCGTCCTCGTCCACGCCGCTCACGATCACTTCGGGGTCCAGGCCTGCCTGCCGCAGGAGGTTCAGGCGGGCGGGGGACTGGGAGGCGAGTACGAGATGGCGGCGGCGCTGATCGGTCATACGGTCAGGGTATCGGCGGCGTTTCGCTCCGCTAGGACAGGCCGATCACGAGCATGGCCAGCAGCATGGCCAGGGCCATGAGAAAGCCGAGCCGCCGTAGCATTTGCTGCGTTTCGCGCAGTTCTTCGGGCGGCTCGTTCTCGGGGTCGGACCACAGCATGGCACCAGCGTGCGGCTGGGCGGTGGGGTGCGCCTGAGTACGGGTACTCAAGTTGTGGTCCGGCATCGGCGTACTGTGCGCCCACGCGGCGGAGCCGCAAATTGATACAGCCCCGCGCCCCTGGGTGGGTTGCCTCTAGCCCGGCCAGTAAGTGCGGGTCCATGCCGTGGGCCCGGGCTGCGGTACGTGTCGCGCCGCAAGCCTTGCCGGGTCCGACCAGGCGTCTCTGTTTCGCGTCGCGCCCGGCGGCTCTGTGGCTGCTGCCGCGGCGCGGGCCCGGACTACCGCCAGGGCGGCGGCGAGTTCTTCCGGGGTGGGGTTGCCCCGTACGACCTTGATCGTCATGGCGGCTCCTAGAGGGGGATGTTGCCGTGCTTCTTCGGGGGCAGGGATTCCCGCTTGGTGCGCAGCTGACGCAGGCCGCGTACGACGTGGCGGCGGGTCTCGGAGGGCATGATCACGGCGTCGACGTAGCCGCGCTCGGCCGCGATGTAGGGGTTGAGGAGGGCGTCCTCGTACTCCTGGATCACGCGGGCGCGGGTGGCCTCGCCATCTTCTGAGGCCTCCGCCTCGGCGATCGTGCGGCGGTGCAGGATGTTGACCGCGCCCTGGGCGCCCATGACGGCGATCTGGGCGGTCGGCCAGGCGAGGTTGAGGTCGGCACCCAGGTGCTTGGAGCCCATGACGTCGTAGGCGCCGCCGAAGGCCTTGCGGGTGATGACCGTGATGAGGGGGACGGTGGCCTCGGCGTAGGCATAGATCAGCTTGGCGCCGCGGCGGATGATGCCGTCGTGCTCCTGGTCGACGCCCGGGAGGAAGCCGGGGACGTCGACGAAGGTGATGACCGGGACGTTGAACGCGTCGCAGGTGCGGACGAAGCGGGCGGCCTTCTCGGAGGCCTTGATGTCCAGGCAACCCGCGAACTGCATCGGCTGGTTGGCCACGATGCCGACGGGGCGGCCCTCGACGCGGCCGTATCCGGTGAGGATGTTGGGGGCGTAGAGAGGCTGGGTCTCGAAGAACTCGGCGTCGTCCAGGATGTGCTCGATCACCGTGTGCATGTCGTACGGCTGGTTCGCGCTGTCGGGGACGAGCGTGTCCAGCTCGCGGTCCTCGTCGGTGAGGACGAGGTCCGCCTCCTCCGGGAAGGCCGGGGGTTCGCTGAGGTTGTTGGACGGCAGGTACGACAGCAGCTGCTTGATGTACTCGATCGCGTCCTTCTCGTCCCCGGCCATGTGGTGGGCCACGCCCGAGGTGGAGTTGTGGGTGCGGGCGCCGCCCAGCTCCTCGAAGCCGACGTCCTCGCCGGTGACCGTCTTGATGACGTCCGGGCCGGTGATGAACATGTGCGAGGTCTGGTCGACCATGATCGTGAAGTCGGTGATCGCGGGGGAGTAGACCGCGCCGCCCGCGCAGGGGCCCACGACCAGGCTGATCTGCGGGATCACGCCGGAGGCGTGCGTGTTCCGGCGGAAGATCTCGCCGTACGCCCCGAGGGAGGCCACGCCCTCCTGGATGCGGGCGCCGCCGGAGTCGTTGATGCCGATGACCGGGCAGCCGGTCTTCAGCGCGAAGTCCATGACCTTGACGATCTTCTGGCCGTAGACCTCGCCGAGGGCGCCGCCGAAGACGGTGAAGTCCTGCGAGAAGACGGCGACCGGGCGGCCGTCGACGGTGCCGTATCCGGTGACGACGCCGTCGCCGTACGGCCGGTTCTGGTCGAGGCCGAAGTTGGTGGAGCGGTGCCGGGCGAACTCGTCGAGTTCGACGAACGACCCCTCGTCGAGCAGGAGCTCGATCCGCTCACGGGCCGTCAACTTGCCCTTGGCGTGCTGCTTTTCGACGGCGCGTGCGGAGCCGGCGTGCGTCGCTTCCTCGATACGGCGCTGGAGATCCGCGAGCTTGCCCGCGGTGGTGTGGATGTCGATCCCTGAGGACTCTTGGATCTCGTGACGCTCTTCCGGCTCGGACATCGGGATGTGGCTCCCTGCCTGCTCAAAAGGGGGGACGGTTACTCATCCGTAGAGTAGTGGGGTGCCTACCAATCGGCAGTGCGGCGTTTACCACATCTAGGGTGGCTTGCATGACGCCGCGAGATGCAGCAGAGCCGAACGACAGCAGCAGGTGGTCCGACCTGGACCGGCCGCCCCTGAACGCCGCCGCGCTGCGGCGAGGACTTGTGCGGGACGGCGGACATGGTGGTTTGTACTGCGACGTGGAGGTGGTGCGCAGCACCGGCTCCACCAACTCCGACCTTGTGGCCCTGGCGAATGCTGGGAAGGCGGCCGAGGGCGCGGTCCTCGTGGCCGAGGAGCAGACAGCGGGGCGCGGGCGCCTCGACCGGCAGTGGACCGCTCCGGCCCGCTCCGGACTCTTCTTCTCCGTCCTGCTCACGCCCACAGAGGTGCCGGTGGGGCGGTGGGGGTGGGTGCCGCTGCTCACCGGCGTCGCGGTGGCGTCCGGGCTGTCGCGGGCCGCGGGCGTCGATACGGCACTCAAGTGGCCCAATGACCTGCTGCTGACTGTCGGCGGCGAGGAACGCAAGGCCGGCGGAATCCTGGCGGAGCGGGCGGGCGGTCACGGCGTGGTGGTCGGCGTCGGCATCAATGTCACCCTGCGCGAGGACGAGCTTCCCGTGCCGGGCGCGGGGTCGCTGGCGCTGGCGGGGGCCGTGACGACAGACCGGGATCCCTTGCTGCGGGCCGTGCTGCGGTCGCTGGAGGAGTGGTACGGGCGGTGGCGCTCGGCCGGGGGCGATCCGGGCGCGAGCGGGCTGCAGGAGACGTATGCGGCGGGCTGCGCAACGTTGGGGAGGAGGGTGCGGGCCGAGTTGCCGGGCGATCGGTCGATCATCGGAGAGGCGGTGGCGATCGACGGGGACGGGCGGCTGGTGCTGGCGACGGGGGAGGGTGTGCAGGAGCCGGTGGGGGCGGGGGACATCGTTCACTTGCGAACGGCGTGAACGCTTCAGTCTGTGCGGTGCTTCTCGATGCCGGTCTGGGCATTTCAGCCCGTCCGGCGTTTGAGGACGAGGCCGAAGGCCGAAGCGGGGTCTGGGGGCGGCGGCCCCCAGCGAGGCCGGCACCAGCGCCGGGTGCCTTCCGGCCGACGGTGCGAAAGCATCGGCGCCACGGAGTGACCTGCCGCACATCTGCCGTAAAGTTGACCGCGGTCGATACCTGACCGCGGCAGATCGGAAGGGCAGCAGGCGTGACCGTCGACGACACGGGCTCCGGCAGGGACCCGGACGGCCGGGTGGATGCTCTCTCGGCTTCGATCGAGCGGGGCGACCCCGACGACCGGCGGGACCCCGACGCCACCGACCCCGGCGAGGACCCCCTCGCCCTCCGCCTCGAACAGCTCATCCTCGGCGCGGAACGGCGTTACACCCCCTTCCAGGCGGCCCGCAGCGCGGGTGTCTCCATGGAGCTGGCCTCCCGTTTCTGGCGGGCGATGGGCTTCGCCGACATCGGCCAGGCCAAGGCGCTCACGGAGGCCGACGTACTGGCGCTGCGGCGGCTCGCCGGTCTCGTGGAGGCGGGGCTGCTGAGCGAGGCGATGGCCGTGCAGGTGGCGCGTTCCACCGGGCAGACCACCGCCCGGCTGGCCGAGTGGCAGATCGACTCCTTCCTGGAGGGTCTGACCGAGCCGCCCGAGCCCGGCATGACGCGCACCGAGGTGACGTACCCGATCATCGAGCTGCTCCTGCCGGAGCTGGAGGAGTTCCTCGTCTACGTCTGGCGGCGTCAGCTAGCCGCCTCGGCCGGCCGGGTCGTCCAGGCCGCCGACGACGAGGAGATGGTCGACCGGCGCCTTGCCGTGGGCTTCGCGGACCTCGTCGGGTTCACGCGGCTGACCCGCCGTATGGAGGAAGAGGAACTCGGCGAACTGGTCGAGGCCTTCGAGACCACCGCCGCCGACCTGGTGGCCGCGCACGGTGGACGGCTCGTCAAGACGCTCGGGGACGAGGTGCTGTACAGCGCCGACGATGCGGGTGTCGCCGCGGAGATCGCGCTGCGTCTGATCGAGACGATGGCGAACGACGAGACGATGCCGGAGCTCCGCGTGGGCATCGCGTTCGGCACGGTGACCACTCGTATGGGCGATGTCTTCGGTACGACCGTGAATCTGGCGTCCCGGCTGACGTCGATAGCTCCCCGTGATGCCGTGCTCGTCGACAGTGCCTTCGCGGAGGATCTGATCCGGACCGGGGACGCGCCCGCCTCCGAGGCGGAGGCTGCCGAGGCGGCTGCGGCTGCGGAGAAGGAGGGGGAGGAGCCGCCGACGTATCGCTTCGCGCTTCAGCCGATGTGGCAGCGGCCGGTGCGGGGGCTGGGTGTGGTGGAGCCGTGGTTGCTTACTCGGCGGGCGCCGTCGGGGTGACGGTTGTGTGTCGGCTGCGGGCTCGTTGTGGCTGGTCGCGCAGTTCCCCGCGCCCCTTCTCGGCGCTGCACTTCCGTCAGTCGTTGGTGATCAGTGGGTCTACGCACAGGCCGATGACCGGAACGCAGATGTCGGGCTGATCCGGAGTGGGGGCCGGGGAGTTGGTGGCCGTGGGCGTCGGCTGTGGGGCGGTGCTTGTCGGCGGTGAGCCGGGCGTCACGGGGATGGTGGTGGGCGCTTCTGTCGGCGCCGGGGTTGTCCTCGTGGACGGTGTGAAGGGCGTCTTCGTCGGGGTGGGTGGTGTGCTGGGGGCGCCCATCACGGAGGCGGCCGTGGGGAGCGCGGTGGGGGTGGAGGCGGTGGTGGCTGCCGTGTTCGTCGAGCGGTCGGTGCCCGGATCCGGGCGAGGCTCGGGCTCCACGGTTCCGAGATGGCTGACGTCGGAGTCGGGGGTCAGGCGTACGAGGCTCAGTACGCCGGCGGCCACGGCGAGGCCTCCGGCGGCGAGCAGCAGCTTGCGGGGGCGGGGTTTGCGGTGGCGGCCCCGCTGACGTGCTGGTGTGTTCTGGTTCGTCACCGCGGTCCCTCCCCGTTGCGCGTGGCGCAGCGCACGTTATGCGCTGGTGTGGGCGGTCGGGTGGGAGTCGGGCGGGATGTCACTCGAAGGGGGAGTTCGGGGGTGGGCCGGGAACCGGCGTCGGCCTTTTCCCGGCCCGGGATGGCTGCGATGATCGGGGCGCATGCTGTTGTTAACCCGCGTTAACCCGGAGGGTGTCATGAGCGAGGAACGGTTCGGGGAGTTCGTGCTGGTGCGGCGGCACGGGGAGGGGTATGTCACCGAGCTGGCCCTCGACCGGCCCAAGGCCATGAACGCCGTGTCGACGGAGATGGCTCGCTCCATCGCGGCGGCGTGTACGGCGCTGGGGGGCGACAAGGGCGTACGGGTGGTCGTGCTGACGTCGACCCATGAGCGGGCGTTCTGTGTGGGGGCGGACCTGAAGGAGCGGAACTCCTTCACCGATGCCGAGCTGGTGCGGCAGCGGCCGGTGGCGAGGGGGGCGTACACCGGGGTGCTGGAGCTGCCGGTGCCGGTGATCGCTGCGGTGCATGGGTTTGCGCTGGGGGGTGGGTTCGAGCTGGCGCTGTCGTGTGACGTGATCGTGGCCGACCGGACGGCGGTGGTGGGGCTGCCCGAGGTGTCGGTGGGGGTGATTCCGGGGGGCGGGGGGACGCAGTTGCTGCCGCGGCGGGTGGGGGCGGCGCGGGCGGCCGAGCTGATCTTCTCTGCGCGGCGGGTCGAGGCGGTTGAGGCGCGGGAGTTGGGGTTGGTCGATCAGCTGGTGGAGGCGGGGCGGGATCGGGAGGAGGCGCTGGCGTTGGCGTCCCGGATCGCGGCGAACTCTCCCGTGGGGCTGCGGGCGGCCAAGCGGGCGTTGCGAGTGGGGTTCGGGCTGGATCTGCGGGCCGGGCTGGAGGTCGAGGACTCGGCGTGGCGGGCGGTGGCGTTTTCGGGGGACCGGGCGGAGGGGGTGGCGGCGTTCAACGAGAAGCGGCGTGCTGAGTGGCCGGGCGAGTGACTCGCCCCCGCCGCCCCTACCCGTCCCATCCCAAAGGGGCTCCGCCCCTTCGACCCCGACCAGAGGCCTGCGCCCCCTGGACCCCGGCGGGGCTCCGCCCCTGCACCCCTGCGGGGCTGCGCCCTGGACCCCGGCGGGGCTTCGCCCCTGCACCCCTGCGGGGCTGCGCCCTGGCCCCCGGGCGGGGCTTCGCCCTGCACCCCTGCGGGGCTTCGCCCCTGCACCCCTGCGGGGCTGCGTCCCGGACCCCGGGCGGGGCTTCGCCCTGCACTCCATCGGGGCTGCGCCCTGGACCCCGGGCGGGGCTTCGCCCTGCACCCCTGCGGGGCTGCGCCGCGGACCCCGGCGGGGCTTCGCCCCTGCACCCCATCGGGCCTGCGCCCCGGACCCCGGCGGGGCTTCGCCCCTGCACCCCATCGAGCCTGCGCCCTGGACCCCACCGGGGCTGCACCCCCCACCCCCACCGGGGCTGCGTACCGGACCCCGGGCGGGCTTTTGCCCCTGCACCCCATCGAGCCTGCGCCCTGGACCCCACCGGGGTTGCACCCCCCCACCGCCACCGGGGCTGCGTCCCGGACCCCGGGCGGGCTTTTGCCCCTGCACCCCATCGGGGCTGCGTCCCGGACGCCGGCGGGGCTTCGCCCCTGCACCCCATCGAGCCTGCGCCCTGGACCCCACCGGGGCTGCACCCCCCACCGCCACCGGGGCTGCGCCCCGCCCCCCACCGGGCGTTCGCCCCCGCACCCCCACCAGGCCTTCGCCCCTGGACCCGATCGGACTGAACGGCCTCCTCCTCAAACGCCGGACGGGGTGAGTGTGGTGTGCCTTTCGAGATGCCGAGTCGGGTGGTGGGTGGGGATAGGCCCGGGGGGCTGGGGGCGGAGCCCCCAGGGGCCGTCACCCGCCACGACCCGCAGGGACCTCGTGCCCACCTGTTCGCCGCATCAATGTCCCGGTTCGCCTATTTCCTCCCTAGCCTGGAGTGATGGGTGAGGACATCCGGCTCGCGGCGGTCGTGGCGTTGGCGCAGGGTATGGCGGCTGCGCATGGGTCGCGGGATGCGTGGCGGGCGGCGGCTGTCGGGGCTTGTCGGGCCTTGGGGGGGAGTTTTGCGGCGCTGTCGGTGTGGGAGCGGGATCTGGGGCGGCTGCGGGTGCTGGTGAATGTGGGGGAGCGGGCGGCCGGGGAGGTGGAGTTCCCGGAAGATGAGGCTTACCCGGTGCATCAGTTCCCCGAGATCACCGAGTTTCTGCACGAGCGGTGGGCCGGGGGCGGTGAACCCGACGCCTGGGTCGAGACCGCTGATGGGCCTACGACAGGGCGGCCCGGTTATGTCCATCAGCGCGTTGCCGCCCTGCGCCGCCGTGGCCGCGGCTGCTGTGTCGTCGCCCCGATCGTGCTGCACGGGCGGGCCTGGGGGGAGCTGTATGTCGCCCGGGCTGTCGGAGAGCCCGTCTTCGACCGGGCCGACGCCGACTTCGCCACCGTCCTCGCTGCCGTCGTCGCCGCCGGGATCGCCCAGGCCGAGCGGCTGGAGGAGGCGAGGAGGCTGGCGTACACCGACGCGCTCACCGGACTCGCCAACCGCCGCGCCGTCGACGTACGTCTGGAGGAGGCCGTCGAGCGGCATCGCACTCAGGGGGTCGTCGTCAGTCTGGTCGTCTGTGATCTCAATGGGCTCAAGCGGGTCAACGACACGCGCGGGCATGCCGTCGGGGATCGGCTCCTCGAGCGGTTCGGGTCGGTGCTGTCCCTGTGCGGGGCCATGCTTCCGGGCGCGCTTGCCGCCCGGCTCGGCGGTGACGAGTTCTGTCTGCTCGCGGTCGGGCCGCCCGCCGACGAGGTCGTCCGGGC
This sequence comes from Streptomyces sp. DG2A-72, assembly GCF_030499575.1. Lineage (NCBI taxonomy): Bacteria > Bacillati > Actinomycetota > Actinomycetes > Kitasatosporales > Streptomycetaceae > Streptomyces > Streptomyces sp. DG2A-72. Next base: position 6,515,194 of record NZ_JASTLC010000001.1, read on the forward strand.
CGCCGGCGAACTGTGCCGCCGGGCCGCCGAGTTGGAGCTGGGGGAGGGCGTCGCCTGCGGGGTCGCGTCGACGGGCGATCAGATCGGGCCCGTTCGCTCTGCCCGGCGGCTGTTCCGGCTCGCGGACGCCGCCCAGTACCGCGCCAAGGCCGTACGGGCCACCAAACCCGTCGTCGCCGGACGCGAAGGGCCGGACGATCCCGTCGTACGGCTGGCCGACGAACCGTCCCGCGACACCGGTGCCGAGCGGCGCCGGTTCCGGGGGCGGCGCTGACGCCGGCGTGACGGTGTGACCAAATCGGTAAGGGGTGAAACCAGCACCCACTCGTGACATCTTCGAATTCACTCACTACTCTCCTGAATATGGATATGCACACTGTGGTGGTGGGGACGTCCGGGGCGACCGCGTCCGACGTTCTCGCCGTGGCGCGCGCCGGCGCCCGGGTCGAGCTCTCCCCGGAGGCCGTGGCCGCGCTTGCCGCGGCCCGCGAGATCGTGGAGGCGCTGGCGGCCAAGCCCGACCCCGTCTACGGCGTGAGCACCGGCTTCGGCGCCCTGGCGACCCGGCACATCAGCCAGGAGCTGCGGGCCCAGCTGCAGCGCAACATCGTCCGCTCGCACGCCGCCGGGATGGGGGCGAGGGTGGAGCGGGAGGTCGTACGAGGCCTGATGTTCCTGCGCCTGAAGACCCTCTGCTCGGGGCACACCGGTGTCCGGCCCGAGGTCGCGCAGACCATGGCCGACCTGCTCAACGCCGGAATCACCCCCGTCGTGCACGAGTACGGCTCCCTCGGCTGCTCCGGCGACCTGGCTCCGCTGTCCCACTGCGCCCTGACGCTGATGGGCGAGGGGGAGGCGGAGGGCCCGGACGGGACCCTGAGGCCCGCCGCCGAGCTTCTCGCCGAGCACGGGATCCGGCCCGTCGAACTCCGTGAGAAGGAAGGCCTCGCCCTCCTCAACGGCACCGACGGCATGCTCGGCATGCTGGTGATGGCCCTCGCCGACCTCGACACCCTCTACAAGTCCGCCGACGTCACCGCCGCCCTCAGCCTCGAAGCCCTCCTCGGGACGGACAAGGTGCTCGCGCCCGAGCTGCACGCCATCCGGCCGCACCCGGGCCAAGGCGCCTCCGCCGCCAACATGCTGGCCGTGCTGAAGGGCTCGGGCCTGACCGGGCATCACCAGGACGACGCGCCCCGCGTCCAGGACGCGTATTCCGTGCGGTGCGCTCCGCAGGTCGCCGGCGCCGGACGCGACACCATGGCCCACGCCCGGCTCGTCGCCGAGCGCGAACTCGCCTCCGCCGTCGACAATCCCGTCGTACTGCCCGCCGGACGCGTCGAGTCCAACGGCAACTTCCATGGCGCGCCCGTGGCTTATGTCCTCGACTTCCTCGCCATCGCCGCCGCCGACCTCGCGTCGATCGCCGAGCGCCGTACCGACCGGCTGCTCGACAAGAACCGCAGCCACGGGCTGCCCCCGTTCCTCGCGGACGACCCGGGGGTGGACAGCGGGCTGATGATCGCTCAGTACACGCAGGCCGCGCTGGTGAGCGAGATGAAGCGGCTGGCCGTACCGGCGTCGGCCGACTCGATTCCGTCCTCCGCGATGCAGGAGGACCATGTCTCCATGGGCTGGTCGGCGGCTCGTAAGCTGCGTACGGCCGTCGACAATCTGACCCGGGTCGTCGCCATCGAGCTGTACGCCGCCACGCGCGCCGTCGAGTTGCGCGAGGGGCTGACCCCGGCGCCCGCGTCGCGGGCCGTCATCGAGGCCGCACGTGCGGCGGGTGTGGCGGGTCCCGGTCCGGACCGGTTCCTGGCGCCCGATCTCGCGGCGGCGGACGCGTTCGTACGGGACGGGCGGCTGCTGGCGGCCGTGGAGTCAGTCACCGGGCCGCTCCAGTAGGACGGGTGAGGGGCCCTGCCGTACGACCGGAGCAGGGCCCCTCGGATCACTTGAGCTTGGCCGCCTGCGCGTCGACCACGGCCGAGGGGACCTCGGCCGCCTTGCCGGTGCCCATCTGCGCGAAGTCCACCGTGTAGTACGTCGAGACGGTGCCGCCGTGGCGTAGCACCCGCGTGTTGAAGGTGGCCGTGCCCTCGCCGTCCATGTCGGAGTCCACGGAGAACGCGACGGACTCGTCGCCGCCTGTGGGGGCCTGCTGGGAAGAGACCTTGGTGATCTTCTGGGTCTCGCCCTGGGCGGTGATGGTGAACCCGCCGGAGCAGGCCGCGATGCCGTCGGAGACGGCCTTGATCGCCTGCGCGGCGCCGTCGCCTTCGTATGAGGAGAGGCCCACGAAGGTCATGTTGACCGAGAAGGCGTTCTCGATGTCGGCCTCCGTGAGCTCCTCGGCGGACTTGGCGGCGGCGTCCGACGACGGGTCCGCGGTGACCGTGTTGCTCACGCTCGCGTCCGTGTCACCCGGCGCGAGACCGGCCATGGCCCAGGCGAGCGGCGCGCACGCGGCCTTGTCGGTCTTCACGACGCTCTTGGACTTCGGCAGGGTGTCGTCGCCGGTGGCGACCTTGTAGCCCTTGATCTCGCCCTCGGCGAGCAGCAGCTTCTCCAACTCGCCCGCGCTGCGCGCCTTGGCGGCCCGAGCCGGCGCGGCGGACTCGGAGCCGAGCGCCTTGGAGCCGCCCGACTCCTCGGTGGAACAACCGGTGACAAGGGCGAGCGCCAGCGTGCTCACGGCGACCGTGGCGGCTGTGCGCGCGCCCGATGATCTCTTCATGGGCGGACTATGCGGCCCAAGTCAAAGACACGTCAAGTGGGTTAAAAACCCAGTCGCTCACGCCGTACCGAATACACCACGAACCCGGCACCGAGGGCGAGGCAGAACGTCCCGCCGATGACATACGGGGTGGTGTCGAAGCTTCCGGTGTCGGCGAGTTGAGTGCCGTCGGCGGAAGCCTCAGTGGTGACCCGGGCCTGCGTGGTGACCTGCGACGTCGGGGGCGCCGAGGGCTCCGCTCTTGCCGGGCCGTCCATCGTCGCGTTGGCGGACGGAACGAACCACAGGGCACCCAGCAGGGTGCCCGCGGCGGCGGCGGTCAGCAACGGACGGCGAGCGGATGACACGGAATATCGATCCCCTTGTGGCGCTGGCGAATTGGCCGTGTGAGGCGATGTTAGTGAAAGGCGAGGGTCACGGGAAAGTCACGGGGGCTGTAGGCCGTACGCTCCGGGCATGAGCACTGCAGAGACATCACGATTTGTACGGCTTCGCGTGGAGCTCGTGATCGAGGTCGACGACGCCGACGACCTCACGAAAGCGGCACTTCAGCGCATCGCGGATCACGCTGATATGCCGCAGGACGAACGGGTACACGCACAGAGCGCTGTGACGGAAGACACGGCGGAGGCCCTCGCGTATCTCGTGGACCCGTTCGACCTGGTCAGCGAGGTGCCGGGAATCGAGCTCCAGCAGGCCTCCTGGAGCAGTGAGCAGATCGAATACGACCCGGAGTCGCCCGAGTGGGACCTCGACGAGGATGATGGCGACTACGGCGACGGTGACGAGGAAGACGCCGAGAAGGCGGTCGGCTGACGCTGCTTGGGAAATTCGTGACCCTGGGCGGCAACCGCCGTCCGGGGTTTCGTCGTCTCAGGGGGCGCACTGACCGACATGGACACCACCCGCCCCGCGAACGTGGTGTGCCCCACACATCCGACGGATGTGGAACGGGACGAACCGGTCTTGGCGTTTATGTTTCTTACGGATGTTGGTTAACGGGGACACTCGGGGTTTGGGGATTCGGCAGCGATGGAGAAGCGTGTGATGACGAACAGTAAGCGGCGCAGGGGCCTGATGGCCGCGTCCGCACTGCTCGGCGGTGTCCTGGTGCTCTCGGCCTGTTCCGGCGGCGACGGCGACGCCTCCGGCGGGGGCAACGACACCTCGCAGGCGAAGGTCGACGAGGCGGCGGCCAAGAAGACCTCCGAGGCCCAGATCAAGATCACGCCGAAGGACGGCTCGGACAACGCCTCCATCAACAAGGGCACCGCCGTCACCGTGAGCAAGGGCACGCTCACCGAGGTGAAGATGACCACGGACGACGGCACCGCCGTCGAGGGCGAGATATCCGCCGACAAGACCAGCTGGAAGCCCAGCGTCCAGCTGGAGCGGTCCACCACCTACAAGGTGACGGCGGAGGCCAAGGACTCCGAAGGCCGCGTCGCCCACGAGAACGCCTCGTTCTCCACGGTCTCCCCGGACAACAGCTTCCTCGGCTACTTCACGCCGGAGGACGGCTCCACGGTCGGTGTGGGCATGCCGGTGTCGCTCAACTTCGACAAGGCGATCACCAACAAGGCGGACGTCCAGAAGGGCGTCACCGTCACCTCCAGCAGCGGCCAGGAAGTCGTCTGCCACTGGTTCAACGACACCCGCATGGACTGCCGGCCGGACGAGTACTGGAAGGGCGGCTCCACCGTCACGCTGAAGCTCGCGCTCGACGGCGTCGAGGGCTCCGAGGGTGTCTACGGCGTCCAGCAGAAGACGGTCACCTTCAAGATCGGCCGCAACCAGGTCTCCTACGTCGACGCCAAGACCAAGCAGATGAAGGTCACGCAGGACGGCAAGACGATCAAGACCATTCCGATCTCCGCCGGTTCGCCCGAGAACAAGACGTACGAGGGCCAGATGGTGATCTCCGAGAAGTTCAAGGAGACCCGGATGAACGGCGCGACGGTCGGTTTCACCGACGATGACGGCAAGGGCGAGTACGACATCAAGGACGTCCCCCATGCCATGCGCCTGTCGACCTCCGGCACGTTCATCCACGGCAACTACTGGGGCGCCAACTCCATCTTCGGCAGCGTCAACACCAGCCACGGCTGCGTCGGCCTGAACGACACCAAGGGCGCCAACGACAAGGGCACGGCGGCCTACTGGTTCTACAACAACTCGATCGTCGGTGACGTCGTGGTCGTCCAGAACACCGGCGACAAGACCATCGCCCCGGACAACGGCCTGAACGGCTGGAACATGGACTGGGCGCAGTGGAAGGCGGGGTCGGAGGTCTGACGCCGACCTGTGCGCTGACGCGCTGACTTCAGTCGACTGAGGGCGGTCACCCGATCGGGTGGCCGCCCTCAAGTTTCGCTTCGAATAAGGGAGTTGCCGGTAATATCCGGCATGTGACGCGCCTCGGGTGCGCCTCCCTTGTTCGGTGGGACGTCACGCCAAGCCGAAACCGACTCTCATGTGTCGGCTCACCCGGTTGCTGCCGGAAGCGTGGGCCAAGCATGTGAGGAGGTGGTGGCTCACCAGGTAGCGGGAGATCCCCAGTAGTACTAGGGACCTCCCGCCGAGCTCCTGAGTGAGCTGGAGCCCCTGTCACGGTTTTTCTTCACCCGGCCGTGGCGGGGGCTTCGTGCTCCTAGGAAAGTACATCCCGGCCCTCCGCCGCAACCCCGACTCGGCCAGTCGGCGATCAGTTCGACTTGAGTGCCGCGATGATTCGGGCCCTTCGAGATTCACTCTCGAAGGGCCCGATCCTGTGGTCCGATCTCAGCTACTCACTTGCCGTAGTACGCGTTGTAGATCGAGATCGTCGACTTGTTGTTCTTCTTGTCGGTGATCTTGGCGTGGAAGGAGATCGCCTTCCCCTTCGCCGGGTTCTTCACGGTGATCTTGCCGCCCGAGACGGTGACCTTCTTCCAGGTCTGGCCGTAGTCGTACGACACGTACACCGTCAGCGACTTGAGGTTGCTGCCCTTGGCCGAGCCCTGGACGGTGACCGGGATCTTGACCGTCTTGTCGGCCTCGACGCGGCTGTCCGGGCCCGTGGCCGCGCTGAAGCGGACCGTGGACGCGGGGAGCTTGGCGAAGTCGGCGGACGGCTTCTTGGAGCGGAAGGTCCAGCTCGCGTCGATCCGCGTGGACGCGGCGGCGACCTTGACGCTCCGCTTGACCGACGTCGTCAGCTTGTACTCGGCGTCGCCGGACGGGACCTTGAACCTGTCCTCGCCGAGCAGCGGGTCGTCGTTGCTGCCGACCTTGGTGCCGTTGCGGTAGAGCGAGGTGTTCACCGAGGTGAACAGCGACGAGCCCGCGTGTCCCACGCTGTCCGCGAACAGCGGCAGGTACCCGTAGATGTCGTTGCCCTCGCGGAACAGCCCGAACTGGGAGTTCAGATGCGGGCCGAAGACCGCCCGGTTGAAGGTCTTCTTGTAGGTCTTGCCACCCTGGAACTTCTGGAAGTTGCCGAGCGTGTAGGACGCCTCCAGGATCGGGAAGCCGTCCGCGTCCGTGCCGCCGTACTGCTGGACGTCGTACGTCCACTCGATCTTGTCGGACGTCGACAGGTACAGCGTGCGTGTGCCGGGCAGCTTCTGCTCGACCGGGTTGCCGATGACGACGTCCTCGGGGAAGGCGCCGACCGTGAGGATGCCGCCGGTCTTTCCGGCGGTGGCGGCACCGATGTCGTTCTTCACCTTGGCGAGTTCGCCCGCCTTGAAGTGGCGGACCTTGTCGCCCTGGATCTTCTTGACCTTGGCGGTGGTGGCGACGTCGTACTCGGTGTCGTCGCCCTTGGTCCACTGGCCGTTCCAGGTCTGGGTGAGGCCGCTGACCTCCCCGCCGAGGTGGGCCATGCGCAGGTCGGCGAAGGAGTCGAGGCCAAAGCTGAAGCCGCCGCCCGCTGCCTCGTAGCCGTAGCCGATCATGCCGAACGTCTGCTTGGCCGCGGCGTCCGGCACCGTGATGTCGGCCGCCTTGGTCTTACGGGCGTCGATCGTCACCGAGGTGTCCTTGGTGACGGTCAGCCTCGGCTGCACCAGCCAGTCGAGGCCGCCCTCGAAGGTCACGAAGTCCTTCGCGATCCAGGCGTCCAGCAGATAGGTGCCCTTGGCCACGCGCATGGTGGTCGTGCCGGACTCGGAGGCCGGGACCGAGTAGTTGCGGTTCGCGCCCAGGCCCGCGTAGCCGAGCAGCACGGTGTTGTACTCGGACGGCTGCCCGTCCTTGCCGATGTGCTTGACCTTGAGGTCGTACGACTCGACCTCACGCTGCACCGCGGCCGCCGTACGGACGCTCTGGCCGCCGCCCGTCGCCGTCACATAAGCCGAGTACGCACCGTCGACGGTGCCGCCCAGCTTGGTGTTGACGGACATGTCGACGCTGGCCTTGCCGCCCGCCGGGACGGTCACCGTGGTGGCACCCAGCTTGAAGAAGCCGGCCGGAGCGGCCTGCCCCTTCGGGTTGGTCGCCGTGGAGGTCAGCTTGAGCGTGACGGCCGTCGTACCGAGGTTGCGGTACGTCAGCTTCTTGGTGACCGGTGTGTCGTCGGTGTGCGGCCACTGCTGCGTACCGAAGCTCACCGACACCGGGTCGGCGATCACGGTCTGCTTGATGGCCTTGTCGACCTGGATGCGGCCCGAACCCTGCTGGAACGGCGTGTACTTGCCGCCCTTGGTGGAACCGGTCAGCGCGCCCTTGATCTCGGCGTAGGTCCAGTCCGGGTGCTGCTGCTTCAGGATCGCCGCCGCGCCCGCGACATGCGGGGTCGCCATCGACGTACCGTCGATGGTCAGGTAGCCGGCCGGGTTCTCGCCGACTTCCTGCGCGATGACGCTGCCCTTGGCCGAGGCGGCCGTGATGGCCACGCCCGGCGCGGTGACGTCCGGCTTGATGGCGCCGTCACCGGTGCGCGGGCCGGTGCTGGAGAACGGGGCGAGGACGTCCTTGTCGTCGACGGCGCCGACGGTGAGCGCGGCGTCCGCGGAGCCGGGCGAACCGACCGACTCCGGGCCGGAGTTGCCCGCGGCGATGGCGAAGAGCGTGCCCGTCTCGGCGGAGATCTTGTTGACCGCCGCCTCCAGCGGGTCGATCTCCGGGGTGTCGCCGCCGCCCAGGCTCATGTTGATGACGTCGGCGCCCTGTGCGGCCGCCCACTCCATGCCGGCGAGGATGCCGGAGTCGTCACCGAAGCCGTTGTCGTCGAGGACCTTGCCGTTGAGGATCTTGGCGCCCGGAGCGACGCCCTTGTACTTGCCGCCCGACTTGGCGCCGGTGCCCGCCGCGATGGACGCGACGTGCGTGCCGTGGCCGTAGCGGTCGGTGGCGTCGGCGGCCGTGGTGAAGTTCTTGGACTCCACGACCTGGTTCTTCAGGTCGGCGTGGGTGGCGTCCACGCCGGTGTCCAGGACGGCGATCTTGACGCCCTTGCCGTCGTAACCGGCCGCCCATGCCTTGGGGGCGCCGATCTGCGGCACGGACTTGTCGAGGCTGGCCTTGCGGACCCCGTCGAGCCAGATGTGCGCGATGCCGGAGGCCGTCTTGTCGCCGTTGGTGACGGCGTCCCACAGCTCGGGCATGTCCTTCTGCGGCGTCTGTACGGCGTCCGCGTTGAGGGAGGTGAGGGTCCTGCGGAGCGTGCCCGCGTCCCGGACGTCGGACTTGGCGGCGGTGGCGGCGCCCTTGTAGCCGATGATGACCTTCAGGCCGTTCTTCTGGGACGAACGGGTCGCGGTCTTGTTCAGCTCGGTGATGTCGAACAGCCGCTGGTCGAGCTTGCCGGCGGCGACCAGTCGGGCCGCGTCGGCGGGTATGACGAGCGTGTGTCCGTCGGCTTCACGGACCTGCACGGGTATGTGCTTGCGCCCCTCCGCCCGCTCCAGGCCCACCACTTGGCCCTTCGCGTCCACGGCGATCCGGTCACCCGTGATGAGGGTGATGCGGTGGGGCGCGGCGAGCTTCGCGGAGCCGGTGGCACCGCTCTGCTCGGGTTCCGCCGACGCCGGGCTGGTCATGCCCGCTGCGAGGGCGACGGCGGCCGCTGTGGCGACAGTGGCCGCGCCTGCTCTTTTCACTTGTCTGCGCAAATTTCCCCCTACCTGAGGTACCGGGCGAATTCCCTGTTCACCCGGCGGGGGGTCGTCTCGTACGCATGTGCGTGCGCTCCCCCCGGATGACGCAGTATGCCGGGGGGTGATCAGGCCCTCAATAGAGATCTCAAGAGAGGTCTCAAGATGGATGTCGAATTCCGGCCACCGGTCTCGACGTACCCGGGAAAGACGTATCCGGGGAAAGGGGAGCGGACATGCTGCTGGAGAACAAGGTGGCCGTGCTGTACGGCGCCGGGGGGCCGATCGGAGGCGCGGTGGCGCACGCCTTCGCCCGCGAGGGCGCGCGGGTCCATCTCGCCGGACGCACCGCGAAGAAGCTCGACGAACTGGCCGACGAGATCCGTGCGGAGAACGGTGTGGCGGAGCCGGCCGTCGTCGACGCGCTCGACGAGCGGGCGGTGGACACGTACGTCGACGGCATCGCCGCGCGCGAGGGACGGATCGACATCTCGTTCAATGTCATCGGCTACGGCGACGTACAGCAGCCGCTGACCGAGATCACCGTCAGCGACTTCCTCCGGCCGATCACCAACGCGATGCGCAGCCAGTTCCTCACCACCAGGGCCGCGGCACGCCATATGACCCGGCGCGGGTCGGGCGTGATCCTCGCCTTCGGCGGCGGTGGTCCGCAGACCCTGCCCGGACTGGGCGGCTTCAAGATCGCCCTCGATGCGCTCGAAGGGCTGCGGAGGCAGTGGGCCGTCGAACTCGGTCCGCACGGCATTCGCGTCGTCACCCTCAAGACGGGCGGCGTGCCGGAAACGCTGCCCGCCGGGTTCGACGGCGCCCAGGAGATCATCGCCTCCATCGAGCGGGACACGCTGCTGGGGCGTGCGGCGACGCTGAGCGACGTCGGGGACGTGGCGGCGTTCGTGGCGTCGGACAAGGCACGGACGCTGACGTCGACGGACGTGAACATCTCGTGCGGGGCGATGGTGGATTGAGGGCGGTGACGCCGTGAGTGGACCGCCGGGTCCCGCCCTCCGGGAAACGGCGGTCACGCACAGTCGTCGGTGCCCTGGACCGCGTTCTCCTTGACCGTGATGCGGCCCTTCTCGATGGTGGCCAGGCGTGGGGCCTTCTTCGCGATCGCGGAGTCGTGGGTGACCATGATGAAGGTGAGCCCGAACTCCTTCCACATGGATTCGAGTACGTCCATGATCTCGTCGCGCATCGACTCGTCGAGGTTGCCGGTGGGTTCGTCGGCGAGCAGCACCTTCGGTTGCTTCACCAGCGCCCGGGCGATCGCCACGCGCTGCTGCTGGCCGCCGGACATCTCGCCGGGCAGATGCGTGCGGCGTTCGCCGAGGCCGACGGAGTTCAGTGCGTCCGCCGCTCGGTCGCGCCGCTCGGTCGCCTTCACGCCGAGGGGGACGAGGGCGGTCTCGACGTTCTCCTGTGCGGTGAGGGTGGAGATCAGGTTGAACGCCTGGAAGACGAAGCCGATGTTTTCGCTCCGGACCTTTGTGAGGCGGGTTTCGGGGAGTTTGGCCAAGTCGGTGCCGTCGAGCACGACTTCACCTGCGGTGGGCCGGTCGAGGGCGCCGAGCATCTGGAGGAGGGTGGACTTGCCGCCGCCGGTGGGGCCCTGGATGACGAGGCGGTCGCCGTCGGGGATGGTGAGGTCTACGGCGTCGAGGGCGTTGATGGATTCCTTGCCTCGGGTGTAGCGCTTGGTGACGTTTCTGAGTTCGTACATGTGGGTTGCTCCTGGGTTGGGTTCGGGGGTGGTTCGGGTTGTGTTCGGCTGCGGGTGAGTGAGGGCTGGTCGCGCAGTTCCCCGCGCCCCTAGGGGGTTGCAGTCCCGTTGGCCGCCGAAGCGGGCCTGCGCAGCTGCGGGCAGTCGTGCCGCCTGGGGCGGCACGGGTGGGCGCAGGCGGCACCCCGTCAGCGCCGGGCTGCGCGACCCACCCCCGGCCCAGCCACAGCCGGCGTCAGCTACTCGACGCGGCGCAGTGCGTCCGCCGGGCGGAGCCGTGACGCTCGCCAGCCGCCGAATGCTCCCGCGATCAGACCGCCCGTCACCGCAAGGGCAACCGCGAGGGCAACGGTCGTAAGACTGACGGGCGCGGTCAGCGCGACGTCGAGTGTCGTGGACGATGCCTGCCGCTCCGGACCGCCCCCCAATCCACCGCCGCCCAACTGCGCCTGCAACGTGGGGCTGATGGCCGTCACCACATACGCTCCCGCCAAGCCCAGCGCGATCCCCAGCGCACCGCCCAGCAGCCCGTTGACCATCGCCTCTCCGACGACCTGCCGGGTCACCCGCCCCGACTTCCACCCCAGCGCCTTGAGCGTGCCGAACTCCCGCACGCGCCGGGACACGGCCGACGACGTGAGCAGCCCGGCGACCAGGAACGCCGCCACCAGCACCGCGATCGACAGCCACTTGCCGACGCCGGCCGCGAGGTCGGACGCGGTGGAGAGGGAACCGGAGACGGTGTCCGCGAGATCGGCGGAGGTCGTCACCGTCGTACCGGAAATGTTCTTCTGGATCTCGGACTTGACGGAGTCGATCTGCTGGGAGTCGGTGGCCTGGACGTAGATCGTGGTGACCTTGTTCTTGGAGTCGCTGAGGGTCTGTGCCTGCTTCAGCGGGATGTAGAGGTTCGCCGCCGAGTCGCCGCTGTCGGCCGTGGCGATGCCGATGACCTCGAACTTGGTGCCCTTGATGGTGACCGTGGAGCCGGCCTTCAGCGACTTCTCCTTGGCGTAGGCGGAGTCGGCGATGACGACCTTGGCGTTGGTCTCCGACGACGTGAACGTACGACCGCTGGTGATCTTCGAGGAGGTCAGCGGACCGAGCGCCGGCTCGGTGACGTCCGTGCCGTAGACCGAGTAGCTGTCGACGTCGAAGTCGGCGCCGCCGCCCCGCACTTCGCCGCCCTGCGGCTGGCTGCCGCCGCCACTGCCACCACCGCCGCCACCACCGCCACCGTCCTGCTGGAACTGGCCGGGGGTGAAGTTGCCGTTCACCTTGATGACCTGGAGGCTGAGGCCGCCGACCGCGTCGGAGACGCCGTCCTGGTCGCCGACCTCGGCGATGGTGGAGTCGGCCAGGGTCTCGAAGCCCTGCACCATGACCCGGTCGCTGCTCTGCTCCTCCTCGCCGTTCTGCGCGTCGAACCGGAAGCGAGGACGCTGCCCTGAACCATCCGATGATGCCGGGGCCGCCTTGGTGACGGTCATGTCCGTGCCGAGCCCGTACAGCGACTCGAGGACCTTGTCCTGCGCCTTCCCCATGCCGGACGACACGGAGTTGACCACGATGACCAGCGCGATGCCCAGCGCAAGGCCGGAGGCGACGACGAGGGCCGCCTTTCTGCGGCTGCGCAGCTCGCGTCTCAGGTAGGTGAAGAACATGTGCCGCAAGCTAGGTACGCACCGTGATGAAGGAATAAGCCCGGCATAAGAGATGCATGAGAAGGCTGTATGTGACCCGGGAACCAACTTTCGCTGAGCGCTGAGCGGACGCCCCGCCGGAGGAGCAGCTTCCGGCGTACCGCCGTGCTTGTGTGGGTCCTATGACCGCGCACAGCGTCGAATACATCCGGTACCGCATCCCCGAGCAGCAGTCGGCGGAGTTCCTCGCCGCCTACACCCGAGCCGCGGCCCAGCTGGCGGCGGCCCCGCAGTGCGTCTACTACGAACTCGCGCGCTGTGAGGAGGATTTCGAGCACTTCATCCTGCGCATCACCTGGACCTCGACCGAGGACCACCTGGAAGGCTTCCGGAAGTCGGAGCTGTTCGCCGACTTCCTCGCCGAGATCCGCCCGTACATCGGCAGCATCGAGGAGATGCGCCACTACAAGCCGACGACGGTACGCGGCACGGGCGCGTCCGTCCCCACCCTGTACGCCTGGGCGGGCGGCACGGAGGCCTTCGCCCGGCTGACCGAGGTCTTCTACGACAAGGTCCTCAAGGACGACCTCCTCGCCCCGGTCTTCGCCGGTCTCGTGCCCGAGCACGCCGAGCACGTCGCCCGCTGGCTCGGCGAGGTCTTCGGCGGCCCGCCCGCCTACTCCGAGACCCAGGGCGGCCACGGCCACATGGTCGCCAAGCACTTCGGCCGGAACATCACCGAGCCGCAGCGCCGCCGCTGGGTGAACCTCATCCAGGACGCCGCGGACGAGGCGGGCCTGCCGACGGACGCCGAGTTCCGCTCGGCGTTCCTGGCGTATGTGGAGTGGGGGACGCGGCTGGCCGTGTACTTCTCCGGCCCGGACGCGAAGCCGCCCGCGGAACAGCCGGTGCCGAGGTGGACCTGGGGGGCGGCGCCGCCGTATCAGGGGTGAGCGGTCAGCCGGTCGCCGACCGGCCCGTACCCGCCTTCGTCGCGTCGGCTCCCCAGCTGGCCAGCAGCCGCAGCGCCTCCGCCGACGGTGACCCCGGCTCCGCGTGGTACGTGTTCAGGGTCTGTTCCGTGCCGTCGGAGAGGCGGAACGACTCGAAGTTCAAGGTCAGCTCGCCGACCAGGGGATGCCGCAGGCGCTTGACGCCGTAGCCCTTCTCCTTGACGTCATGGGTGGCCCACAGCCGCCGGAACTCCTCGCTCTTGACAGAGAGTTCGCCGACCAGCGCGGACAGCCGCGGGTCGTCCGGGTGACAGCCCGCGTCCATGCGCAGATAGGCGACCACGTCGGACGCCTTCTGGTCCCACTCCACGAACAGATCGCGGTACTCCGGCCGCAGGAACACCAGCCGTGCCCAGTTCCGCTCCTGCACCGGCAGCTCCGCCCAGTTGCCGAAGACCGCCGCCGCCATCCGGTTCCAGGCGAGGATGTCCGAACGCCGGCCCGAGGTGTACGCGGGCACCCCGTCGATCGAGTCCAGCAGCTGCGCCAGCGCGGGCCGTACCTGCTCCGTCCGCGTGGCCTGCTTCTTCTTGTGCTGCTTGGGCTTCGCCAGGTGGGTCAGATGCGCATGCTCGGCGTCGCTCAGCCGCAGCGCCCGCGCGATCGCGTCCAGCACCTCCGCCGACACGTTCCGCCCGTTGCCCTGCTCCAGGCGCGTGTAGTACGCCACGGACACCCCGGCCAGCTGTGCCAGCTCCTCGCGGCGCAGCCCCGGCACCCGGCGGTGCCGCCCGAAGTCCGGCAGCCCGACGTCCTCCGGCTTCAGCCGGGCACGCCGGGTGCGTAGGAACTCACTGAGCTCGGCACGCCGGTCCAGGGACCCGCCGGTCTCGTGCACGGGTTCGGGCTGTTCGTCCATGCCTCAAGTATTCACGGTCGTACGCACCGGAGCCTGACTCCAGCAGTAGTAGGAACAGTGAACGTACACAGAACTGTGGCCTGGGTGAATGTCGCCGCGTTCCGCACGCTGGACGTCGTGCCCGGTCAGAAGGCAGCCGGGCGCACATACCCCGCTAGGAGAACCCCGGCATGACCACTGTTGCTGCATACGCCGCACCCGCCGCCAAGGCTCCGCTCGAGCGCACGACGATCGAGCGGCGCGCGGTCCGCGAATTCGATGTGCTGATCGACATCAAGTTCGCCGGAATCTGCCACTCGGACATCCACCAGGCCCGCGAGGGCTGGGGCGAGGCCATCTTCCCGATGGTGCCCGGCCACGAGATCGCCGGCATCGTCTCCGAGGTCGGCCCCGGTGTCACCCAGTTCGCCGTCGGGGACCGTGTCGGCGTCGGCTGCATGGTCGACTCCTGCCGCGAGTGCGACAACTGCAAGGCCGGCCTGGAGCAGTACTGCACCGGTGGCCACGTCGGCACGTACAACGCCGTCGGCAAGGACGGCGAGCCCACCTACGGCGGCTACTCGGAGCAGGTCGTCGTCGACGAGAACTTCGTCGTCCGCATCCCCGACGGGCTGAAGCTCGACGAGGCCGCGCCGCTGCTGTGCGCCGGCATCACCACCTACTCCCCGCTCAAGCGCTGGAACGTCGGCCCCGGCAAGAAGGTCGCCGTCGTCGGCTTCGGCGGTCTCGGCCACATGGGCGTGAAGATCGCCCACGCGCTCGGCGCCGAGGTGACCGTACTGTCCCAGTCGCTGCGCAAGCAGGAGGACGGCCTGAAGCTGGGCGCCGACCACTACTACGCCACCAGTGACCCGAAGACATTCGAGGAGCTGAAGGGCACCTTCGACGTCATCCTGTCGACGGTCTCGGCCCCGCTGAACCTGGACGCGTACCTGTCCCTCCTGAAGTCCGAAGGCGCCTTCGTGAACGTCGGCGCGCCCGAGGAGCCCGTCTCGCTCAACCTCTTCTCGGTGATCGGCGGCGGCAAGACCCTCGCCGGCTCCATGATCGGTGGCATCGCCGAGACCCAGGAAATGCTGGACTTCTGCGCCGAGCACGGCTTCGGCGCCGAGATCGAGCTGATTGACGCGGACCAGATCAACGACGCGTACGAGCGGGTGCTGGCGAGCGACGTCCGGTACCGGTTCGTGATCGACACGGCGACGATCTGACGTCCGTCCGACGGATGAGGGCCCCGGAGCCGCACTGCTCCTGGGCCCTCGACGCACTCAGCCTCACCGCACGCGACCTCGGAGTAAGTTGATGGGTGAGGTTGCGTGAGGAGGCCCACACGATGACTGTCGAGCTGAACCACACCATCGTCGCCGCACACGACAAGAAGGCATCGGCCCGGTTCCTCGCCGACATCCTGGGACTGGAAGTCGGCCCGCCGTACGGCCCGTTCATCCCCGTCGAGATCCCCAACGGCGTGACGCTCGACTACATGGACACATCCGGCGAGATCACGCCGCAGCACTACGCGTTCCTGGTCTCCGAGGACGACTTCGACACGATCTTCGCCCGCATCCAGAACGCCGGCCTGACCCACTGGGCGGACCCGCACCACACCCGCCCCGGCGAGATCAACCACAACGACGGTGGCCGCGGCACCTACTTCGACGACCCGAACGGCCACAACCTGGAGATCATCACGCGGCCGTACGGGAGCGGGGGTTGAGGCGCACAGCGCACTCCCGGTGTCGCTATTCGGCGTCGCCGAAGGTCCACACGGCGCGGGCGCCCGGGCCGACGGCGAGCGTCGACCGCCCGATGCGTTCTTCGTGCCGGTGTCCCACGGGCCGGTTGAGCGACATCTCGACCTGCCGCAGTCCCACGTGGTCGCGCGGGGCGGCGTCGATCCGGATCGTGGTCCCGCCGCCCTTCGCCAGGACACCGCCGCCCGCCACCGGCCCGACCACGAACCCGCCGGCCCGCAGCAGCGGCACCGTGGCGGCGAGATCGCGTGCGGTGACCGCGAGCCGGACCGAGGTCACATCACGCATCAGACGGTCGCGGTAGCCGTCGGACAGATAGCGCTCACGGCCGACGTCACCGGGGTGGGCGGCCGGCTCGGTGTTGCTGCGCGGGTCGGCGAAGTACTCCGGCAGATACTCCATCCCCCAGGCGCCGAAGGCGTCGTACTCGGTCGTCGTGAAGAGGGCGTCGAACCACGGCACCGGTACGCCGTCCCCGAAGTCACGCGTCTGCCGGAACTCGACCGGCTCGGCGACGCCCTGCTCCCGCAGCCGCTCGGTCACCGTCGCCAGATCCCCGGCCCGCTCGGTCGACACACCCATCCCGGCGGAGCCGAAGTTGCCGTCCTGGCCGGGCAGATCGCCCACCCCGAACAGTTCAAGGTAGGTCTCGCGCCCCATCAGGTAGCGACCGGTCCAGGTCACTCCACCGGCACCGGTCGTCGTACGGACCTGGAAGTTGGCGAAGTCCCGAAGATAGGCCGAGTGCTCGACGGCGTCGGCGGTCTCCCGGTCGAGCACACCGTAGGCGTGGTTGTAGAACAGCAACTGCCGGTCGGACACCGGCCGGTCGGCTTCGGCCTGCGCCATCCCCGTACCCCCCTGGACCGCCGTCACAAGCGCCACGGCGAGCACCATCACCATCCGCACCATCCGGCGAAGCAGCATGCGAGCGATCGTAGGCCGGAGCCTCGGCGTCCGCTGCGGCTCGGACGGAATCGCCGGGGGGATGGGGTTTTTCATGAGCGCATCGATCCCCACGATGAGATCCGGGTGGGGTTCTGCCAGTGCGCTCGGTCACGTGCGCAGGTGCGCCGTGAGGTCCTCTCCCGTCGGATATGGCCCCGGCCGGTCGGACGGGTACGGAATCGCTGGGAACTCTCGCGCGTTGAGGCGGGTGGGCAGGGGATGCCGGTGGTGTGCGAGCCGAGCAGCCGCCCGAGTGACCGAGCTGACAGATATTGGAGGTCGCAATGGCTTCGCAGACGCAGAGGGCCGTGCTGGCGGGCGGATGCTTCTGGGGGATGCAGGACCTGATCCGCCGGCTCCCGGGCGTGACGGCGACCCGGGTCGGATACACCGGGGGTGACGTGCCGAACGCGACGTACCGCAACCATGGCACGCACGCGGAGGCCATTGAGATCCTTTTCGACCCCGAGAAGACCGACTTCCGCGCGATCCTGGAGTTCTTCTTCCAGATCCACGACCCGAGCACCAAGAACCGCCAGGGCAACGACATCGGCCTCAGCTACCGCTCGGCGATCTACTACGTGGACGACGAGCAGAAGCGGATCGCCGAGGGCACGATCGCGGACGTGGACGCCTCCGGACTGTGGCCGGGCAAGGTCGTCACCGAGGTGGAGCCGGTCGGCCCCTTCTGGGAGGCCGAGCCCGAGCACCAGGACTACCTGGAGCGCTACCCGGACGGCTACACCTGCCACTTCCCGCGCCCGGGATGGCGGCTGCCCGCCCGCGCGGAGGGCTGACCGCGCGAGACGGCCCGGCGGAGGGCGGCGGCTGAGACGGGCAAGACGGGCAAGGGCACCACAAGGGCCGGCGACCCCGATCCGGCAACGTCCCGGGAATTCCGTCAGTGCGGCAGCGTCGCCGGGCTGCCGCCGTTCGCCTCGTAGCCCGCCACCGCCAGCGCGCGGTACACCGCGAACTCGGCCGCCGGGTCGGTGGACAGCGTCCAGGGCAGGGCGCCCACATGGCCGTCGACGTGTATCAGCTGGTTCATGGCCTCGGCCCAGCGCTCGGAGCGGACCAGGAAGAAGACCAGAAGGTGGCGGACGTGGGCCAGCATCGGGTCGTCGGGGCGGGCCGCGTGGACGGCGAAGAGGGCGCCGTGGACCGCCTTCGTCACGACCTCGCTCTGGTAGAAGCCGCTGACCAGGTTCACCTCGGGCAGGTGCTCGAAGACCGCGAAGAGCGGCATCGCGGCGAGGAGAGATCCCCGCGGCGCCCGGGCCGCTGCCGCCTCCGCGAAGGACATCGCCAGCTCGCGCGAGCCGTGCCACTTCTCGCACCAGTAGTGCAGGGCGGCGATATGCGCCCCCATGTGGGCCGGCGCGCGGTCCAGGATCTTCAGCCAGAGCTGCTCGAACTCCGCCCGGGGGTAGGCCAGTCCACGGGCCACCGACAGCTCGACGATGTACGGGATCGGGTCACCGGGAGCCAGCAGCGCGGCATCGCCGCACGCCGCCTTCGCCTCCTCCATGATGATCCGGAACTCGTCCGTGCCGGGCGTCGACGTCCGCCACGCCTGCTGCACCAGGAACTCCGCGTGCACCGCCGCGCCGCCCGCGTCCTTGGGTGACTCGGTCCGCCACACCCGCAGCCACTGCCCGCCCGGCGTCTCGCCGACCCCGCCCGGCCGCTGGGTGAGCTCCAGCGACGCGGCGCCCGCGAAGGCCTGCACACGCTGCCAGCGCCGCTCACCCTCGGCCTCCGTGCCCGCGAGGAGTTGCGACGCCGCCCGGTAGTCCTGCGTGTGCTGCACCACGTCCAGGACGTCCACCAGGTCCTGGTCGGGGCCGGGCATGCGGATGTCCAGCTCCTCCTGCAGTACGAACCCGTAGTTCGCGGGGTCCGCGGCGTCCGGGTGGCCCGGCGCGACCTGCTCGATCACACCGCGCCTGCGCCGCAGGAAGGGCAGCAGTACGAAGCCGAGCAGCACCAGCGCCATCAGGACCCAGATAATCTCCATGCCTCCAGCGTTCCAGACGCCGCCGACAATTGGCCAACGCGGTCCTTCGCGCCCCGACAGGGGCGCGGGGAACTGCGCGACCAGCCACATCCGGCCCGCAGATTTCATACGGCCTTCCAGCGGAGCGCTTAGGCTCGGTTCCCATGAGCGACAGGCACATCAGTCAGCACTTCGAGACCCTCGCGATCCACGCGGGCAACACCGCCGATCCCCTCACCGGCGCGGTCGTCCCGCCGATCTACCAGGTCTCGACCTACAAGCAGGACGGCGTGGGCGGCCTGCGCGGTGGCTACGAGTACAGCCGCAGCGCAAACCCGACCAGGACCGCCCTGGAGGAGAACCTCGCCGCCCTGGAGGGCGGACGCCGAGGCCTCGCGTTCGCGTCCGGACTGGCGGCCGAGGACTGCCTGTTGCGTACGCTGCTCAGCCCCGGCGATCACGTGGTCATCCCCAACGACGCGTACGGCGGCACGTTCCGCCTCTTCGCCAAGGTCGTCTCCCGATGGGGCGTGGAGTGGTCGGTCGCCGACACCAGCGACCCGGCCGCCGTACGAGCCGCGATCACCCCGAAGACCAAGGCCGTGTGGGTGGAGACCCCCTCCAACCCGCTGCTCGGCATCACCGACATCGCCGCCGTCGCCCAGATCGCCCATGACGCGGGCGCTCGGCTCGTCGTGGACAACACCTTCGCCACGCCCTATCTGCAGCAGCCGCTGTCGCTCGGCGCCGACGTCGTCGTGCACTCGCTGACCAAGTACATGGGCGGTCACTCGGACGTCGTCGGGGGTGCGCTGATCGTCGGCGACACCGACCTGGGCGACGAGCTGGCGTTCCACCAGAACGCGATGGGCGCGGTCGCCGGGCCCTTCGACTCGTGGCTGGTGCTGCGCGGCGCGAAGACGCTGCCGGTGCGCATGGACCGGCACAGCGAGAACGCCACCAAGGTCGCCGAGATGCTGACCCGGCACGCGCGCGTGACGCGCGTCCTCTACCCGGGCCTGGAGGACCACCCCGGTCACGAGGTCGCCGCCAAGCAGATGCGGGCGTTCGGCGGCATGGTCTCCTTCCAGGTCGAGGGCGGCGAGGAGGCGGCCGTAGAGGTCTGCAACCGCGCGAAGGTGTTCACGCTTGGCGAGTCGCTGGGCGGCGTCGAGTCGCTGATCGAGCACCCGGGCCGGATGACGCACGCGTCCGCCGCCGGCTCGGCCCTGGAGGTGCCCGCCGATCTCGTACGCCTCTCCGTGGGCATCGAGAACGTCGACGACCTCCTGGAGGACCTCCAGCAGGCGCTGGGCCGATAGGTCAGGTCACCAGCCCGTGAGCGGTGGAGTCGTCTCCGACGGCGGCTCCACCCACGGGCGGGCGGTCAGGGCCCACACCAGGAAGGCCACCGACGCCGCGAACAGCAGCAGCCACAGCATCCGGCGGGCCGCTGTCCTGCGGCGCAGCATGCGGCCGCCGCGGCGCACCGCGTCCGCATGGAGGTCGGGCGGCACGGGTGGCGGGGTCTGCTCCAGGAGCTGCCGTACGAGGGCTTCACGATCGGGCCGGTTCATGACGGAGCCACCCCCGCTTCCACCACGGCCGGTGCCGGTCCCCGCGGCGGGTGCAGCAGCGTCGTCGTCGCGCGGTTGCAGATCGCGCGGACCCGCTCGACGGACAGGCCGAGCAGGGCCGCCGTCTGCTCCTCGGCGACCCCCTCGTACAGCCTCAGCACCAGGATCAACCGCTCCTGCGGCGAGAGCCGGGCCAGCGGGCTGCCGGGGTGCGGGCGGGCGCGGCCGAGTCCGCCGTACTGGTGCCAGGCCGCGCGGGCGAAACGGGTGGCGAGGTACTGGCGGGTGCGGTCGTACGGGTCCTCGCCGCGCAGCCGGTCCCAGGAGGCGTAGGTGTGGGCGAGGGCCAGGGTGAGCAGGCGTCGCGCGCGTGGGTTGTCGCCCGGGGTCTCCGCCGTGAGGAGTGTGGCGGCATGCAGCAGCCGCCCTGCCGCGCCCGCCACGAACGCCTCGAACTCCCGGGCCCGGCGGGCGCCCTGGAACGCCTGCCGACTGCGCACCACGCCTCCCGCCCCTGAGGAATGACGGGGTCCGGGCCGCGTACGGCGGACGAAGCCGGGTACGACGACTGGCCCCGGTCTCATATGAGGCCAGGGGTGGCCCCACGGTCAAGACTCAGGCGGCACGCGCGTGGACGTGGTGCGGCGGGAGCCGCGTACGCGGCTCAGGATTCCGTCGGGGGCTCCGCGCCCGGCAGGCCGTGGGCGGCCATCCGCTCGGAGAGCGCGGTGTTGAAGCGGGTGAGGAGCGTGCAGAACGCCTCCCGCTCCTCCGGCGCCCAGTCGTGTGTCAGTTCGGCCATCAACTGACGCCGTGACGAGCGCACTTCCTCCAGCCGCGACAGCCCGCGCGGGGAGAGCTGGAGCACCACGGCTCGCCCGTCCTCGGGATGCGAGGTGCGCTTGACCAGCCCGGTGTCGACGAGCGGGGCCACCTGCCGGGTGACCGTGGACGAGTCGATCCCCATGCTCGCGGCGAGTGCCTTGACGCCCATCGGGCCTTCCTTGTCGAGGCGGTTGAGCAGCAGGTATGCGGCGCGGTCCATCGAGTTGCGCACCTGCCCGACGCCGCCGAGCCGGGTCTGTTCGGCACGGCGGGCGAACACCGCCACCTCGTGCTGCAGCGCGTCCAGGAGACCGCGGTCACCGACGGTCGTCATGTCCATCGACATTTCAGGTGTTGTGGGCATGGCCGGGGGCTCACTTCATGAAGGGGGTGCTGGGTTGGGGGACAGGGTACGCGGCCCAGAGGCAGGTCGTACCGGCGCTGCGCAAACCGGTCTCGGAGGTTGGTCACAGCGGTGTCCGACGGCTGTGAACTGCGATGCTGGAGTCATGAGCTACAGCACGGCTGACTCCTTGCGGCCCGTCACCCTCGACGACGTACGCGGCGCCCAGAAGATGCTCACGGGTGTGGCGCGGGTGACCGCGATGGAGGGCAGCAGGCATCTGACCCAGCTGGTCGGCGCTCCGGTGCACTTCAAGTGCGAGAACCTCCAGCGCACCGGGTCGTTCAAGCTGCGCGGCGCGTACGTCCGTATCGCCGGGCTGCTGCCGGAGGAGCGCGCCGCAGGGGTCGTCGCCGCGAGCGCGGGCAATCACGCACAGGGGGTCGCGCTGGCGTCCTCGCTGCTCGGGGTGAGATCGACGGTGTTCATGCCGAAGGGCGCCCCGCTGCCGAAGATCAGCGCCACCCGGGAGTACGGCGCCGAGGTGCGGCTGCACGGTGAGGTGGTCGACGAGACGCTGGCCGCCGCGCAGCGGCACGCGGCCGAGACGGGCGCGGTGTTCATCCACCCCTTCGACCACCCGGACATCATCGCGGGCCAGGGCACGGTCGGGCTGGAGATCCTGGAGCAGTGCCCCGAGGTGCGCACGATCGTCGTCGGTATCGGCGGCGGCGGGCTCGCGGCCGGTATCGCGGTCGCGGTGAAGGCGCTGCGTCCCGACGTGCGGATCGTGGGCGTGCAGGCGGCGGGCGCGGCGGCGTACCCGCCCTCGCTGGCGGCGGGGCGGCCGGTGGCGTTGGAGAACCCGGCGACGATGGCCGACGGCATCAAGGTCGGGCGGCCCGGCGACGTGCCGTTCGGGATCATCGGAAATCTGGTGGACGAAGTCCGCACGGTCACCGAGGATGAACTCGCCACCGCGCTGCTGCTGTGCCTGGAGCGGGCCAAGCTGGTCGTCGAGCCGGCCGGGGCCAGCCCGGTCGCGGCGCTGCTGAGCGATCCCGGGACCTTCGAGGGCCCGGTCGTGGCGGTGCTGTCCGGGGGCAATGTGGACCCGCTGCTGCTGCAGCGCGTGCTGCGGCACGGCATGGCGGCGCAGGGCCGCTACCTGGCCGTACGGCTGCGGTTGACGGACCGGCCTGGGGCGCTGGCAACGCTTCTGGGGGTGTTGTCAGTGGTGGACGCTAACGTCCTCGATGTGAGCCACGCACGGACCGATCCACGGCTCGGGCTCACGGAGGCGGAGGTCGAACTGCATCTGGAGACGAAGGGCACGGCGCACTGCGCCGAGGTCGGCCAGGCCCTCCGCGAGGCGGGCTACACGGTCATCGACTGAGGTCGGAGCGTTCGCTCACTCGTCCGAGCCAATCCTCTTGAGAGACGCGATACATCGCGTTATGGTGTGTCTCGGGTCACTCGCCGGGCGTCTGTCAGTCATCCAACAGGCGCAACAGAAGGCGCAGACCCCGTCCTCCCGAAGAACGTGAACTGACGATTTCCTGACCTGTCCCCAACGACGTGGAGAACTCACATGCCAGGCGCCATCTATGCCGAAGGCCTGGTGAAGACCTTCGGTGATGTAAGGGCACTGGACGGCGTCGACCTCGATGTCCCCGAGGGCACGGTGCTGGGCCTGCTCGGGCCGAACGGCGCGGGCAAGACGACGACCGTCCGCTGTCTGACGACCCTGCTGCGCCCCGACAGCGGTTCGGCGGTCGTCGCGGGCATCGACGTGCTCAAGCACCCCGACGCCGTGCGCCGCTCGATCGGCCTGTCCGGCCAGTTCGCGGCGGTCGACGAATACCTGACCGGCCGCGAGAACCTGCAGATGGTCGGCCAGCTCTACCAGATGAAGGCCAAGGCCGCGAAGGTCCGGGCCGCCGAGCTGCTCGAGCAGTTCAATCTCGCGGACGCCGCCGACCGGACCGCGAAGACCTACTCCGGAGGCATGCGCCGCCGGCTCGACCTCGCGGCCGCCCTGGTCGTCTCGCCGCCCGTGATGTTCATGGACGAGCCGACGACCGGCCTCGACCCGCGCAACCGCCAGCAGCTGTGGGAGGTCATCAAACAGCTCGTCTCCGGCGGTACGACGCTGCTGCTGACCACCCAGTATCTGGAGGAGGCCGACCACCTCGCGCACGAGATCGCGGTGGTCGACCACGGCCATGTCATCGCCCGCGGCACCTCCGACCAGCTCAAGGCCCGCACCGGCGGCGAGCGCGTCGAGGTCGTGGTGCACGAGCGCGACGACATCGCGACCGCCGTCGAGGTGCTCACCGGCTTCGGCAAGGGCGAGACCACCGTCGAGGAGCACACCCGCCAGCTCACCGTGCCCGTCACCGGCGGCGCCAAGCTCCTTGCCGAGATCATCCGCGAACTGGACGTCCGCGGTATCGAGATCGACGACATCGGCCTGCGCCGGCCCACCCTCGACGACGTGTTCCTGTCCCTCACCGGCCATGTGGCAGAGGTCAAGGACGAAGAAGACGGCACGGCGGCCGACCCCAAGGACCGCCGGCACAAGAAGGAGACAGCCAAGTGAGCGCCGTCACCGACGCCGCGCCCGTCGCGGCGCCCATCCACCCCATCGGCCAGTCCATCCGGGACTCGCTGGTCGTCGGCAAACGCAATCTGATCCGGATGTCCCGGATCCCCGAGATGGTGATCTTCGGGCTCATCCAGCCGATCATGTTCGTGGTCATGTTCAGCTATGTGTTCGGCGGCTCCATGAACATCGGCGGCACCACGGACCCCGGTGTCTACCGCGAGTTCCTGATGGCCGGCATCTTCGCCCAGACCGTCACGTTCGCCACCGCGGGCGCGGGGGCGGGCATCGCCGACGACATGCACAAGGGGCTCATCGACCGCTTCCGCTCCCTGCCCATGGCGCGGGGCGCGGTGCTGACCGGGCGGACCTTCGCCGACCTGGTGCAGACGGCGCTCACGCTGCTCGTGCTCGCGATCGTCGCCCTGCTGGTCGGCTGGCGCACGCACACCAACATCGGCGAGGTGCTCGGGGCCTTCGGGCTGCTGCTCCTGCTCGGCTACGCGTTCACCTGGATCGGCGCCCTGATCGGCCTCTCCGTGAGCACGCCCGAGGCGGCCACCTCCGGCGGACTGATCTGGCTCTTCCCGGTCACGTTCATCTCGAACGCGTTCGTGGACTCCAGCAGGCTGACGCCCTGGCTGCAGCACGTGGCCGACTGGAACCCCTTCAGCGCCACGGTCCAGGCCTGCCGAGAACTCTTCGGCAACCCCGGGGTCTCCACCTCGGACGCCTGGCCCATGCAGCACCCGGTGTGGGCGTCGCTGATCTACTCGGTCCTGATCATCGTCGTCTTCCGGACGCTGGCGGTGCGCAAGTACCGCTCGGCCACGGCCTGACGACAAGGCCCCCGGCGCCGCAGGGCAGCCGGGGGCTCGTCGAAAATCCGGTCCTGAAGGGGGCGATCCGGCCGGGTCAGCCGCTGTACGGCTCGGCCTTGAGGATCGTCACGGAGGCCTTCTTGCCGTTCGGCAGCTCGTACTCCGCATCTTCGCCGACCTTGTGGCCGATCACGCCGGAACCCAGCGGGGACTGCGGGGAGTACGTCTCGATGTCGGAACTGGCGTACTCGCGCGAGGCAAGCAGGAAGGTCGTCGTGTCGTCTTCGTCGCCGTCGAAGGCGATCGTGACGACCATGCCGGGCGCCACCGCACCGTCCGCCGAGGTCGGTGCCTCGCCGACCTTGGCGTTCTCCAGGAGCTGGGTCAGCTGGCGCACACGGAGCTCCTGCTTGCCCTGCTCCTCCTTGGCCGCGTGGTACCCGCCGTTCTCACGCAGGTCGCCCTCCTCGCGCGCGGCGGCGATCTTGGCGGCGATCTCCGTGCGCGCAGGACCAGACAGGTACTCCAGCTCTGCCTTGAGCTGGTTGTACGCCTCCTGGGTCAGCCAGGTGACGTTCTCGCTGGTCTGGGTCACAGGTGCTCCTCGTCGGTACTGGGATACAAAGCATCGCCCTACCCAGAAGAATGTTCCTTCACGGATGGGCGAAACCACGAGCCTAACAATTCAGCGGCGGAAGGGGGAGGACATAAGCCATCAGAATCACGTCAACGCAGGTCAGCCGCTACGTATTCCGGCTGACCTCAGTCGGCGTGGCAGCCCAGCAGCTCAGCCGTGGTGCCCGGCGAGGTGGTACGGAGCGTGACGACCTTGTCGATGCGTGTGGCGTCCCCGTCGAAGTGGAAGTCCGCCCGGCCGACCTCGGCGCCGTTCTCCGCCTGGGAGCGCACCGTGCAGTAGCCGTTGGCATCGGCGTCCTTACGGACCTCCAGATGAACCTGCACCGAGTTCTTCGACTGCTCGAACTCGATCACTTCAGCACTGATCTTGTTCTGGCCGATGTAGTAATAGGCGAAATACCCGATCAGGGCGACCAGCACCACCCCGAGCACGATGGCGGCGACCCTGAGCCTGCCGTCGGCACGCTCGTCCGAGGAGCGGCCGTAACGGCCCTCGGGCAGCCGCGTGCTCGCCGTACTCATGATCGTCCTCTCGGCAGGGGACGGGACAAAAGTCCCGCGAGGGGCTCCGGGACCGGAGCGCCGGAATTTTTCGCCCCCCGCGTCGGTCACTATAGAAGCCGCCGATCGCGCCCTCCCACACCGGGCGCCGACTTGACGAGGATTGAGTCTTGACTGACCAGCTGCGACTGATGGCCGTCCACGCCCACCCCGACGACGAGTCGAGCAAGGGTGCGGCCACGATGGCGAAGTACGTGTCCGAGGGGGTGGACGTGCTGGTGGTGACCTGCACGGGCGGGGAGCGCGGCTCCATCCTCAATCCGAAGCTCCAGGGGGACAAGTACATCGAGGAGCACATCCACGAGGTACGCAAGAAGGAGATGGACGAGGCCCGGGAGATCCTCGGCGTGAAGCAGGAATGGCTCGGCTTCGTCGACTCCGGCCTGCCCGAGGGCGACCCGCTGCCGCCCCTTCCCGAGGGCTGTTTCGCCCTGGAGGACGTCGACAAGGCAGCCGGTGAGCTGGTGAAGCAGATCCGCTCGTTCCGTCCGCAGGTCATCACGACGTACGACGAGAACGGCGGCTATCCGCACCCCGACCACATCATGACCCACAAGATCTCGATGGTGGCGTTCGAGGGCGCGGGGGACGCCGAGAAGTACCCGGAGCAGGAGTTCGGCCCGGCGTACCAGCCGCAGAAGCTCTACTACAACCAGGGCTTCAACCGCCCCCGCACCGAGGCGCTGCACCAGGCCATGCTCGACCGCGGCATGGAGTCGCCCTACGGCGACTGGCTCAAGCGCTGGGACGAGTTCGGCATGAAGCAGCGCACGCTCACCACGCATGTCCCGTGCGGTGACTTCTACGAGATCCGCGACAAGGCCCTGATCGCCCACGCCACGCAGATCGACCCCGACGGCGGCTGGTTCAAGGTGCCGCTGGAGCTCCAGAAGGAGGTCTGGCCGACGGAGGAGTACGAGCTCGCGAAGTCCCTCGTCGATACCTCCCTCCCCGAGGACGACCTCTTCGCGGGCATCCGCGACAATGCCTGACATGAGCGCAAGCGCAAGCCTGGCAATGACACAGCTCGCCACCCTCGCGAAGGAGGTGGACGAGGACAAGGTGACCCCCGGCGTCCTCGGGTTCATCGTCTTCGCGGTGATGGCTCTGGCCGTGTGGGGTCTGATGAAGTCGATGAACCGCCACATGGGCAGGGTCGACTTCAAGGAGTCCGAGGAGGCGGGGACGCCGGAGACCTCCTCGGCCGACCCCAAGGCCAGGCAGCAAGGCTGACGTGGCGCTCCGCGGAGTGCCGAGATGGGCCGTCGATCGTCTGCCGGTCCGTCGTGGCTGGTCGCGCAGTTCCCCGCGCCCCTTTGGGGCGCGGAGAGCTCCTCACCCCCGTCCCGCCGCTGCCACAGCCACCCCCATCACCTCCCGCGCATGCCTCCCCGGCACCATCCCCAGCCGCCAGGCCTGCCACCCGGCTTCGAGGTTCACGCCCCGCTCCAGCAACAGCCCGTACGCCTCCACATAGTCGTCCAGTTTCTCGTCCCGGGCCGGGTGGCCCGAGTGGGACAGTTGTGCCAGCTCCTGCTGAGCCACAGCCGTCCCGACCTCCACCCCGCCCGGGGCGGCGTACGGCAGGAGCGTGCAGCGCAGGAAGCGGGCCCAGTCCTCGCCGCGGCGGTCGCCGTACGACGTGAACAGCCCGACCGCCTCGTCGCACAACGCCAGCGCCTGCTGGGCACGGGTGTTGCCCGCGTCCACCACCGCCAGCTCCAGGCAGGTCCACGCCTCCCCGTGTGCCACCCCGATGCGCTGGAAGTCGGCGCGGGCGTCCACCAGCAGCTGACGGGCGAACCCCGAGTTCCTGAGCGACCCCGTCTGCGCGGCCCGCTGATCCCGGGTGGCCCGCGCCGAGTGGTGCCGGGCGCAGGCGAGCCCGTACACGTCCCGCATCCGGGAGAACATCGTCCGGGAGCGCTCCAGTTCGCGGACCGCGATGTCCAGGTTGCCGGTCTCCTCCAGGGCCTGGCCGAGGTAGTACACCGACCAGGCCTCGCCCCGGGCGTCCTCGTTGTCGCGGTGCCGGGCCGCCGCCTGGCGGAGCCGGTCCACCGCCTGCGACGGGTCGCCGGCGACGAGACGGGCGCGGGCCAGCTGGGTCAGGGCCCAGGCCTCGCCGCGGGCGTCGCGGGTGCGGCCGTAGAGATCGAGGGCCGTGGAGAGTTCCGACTCCGCGCGCGGTACGTCGCCCATGCGCAGCGCCAGCTGGCCGAGCTGGAAGTGGGCCCACGCCTCGCCGTGCACGGACTCGCCCGCGCGGTGCAGGACGAGGGACTCGTTCAGCAGCTCCAGGGCCTGGGACAGATGTGCCCGGTCCCGTTCCACCGCCGCCAGCGCGTGCATCGTCCAGGCCCGGTCCGTCGCCAGCTCGACAGACGCCTGGAGATCCAGGGCCTCCTGGAGTTTCGCCGCGGCCTCGATCAGGTTGCCCTGATGGTGGAGCGTGATGCCGAGCGAGCAGAGCGCGCGGGCCGCGCCCGCGTCGTGATGCGCCTCCATGTACAGGTCGACCACCGAGGCGAGGGTGGTGCGCGCCTTGTCCAGCTCGCCCAGCTGACGGGCCGCGATGCCCGTACGCCACTGCACCGAGCGGACCAGCAGGCCCTGGTCGACGGCCTGCGCCAGCTCGCTGATCTCGCCCAGGCGGTAGAGGTCACCGCGCAGCAGGCAGTAGTCGCACAGCGCGCCCAGCAGATTGAGCACCGCCGCCTGGTTGACGCCTTCCGCGTGCCGCAGCGCCGCCGTGATGAAGCTCGACTCGTCGTCCAGCCAGCGCAGCGCGTCGTCGAGGGAGGTGAAACCGTGCGGGCTGAAGCGGTCCGAGCGGGTCGACATGTTGCCGTCGACCAGGCGCAGTACCGAGTCGGCGAGGTCGGCGTAGTTGACGATCAGCCGTTCCTGCGCCGCCGTACGCTCGGCGGGTTCCTCCTCGTCGAGGAGCCGGGCCTGGGCGAAGGCGCGGACCAGGTCGTGCAGGCGGTAGCGGTTGCCGCGTACATGGTCGATGAGGCCCGCGTCGGAGAGGGTGACCAGGTGCCGGGTCGCCTCCGCCTCGTCCGTGGCCAGCAGTGCCGCTGCCGCCGCCGCGCCCAGCGAGGCACGGCCCGCCAGCGCCAGCCGGCGCAGAAGCCTGCGCGCCATCTCGGGCTGGTCGGTGTAGCGCAGCCACAGCACGCGCTCGACCGGTTCCACCGGGCCGTACGCCCCCAGGTCCGCCGCCAGCCGGCGCGGTGAGCGCGGGCCGAGCGAGGAGCCCGCGATCCGCAGCGCGAGCGGCAGCCCGCCGCACAACTCCCGGACCTGGTCGGCGGATTCGGCGTCGTACGGACCCGAGGCGTCCTGCGCCGTCGCGCCCAGCAACTCCTCCGCGCCCGCCGCGTCCAGCGCCTGGACCGGCAGCTGATGCACCCAGGCCGGCAGGTCCGCGGGCAGGTCGAGGGACGTGCGGGCGGTGACCAGGACCAGGCTGTCGGAGCGCTCCGGGACCAGCGTGCGGACCTGCTCGGGGTCGGAGGCGTCATCGAGTACGACGGTGACGGGCAGGCCCGTCAGATGCTGGTGGTACAGCTCGGTCAGCCGCTTCAGGTGCTGGTCGGGGGAGGAGCGCTCGCGGAACAGCAGCTGCTCGCGCGGCGCGCCGAGACGATTCAGCAGATGCAGCAGGGCGTCCCGCGTGGACAGCGGCGACTCCTCCGGGCTGTCGCCCCGCAGATCCACCACGCACGCCCCGCGGAACTGGTCCTTCAGGTCGTGCGCCGCACGGATCGCGAGTGCGCTACGGCCGCTGCCGGGCGCCCCGTGCAGCACGACCACCGTCGGCCGGGTCTGGGTACTCGCGCGGGCCGCCTGCACCCACTGCCGGATCCGCGCCATCTCCGCCCGCCGGCCCGCGAACGGACCGTCCGGCTCCGGCAGTTGCCCGAAGGACTGCTCCAGCACACTGCGCCCGCGTGCCGCCGCGCTCTTGTCCGTGCCGCGCAGCTGCGGCCCCTTCTTCTTCGGTCCCGTGGACGCGGTGATCACCCGCTGCTGATCGAGCCACGGACGGATACCGCGCACCTCCAGCGCCGTCAGCCACTGCAGCCGCAGCTGCTCGGGCCCGCCCGGCTGGCCGACCTCACCCGCGCGACGATGCGCGGCAGGCAGATGCGACCCGGCGACCTTCACGACGGTGGCCGCCGCGCCGACGACACCCACGGCCACACCCGCGCCCACCGCCGTCCCCGCGTCCGTGCCGAGCGCCAGGTCGGCCACCGCGGCGGCGACCGCGGCGACCCCGGCCACCATCAGCGGCGTACCGCCGCCCTCACGCGCATACCGCTTCCCGAACCCGATCTGCCCGGCCTCGGCCTCGTCCAGCGCACGCGTGTAGGCCTCGTACTCCTCCGCGGCCTTCTGCGCCATGGCGTCCAGTTCCGCGCGCGCCCGCGACAACAGCACCTGACCGTCGGTACGGCCGCCCGAACGCCGTACCTCTTCCTCCACGGCCCGGGCCAACAGCCGCTCGGCATCCGCCCGGTGGCTGTCCCGCATGTCATGTCCCCCTCCGGCGGCAATGGTTCTTGGTCAAGTGTGCTGCGGACCGGGCTCCAAGGGGAGGGGGCCGGGAGATCAAGCTCAGGTTGTGTGCTGTCCGGCGTTCCCCGGGTACTGCGGCAGGATGGACCACATGCCGAACCGACTGGCCCAAGAGACGTCCCCCTATCTCCTCCAGCACGCCGAGAACCCCGTCGACTGGTGGCCCTGGTCGACCGAGGCCTTCGACGAGGCCAGGAAGAGCGGCAAACCGGTCCTGTTGAGCGTCGGCTACAGCAGCTGCCACTGGTGCCACGTCATGGCGCACGAGTCCTTCGAGGACCAGACCACCGCCGACTACCTCAACGCCCACTTCGTCAACATCAAGGTCGACCGCGAGGAACGCCCCGATGTCGACGCCGTCTACATGGAGGCCGTCCAGGCGGCCACCGGTCAGGGCGGCTGGCCCATGACCGTGTTTCTCACGCCGGATGCCGAGCCGTTCTACTTCGGGACCTACTTCCCGCCGGCGCCGCGGCACGGGATGCCGTCGTTCCGGCAGGTGCTGGAGGGTGTGCGCAGCGCGTGGACGGACCGGCGGGAGGAGGTGGCCGAGGTCGCGGGGAAGATCGTGCGGGATCTCGCCGGGCGGGAGATCTCCTACGGTGGTCCTGAGGCGCCGGGTGAGGAAGAGCTCGCGCGGGCTCTCCTCGGCCTCACCCGTGAGTACGACGCCCAGCGCGGCGGGTTCGGCGGTGCGCCGAAGTTTCCGCCGTCCATGGTCATCGAGTTCCTGCTGCGGCATGCGGCGCGCACCGGGTCGGAGGGCGCGCTGCAGATGGCCGCAGACACCTGTGAGCGGATGGCGCGAGGCGGCATCTACGACCAGCTCGGCGGCGGCTTCGCCCGGTACTCCGTCGACCGCGAGTGGGTCGTGCCCCACTTCGAAAAGATGCTGTACGACAACGCCCTGCTCTGCCGCGTCTACGCCCACCTCTGGCGTGCCACCGGCTCCGACCTGGCCCGGCGCGTCGCCCTGGAGACCGCCGACTTCATGGTGCGCGAACTCCGCACCACCGAAGGCGGGTTCGCCTCCGCGCTCGACGCCGACAGCGACGACGGGAGCGGCAAGCATGTCGAGGGGGCCTACTACGTCTGGACGCCGGAGCAGCTTCGTGACGTCCTCGGTGACGACGCCGAACTCGCCGCCGAATACTTCGGCGTGACCGAGGAGGGCACCTTCGAGGAGGGCTCCTCGGTGCTTCAACTCCCGCAGCGCGAGGGCGTGTTCGACGCGGAGAAGGTGGAGTCCGTCAAGCGGCGGCTCCTGGACGCCCGCGCCGCCCGCCCCGCCCCCGGCCGCGACGACAAGGTGGTCGCCGCCTGGAACGGGCTCGCGATCGCCGCGCTCGCCGAGACCGGCGCCTACTTCGACCGCCCCGATCTGGTCGAGGCCGCGGTCGGCGCCGCCGATCTCCTCGTACGACTGCATCTGGACGACCATGCGCAGATCGCCCGTACCAGCAAGGACGGGCAGGTCGGGGCGAACGCGGGGGTGCTGGAGGACTATGCGGACGTTGCCGAGGGGTTCCTCGCGCTCGCGTCCGTCACGGGGGAGGGGGTCTGGCTGGAGTTCGCCGGGTTCCTGCTCGATCATGTCCTCGCCCGGTTCGTCGACGCGGAGTCCGGCGCGCTCTTCGACACCGCCTCCGACGCCGAGCAGTTGATCCGCCGTCCGCAGGATCCGACCGACAACGCCGCTCCCTCCGGCTGGACCGCTGCCGCCGGGGCCCTGCTGAGCTACGCCGCGCAGACGGGTGCCGAGCCCCATCGCACGGCCGCCGAGCGGGCGTTGGGGGTCGTCAAGGCGCTGGGGCCGCGGGTGCCGCGGTTCGTCGGGTGGGGGCTCGCCGTCGCCGAGGCGCTGCTCGACGGGCCGAAGGAGGTCGCGATCGTGGGGCCGTCCCTCGATGACAAGGCGACAAAAGCCTTGCACCGTACGGCGCTTCTCGGCACCGCCCCGGGCGCGGTCGTCGCCGTGGGGACTCCGGAGAGTGATGAGCTTCCGCTGCTGGCCGACCGGCCGCTCGTCCAGGGTGAACCAACGGCGTACGTCTGCCGTAACTTCACGTGTGACGCCCCGACGACCGACCCGGAGCGGTTGCGCACCACGCTGAACGGCTGAAACGGGAGCAGAGGAGCATATTTCCTGTTTCTTGCGAGGACGCCCCGGCGTTCACGCCGGGGAGGAATGGCATCCGGGTGTTGCGATGCGGAGTGCGGGCGGCGGAGCGTTCCGGGCGTCCGTGTGGTCGTGGGCACGCACGAGAAGAAGAAGCCGACGTCAGGAAGCGCTGGGGAACTCCGCGAGGGCGCGCTCCACGATGGCTTCCAGCTGTTCGTGGTGCGCGCCCTTCCAGTAGGCACGCCCGCACTCCTCGCACTGGGCGAAGACGTCGTACGTCCGGTGCGTCCCGTGCTGCAGCTGGTCCGCGACCTCGGCCTTGGTGGCCTCCTTCAGCAGGCCGTTGCAGGCGGTGCAGCGGGTCCAGGGGCGCAGCTCGGGGCGGAACCGGTCGAGGACGTCGTGGAGTTGTTCGTCGGGGCGGGTGCTGTAGACGTAGCCGCCGGCCCAGAGTTCGCGGCGCCGCAGCAGACCCCGGTCACGGCTCAGCATGACCCGCTTCTCGGCGGCCGAGCGCGCCGCCAGCGCCGCGTCGCCGATGTCCGTCGACTCGTACGCCGTGTCCACGCCGAGCAGGCGGAGCCGGCGGGCGAGGGTGCCGAGATGGACGTCGAGGAGGAAGCGCAGGGGAGCGCCGGGAACCTGCTGGGGGCGCTCGACGGGCAGGACCCGCACCGAGTCGCCGGCCTTCGGGACGTACGACACCGGGACCTCGCGGCCGTCCACGACGAGTGCGCCGACCTCGGTCAGCGGGACGCCGAGGGACTCGACGACATGGCCGAGGGTGGAGACGCTGTCGGTGGCCACCGGGGTGGCGCCGCGGCGTCGGGCCTGCGGGACGAACAGGGCCAGTCCGGGGGTGAATTCGACGTGGATCTCGGGACCGTTCACCTGGCCAGGATGGCACGCGGGAGGCGGGTGGCCTCAGGCGTTTTTCGGGGGGAGGCCGTGCTCGATGACGTCCATCGCGCGGTCGACCAGGTTTTCGAGTTCGTCCTCGAAGTCGTTCTCCGCCCAGTACAGCGAGACCTCCGTCAGCCCGCCGATCAGGGACATCGCGTAGACGCGCACCTCCAGATCGTCGGCGGCGCGGCCGGTGCGCTCCGCGATGACCCGGCGCAGCAGCTCGGCGGTGATGGACGTGCTCTCGATCATCCGGGAGCGCACGGCCGGCACCTGGACCATCAGATGCGACCGCAGCCGGGTCACCTCGGGCTCCTCGGCCATGGCGAGGACGATGCCCGTCTTCAGCGCATACCGCAGCGAGTCCGGCCAGGGCTCGTCCGCGGGCCGCCGCCGCAGCTCCTCCTCGATCAGTGGGTCGTACTCGTCCGTGAGGACGATGTCCTCCTTGGTCGGGAAGTAGCGGAAGACGGTCGACGGCGAGACCTCGGCTCGGTCGGCGATCTGCTCGATCGTGGTGGCGTCGTACCCCTGCTCCTTGATCAGCTCGTACGTCGCCGTGCGGATCGCCATCCGGGTCTTGGTCTTCTTCCGCTCGCGGAGCCCCGGCTGGGGGCGGTCGGCGGAGGTGGAGGTACGTGCGGCCGTCATGGAGGTCATTGTCGGCCATTTTCCCGGGGAACGGCCATGGGCGGGGTGGCTCCCGTAGCCGGAGTCCAGCGACGCGGGCCTGGAACCGGGGTGACAGTAGCCATGAATTGAGAGTAACCCTCAAAAGGAGATAGCTGTCAATGTGTCGCTTTCCATGTACCCGATGTGTGGGCATGAAAAATGGCCGCGGCTTGAAGCCGCGGCCACTGCGATGAGCTCCCCGAAGGGCTACGCGTGCTGGTACGCCACCATCGAGATCCCCACGTAGTGCACGACGAACGCCGCCAGCGTGAAGGAGTGGAAGACCTCGTGGAAGCCGAACCACCGCGGTGACGGGTTGGGGCGCTTGATGCCGTAGATCACGCCGCCCGCGCTGTAGAGGAGGCCGCCCACGATCACCAGGACCAGTACGGCGATACCGCCGGCGCGCATGAAGTCCGGGAGGAAGAAGACGGCCGCCCAGCCCATCGCGATGTAACAGGGCGTGTAGAGCCAGCGCGGGGCGCCGACCCAGAACACCCGGAAGAGGATGCCCGCGAGTGCGGCTCCCCAGATGCCCCACAGCAGCACCTGCCCCTTGGCTCCGGGCAGCAGGAGCATCGTCAGCGGCGTGTAGGTGCCGGCGATGATCAGGAAGATGTTGGCGTGATCCAGCCGTCGCAGGATGCCGTCCATTCGGGGGCTCCAGTTGCCCCGGTGGTACAGCGCGCTGACTCCGAACAGCAGGCAGGCCGTCAGGACGTAGATGCCGCAGGCGATGCGGCCTCTCGGTGAGTCGGCGAGGGCGGTGAGCACCAGGCCCGCGATGAGTACGGCCGGAAACATGCCGAGATGCAACCAGCCACGTAGCTTGGGCTTAATTGGATGCGGCAGTGCGAGCGCGTGAGGACGGCGGCCGTCGGCCGGCGTGTCCAGGGGCGCGTCGGAGGCGGACGCAGTCATGCAGGCATCGTACCTACGTAACCGTAAGTTACGTATCAGTCTGCCTGGACGACCGGCACAGAGTGGCCATCGTCTCAGGGGAGTTGGCGCCTCCCGTGTGCATGGTCACGCAAAGAGACGGTTTGTTGAACCCAACGTGCACGCAAAGCGACGGGTTCAAGCGTGGCGATGCTCACTCCGCTCACCTGTGACGCCCTCTGGACAGATGGGCGCTCCCGTCGGATGATCAAATGAGTGCGGTCGGCACCGGATGAGCGCCAGCCAATCCGCTGGGATGCATCCGGGTCGCAGCCCCCACGGGGCCTCCAACCAAAAATCCCTCATCTAGGAGCAATCGTGGCGCGCGACATCGCGGCTCCCCCCGTCGTTCCCACCCACCACAAAGAACTGGTCTCGTGGGTGAACGAGATCGCTGAACTGACGCAGCCGGACAGCGTGGTCTGGTGTGACGGATCCGAAGCCGAGTACGAGCGACTGTGCGAGGAGCTCGTGGCCAAGGGCACCTTCAAGAGGCTCGACCCGATCAAGCGCCCCAACTCGTACTACGCGGCCTCCGACCCGACCGATGTCGCCCGGGTCGAGGACCGCACCTTCATCTGCTCCGAGAAGGAAGAGGACGCGGGCCCGACCAACCACTGGAAGGCCCCCGCCGAGATGCGGGACATCTTCGCCGGCGCGAAGGGCCTGTTCCGCGGCTCCATGCGCGGCCGGACCATGTACGTCGTGCCCTTCTGCATGGGCCCGCTGGGCTCGCCGCTGTCCGCGATCGGCGTCGAGATCACCGATTCGGCGTACGTCGCCGTCTCCATGCGCACGATGACCCGGATGGGGCAGCCGGTCCTCGACGAGCTGGGCTCCGAGGGCTTCTTCGTGAAGGCAGTCCACTCGCTGGGCGCCCCGCTGGCCGAGGGGGAGGCGGACGTGGCCTGGCCGTGCAACCAGACCAAGTACATCTCCCACTTCCCGGAGTCCCGCGAGATCTGGTCCTACGGCTCCGGCTACGGCGGCAACGCCCTGCTCGGCAAGAAGTGCTACGCCCTGCGCATCGCCTCCGTCATGGCCCGCGACGAGGGCTGGCTCGCCGAGCACATGCTGATCCTCAAGCTCACGCCGCCGCAGGGTGAGTCCAAGTACGTCGCGGCGGCCTTCCCGAGCGCCTGTGGCAAGACCAACCTCGCCATGCTGGAGCCGACGATCTCCGGCTGGACGGTCGAGACGATCGGCGACGACATCGCGTGGATGCGGTTCGGCGAGGACGGACGGCTGTACGCCATCAACCCCGAGGCCGGTTTCTTCGGCGTCGCGCCCGGCACCGGTGAGCACACCAACGCCAACGCGATGAAGACGCTGTGGGGCAACTCCGTCTTCACCAACGTCGCCCTGACCGACGACAACGACATCTGGTGGGAGGGCATGACGGAGGAGACCCCGGCCCACCTCACGGACTGGAAGGGCCGGGACTGGACGCCGGAGTCCTCGGAGCCCGCCGCTCACCCCAACGCCCGCTTCACCGTCCCCGCCTCGCAGTGCCCGATCATCGCGCCCGAGTGGGAGGACCCCAAGGGCGTGCCGATCTCCGCGATCCTCTTCGGCGGGCGGCGCGCCACGGCCGTACCGCTGGTGACGGAGTCCTTCGACTGGAACCACGGAGTCTTCCTCGGCGCGAATGTCGCCAGCGAGAAGACCGCCGCCGCCGAGGGCAAGGTCGGTGAGCTGCGGCGGGATCCCTTCGCCATGCTGCCGTTCTGCGGCTACAACATGGGCGACTACATGGGGCACTGGGTCGAGGTCGCCAAGGACAAGGACCCGGCCAAGCTGCCGAAGATCTACTACGTCAACTGGTTCCGCAAGAACGACGAGGGCAAGTTCGTCTGGCCCGGCTTCGGTGAGAACAGCCGCGTGCTGAAGTGGATCGTGGAGCGGCTGGAGGGCAAGGCGGAGGGTGTGGAGACGCCGATCGGTGTGCTTCCGACGTCTGCGGCGCTCGACACGGATGGGCTGGAACTGGGCGACGACGAGCTGGAGTTCCTGCTCACCGTGGACAAGGAGGTCTGGCGTGAGGAGGCTGCGCTGGTCCCGGAGCACCTGAATACCTTCGGTGAGCACACGCCGAAGGAGCTGTGGGACGAGTACCGGGCGTTGGTGGAGCGGCTGGGCTGAGGCTCCCCTTCGCCGTTGGCGGGTGCGGGTGCGTGGGGGCTGGTCGCGCAGTTCCCCGCGCCCCTAAGGGGGTTGTTCTGAACGACCCTCCAAGTAGCGGGTGTGGGTTTCCTGGCGCCTTGCCTCCGCTTCTCGCAACGTTGCCGCCAAGCCCTGGGCCTCCTTCTTCAGGAAGCCCAGTTGGCGTTCCAGGTGGAGTTCGGGGGATTCGGTGCCGGGGGACATCCGGGTCCACCAGCGGGTTCGGGCGAAGGTGTCCGCGGCCTCGGGGAGGTCGCGGCGGACTATCCGGGAGAGGGCGTGGACGGCCTCCGGGTCGTGGGCGAGCAGCTCCTTGCTCCAGCCGTGGTCCAGCAGGGCGGTGAGCAGCTCGGTCAGTTCGCGGAGGCGGGCCGCGGCTGTGACCGACAGGTCGATGTCCGTGAGGTAGCCGCGGAGTTTGTCGAAGTCCTGGCGTAGTTCGTCCAGCTGGGCCGACGGGTCCGGGAAGTCCGGCAGGGGCGGACGCTCCGGTGGGGCGATCAGCGCGCCCGCGCCGTACAGGCCGGCGACGACCACCGGCCAGTACGGGCCTGCCACCCCGGTGAAGGTCAGCACCACGCCGACCAGTCCGC
The DNA here is from genome assembly GCF_030499575.1 of Streptomyces sp. DG2A-72. Lineage (NCBI taxonomy): Bacteria > Bacillati > Actinomycetota > Actinomycetes > Kitasatosporales > Streptomycetaceae > Streptomyces > Streptomyces sp. DG2A-72. Next base: position 6,553,318 of record NZ_JASTLC010000001.1, read on the forward strand.
ATGCGCTGCCCGCGATGTTCTTGCGGGACTCCAGGTATCCGAGGAATCTACTGGTAGCCACGGATCTCCTCGAAGGCGCCGTCCAGTGAGCCCTGCTGGGCGTCGAAGAGGCGGCCGCCGGTCAGTTCGGCGATGTGTTCCAGTTCTGAGCGGTCGGAGTCGCCGAAGAGGATGGGGAAGACGGGGATCTCCTTGCTGTCCCGGTCGAGCCCGGCGTAGAAGGCGTCGAACTCGGAGGCTTTCGCGCCGGTCGTGTTCTCGCCGTCCGTCATCAGCACGATCGACGTGAACGTGTCGCGGTCGGTGCCGAGGTGGTCGTATGCCTTCTCCAGCGAGGTGAAGATCGCGGTGTCGCCCTCGGCGGTGAGTGCCGCGGTGTCCTGGCGGATCCCGTCGAGGCCGGTCTGCGGGTCGGCCGGGTCGACGACGTGGGTGCGCACGCTCTTCACGGCGGAGCCGAAGGGCATGAGGGTGACTTCTTCGCGGTCCCGGAAGTTGCCGGTGAGGGCTGTGAGGGCCTGATTGAGGTCGGCGAGCCGGTCGCCCTCCATGGAGCCGGAGGTGTCGAGGACGTAGACGGTCCGGGACGGGCGGCGCAGTTCGTTCTCGTACGAGTCGAGGAGGCCGTCGGCGACGGACTGGCTGCCGGGGAAGGGCAGTTCGCGGCGCCGGTCGGTGTCGAGTCCGGCCGCGGGCCGCACGTCGGCGACGACGGGACGGCGGTGGGTGCGCTCGGTGATCGCGCGCTGGGTCTCCGGCGTGCGCAGGGCCTCGGTGAGGCGGCGGACGTCGTCGCGGGTCTCGGCGTTCGTGGCGGCGAGGGAGGAGAGGGGGTAGTCGGCCGTGACCACGCCGTCGCGCGGGCGGATCACGGTCAGGCCCGGGATGCCCTTGAGGACGGACTCGTAGTTCAGGAGCGCGTCGACGTTCCCGCGCCGTTCGTAGGCCGCCGCCAGCCAGCCCGACGAACCCAATGTCAGCTTCTGCCCCTTGAAGAACTCCTTCAGCCGCGGGGTCGCCTTGGTGACATCCGCGTCGGTGAGGGCGGACTGGGCGCCGGAGAGCGCGGAGGCGACGGAGACGAGCGTCGAGAAGCCGGAGTTGGAGCGGGCCGGGTCGGTCATGCCGTACGTCAGTTTCCCGTCCTGCACGGCCTGCTCGACCTGGGACCAGGTGACGTCCTCGGGCTTCCAGCCGAGCTCCTTGACGGTCGCGGGCTGCACGCCGATGGCCACCGGGCTGGACATGACCGGCGTCTCCAACACGACCTTCTTCGCCGCGTCGGGCCGTAGCCGCAGATAGTCGTTGGAGGACAGCCACAGCGCGTCGTACGCCTTGTCGGCCTTGCCCTTCGCCACCAGGTCCACCGCGTCCAGGGTGCCCATGTACGTCGGCCGGACCTTGATGCCGGTGTCTTTCTCGACCTGTTCGAGGACCGGTGTCATGTCACTCAGCTCGCTGGAGGCGAGGACGCGGAGGGTGCCGGGCTGGGGGGCGTCGCTCTGCTCCGGCGGGGTGTCCTGCTGCGGGGTGCACGCGGCCAGCAGGGCGGCCGCGACGGCGAGTACGGCTGCTGTGCGGCGTCTCATGTGAGCCCTCCTTCGAGCGCGCCCTGTGCGCGGCTGCGCTCCAAGTAGGCGCTGGCGTGCTGCAGTTCGGAGGTCAGGGACTCCACGGTCGACGCCATCGCCTCGGTGGCCTGCACCTTGTAGCTGTCGATGGCGTCCAGGGTGCGGTAGATCTGCTGGAAGGCGCTGCGCAGCGTCTCGGCGCCGACGGCCGGGTCGGCGGCGATGCGCTGGATCTCGCCGCTCTGTGTGGCGAGCATCTCCGCGTTGCCCCGGATGAGGTCCTCGGTGGTGCCGCGCAACGCGTTGACCTGGTCGACGACCTTCTTCTGGTTGTCGAGCGCGGAAGCGAGCATCACCGAGATGCGCAGGGCCGAGACGGTGGTCGTGGCGGCCCGGTCGACGCCCTTGATCAGCTCCTCGTTGTTGCGCCGTACGACATCCATGGCGAGGTAGCCCTGCGCGCACACCGCGAGCTGGGTGAGCAGGTCCTGGTGCTTCTGCCGGACGGGGAAGAGCACATCGGCACGGAGGCTGTCGGCCTGCTGCGGATCGGTGGCTTCCACCCCGCCGATGTGCTGCTCGACGGCCGTGTCCAGCGCCTCGGTGAGGACGACGTACTCCTGGAGCTTGCCCATCGTCTCCCACAGCCGGACCCGCTCGGTCTGCAGCGCGGCGTTGTCGCGGCGCAGTTCGTCCTGGCCGCCGCGCAGCGAGCCCACGATCTTGTTGAGCGTGTTCTGCGAGGAGGCGTACTTGGCGACGTGGTCGCGCAGCTTGTTGCCGCCCGGCAGCTTGGACAGGAACTTGCGGCCCTTGCTCGCGGGCAGGTCACGCGGGTCCAGGTCCTCCACCACCCGCCGCAGCTCGACGAGCGAGCCCGCCACCTTCGACTGGGCGTCACCGCCCTTGTCGGGAAGGCTGCGCACCGTGCGCTCCAGCATCCGGTTGGACTGGGCGGCGGCGCTGCGCATCTCGCCCGCGCCGAGGCTGGTGATCTCCCCGACCTTGCCGGCGAACTCGGGCGAGCGCGCGTCGAGGGAGGCGAGCCCTTCGATGTAGGCGGACGCCTTGTTCGCCATGTCGCTGCGGACGCTGTCGTCGACGGGTACGAGCCCGCCGGCCTTCTCCCGCGGCACGGCGGCGACGGGCTCGGGCGGAGTGAGGACGAACGTTTCGTCGTTGCTGGTCATGTACTGCTTCCCCCCTTATCCGCGCGCCCGTCGCGCCAGCTCGTGCAGCACCTTGGAGGTGGGCACGGGCGCTTGGCGGACGCCGGTCAGTTCCTGCTTGAGGTAGGTGGTGTCCGCGGCGAACTCGGTGGCCTCGCCCTGCGGACGGAACCCGTGCCGGACCTCCAGCTTGCGCAACTGCGGGTCCGTGGACAGGAGTTGGGCGAGGACCTTGCCGTCGTCGGTGAGCGGTACGACGGTGTGGTCGCTGTTGACCGTGGTGTCCGGGTAGAGGACGACCAGGTCGTCGGGGTGCTGTCCCTCCGTCAGCAGGGACGCGACCTGGGACTCGTAGACCACGACGAGCGGGTTGCCGGCGCCGCTGACGAAGTCCCGGAAGACGGCGTCACTGCTGGACTGCTGGGCGCCCTGCACACTGACCAGCTTGTGCAGCAGCGGGGCGGTGCGGTCGATCTCGGTGCCGGTGGCGACGACCTTTCCGCCGTTCTCGACGTAGGAGGCGGCGGCGAGGTAGAGGGCGCCGGAGTTGGAGGTCTCGGGGTCGGTGCTGGACAGATACAGCGTGCCCGTCAGCTCTCCGTACTTGTCGGCGCCCTTGAGCTGCTGCCAGGTGCGGTCCGCGCGGGCGGCGTCCAGGTAGGCGCTCATCTTCAGCGTGCCTCGGTGCGACTCGTCCAGCGTGGCGAGCCCGTTCGCCTTGAGCACCTCGGCGGCGTTCTTGTGCGCCACGACGACGAGGGGGGAGTAGAAGGGGCGCGGAAGGGTTCCCGGCACCTTGTACTTCGCGGCCAGTTCGACGGCCGGTGCCTGGCTCGACGGCAGCGCGAGGTCGTACCCCTTGAGGTTGAGCCCTTCCATGGCCCAGGACCCGGAGGTCTCGGCCTGCACGGTGTAGCCCTTGGCGGCAAGGGCGTCCACCACCTCGGGATCGGCGAAGAACTCTGCTTTCTCCGACCCGATCACCGCGCGCACGGTCTTCGTTGCCGTGCCCTTGTCCTCGCCTTGTCGGCCTGCCACGACGGCTGCCACCACTCCGCCGATCAGCAGGACCGCGAGGAAGATCCCTGCGATACGTCTCACGCCCGGAGCGTGCTCGCGGAATCCAACGTTCCCCGTCGGGGAGGGTGAACGGGGGGTGTCGTGCCGGTCCCGGTACGGAACGGGAGGGGCTTGCCGTCAGCCCGTACCGTTCCCGGCCTTGCCGTAGCGGCGGAAGGCCGAAGTCTCCACCGTCCAGGGACCGAACGGCACCGAGTCTCCGTAGATGTACGGCTCCTTGCGGCTGTAGCGGTCCTTGCAAGGGTCCGAGTGCACCTCGATGGTGCCGGTGCGCGGGTCGACGATCATGTAGTGGGCGATGCCCATGGCGGAGTACTCGGTGAGCTTCTCGACGTAGTCGTTGTCCGGGTTGGACGGCGAGACGATCTCGATGGCCGCCAGTACGTGAGTGGCGTCGACTGCGAGGCCCTCCTCGTCGAGGACGTCCTCGGGGATGACGACGGCGTCGGGGCGGCGCAAGCGAGCGAGCGCGGGGTGCTCGATCTCGGGGCCGGGCACGCAGCCGTAACCAGGGTGCGTGGTGAGAAGCTGTGCGTCCAACTGCTTGCAGATGCGGCGAATGGTGCCCTCGTGGCGCTTCGACGGGCACATCATGGCCAGTATCGGGCCGGACGGGCCGATCTCGACGGACCAGGCCCCTTCGAGCTGCTCGGCGTAGGCTCCGAGTTCTTCGGCGATCGCGCGCATCTTCGCGTACTCCATACCAGCAGAGTACTGAAAATGTGGCACCCGGTCCGCGCGTCGCTGCGGGTGCACGCGGACCGGGGCCGTCCGGGGGGATCAGCCGACGCCGGTCAGTTCCTGCGGCTCGGCCTGCGCGGCAGCGTGCGCGTCCATACGCTCGGCGGCCAGAATCGCCGCCGCCGTGTCGGCACGGGACGCCGCGACGACCAGCGCCCGCCCGGCAAGGGCATGCGCCCTGCTGTGCAGCGCCGCAAGCTTCGGCTCGCCGCGGGAGGCCACCGCGCGGGCCGGCGTACGTCCGCCCCGCAGCCGGGTCACCTGCGCGGCGAGCCGTTCGGCAGCCGTGTCCAGATCGCCGGACGGCGCTTGCGTGCGCAGCTCGTCCGTGATCGCGAGGAGCGCGGCGAGATGGCCCGCGAGCTGGATGTCCAGCTCCTCCTCACGGGACCGGTGGGGGAAGTCCGAGGACGTGCCGGCCATCGAGCTGTGGACCGACTTGGTGCGGATCGGTTCGTACATGGATGGCCTCCTGTGCTCTGACAGAAGTCATCCTAGCTTAGATTTCGTCTAAAGTTGAGCGCTTCACAAAACCGGATCACGCATCCACACAGCGTGAGCGTCAGGTCTGGCTGTAGCCGTCCAGGAAGTTCCCGATCCGCCCCATCGCATCCCGCAGATCCCCGACCGTCGGCAGCGTCACCACCCGGAAGTGGTCCTGCTCGGGCCAGTTGAAGCCGGTGCCCTGAACAACCATGATCTTCTCGCGCCGGAGCAGGTCCAGGACCATCCGCCGGTCGTCCCTGATCTTGAACACCTTGGGGTCGAGCCGCGGGAACAGATACAGCGCCCCCTTCGGCTTCACGCACGTCACGCCCGGAATCTGCGTCAGCAGCTCATACGCCACGTCCCGCTGCTCGCGCAGTCGCCCGCCCGGCAGCACCAGGTCGTTGATGGTCTGGCGTCCGCTCAGTGCGGCGACCACACCGTGCTGCCCCGGCATGTTCGCGCACAGCCGCATGTTCGCCAGGATAGTCAGACCCTCGATATAGGAGTCGGCGTGCGCGCGCGGACCCGAGATCGACATCCAGCCGACCCGGTAGCCGGCCACCCGGTACGCCTTCGACATGCCGTTGAAGGTGAGCGTCAGCAGATCCGGGGCCACGGCCGCGGTCGGCGTGTGCGTGGCACCGTCGTAGAGGATCTTGTCGTAGATCTCGTCGGAGCAGACCAGCAGATTGTGGCGGCGGGCGATGTCGGTCAGGCCCTTGAGCACGGCCTCGTCGTAGACCGCGCCGGTCGGGTTGTTCGGGTTGATGATCACGATCGCCTTGGTGCGGTCGGTGACCTTCCGTTCGATGTCCGCGAGGTCGGGCATCCAGTCGGACTGCTCGTCGCAGCGGTAGTGGACGGCCGTACCGCCGGAGAGTGAGACGGCCGCCGTCCACAGCGGGTAGTCAGGAGCCGGGACCAGCACCTCGTCCCCGTCGTCCAGCAGCCCCTGCATCGCCATCACGATCAGCTCGGAGACGCCGTTGCCGATGAAGACGTGCTCGACGTCCGTCTCGATGCCGAGGGTCTGGTTGTGCATGACGACGGCCCGGCGTGCGGCCAGCAGGCCCTTCGCGTCGCCGTAGCCATGGGCCGACGACACGTTGCGGAGGATGTCCTCGAGGATCTCGGGCGGGCACTCGAAGCCGAACGCCGCCGGGTTGCCCGTGTTCAGCTTGAGGATCCGATGCCCGGCCGCCTCAAGCCGCATCGCCTCCTCGAGCACCGGGCCCCGGATCTCGTAACAGACGTTGGCGAGCTTGGTCGACTGGATCACCTGCATGTCAGGGAGCTTACGGCCCGGTAACGCGGTCGCGGCCGTGTTTTCCGCCACGTGAGACGAGCGGGTTTGGACTGTTATCGCCGGTAGCTGTCCCAGGAGTCACATGCGTCCCTAGAATCCACGGTCATGTCCAGGCCATCGGAACAGGGAAGCGCGCACCCGGAGGGCGGCGACGGCGACCCTCGAAGACCGCCGAACGTGTACCTCCCGCAGGCTCCGCAGTCCCTGGTCTACGACGCATACGCCGACCCGGCCGCCGCGCACGGCTGGCAGGACACCGCCTACGACGACACAGCCCAGTTGCCTCCGGTGGCGGCCGATGTGCCCGCACAGCGGTCGGGTCACCGCGGCCGCCACCGGCCGCTCGGCCTCCGCTCGCGCCGCGTGATGGTCGCTGCCGGTGCGGTGGGTGCGGTGTCGGTGGCCGCCGTGATCGCCGCTTTCTTCTTCTCCGGGGCGCCCTCGGGCGGGGCGCGGGGCGGGCCGGAGCGGGCCGGCGCCACGGCCGGTGACTCCGAGTCGCCAACGGGTGCGGAGTCCTCCCCGGGGACGCTCGCCGACCGGCCGGGGTCCTCCGGTGCGGCCTCCCCGCGTAAGAGCGCTTCGCCGAGCGCCACTTCGACCGCGGACGTCACCGGCAGCACGCGGGAGCCCTCGACCGCCACCACGAGTACGGCCCCACCGAGTTCCACCGCCACGAGCGCCTCGGCTGCCGCCCCCAGTTACTCCCGAGACCACCCGGGAAAGGGGCAGGGGAACACCAAGAAGCCAGATTGAGGGCACGGTGCATCAAGGGCCTGGATGGGAGTTCTCTCCTCCCCCGCCATTTGTTCATCGAGTCGCCATTTTGCAACCTACAACCGTGTCCTAGGTCACATCCGCCGTGTGTGACCTGTCCCGGATGCCCCATAACCCCTGCTGGATCTCCACATACTTCTCACTTAGCGTCCGATGTCGACCTCCCTGATTAAGGGATTTCTCATTCGGTCGTTGCTGTGGGGTGGGCATGCGGGGGCGTACGCGAACGCGTAGACGTGGTACAGCGCTGGCCTGGATGGTGGCGGTAGCGACCGTCGTGGGAGCGATCCCAGCGACAGCAGCCGCGGCTGCTCCGCCTCGGTCGATGCCGACGGGTGTCGAGGCGGGGGAGGAAACCGATCCCGCATTGGCGACGACAGAGGATGCTCTGGCCGAGGCGAAACGCTTGGGCAAGAGTGTCGAGGTCGGGTCGCTACGCGGAGAGAGCCGTGACGTCTATGCCACGCCCGACGGGAATCTGGAGGCGCGTGAGTACCTGCGTCCGGTGCGTGCGCGGGTCGAGGGCAAGTGGCAGCCGGTCGACACCGAGTTGGTGAAGACCTCGGAGGGGAGCGTGGCCCCGAAAGTGGCCACCGTCGGGCTGGAGTTCTCCGCGGGCGGGGACGCGCGTTTGGTGCGGATGACGAAGGCGGGGCGCGAACTGGCGCTGTCCTGGCCGGGCAAGCTGCCTGTCCCGGAACTGGACGGCTCGACGGCGACCTACCGGAACGTGCTCCCGGACGTCGACTTGCGCATGGGCGCGCAGGAGGACGGGTTCACCCAGCTTCTGGTGGTCAAGTCGGCCGAGGCGGCGGCCAGTGAGGAACTGGCCGAGCTGCGGTTGAAGCTGGGCACGGACGGCATGGAGGTTCGCGAGACGTTCGAAGGCGGGTTGGAAGCGATCGATCAGGGGGCCAAGGGTGCGGTGTTCGAGGCGCCCGAGCCGCTGATGTGGGACTCCAGCACGAGGGCCGAGCCGACGGCGGGCACCGCGGCGGCGAAGTCGCTCTCGGCCACCGCGGCGGATGCCGATGGCGAACCGGCGGCCGGCGAGTCGGGAAAGCTGGCGCCGGTCGGCGTGGACGTCGCGTCCAGCGGCGAGCTGGTCCTGACTCCGGATGCGGATGTGTTGCTGGGCGAGGACACCACGTATCCGGTGTTCATCGACCCGCAGTGGCACGCGCCGCGGGCGTCGGCGTGGACGATGGCGTCGAAGTACTGGGCGTCGTCGCCGCAGTGGAAGTTCAACGGTGAGTCCAACGCCGGTATGGGGTACTGCGGCTGGGCGTACTGCCAGCCGCACGACACCAAGCGGCTGTTCTACCGCATTCCGGTCTCGACGTTCGCGGGCAAGTCCATCCTGTCGGCCGAGTTCGTGGTGCGGAACGTGTGGTCCGCGTCCTGTAACGCGCGCGGGGTGCAGCTGTGGCGGACCAAGGACATCTCCACGTCGACGACATGGAACAGCCAGGACAACTCCGACTTCTGGATCGATCACCTGAAGACCCAGTCGTTCGCCTACGGCTATGACGGTTGCGCGGCCAAGGACGCCGAGTTCGACGTCAAAGCGGCGGTGCAGCAGGCGGCGAACGGCAAGTGGTCGACGATGACGTTCGGGATGCGGGCCGGCGACGAGGGTGACGCGTACGGATGGAAGCGCTTCTCGGACAAGGCGTTTCTGCGGGTGAAGTACAACCGCCCGCCGTCGCAGATCAGGACCTCACAGCTGGTGATGGACCCGGGCGGCACATGTGTGAAGGCCGACAAGATGCGGCGCGTTCGCACGCTGCCGACGCTGCGGGCACTCGGTGTGACCGATCCGGACGGTGATGACGTCTCGGTGCAGTTCAGGGCCTCGTGGGACGCGGGCGACGGCCGGAAGCCGCACTGGACACCAGGAAAGTCGACGTTCAAGAAGTCCGGCTCCGACTTCTCGCTCAAGCCGTCGAGGCTGCCGGCGAACAAGACCATCGTGTGGGAGGCGCGGTCCTACGACGGAGCGCAGTGGTCGCCGTGGAGTTCAGTGAACGCAAACGGTTGTTACGTCATGTATGACACGGGTGTGCCGGCAGGACCGTCGATCACCTCCACGCACTACCCGGCTTCCGATCCGGAAGACCCGGACGACCCCTGGTGGGATGGAGTCGGGCGCTACGGCGTGTTCACCATTGACTCCGCGTCCTCCGACGTCACCAAGTACTGGTTCGGTGTCAACGGGGACCCCACGAGCAAGCACACGCTGACGACATCGGGGGGCGGCGCCAAGACGATGAAGTTCATGCCCACCAAACCGGGGCCCAACTTCATCACCGCCCAAGCCTTCGACTCCGCAGGCAATGGCTCGGAGGTGCGCACCTATTACTTCCGGGTCCGTGCCGGGCAGCCTGACCGGCTCACGTGGGGCCTGGACGAGAGCCCTGGCGCGGACTCGTTCAGCGGCTCGGGCGGTGCCTGGCCCGCCGATTTGCACGGGGGAGCGACACCAGGAGGTGACGGAGTCACCGGCAACGGGCTGCACTTCGACGGCCTGGACGACCGGGCCGCCACCGTCTCCCCGGTGCTGAACACCCGCAAGAGCTTCTCGGTGTCCCTGCGGGCCAAGCTCGGCGAGCTCGACCCGTCGCACGGCGCGGTCGCCGTCGCACAGGCCGGCAGTACGAGGAGCGCGTTCGAGCTGTACTTCTCCCCGTCACGCAACGGATGGGTCTTCGCGCGGCACTCCGCCGATGCCGAGAACGCCACTGCGTCACGGGCGATGCAACCGGCCTGCGCCAGCGGTGACACGTCCTGCACGAGCAGCAGGCTGGGGAGGTGGACCCATGTCGTCGGAGTCTTCGACAACCCCAACAGCCAGGTGAAGCTGTACGTGGACGGCAAACTGGTCGGCACGGCGGCGTACAGCACGCTGTGGGACGCACGCGGCGGCACACTCCTCGGTGCCACCGAGACCGCCCGCACGCCGAACGGGTTCTTCTCCGGCGATCTGGACGAGGTGCAGATCTTCGACTACCAGCTCACCGGCGCCGATGTCACTCGGCTGCACAGCAAGCAGCCGGTGGACTCGGGCACCCGCCCGGCCAAGGTGGTCTGGCTGATGGAGGACGATCCGAACGCCACGGCGGTGACGGGCCGCGCCCAGAAGGTGACCGCCACTGTGCACGGCCGCCCGGCGTTCGGCGGCGCGGGCGTTGCCGGGACGTCCCTGCACCTGGACGGCTCGGACGACTACGCGACCACCGCGCAGCCGGTGCTGGATACCTACCAGAGCTTTTCGGTGTCCCTGTGGGCCAGGCTGCCCGCGGACAAGGAGAACCGGGCGATGACCGCCGTCAGCCAGGCCGGTTCCATCAACGCGGGATTCGATCTGTACCACTCGTCGGCCCTGGGCGGCTGGGTGTTCGCACGGGAAGAGTCCAACGAGAGCACATCCGCTGTGGTGCGCGCCGAGCAGAACGCCTGCCCCTCCAGCACCCCCAACTGCGCGGCGGCCCGGCTGGGTCAGTGGTCGCACGTGGTGGGTGTCTACGACTACGACGCCGGGCAGATCCGCCTCTACGTGGACGGCGTGCTGAAGAGTACGGAGGCGTTCACCACCCCCTGGCTGGCCACCGGCCCGGTCACCCTCGGTCACACTCTCACCCCCGGCGGGCCAGGGAGTCTCTTCAAGGGTGACCTGGACAAGGTACGCATGTACGACCGGACGATCTCCGATGACGAGGTGCGCCAGCTGTTCAGGCAGAACCCCGTGGTCAAGGGACGATGGAAGTTCGAGGACGCCTCTGACTCGACACCGCCGACCACGCCCGACGACTCCGCCGAGAAGAGAGCACTGACCCTGGGCGGCGGGGCGAAGACCGGACTCGGTTGGGTCGACGACGGTGCCCTGGAACTGGACGGCATCAACGACCATGCCGTGACTGCCACGTCCCCCATCGATACGGGTGCCAGCTTCACGGTCATGGGCTGGGCGCAGTCCGCCGGCGTACCGACCGACAGCGCAGCCGTTCTGAGTGCGCTGGGCGTCTCCAACAGTGCCTTCGCGATTCGGCACGTACCGGCGGCGGCAGGCGGGGCGGGTGCCGGGCACTGGCAGGTCTCGATGCCGAACTCTGATGCGGCGGACGCCACGGTAGTGCGCACTGAGAACCAGCAGTTCTACGACGCTCGAGATTGGAACCATCTGGCGCTCGTGTACGACGGCTTCGCCAGGGAGGCCCGGCTATATGTGAACGGGCAGGAGGAGATCGCCTGCGCGGACGCGGATGGTGACGGCGAGTCCGACGACGCCACCTGCGCCGATCGGTTCTCGTGGTCCGAGAACGTGCTGTCGTACAAGGCCACGGGCGGACTGCAGATCGGCCGGGCCAAGACGGCCGGAGCGTGGGGCGAGTACTGGCCCGGCGCCGTCGACGACGTATGGGTTTTCCAGGGGGCGCTCAGCGAATCGCAGGTCGCCCATCTGTCGCTGGGCATGCCGGGAGTCGCCACCGAAGTACCTGGCACGGACTGACCGGGAGCGGTGCTGCCCCGTTGCCATCGGCGCATGGGTCGGTATCGCTTTGCGGCCCGGCTCCGGCACGGGCCGCCCCGACTTCACGACGCTTGCACGCCCCCAGAGCCGCCCGGGCCGATCCCGCGTTGCGGTCGAGAGTGAATCCGAGGGGAACCATGAGGGATACGGCACACACCGCCCGAGCAGCCCGGTGGAGACGGAAGACCGCACTCGCTTCCGGAATCGTCATGATCGCCACGGTGCTCCAGGGAGTCACTGCCCCTGAGAATGCGGGAGCCGTGGCGGACGACGGGCGGGGCCGGCCTGCTCTGCCGAAAGCAGAGCAGGCTGTGGCAGGTTCCGCTGTGACGAAGCTGCAGCCCCGCACGGTGGAGGGCGGACCGCGCACCCCGCGCATCGCTCCCAAGGCCGAGTGGCCGGTGGCGGGTTCGGGCCGGGTGACGCTCACTGGAGCACCAGCGGGCGCGAAGGGGGCGAAGACCGCGACACCGGCCAAGGCCGGCGGACTGCCGGTCTCCGTCGGACAGCCCGCGGCCCTCTCCGCCCGCACGGCCAAGGGGCGCGAGGCCGCGGCCGGTCCCGTGACGGTCCAGCTGGCTGGACGCAAGCAGACACAACAGGCCGCGATCGACGGGCTGCTCGTGACACTCGTCCCCGAGCGGACGAACTTCACCGACGGCGCCGCCCAGGTGCGTGTCGACTACCGCGACGTCGCGCAGGCGTACGGCGGAGGTTACGGCGCCCGCCTCACTCTCTTGCAACTCCCCGCGTGCGTCCTGAAGACACCGGAGCAGGCCAAGTGCCGTACCCGGACGCCGGTCGAGACCGTGAACGACACGGAAGGCAGCACGCTCACCGCCCCGTTCGTGCGGCTCAGCGCCGCCCAGCCGACCGTGCTCGCCGCGGTGGCCGACGACAGCGCGGCCACCGGCGACTACAAGGCGACGACGCTCGCCCCGTCCTCTACCTGGCAGACCAACCTCAACACCGGTGACTTCGCCTGGTCCTACGGCATGGGCGTCCCCGAGGTGCCCGGCGGACTGAAGCCGAGCATCGGCCTCGGCTATTCCTCCGGATCGGTCGACGGTCGCACCAGCGAGACCAACAACCAGTCCTCTTGGATCGGCGGCGGCTTCGACCTGTGGCCGGGCTACATCGAGCGCCGCTACAAGCCCTGCGCGGACGACGGGGTCGAGAACAGCAACGGCATCAAGCCCGGCGACTTGTGCTGGGGCTACGACAACGCCTTCATCAGCTTCAATGGCAAGGGCGGCGAGCTCGTTCCCACCGGCACGGCCGGCGAGTTCAAGCTCCGTCAGGACGACGGCACTCGCATCGCGCGACTGACCTCCACCGGCCGAGGCAACAACGACGACAACGGCGAGTACTGGCGCCTTACCGACCCCGACGGCGTGCGCTACTACTTCGGCTACAACCGGCTGCCCGGCTGGGCCGACGGCAAGAAGACCACGGACTCGGCATGGACCACCCCTGTGTTCGGCGACGACACCGACGAGCCGTGCCACGCGACCGCCTTCGCTGACTCCTGGTGCCAGCAGGCGTGGCGCTGGAACCTCGACTACGTCGTCGACCCGCGCGGCAACGCGATCGCGTACTACTACACCCAGGAGAAGAACTCCTACGGCCGCAACCTGAAGGCCGCCGACGACACCCGCTACACCCGAGGTGGCCATCTCGACGAGATCCAGTACGGCCTCAAGTCGTCGTCGATGTACGGCACGAAGGCGCTCGCGAAGGTCACCTTCACGAACGATGAGCGCTGCCTGCCGAACAACCAGACCACCTGCTCGTCCATCACCTCGGACTCCGCGTACTGGTACGACACGCCCTGGGACCTCAACTGCGACGACGGCAAGGACTGCGACGAGGGCCGCCTCTCCCCCTCGTTCTGGACCCGCAAGCTCCTCACCGGTGTGACCACGCAGGTCCTCGGCGCCAGCGACACCTACCAGAAGGTCGACTCCTGGAAGCTGACCCACCGCTGGGGCATGGCCGATATCGACTACCAGTTGCTTCTCGACTCGATCCAGCACACGGGCCATACCGCCACGCCCGCGGTCACACTTCCGAAGACCACCTTCGCCTACGACGAGCTCGAGAACCGGCTCGACAAGACCGAAGACGGGTTCGCGCCGTTCATCAAGTCCCGGCTGTCGACGATCGCCGACGAGTACGGCGGCCAGATCGACGTCGACTACTCTGCGCCCGCCTGCGACTGGGCCGCGCTGCCCACGCCGCAGACCAACACCACCCGCTGCTTTCCGCAGTACATCGGCGGCAGCTCCACGGACGACCCTGAGCGTCAGTGGTTCAACAAGTACGTCGTCACGTCCGTCACCGCGACCGACCGCACAGGCGGTGCGCCCGACCAGGTCACCGCGTACGAGTACATGGGCCCGGCCGCCTGGCACTACGACGATGACGACGGTCTGACCAAGGAGAAGTTCAAGACCTGGTCCCAGTGGCGCGGTTACGGGCACGTGCGCGTCAAGACCGGCGGCCAGGGCGGCGACGTGGCCCTGAAGTCGCAGGCCAACACGTACTTCCTGCGCGGCATGGACGGCGACCGCGAATCCCCGACCGGCGGCAGCAAGAATGTCAGCGTCACCCTCGGCGAAGGCGAGGGCGACCCGATCACCGACCACGAGGCGTTCGCCGGCACCGTCTACAAGACCGTCACCTATTCCGGCAATGGCGGCAAGATCCTTGCTAAAACCGTGAACCGGCCCTGGCGCCACCAAACCGCGAAGAAGACCCGCGACTGGGGCACAGTCACCGCCAACTTCACCGGCATCGGCCGCGCCAAGTCGTGGACGTCCCTGGACGACGGGGCGGGAGTGTCCTGGCGGACCGCGTCCACGGCCACCACGCACGACACGGTGGCGGGCCGAGTCATCCAGGTCGACGACTTCGGAGACAACTCCACCGCGGCGGACAACCGCTGCACCCGCACCACCTACGCCACCAACAGCACCGGCAACATCCTCAATCTGCCCGCGCGGGTCGAGACGGTCGCGAAGACCTGCGACGACCCCGTCGACCGTTCCAAGGACGTCATCTCCGACGTCCGCTCGGCCTACGACGGCGGCGCCTACGGAGCGGCTCCGACCAAGGGCGACGTCACGGCCACAGCCCTGCTGAAGAAGCACGACGGCACCACGGCCACCTATGTGGAGTCCGGTGCCACGTTCGACGGCTACGGCAGGGTGCACACCAGCACCGACCTGACGGCGAACGTCACGGTGAAAGGCACGGCCGCGCCAGTGCGCACTGAGCGCAAAGACGGACGGACCACCGTAACGGACCGCACCCCGACCACCGGTTTCGTCACGAAGACGACGACGACCACACCGCCGGCCACGGAGGGTGACGCCAGCACCGGGCTGGTCAGCTTCGCCACTCACGATCCGCTGCGGGGAGTGCCACTGTCCTCGACCGATCCCAACGGCAATGTCACGACCTTCACCTATGACGCGCTCGGCCGGTCCTCGAAGGTCTGGCTTCCGAATCGGCGGACCACACTGTCGCCCAGTTACGAGTTCGACTATCTGGTCACGGACGGGCAGCCGGTCTCTGTCGCCACGAAGGCACTCGGCACCAACGGCAGCCAGGTCACCGCGTACAGCCTGTACGACGGGTTTCTGCGGCAGCGTCAGACGCAGAAGCCGGGCCCTGACGGCGGACGGCTGCTCTCGGACGTCTTCTACGACGAACGCGGTCTGACCGCCAAGACCTTCGAGACCTACTACGCCACTGGCGCGCCATCAAGGACGTTGTTCAAGCCTGAGGGCGCGCTCGCGGTCGAGACCCAGACCCGCGTCACGTATGACGGCATGGGCCGCCCGACCGTGAGCCAGCAGATCGCGGGCAACGGCGACGGCGGCCGGGTGCTCGGCACCACCCGCACCATCTACGGCGGAGATCGCACCACGGTCATCCCCCCGGAGGGCGGCACAGCAACCACCACAGTCACCGACGCCCGTGGCCGGACGACTGAACTGCGCCAGCACCACGCACGTGCCGCGGAAGCCGCATACGACACCACCCGCTACGCCTACACCCCACGCGGCGAACTGGAGAAGCTCACCGACCCGGTCGGCAACATCTGGCGCTACACCTACGACCTGCTCGGCAACCTCAAGACGGCCGTCGACCCGGACAAGGGAAACAACTCCACCACCTACGACGACCGTGGCCAGGTGTTGTCCGTCTCTGACGACGGGGACACCGACCTGTACTACGCCTACGACGGACTCGGTCGGCAGACCGAACTGCGTGAGAACAGCGCCACCGGCACCCTGCGCGCCAAGTGGGTCTACGACACCATCAGCGGTGCGAAGGGCCACCTGGCCGAAGCTGTCCGCTATGTCGGCGGCAACGCGTACACCAGCAAGGTCGTCGCTTACGACCGGCTGTACCGCGTGCAGCGCTCGACCATGACGATCCCCGCGAGCGAAGGCGCGCTGGCCGGAACGTATCTGTCGGCCACCGCCTACAACGAGGACGGCACGGTGCGCACGACAGGATTCCCGGCGGCCGGCGCGCTGCCCGCCACCACGGTGGCGTTCACGTACGAGGATCAAACGCTCCGGCCGATCGCGCTCAGCGGCAGCCAGGGCCTGGACGTCACCACAAGCTACAGCCTGACCGGGAAGCCGCTGCAGTACGAAATCTCCAACGACGGCGGCAAGAAGGCCTGGGCAACCAACAGATACGAATGGGGCACGCAGCGCTTGGCCACCTCGCGAGTGGACCGCGAGGACGTGCCAGGCGTCGACCGTCAGAACACTTACCGCTACGACCAGGCGGGCAACGTCCTCTCTGTCTCGGACGTATCCCGCTCCGGCACAGATACGCAGTGCTTCGATTACGACTATCTGCGCCGGATGACCGCGGCCTGGACCCAGTCCACCAGCACCTGTGCCGAGGCCCCCAACGGTCAGACGGTCGGTGGCCCCGCGCCGTACTGGCACTCCTACACCTACGACAAGGTCGGCAACCGGCGTACCGAGACCCTGCACGACATCACGGGTGACACGGCGAAGAACACCGTACGCACCTACGACTACCCCGATCCCGGTAATCCGCGTCCGCACGCGGTTGACACCGTGACCCAGACCGGGCCGGGCGGAACCGCGCAGGACTCCTACGGCTACGACGTGGTCGGCAACACCGAGACCCGCACCCTCGCGGGTACAACCCAGAAGCTCGACTGGGATGCCGAAGGACATCTGGCCAAGGTGACCAAGCCGGTCGAGGGAAAGCCGGACGAGGTCACCGAGTACATCTACGACACCGAAGGAAACCGCCTCATCGCCCGGACGCCAACGGAGTCCACGCTGTACCTGGGCGCCACGGAGATCACCGTGGCCAAGGGCAGCACCACTCAGAAGGCCACCCGCACCCTCGGCGCCGGCGACGGCCACCAGGCGGTCATCGACAACGACGGCTCGGTCACGTTCACCCTCGCCGACCACCAGGGCTCAGGGCAACTGGCGATCCAAGCCGCGGACCAGCAGTTGACCCAGCGCCGCACGCTGCCGTTCGGTGATATTCGTGGCACTCGGCCGAGCAGTTGGCCTGGAACCGCCGGATTCCTCGGCGGGACGGACGACTCCGAGTCGACCGGACTGCAACACCTCGGCGCACGTGAATACGACCCGGCGACCGGCCGGTTCATCTCCGTCGACCCGCTCCTCACCCCAAGCGACCCACAGGCGCTCAACGGCTACGCCTACAGCAACAACAACCCCCTCACCTTCAGCGACCCCGACGGCCTGCGCTGCATTCACGGCGCGCCCGGCGGCGGAGCGGACGGCATCTGCGCCGGCGTCCCGGGCGACACCGACGGCGTCATCAACGCCGACTCGAACAACTGCTCCCGGACGTCGTCCTGTTACGACACAGCCGTCGACATGATCAGGGCGTCCAAGCGGGACAGCACCTACGGCAAGAAGCCGATCGTCATCCAGCCCAAGGGCGACTCGGTCACCATCCAGGGCGTCTACATCCCGACGCAGGCCGAACTCGTCGAGATCTTCCCCTACTACCACGAGCGCCTGGACTACCAGCACAACCTGGAGAACTGGGCGAGAGCCCGGTGCACGATGACGAACGCCGCCGGCTCGGACTTCTGCACCGCGGTGGGCAAGCTTGGCTGGTTCGGCGACCAGAACGGTCCAGGGATCCTGGAGGTCCTGGGCATCGACGACTACGTCGGCTGCGCCCAGGGATCCGGCAGCGCCTGCAAGGCGGCCGCAGTGGACGCGGGCATAGCGGTGGGCACAGGGCTGCTCGGCAAGGGCGCCAAGGTCGTCTTCAAGGGGTTCAAGGCTGCCTTCAAGAAGGCAGACTCCGTACCCATCCAGTGCCTTGTCGGGGGTGGCCGGCACAGCTTCACTCCGGGAACGCTCGTCCTGATGTCCGACGGGTCCACCAAGCCCATCGAGGACGTCCGGATCGGCGACGAGATCGTGGTCACTGACCCGGAGAGCGGCCGGACCACGACGCGGACCGTCGTCGCCACCATCGTCACAGAGGACGACAAGCACTTCGTCGACCTCACGGTCTCCCGGAAGGGAGCCAGTGGCACCGATTCGCTGACCTCCACGACGACGCACCCCTTCTGGTCGCCGTCTGAGGGCGCCTGGGTGGATGCCGGTGATCTCAAGCCGGGCATGACACTGCGCGCCGTCGACGGCAGTACGGTCGAGGCCGAGAAGACCAGAGAGTTCCGCAAGCTGCAACGCACGCACGACCTCACCATCAACGACATCCACACGTACTATGTGCTGGCGGGTGAGACACCGGTACTCGTTCATAACAGCAACTGTAATGTTGCTGGTCGAGGGCTTTGGCAGCTAACCAAGGAAGGCTCGACGAAACTCCTAAAGGGAGGTCCGTTCAAGACCACCTTTTATAAGAGTGCCTCGGACGGTACCTGGTGGACTCCGGACGTGACCGGCCATGGTGAATCGGCGTTCAAGGTCTATCGGGAGACCAGTAAGGGCCTCGAATGGATCTCGGATGCCGATAAATACGGCGACTACATGCCGGACAAGTGGAAGGGCGATACGGGGAAATTTATACCGAACAGCAATTTGCGGGGCGTCAAGAGATGATCGAGACTGCCGACGAGTTCGTACGGCTGCGCAACAGCTCAGATCCACAGGAATGCCGCAGGGCGGCAGCTGAGGAGGCGCCCGCGCAGGTATGGATGGAGGTCGTCGATCGATATCCGGAAGAACGGGTGGCAGTTGTCCAGAACAAGACGGTGCCGTTGGCTGTTCTGGAAAGACTGATCGACGACCCTGATGCTCGCGTCCGTTTCATGGTGGCCATGAAGCGGAAACTTTCACCGGACCTTCTCGAGCGCCTCGCTCACGATGTGGACGAATCGATCAGAATGAGGGTCGCGCAGCACAGGAATACGTCGAGGAAGACATTGGAATCCCTTCGGCACGACCCCTGGAGTGAAGTTCGCGCGGCTGTGGACGACCGACTAGGCGGCACCGGCAGCGATCTCCTTTGAGGTGAGTCGATCGGCCTGAAGAGCCCCACCGAGTTGTGTTTCGGTGGGGCTCTTCAACGGTTTGACGGCAACGCTGACGGCAACGTCAGCGGACGACGGCTGTGGTGGATGGGTCGTCGGGGAGGTTGGCGACCCCGCCGAGTGCGACGTTGAGGGTGTCGATGGCCTGGCGTTGGAGACGGAGTCGGACGTGGGCGTAGACGCCGGCGGTGACGCCGATGTGGGCGTGGCCGACGGCACCACCAAGGACATCGAGGACATCAAGGCCGGCGACACAGTCCAGGCCACCGACCCCGAAACCGGCGAGACCAGCCCCCGGGAAGTCACCCGTCTGATCATCACCGAGGACGACAAGCACTTCAACAAGCTCTCCATCGCCACCGACGACGGCATCGAGACGCTCACCGCAACCTACGAACACCCCTTCTGGTCACCCTCCGAAGGCGACTGGGTCGAAGCCGGCGACCTCAAGCCGGACATGACCCTCCTCACCGACGACGGCGACACGGTCATCGTCACTGCCAATCGCCCCTACACACCCAGCACGCCACCACCTACAACCTCACCGTCGGCGACCTCCACACGTACTATGTGCTGGCGAATCTCGCGGATTCAAAGCCGAAAAGCCCACGATCGGGCGGTTCGGGGCAATCAAAGGTAAGCCAATTGGCATGCAAACAGTTGATGGCAAGACTGGCTTCAGGATCGAGTGCGATCAGCGAAGTGGTGCTCATATCAATGTGTGGTCCGGGAAAGAGAAGGGTCCGCACTTCAAGTTCAATGCCTCGGAGGCGACGGTAACGGAACTTCAAGGTCTGCACGGGTGCTCTTGATGGAGGATGGCTATGGCAGGTGATTATTGGGAAGAGGTGGTATATTCCGTGCCGCCGCTAAGCACTCTAGAGCGAACAAGTATGTCAGCCGCCTTCGATTGGATTGACCTCCATTTTCCGTTCGATGGGGGGAAGATTGATTGGCGCCTGGTGGGAGGGGGGCACGCCCACTGGAAGATCGATGATGGAGACATGCTGGCAGCGAGTGCATCCAGGGAGATTTGTGAACGAGTTGGGCCCGACTCTGCAGTCGAGCATGTAGGAGACGGGCTCTCGCCCTATGGCGTGCGCTTTACTGGGAATGATGCCGTATCGGTTACGGCTGCGCTCCTTGAGATACCAGAGCATCACTACTTCCTAGCAGAGGATCGGGCGTGGATCGTGGTGGTCTCCACTGAGGGCGACTTGGATGTTGTGGATCTACTCAACTCTTAGAGGGAGTCGCAACTCAATCGGGTGGCAGGATCGTCGGCAGAGAGGGTCGGCTGCTTCCAGCTGTAGTAAGAATTCAGGAATACCCAGCTTCCCTCGGGTAGTGCTGCCTCACCGGGGTAAACCTGCTCGGGCGATCTTGCCGAAGAGGAGGGGGCTGAGCGCAATCAGGACCTGGCGTTCGAAGACTCCGTACCCCGCTGCGAGACTGCCACTCGAGCGTCGTCTGTCCCTCAGTTTGCGATCTGCCCCAAAAGTGTTGCCGCGTCGCAGCAATACTCTAGGTTCACGCAACCCGCCCCCAGCGTCGATCTCCGAGAACCCGCCAACCTGAGGAGAACAATGAGCCGCCCTTTCCCGAGTCGCCGTTTATCCGTGCTCGGCGCTGTCGCGATCGCCGTCGCCGCGCTGGTGGTCGTCGCCCGGCCCAGGGCGGATCAGGCCGACAGTGCAGATGCAGAGACGGAGCGAAGATGCGCGTCCTCGGTGCCGTACACCTCGGGCACGGGAGGCTACGCCAGCTACCGCATACCCGCGGTCGTCCGAACCCGGGCCGGGACCTTGCTCGCCTTCGCTGAAGGGCGATTAGGTGGCAGGGAGGACCACGGCGACATCGATATCGTGCTCAGGCGGTCGAGCGACGGCGGGTGCACGTGGGGGCAACTGCAGATCGTCGCGACGGGCGACGGGGACACCCGGGGCAACCCGGCGCCGGTTGTCGATCCCCGGACCGGGAACATCGTGCTCGTCACCTCGTACCACAGCGGTGACGTCACCGAAGCGC
This sequence comes from Streptomyces sp. DG2A-72, assembly GCF_030499575.1. NCBI lineage: Bacteria > Bacillati > Actinomycetota > Actinomycetes > Kitasatosporales > Streptomycetaceae > Streptomyces > Streptomyces sp. DG2A-72. Next base: position 6,574,565 of record NZ_JASTLC010000001.1, read on the forward strand.
AGATTCTGCGCGATGAGGCCACGGACGAGCAGGGCCGCCGGGTCTTCGTGCAGACGAGCAAGGACGACGGGCGGTCCTTCTCCGCGCCACGGGAGATCACGTCGGCGGTGAAGCGGCCCAGCTGGCGCTGGTACGCCACAGGGCCGGGCCACGCCGTCGCGCTGACACGGGGGGACCACGCGGGGCGCCTGATCGTGCCCGCCAACCACTCCTCCGCGCCGCCCGCGGGGTCCAGAGACACCGGGCAGGAGCCCAAGTACTACGGGGCACACACGATCTACAGCGATGACGGAGGGCAGTCCTGGCACCTCGGCTTCGTCGAGGACGCCTACGAGGGCGTGCACAACGCCAACGAGTCGACGGCGGCTCAGTTGCCGGACGGGCGGCTGTACTTCAATGCCCGGAACCAGAAGGGGACGAGCCCGGGGAACCGCCTGGACGCCTACTCCAGTGATGGGGGTGCGAGCCTTGACCGAGGGTATACGGAGCAGAGTTCGTTGAACGACGTGCCCTTGGTGGAGGGCAGCGTGCTGCAACTGGCCGGGGAAAGGGGGAACCTGCTGTTCTCGGGGCCCTCTGTGCCGACCGACCGTGCGGCGATGGCGCTGTGGAGCAGCACGGACGGGGGACGGTCCTTCGGCAAGGTGCTGACACTGTCCTCGCGGAAGGCCGCGTACTCGGACCTCGTGCAGGCCGATGCCGAGACCGTGGGGATCCTGTACGAAACGGGCATCGAGACGGCGTACGAAGTGATCGAGTTCCGGCGGGTCCCGTTGCGGGAGTTGCCGACGGACGGCGGGTAGAAGCGGGGTCTGACCCTGACACGGGTGCCTGTCCGCCATGACGGGGGTGCCTGTCGGCGGGACGTTCCCTAGGGTGTCTGTGTTCCTGTGGTCGAATGGGGTCCGCTCAGTCGTTCGGGCTGTTTTATCGTCGGTCCACGCCAGTGGCGCAGGGCTGATATCAGGTCGGCGAGTTGGCGTGGACCGGTGGTGAGGATGGTTTCCGGTTCGTCGCTTTCGTGGAGGAGGATCGTTCCGGTGGGGGTGGCGGCGAGGTGGACGCAGGCGGAGGCCTCCTGGCTGTACGTGGACTTCTGCCAGTGCAGTTCGCGCATGGGAGGCTCCTCAGCGGTCGTGGGCGAGTTGGGTGATGAAGTCGCGGGACTTGGTCGGGGGCAGCGCGGCGTCCAGTAGGCGGTTCACGATCAGCCGGTATCGCTCCAACTGTGCGGGTGATTCGATGAGTTCGGCGCCGTGATCTGTGTCGAGCTGGACGGTGTCCAGCTGGTGGACCGGTCCGTGGAAGTAGTCGATGCCCTGACCCGAGGTGGGGAACGGACCGTTGTCGAAGGGGATCACGGCGATGGTGACGTGATCCAGCTCGCTCATCTTGTTGATGTGGTGGAGCTGGGCTCGAACAGTGGCACGGTCGCCGAAGCGCATGCGGAGAGCGGCCTCGTGGATGATCGCCGTGTACGGCGGGGGCTGCTCGCGGTGGAGGATCTCCTGGCGTTTGATGCGGTGAGAGACGCGGTGCTCGATCTCGTGAGGTTTCAGTGGCGGCACCGCTTGGTGGAACAGCGCGCGGGCGTGGTCGGCGGTCTGCAGTAGGCCGGGGATGTTGATGATGTGAGCCACGCGCAGTGCGATGGCGTGGTGCTCCACCTCGGTGAGGTCAAGCATGCGGGGCGAGAGAATCTCGCGGTACTCCTCCCACCAGCCGTGTCGGCGCTCCCCTGGCATCGCCGCGAGGGCGTTGATCAACGGCTCGTCGGTGCAGTCGTAGTGGCGGGCGATGGTGCGTACACGGTCGGCGCTCACGCCGTAGCGCCCGGCCTCGATGTTGCTCACGCGTGACTGCGTGGCGCCGATGAGTGCGGCGGCCTGCGTGGCGGACAGGTCCGCGCGCTCGCGCAGCCTGCGCAGCTCGGCACCGAGGCGCCGGCGCCGGGCGGTGGGGAGGGGGTTTGGCTGCGGCATTGGATGCGTTTCCCGTTCGTACGTATGGCGTGCGGGTCACCCACACGAAGGTAATGGGGACTGTATTCCATCGCATTCATGGAATGTAGTCCATGAGGCGCTCTACGGTGAGACCCGAGCCGCTCAATCGGCCCCGTCGATAAGCCGGAAGCGCACCGCGCGCTGCGTCCTGTGCCATGCGTGCGGCACTGCCACCGCCCGACCGAGCCGTCGAGCGAATCCAAGTTCCCCCACCGCAGGAGGCGTTCATGGTCACCGTATCCCCGCCGTCCCCGTCGGAGTGTGAAGCGGAGTCAACTTGGGCGTACGCCCTCCAATTGCCCCACGATCCCCGTGCCGCCCGCATCGCTCGCGTCACCCTACGGGCCGTACTCGCCGGGCACGGCATGTCTCAACTCGCCGATGCGGCGGAACTGTTGGGATCCGAGCTCGTGACCAACGCCTATCGCCATTCCACTGGCCCCGTCGGCCTCCGTCTCCGCGGCCTCGGTGGCGGTCGGCTGCGGGTGAGCGTCTGGGATGCCAACCCGCACATCCCGCCCCCGTTCGACAGGTCGCCAGGGCGTCTGCGTCCCGTGCCGGCCGAAGCCGACGGTGGACGCGGTCTGTTCCTCGTCTGTCATTACGCGGATGCGTGGGGCGGATATCCGCTCGGAGATGATCTCTTCGGCCGGGGCGGGAAGCTGCTGTGGTGCGAGCTGGGGGCCTCGGCGGCCGATCATGCGACGAGGGTTGTCGCGTGATCGGGCTTCACACCCCTGCCTCCGTGCAATCGCGGCATGCTGCTGTCGTGGCGGAGTGCGCCGAGCATGCGCATGGAAGCACTCGAACTCCTTCAGACTCGTGTATGGCGCCGAGCGCCTGCCCGCCACCCTCGATGAGCTGGACGGGTCGGACGGCGGGCGCGTCGAGGTGTCGCTGCATCTGGCGTGGTCGGGGTTGCGCGTGTTCGACCTCGGTGACGAGAGGGACTTCGCCACCCGGCATCCCGCCTCGATGACGGATATCCGTCGCGGACGAGGGGGCTTCCCAGGACGCGTGAGCCCTGGGTGCGCCGGATGTGGTGACCTGATCGCCCTCCCGTGAACGTCCTGCGCTGCTCGCCCAACGCCCCCGCCCCGCCGTGATAGGGAAACCCCTACGGACTGAACTCGCCAGTAAGCAAGTTCTTGTCCGCACCCCCCTCGTGCGTGAGTATGTGCATGACAATAACGTGGGTGGCCGGAGATTCTTCGGTCACCTTCTCCGTATGAGGGGACCCCCACATGAGAAAACCTCTGGTCGTCGGGCTCTGCGCCCTGGCCCTCGCCGGGCTGGGCGCGACTCCCGCGGTCGCGGTCGAGCCCACCCCCACGGGCTCGGTCACGGGCGGGGAACCGGGCACGCTCTCGGGCGCGGTCCACGACGTGGTCACGTCCGCCACGGCGAGTGTTTCCCGGCTCACGGCGCCGAAGGCGCAGGCCGTCTCCTTCGCCGGTACCGTCGCGCTGAGCAACTGCTCCGGCTCGGTCGTCCGCTTCCCGGACTCGGAGGACAACGACCCGGCGCTCGTGATGTCCAACGGCCACTGCCTGGAGTCCGGCTTCCCCGAGCCCGGCAAGGTCATCGTGGACCAGGCCTCCAGCCGCACCTTCAGCCTGCTGAACTCCGCCGGTTCCCGCGTCGCGACTCTGCGGGCCAGCAAGATCGCGTACGCGACGATGACCGACACGGACGTCTCGATGTACCAGCTCACCACCACCTACGGTGCGATCAAGAGCTCGTACGGCATAGACCCGCTGACAATCAGCGAAGCGCGCCCCGCCGCCGGCACCGCCATCACCGTCGTCTCCGGCTACTGGAAGCGGACGTACGCCTGCGACATCGACGGCTTCGCCCACCGCCTCAAGGAGGGCGGCTGGACCTGGAAGGACTCGGTCCGTTACACCGACTCCTGCGACATCATCGGGGGCACCTCGGGCTCGCCGGTGGTCGACAACGCGACCGGTCAGGTCGTCGCCGTCAACAACACCCTCAACGAGGACGGCGCGCGCTGCACCGTGAACAACCCCTGCGAGGTCGCCGAGAACGGCACGGTGACCGTCCACACGGGCATCGGCTACGGCCAGCAGACCTACCAGATGGCGCCCTGCTTCGGCGTCGACAACAAGCTCGACCTGAGCGCGAGCGGCTGCACCCTGCCCAAGCCGTAGGTCGAGCGAAGTAACTCAAGCGACGTGACTCAAGCGAGGGCGGGCGGAGTTCCGCGGACCGCCCGCCCCGCGAGTACGTCCGTCCGCCGCCCGTCCTCGATCACGAACCGCCCGTCGATCAGGACGTGCGGAATGCCCGTCGGCAGCGCCCGCGGTCGCTCGAAGGTCGAACCCGCCGCCACCGTCGCCGGGTCGAACAGCACCAGGTCCGCCCGGTAGCCCTCGCGGACCAGGCCCCGGTCCGGAAGCCGCAGCCGCGCGGCCGGGCGCGAGGTGAGATGGGCGACGCATTCTTCCAGGGACAGCACGCCCAACTTCCGTACGTACCGGCCGAGATACTGCGGGAACGTCCCGTACGCGCGCGGATGCGGCTTCGTCCCCTGGAGGATGCCGTCCGAGCCGCCCGTGTGGACCGGGTGCCGCATGATCGCGCGGACGTTCTCCTCGTGGCCCACGTGCTGGAGGATCGTCGAACCGAGCCGGTCCTCCAGGAGCAGACGCCGGGCGGTCACCCAGGGAGCCTCTCCGCGCAGGTCCGCCGACTCCTGAACCGTACGGCCCACATAGTCGTCGAGGCCGGTCCCGCTCACGCCCGAGATCTCGATCGTGTCCCACTCGATGGGCACGCCATGGCATCCGTCGGCGCCCACGACCTCCATGTGATGGCGGATCCGCTCGGCCGTCTCCTCGTCCGCGAGCCGCTTGAGGATCGCCTCCGGACCGCCCTCGCTCGCCCAGCTCGGCAGCATGGCGACCAGCGTGGTGCAGCCGGGTGTGTAGGGGTACGTGTCGAGGCTGATGTCGGCTCCGGCGGCCAGCGCGTCGTCGAGCAGCGTCAGCAGCTCGGGCGCCCGCCCCTTGTTCACGCCGAAGTTCATGGTGGCGTGGGCGAGATGGAGCGCGCAGCCCGCCTCCCGGGTCAGGGCGACCATCTCCTCGTACGCCTGAAGCGCGCCCGCGCCGTACGAGCGGTGGTGCGGGCAGTAGTAGCCGCCGTACTCCGCCACCACCCGGCACAGCTCGGTGAGCTCGGCGTCCTTGGCGTACATGCCGGGGGCGTAGGTGAGCCCCGACGACATGCCGACCGCGCCCTGCCGCATCCCCTCCGCGACCAACTGCCGCATACGGTCCAGCTCTTCGGGCGTCGCCTCCCGGTCCTCCCAGCCGACGGCGAGCATACGGACCGTGCCCTGGGGGATGAGATACGCGGCGTTCACCGCGATCCCGCGATCCAGCCGGTCCAGATACTCGCCCACCGACCGCCAGTCGAAGTCGATGTCGTCACCGTTGCCGTTCCAGCCGGTGATCGCACGGCGCACCTCCGCGAGCGTGCGGTCGTCGACCGGCGCGTACGACAGCCCGTCCTGGCCGATGACTTCGAGGGTGACCCCCTGTGCGGCCTTGGCGCTGTGGTCGGGGTCGCGGAGCAGGGCGAGGTCGCTGTGGGCGTGCATGTCGATGAAGCCGGGGGAGAGGACGAGCCCTTCGGCATCCAGCTCTCTGGTCGCCTTGGGCCGTTGACAGCCCGCCGCCGCGGCCTCCTTCACGATCGACACGATCCTGCCGTCACCGACGACCACATCGGCGCGGTACGCGGGCGCACCCGAGCCGTCGACCACGTCCGCGTCACGGACGACGAGATCTGCCATGACCGGGCCTCCTAGAAGAACGTACGGATGTAGTCGACGACCGTCCCGTCCGCCTCCGCGACCGGGATCAGCTGCCACTTGTCGAAGGACGTGCACGGGTGCGACAGTCCCATGCCCAGCCAGTCGCCCACTTCGAGGTCGGCCTCCGGGGCCGTGCGGAGCCACGCGTGCTGGTCGGAGAGGCTTGTGACCTCGATGCCGGTCGCCGGGTGCTCGGTGCCGTCCCGCCGTACGACCTGTGCGAAGGGCAGATCCAGGTCGTACGCCGCGTCCCGCTTGCCCGCGTTGGCGAAGGCCTGCTCGGGCGAGGGGCGGGAGACGACCTGCGCCCACAGGCGGAACGCGGGCTCCAGCGCGCCCTCCTCGGGGACACGGGTGAAGGGCGTCAGCTTGCGGTAGTGGCCGTCGTCGTGCGAGACGTAGGCGCCCGAACGCAGCAACTTCAGTACGGGGCCGCCGAGTTCCGGGATCTCCGCGAAGACGTCGGCCACCGCGTCGAACCAGGCGCTGCCGCCGGCGCTGACGACGATCTCGTCCGGGCCCGTGAACCGCCCCGCCTTGTCGAAGTCGACGGCCAGCGCGACGAGCCGCCGCAGCCACGCGCGCACCCGCTCCGGATCGGCCCGCGGGACCTCGCCCTCGTACCCCGCGACACCGACGAGACGCAGGGTCCGCGTGGCCGCCACGGCGTCCGCGACCGCCGCGCACTCCGCGTCCGTGCGGGCTCCGGTACGGGTGCCCTCACCGGCGGCGAGCTCGACGACGACATCCAGCGGGCGTTCCGCACCCCGCAGCACGGCGTCCATCTGCTCGACGCCGCGCACGGAGTCGACGTAGCAGCTGAACCGGAAGTCCGGGTCCGAGGCCAGCTCGGCGGCGATCCACCGCAGAGCCGCCGGATCCACTACCTCATTGGCCAGGAAGATCCGCTGAATGCCGAAGGCCCGCGCCACCCGCACCTGGTGCGGCACGGCGAGGGTGATGCCCCAGGCGCCGTGCTCGATCTGGCGGTGGAAGAGCTGCGGGGCCATGGAGGTCTTGCCGTGCGGGGCGAAGGCGAGACCGTGGCGGATCGTGTACGACTCCATGAGCGCGAGATTGTGTTCCAGCCGCTCGGCGGAGAGGGCGAGCACCGGCGTGGCGAAACCGCCGGTGAAGAGATTGCGGCGCTGGGCCGTCAGCTCGGCGACGGTCAGGCCGTCGGCGTCCGGCGGGAGGCCCTTGAAGCGGTGGTCGACACGTTCCTCGGCCAGGCGGGCGAGCGCTTCAACGGCCATCGGACCTCCCGGATCAGGGGCGTTGCATTTACTGCAATGTTCATTGCGTATGTCGCTGACCGCTGTCTAACATCTCGGCCAACGCGGGGTCAACGGAGCAGCCGACAACCGCACCACCCGAGGAGCTACGACCATCGTGACCGTCACCGGACCCTGCAATGCCCCCGACGTCGTGGACGTCGTCGCGCTCGGCGAGTCCATGGTCACGTTCCTGCCCACCCGCCCGGGCCGCCTCGCCGACGTCCCGTCCTTCGACCGCGGAATCGGCGGCGCGGAATCCAACGTGGCGTGCGTGCTGGCCGCCGCCGGGCATTCGGCCCGGTGGGTGAGCCGGGTCGGCACGGACGGCTTCGGCGACCACCTGACCGAGGCGATCGGGGGGTACGGCGTCGACGTGTCGGCGGTGCGGAGGGATTCGGAGCGCCCGACGGGGGTGTACTTCCGCACGGCGGGGGACCGGGCGACCGATGCGCACGAGGTGGCGTACTACCGGGCGGGGTCGGCTGCGTCGGCCATGGCGGTGGAGAACGTGGACATGGGGGCGGTGCGGGCGGGGAGGGTGCTGCACCTGTCCGGGATCACGGCGGCGCTGTCCGAGGGGTGCTTGCAGTTGGTGCGGGAACTGACGTCCCTGTGTCGAGGGCGGCAGCTTGTCTCGTTCGACGTGAACTATCGGCCGGGGCTGTGGAGGGATGCCGACAGTGCGGGCGTGCTGCTGGAGTTGGCGCGTGACGCGGACATCGTGTTCGTAGGAGAAGACGAGGCGGAGGAGGCCTGGGGGGTCACAGGCGGGCCGGCGGCAATCAGGGAGCTACTGCCGGAGCCGGGGACAGTGGTGGTGAAGCAGGGGGCGCGCGGGGCGACGGCGTCCGTCAGGCTGCGGGCAGTCGTGCCGCCTGGGGCGGCACGGGTGGGCGCAGGCGGCACCCCGTCAGCGCCGGGCCGCGCGACCCACCCCCGGCCCACCGCAACGCCGGTCACCTTCGTCCCCGCCCTCAATGTCACCCCCGTAGCCGCGGTCGGCGCAGGCGACGCCTTCGCCGCCGGCTTCCTCTCCGGCGCCCTCCGCGAACTCCCCGTCCGCGACCGCCTCCGCCACGGCCACCTCATGGCCGCCGCCACCCTCACCGCCCCCGGCGACCTCGCACCCCCACCCCACCGCGCCCACGCCGACCGCCTCGCCGCCCTCGACGACAAGACGTGGGGGACACTTCGACTCGGCCCAGGCTGGACGAGCCAGACCGAACACCGGGCCGAGGAGGAGGTACGCACCCCATGAGCCAGACCGTCGACCGCGCACTGAGCATCCTGCCGCTGCTCGCCGAGGGCCCCGCCGACCTCGGTCAGGTCGCCGACCGCCTGGGCGTCCACAAGTCCACGGCGCTGCGCCTCCTCCGCACGCTCCACGAGCACGGCATGGTCTACCGCCAGTCCGACCAGCGCTACCGCCTCGGCGCCCGCCTCATCGCCCTCGCCCAGGAGGCGATGGAGAACCTCGACATCCGCGAGATCGCCCACCCCCACCTCGTACGCCTCAACGAGCAGTGCGGACACACCGTCCACCTCGCCGTGTACGAGGAGGACGAGGTCCTCTACATCGACAAGGTGGAGAGCCGCTACCCGGTGCGGATGTACTCGCGGATCGGGAAACCGGTGGCCATCACCGTCGCCGCCGTCGCCAAGCTGCTGCTCGCCGACCTCCCCGAGCACGAGCGCCGTGCCCTCGCGGAGAAGCTCGACTACCCCATGTACACGGCCCGTTCGACGCCCCATCCGGACGCCTTCCTCAGGGAACTGGCCAAAGTGCGCGAACAGGGCTGGGCCACCGATCTCGGCGGCCACGAGGAGTCCGTCAACTGCGTCGCCGCGCCCATCCGCGGCGCCGACGGCCGGGTCGCCGCCGCGATGTCGGTGTCCGCGCCCAACGTCGTCGTCACCGCCGACGAACTCCTCACCCTGCTCCCGCTGGTCCGCCGCACCGCGGACGCGATCAGCGGCGAGTACTCCGGCAGGACCTCGACGAAGGATGACGTATGACCGACAAGATCGCCCTCACCCCCAAGACCCACACCACGCCGCCCGCGAAGTTCTCGCACGGAGTGAAGAAGGGCAACATCCTCCAGGTTGCCGGCCAGGTCGGCTTCCTGCCCGCGGTCGAGGGACAGCCCCCGACGCCGGCCGGCCCGACCCTGCGGGAGCAGACCCTCCAGACCCTCGCCAACGTCAAGGCGATCCTGGAGGAGGGCGGGGCCTCCTGGGACGACGTGATGATGATCCGCGTCTATCTGACGGACGTCGCCCACTTCGCCGAGATGAACGAGATCTACGACCGGTATTTCGAGGAGCAGAGCCTTACCCAGGCAGCGGCTGCTCGGACCACGGTGTATGTGGGGCTGCCCAGGGGGCTGCTGGTTGAGATTGACGCCTTGGCTGTACTCGGCTGATTGGTCGAAGCTCCCACAAGAACTCCGACTCGACCAGCAGGCCCATGCCGCGAGGGCGTTGTGAAACCTGTTGCATGAGCTCTTCGCCGTCTCCGGGGCGCGCCTGGACCGTGCTGGAGACGCTGCTGTCGGTCGTGGGCTTCGTCGTGGCGGCCGTACTCAGTCTGTTCATGTAGTCGTCTGATAACGAAGTCGGGGGCGGGCTGTGTACGACACAGGATCGTCGACCATACTGCTGCGCTGTGGAGCAGCGCATAGGTTCGAGCAGCCAGCCCCTGGACGGCGCCGGGGTCGACCCGGCCTTCATCCCCGGGATCACCCCACCCGTGTCCGAAGAGCCGGAGGACGTGAAGCCTCAGGACACGGAGGCGGACGAGCCGGTCGAGGAGGAGACTCCCGAGGAGCCCGCCGCCTCCGAAGAGGAGGAGCGGGAGCCCGAAGAGGAGGCGGAGGAGGCCCCCGACGGGCCCGTCTTCGCGGCCTCCGACCGCCGCGCCAAGATAGTCGCCGACCACCGTGGCGTACGACTGTCCCTGGACGACCAGGAATGCGAGTTCCGCTGGGACGAGATCGGTGCGGTCGAGACGGAGTCCCCCCGCTTCGGCAAGCGTTTCACCATCACGGTGCACACCCCTGACCGCCGCTGGTACCCGATCGAGATCGAGGCGACGGCCAGGAGCAGCTTCAGTGAGTGGGAGTCACAGCTGGACGCGGTGCTGGACGCCTACTTCGAGGAGTCCGAAGAGGAGTCCGACTAACTGCAGTACTGGGCTTCCTTCCCGATCGACCGGTACATACAGTCCGCGTTCTCCAGCAACTGCAGTACCGCATCCCGGTTCCGGGACGTCTCCCGCTCGATCACCTCGTCGGGCGGGTAGAAGCCACCCCCGGAGCTCGACCGCGGATACATCTCGAAGGTGTACCCGAAGATCTTCTGGTTCCCCCACAGCCAGTCGTCGATCGACCCGTCGGTGATGTACAGGTCACTGGACTGCTCGGGCGTATAGCCGTTGCTGGCGGCCATCTTCCCGCCCACCGTGGCGAAGGCGTTGCGGTCGTCGGCCGTCATGCCGGTCGTCGTGTCGGCGGTGGTGTACCCGAAGGGCCACAGCACCAGCTCGCTGTACGTGTGGAAGTCGATCCCCGCCTTGATCTGCTGCACACCGCCGACGACCCGGCTGCGCACGAAGTTCGCGACCACCTTCACCTCGGTCGCGGATTCGGCGGCACTGCCCCGGTACGTGTCCGAGGACGTCGACCCCGACGACCCGCCGCAGCAGCCCCACCGGTAGTTCCAGTTCCGGTTGAGGTCGGTGCCGACGTACGACGAACCGGAGTTGGGCTGCCGGTTCTTCCGCCAGGAGCGGTAGGAGCCGCTCGCGATGTCGTACTCGCCACCGTCGGGGTTGAGGTCGGGGACGATCCAGATCTCGCGGTTGTTCACCATGCTGGTGACACGGGAGTCGGTGCCGTAGTCGGACGTCAACTCCCGCAGCAGATACAGCGCCATCTCGACGGTGAGGTGCTCACGCGCGTGCTGGTGGTGCGTGAACAGCACCTCCGGCTCGGACTCGTCGGTGCCGACGTTGTCGCTGATCTTGATGGCGACGATGTTCCGGCCCTGGTACGACGTGCCGATGGTCCGCTGGCTGGCGATGCTCGGGTTGGCCGAGACGAGGGAGTTGATCTCGCTCGTCATCTCGGCGTAGTTGTGGTACCTGGAGTCGGCCGACGGGAAGTCGAGCAGCCGTACGTCGTCCTCGCCCGCCGAGCGGTCCGGGACCGCGCCCAACGGCGTCACCTCGTAGCCGAGTTGACGCAGCTTCTTGATCTGGCCGGCGCGGCCCGAGACGACCAGGCCGTGGTCGTCGGCCTCGTCGACCGTCACGCCGGCCTGCTGGATCGCCGTACGGTCCTTGACCGTCGAGTGCATATGGACCTCGTACTGGCGGACGTCGTCCGCCGAGGCCGTGGGGCGGGCGCCGCCGTCCGCGGTGGCGGTCGGGGCCGTCGCGGCGAGGGGTGCCGCGAGCGCGAAGGCGGCGAGGGCGGCCAGCGCGGCGGTTCGTCTGCCGCCTCGCGCGCCTGAGCCGCGTATGCGAAGTCGCATGAAATCTCCTTGTTTCTCCAGTAGTTCCGGGGTCTCCGGAGTGGGGAGTGGAGCTGGGGGGTGTCTCTCTGCGACGTGCCTGGTGCGGGTGTGGCGCTCATGGTGGAGGTATGGCATGGCCCGGTCAAGAGTTGGCCAGGAGTCAGTGGCCGAAAATCGACCGCGCAGTGTACGCGCGCCCGTCCCGGCAGACCCGGACCCTGACGAAGTGCACCCGACGGTGTGACCGCGGCGTGCAAATATGCAATCCGCCGGGGGAGAGTGGGGAGTGCGCGTAAGGGGAGTCACACCCTCCGGCTCGGCGCAGGCCGCATGGAACCCACCCACGGATCCAAGCACGCCACCCCCCCCGGATCACACCCCCGGCTTTCCTCGGACCCCCACACCCCAAGGACTGGCTGATCATGGGCGGATCAGCGCCACGACGGGACCGTCACCTGCCGGCCGAGACGACCAGCTTCGTCGACCGCCGGGACGAACTGGCCGAAGGCCGCGAGCTGTTGGCCCGCGCCCGGCTGGTCACGCTCACCGGTCCCGGCGGCGTCGGCAAGACCCGGCTCGCCGCGCGCCTCGCGGCCCGGGTCGCCCGCGCCTTCCCGGACGGCGTCCGCTTCGTGCACCTGGCGGGCCTCCACGACCCGGCGCTCGTCCCGCTCGCCGCCGCCGACGCCCTCGGCCTGCACGACCACTCCACGCAGCCCCCGCTGGACGCGCTCGTGGAACAGGTACGGGACCGGCGGCTGCTCCTCGTCGTCGACAACTGCGAGCATCTGCTGACCACCTGCGCCGAACTCGCCGCCGCCCTGCTGCGCGGCACCACCGGCGTCCGCGTCCTCGCCACCAGCCGCCACCGCCTGGGCCTCACCGAGGAACACCTCCTGGACGTACGGCCGTTGCCGGTCCCCGACCCGGACGGCGACCTCTCCGCCGCCGACGGCTACCCCGCCCTCGCCCTCTTCGCCGACCGCGCCGCCGCCGTCGTCCCCGGCTTCCGCCTCACCGCCGCCAACCGGGCCGCCGTCGCCCGGCTGTGCCGACGGCTCGACGGCCTCCCGCTCGCCATCGAACTCGCCGCCGTCCGGATGCGCGTCCTCGGCGTCGAGCAGCTCCTCGACCGCCTCGACGACCGCTACCGCCTGCTGAACGCCGGCAGCCCGGCCGCCCTGCCCCGGCACCGGACCCTGTGCGCCGCCATCGACTGGAGCCACGAACTGTGCACCGAACGCGAACAGCTGGTGTGGGCGCGCGCCTGCGTGCTGGCCGGCAGCTTCGACCTGGACACGGCGGAGGCCGTGTGCGCGGACGGCGAGCGCAGCGAGATGGGGGTACCCCCGGCCGAAGGCTGGGGGAGAAGCGAGATGGGGGTCCCCCCGGCCGGAGGCTGGGGGAAGGTCGGCGCGCACGACGTCCTCGAAGCCGTCGCCGGACTTGTCGACAAGTCGGTGCTGTGCCGGGAGTCGGGCCCTGACGGGGTGCGCTACCGGCTGCTGTTCACCCTTCGCCACTACGGCCTGGAGCGGCTGCGCCGGCTGCCCGGCGAGGAGACCGCCGCCCGGCGCCGCCAGCGCGATTGGATGCTGGCGTGCGCAGCCGCCCGCGAACGCACCTGGTTCGGACCCGGACAGCGGGAGACCGTCACCCGGCTCCGAGCCGACCAGGACAACCTGCGCGCTGCCCTCGACTTCTGCCTCACCGCCCCGGGCGAACGCCTCGCCGGACTGCGGCTCGCGGGCACCCTCTGGTTCTACTGGCATGCCTGCGGCGCACCCCGCGAAGGCCGCTACTGGCTCGACCGCGCCCTTGACGCCAACCCCGAGCCGACCCCCGAACGCGCCCGTGGCCTGTGGGTCGCCGGCCTCCTCGCCGCCGCCACCCAGGACCTCACCCGAGGCCTGGGCCTCGCCAAGGACGCCCGCCGCCTCGCCCGTCACCTCGGCGACCCGGCCGAGACCGCCCACGCCGAGTACGTCATCGGCGTCCTCCAACTCTTCGGCAACGATCTCCAGATCGCCCTCGCCCACTTCGAGACCGCCGTCGCCCGCGGTCGCGCCCCCGGCCAGCACCTCAGCATGCACGGCCTCGACAAGGTCGAACTCGCCTGCGCCCTCGCCCTGCTGGGCCAGGCCGACCGTGCCGTCGCCGTCTGCGAGGCCGCGCTGCCCGAATGCGCCGAGCACGACGAGGACTGGGTGCGCTCCTACCTGCTGCGGATCCTCGCCCTCGCCCACACCGTCCGCCAGGACTGGCCACGCGCCGAACGGCACGCCCTCGACGCGCTGCGCCGCAAACTCGACGTCAACGACGCCATCGGCATCGGACTCACCCTCGACCTGCTCGCCGTGATCTCCGCCGAACGCGGCAGCCCGGAACGCGCCGCCGTCCTGCTCGGCGCCGCCGACCGCGTATGGGCGGACATCGACAAAGGCCGCTGGGGCTCGGACGCCCTCAACTCCGCACGGAGACAGTGCGAGAAACGGGCGCGCGAGACGCTGGACGGGCCCGCCTTCCAGCGGTCGTACGACCGCGGTGGTGCGTACGGCCTGACCGAGGCCGTCGCCTACGCGCTCAGCGACGAGCAGCCGCCCGAGGAGAACGACGAGAGCACCGAGCGGCCCTCCAACGGCGTCCGCCTCACCCGCCGTGAGACGGAGGTCGCCGCGCTCGTCGCCGAAGGGCTCGCCAACCAGCAGATCGCCGACCGACTGGTGATCGCCCGCCGAACCGCCGAAGGCCATGTGGAACGCATCCTCAGCAAGCTCGGCTTCAGCAACCGCAGCCAGATCGCCGCCTGGGTGGCGGCCCAGCGCTGAACCCGTCAGGCACCTCCCTCCCAGACCTCGAAGGGAACCCGTGACCATCCATCCCGCCCTCGCCCACGGGGCGTTCGACCACCGTATGGCCGTCTTCGGCACGGACGACGCATTCGTCGCCGCCGCCCTGCCGTTCCTCACCGAAGGCCTCGGCGCCCCCGGCGAACCCCCGCCCGTCGCCATCGCCGCCCCCGGCAAGCTGGACCTGCTGCGGGACGCCCTCGGCGGTGACGCCAAGAGCGTCGGCCTGATCCCGCAGACCGACTGGTACACCGGCAATGCCGCCAACGCCGTCGCCCAGGGCGCCGGTTACCTCGCCGCGCACGCCGGACCCGGCGGCCGTATCCACCTCCTCATGGAACCCGTCTGGGACGGCCGCGCCGGACGCTCACCCCGCGAGACCGCCGAGTGGATCCGCTACGAGGCCCTCGCCAACCTCCTCTTCGCGCCGCTCGCGACCACCGCGATGTGCGCGTACGACACCCGCACCGCCGGAGCCGCCATCGTCGCCGCCGCCCGCCGCGCCCACCCCGGCACGGGGGCCTACGTGGACCCGGTCACGCTCGCCGCCGAGCTGGACGCCGTACCGCTGCCGGAGCCTCCGGCGGACGCGCAGCTCCTCCACCACCCGGACCCGGACGCGCTGTGCGCCGGGGCGGTCGCCCGTGGACTGTCCGCCGCGGACGCCGAGTTGTTCGCCGGCTCCGTCCTCGCGGCGGCGGCCTCCCTCGGACCGGTCACCGGTGCGCTGCTGTGGGGCGCCGCGCCCGCCTGCGTCTGCGAGCTGCGCACCACGCGCCGCGTCGCCGACCCGCTCGCCGGGTTCGTCCCGCCGCCCGACGCCGAACTCGAGCCGGAGCAGGGGCTGTGGTTCGCCCGGCAGGTGTGCGCGTACGTCGATGTGCGCGACGACGCGGAGGGGGCGACCGTACGCCTGCAGTACGCGTAGCCGTACGTCGACGCAGGTACGGAAACAGGTAGTCCTCCCCGTGTGCGGTACCCGCGGGGAGGACACCGTAGGAACCATGCTGCAACTCTCCGGGGGACGCCTCCCGGAACCCGGTCCCAGGTACGGCGCCTACCCCCAACCGCCCTTGGGGGCGGGCCACTCGAGCGTCGAATACGAGCCGCGTGCGACTGCCGTCGGCGAGGCGCGCAGGGAGGTTCGCCGGCAGCTGGAGATATGGGGACTGGCCGAGCGGGACGACGTGGCCGACACGGCCGAGCTGCTCGTCAGCGAGCTGGCGACCAACGCGCTGCTGCACTCCGAGAGCAGGTTCACGCTCACCATGACCGCCGCGCACGGTGTTCTGCGGTGTGAGGTCGCTGACGCGGGTGACGGACAGCCGCGAGTTCTGGACGCGGGGACGTCGGAGAGCGGTCGGGGGATGTTTCTGGTCGACGCGCTGGCGCTCCGCTGGGGGTGGCAGGACGACGGGGCGGGGACGACTGTTTGGTTCGAACTCGGCACGTGTGGGTGTGCGTTGGGTGGTTCTTCGGGCTGCGGGTAGTGGGGGCTGGTCGCGCAGTTCCCCGCGCCCCTTTTGGGTTGGTCGGCGCGCGACCTCTTGTATGCGCAGCTCTTTTGCGCTTTCTTGATCGGCATGGCGGAGACGACGGGAAACCAGGCGACGGGGCAGGCCACCACCGCACCTCGCAAGTCCAGTTGGAAGTACATCGGGCCCGGCATCGTCGTCGCGGCGACCGGCGTGGGTGCCGGGGACCTGGTGGCGACGCTGATCGCGGGCAGCAACTTCGGGTACACGCTGCTGTGGGCCGCCGTCATCGGATGTGTGGTGAAGATCTCGTTGGCCGAGGCGGCGGGGCGCTGGCATCTGTCGACGGGGCGGACCCTGTTCGACGGGTGGGCGAGTCTGGGGCGTTGGACGACGTGGTTCTTCGTCGTCTACGTCGTGATCTGGGGCTTTGTCTATGGCGCGGCGGCGATGTCGTCCAGCGCGCTCCCGCTCCAGGCCCTGTTCCCGGACGTGATGGACCTCAAGTGGTGGGGCATCGCCTGCGGCCTGGTCGGCCTGGTCTTCGTCTGGTTCAACAAGTACGCGGTGTTCGAGAAGGTCATGACGGTGCTGGTCGGCGTCATGTTCGTGGTGACCGTCTATCTGGCGATCCGGGTCACGCCGAACCTCGGGGACGCCTTCGCCGGTCTGCTGCCGGTGCTGCCCGACGAGAAGGACTCGATCCTCAACACACTGGGCCTGATCGGTGGCGTCGGCGGCACCATCACGCTGGCCGCGTACGGGTACTGGGTCAACGCCAAGGGGTGGACGAACACCGGGTGGATGAAGGTGATGCGCCTGGACAACCGGGTCGCCTACGCCACGACCGGCGTCTTCGTCGTCGCCATGCTCTTCGTCGGCGCGGAGATGCTGCACTCCGCGAACATCGCCATCGCCAGCGGCGACAAGGGCCTCATCCAGCTGGGCGACATCCTGGAGGACGAGTACGGCTCGGTGACGGCCAAGTTCTTCCTGATCGGCTTCTTCGCCACCTCCTTCACCTCCCTCATCGGCGTCTGGCACGGCGTGAGCCTGATGTTCGCGGACTTCGTGGCCCGGCAGCAGAAGCGCGAGAAGGCGACGGGCGAGGAGGTGGCGTCCGGCGAGCGCGAGCGGTCCTGGCCGTTCCGCGCCTACCTGCTGTGGCTCACCTTCCCGCCCATGGTCCTGCTCTTCGAGGGCCAGCCCTTCCGCCTGGTCATCATCTACGGCGTCCTGGGCGCGGCCTTCCTCCCCTTCCTCGCCGGCACCCTGATCTGGCTCCTCAACACCTCACGCACCCCGCGCGAATGGCGCAGCGGTCCGCTGAGCAACGCGATGCTCGCGATCGCCGGGCTGCTGTTCCTGGTGCTGTGCGTGAAGCAGATCTGGGACCAGCCGTGGTCTGAGTTCTTCTAGCTCCTCGGGCCGCGTTACCGTGCGCTCATGCAGCAGCCCGATCCCGGCCCACCGCCGTCAACACCGCCCGGCTTCGGCCCGCCCCCGCAGCCGTACGTCCCCGCGCCCCCCGGCCCACCGCCGTATGCCCCGCCCCAGGCTCCGCCTGCCCAGCAGCCGTACGCACCCCACCCCGCGCCGATACCGCCCCACCCGGTCCCCGCGGGCCCGGAGTTCCTGGCCGTGGACCGGCGCAACGCCGTCGTCGTGGACGCCTCCGGGGTCTCCTTCGAGAACCACGGCATGAACCTCGACCTGACCTGGCCCGAGATCCGCAGCGTCCACTACAAGGCGAACGGCAACGTCCTCGTCGTCGGGGTCGTCCACGTCGACGGGCGGTTCTACGAGTGCGCGGTCGACGCCAGGCGCGGCGATCGGCTGCGGGAGTGGTTCGGTCAGCTGGCGGGCGTACTGGGGCACTACCGGCCCATGGGCTGAACCCACTTCGGGCTGAGGGCGATCTCCCGCAGCTCCTTCAAGGTCAGGGCCGGGGTCTCGCGGCTGGGGGCGCTGTGCTGGTCGGCGGCGTTGAAGGCGCTGACGACGACTCGCAGGCCGTCGGTCCGGAGGGTGTCGGCGGTCCACATGACGGTCCCGGAGACGCCCTTGTCGCCCGAGCTCTCACGGGTGACGACCTTCGTGCCGTCGTCCAGGGTCTCGGCGTCCGAGCCGAACAGCTCGTCTTCGACGTCCTTCATGCCGGGCTGCACATCGACCTGGACGTAGCTCTTGCCCTTGCCGTCGTCGATGACGAGGTACGTGTAGTCCGTGCCCCTGGTGACCACCTCGACGTCCTTCGGAAGAAGCCCGATGAGTGTCGTCAGGGTCGTGGTGATGTCGGGACCGTCGGGCGGCGTGCCCTTGAGTTCCTGAGGGATGACGGCGATGACCGGCCTCCACTGCGACGCGGTGACGAACGCCTTCAGCTCTGCCGTCGACAGCGGCGGTTCCGGCCGGCTGACCGGCTCGCCCTTCTGGGCGGGGGCGTTCCACTCGCTCAGGCCGATGTGCTGCCCGTGGGAGGTGACGAGCTCCGCGCGCCACAGCTTCGTCTCCTCGCGGCGGTCCGGATACTCGTACCCCTGGAAGAGCATCAGCGTCGAGCCGCCGACCAGCCTGGTCGTGGTGCAACTGTCGTACGGAGTCAGCGCCTTGTCCGGACAGGTGGTGAGGTCGCGGGCCTCCGCGCTCCCCGGCTCGACCCGGTTCAGGCTGAGTCCCATCGCCGCCGGACCCTGGCCGTCGTCGTAGACGAGGCTGGTGTACGACGGGTAGCTGTCGGTGCTGCTGGCCACCTCCTGGGAGAACTCCCCCTCGGGGAGCAGCGACTTGAACATCTTGAGCACCTCCTCGGCCGTGATGGCGTTGGGCTCGGGCGTGGCCGAAGAGGCGGGCGCGGTCGTCGTACGCCCGGATCCGACGGACTGCTGTCCGCCGCCGTCGCTCCAGGGCACGGCCAGCGCGCCGCCCAGGCCCACGAGGGCGATGGCCGCCGCGCTGCCGACGACCGCGGCCCGGCGGCGCAGCCGCAGCCGGTGGCCGCGGGCCTGACCGGCGGCGGCGAGGGCTGACCGGTCGGTGTCGAAGGTGTCGCCGGTGTCGCGCAGGGCGTTGCCGAGCTGGTGCTCGAAGAGGTCTTCCTGGTGTTCGGAGGGCATGACAAACCACCGTTTCTGCAGAGGTGTCGGTCTGGGCTCGATGGCGATCAGGAGGCGGCGTACTCGCCCATGTCCTCGCCGAGGAGTGCGCGCAGCCTGGCCAGCGCACGGGTGCACCGGGTGCGTACCGCGGCCGAGCTGGTGTTCATCGCGTCGGCGGTCTCCTCGATGGAGCGGTCCTCCCAGTAGCGCAGGACGACCACCGCCCGGTCCTTGGCGGGCAGCCGGGCGAGCGCCTCCAGCAGCGTCAGCCGCAGGGAGGTGTCGCCGCCGGCGGCGTACGGCAGCTCCGGCAGGACGTCCATGGCGCGCTCGGTGCTGCTGCGGCGCCGCTGATGGGCGAGGAAGGTGCGGGTGAGAACGGTCTGCGCGTACCCCGCCGGGTTGCCGACCCGGGAGACGCGTCCCCATCTGACGTACAGCCGCCCGAGGGTCTCCTGCACCAGATCCTCGGCCAGATGCGTGTCCCCCGCGGTCAGCAGGCAAGCGGACCGGTAGAGATGCCCGGCCCGTGCCGCCGCGAACGCGGCGTACTCTTCGTACCCGCCCGCGCGGACCTGTCTCATGTACGCCCCTATCGTCGGCCTTCACCTCATTGATGCGGTGGGCCCGGGGAAATGTTTCACACGAATCGACGGAGGGGGCAGGTCATCGCGCCCCGAAACCGGCGTTCTTGGCGTTGTTGACGTCGGCGGCGGACGCCTGGCTCGCACCGGTGAGGGAGAGGGCCAGAGCGGCGGTGACGGCGCCCGCCCAGAGTCGTATCGATCTCTTCTGTGGGGACATGACCAACACGTTGGTCCAGACCAATTCTGTTGTCAAGGGATGCTGCCGAGATGCTCAACCTGCCCCGTTTTGGCAGGCCTTGTGCAACACCGGATGCTTCGCAGCTACAGAAACGCTGTTCTCCGGTCATAGAGGCGTGGATACAGTGCTTTGGAAGTCACGCTGTGAAGTCGACTCGGTGCGTCGGGGTATCGCCGGCGGGCCGACAGGGGCGGGTGAACCGGGGAGCTGCACGTGCCAACTGCCATTGCCGTGACCAGTGCCGACCTGGCGCTGCCGCCGCACGACGAGCGCACCGTGCCCGCGGTGGTGCTCCAGGACCTGGACCGGCAGCCGCTCGACCAGTCGCTGGCTGCCGTGCAGGCGCTGATCGACCAGCACGGACATGTCATCGTCGTGTGCTCACAGGCGGTTCCCGCGGCCGTGACGCAGCGGCTGCACACCGTACGGTCCCTGCTGGAGAGCGACCGGATCGCCCTGTTCCGTCCTCCTCTGCCCCCGCTCGGACTCGCCGTCCTGGCCCGCCAGTTGAGACAGCTCGCCTCCTGCGACCTCAGCCCCGGCGTGCTGGCCTCCGCCGGCCGGCTGCTCACGCACTACATCCACGCCGGCGCGCTGCTCGGCTCGGTCGCCCGCCTCGACCGCGTCCCCGTCGGCCTGAGGTCGCACGCCAAGTCCTGGGTGCCCGGCACTCACTTCGGGGTCGTCGCACATCCCGAGCCGCAGCTGGTGAAGCTCCAGCCCGAAGCCTCGCTGACCGGCCCGGAGTTCGCGACCTGGATGCTGTTCGCCAAGGGCCAGCTGCAGTCGGACTGGGTCACGGAGTCCCTGGCCAAGTCCTGGCGGGTGCAGGGGCTGCGGGAGGCCGTACTGCCCGCCGAGTCCCCGCACTGGTGGGGGACCGGCAAGCTGATCGAGTTCTGTTCCTACCTGCCCGACCTGTCGGTCCTCTACCAGCTGGTCACCTCGGTGCGGCAGAACGTCTGCCACTGGTGCGGCATCGACGTCATCGGCGACCGCTGCGTCTTCTGCTCCGCCACCCCGCCCGTCCTCGAGGAACAGCACAAGAGCCTGCAAAAGCCTTGGCAGCAGAGGCAGATTCAGTACCAGAACCGGAAACAGATAACAGCCGGATGAGCCCGCACCACCCGACACCGCTCGACCCCCACCCCCAATGAGGTTCTACGGTTCATGAACTCCCGTCAGCGCCGCGGCGTGATACTCCTGCTCCTGTCGGTCCTGTGCGCCCTGGGCGCGTTCGCCGGCGTCCTCTCCGTCGTCAACGACGTGGAGTCCAAGGTCGGTCCCGAGGTGACCGCCTACCGGGTCAAGTCGAACGTGGAGCCCTACGAGACCCTCGGCGCGGGCCAGTTCGAGAAGGTCGAGATGCCGGAGCGCTGGCTGTCCGACACCGCCGTCACGGATCTGCGGCAGATCGAGGGCAAGATCGCCGTGACGAAACTGAAGAAGGGCTCCCTGCTGCAGAGCGACATGATCGTCGACCAGCCCGCCCTGCAGGCCGGGCAGCAAGAGGTCGCCATCATGATCGATGCGGCGACCGGTGTCGCCGGCAAGATCACGCCGGGTTCAAAGGTCAACGTGTACGCCACCTTCGAAGGGCAGCGGGAGGGTGATCCCGATCAGTCCAAGATCATCGTGACGAACGCCGTCGTTCTCGACATCGGCGACTTCACACCGCTCGAACCCGATGCCGACGACCGCAGCCGGGAGGCCACCAAGGCCGTCCCCATCACCTTCGCGCTGTCCGCGCTCGACGCCCAGCGCATCACGTACGCCGAGTCCTTCGCCCAGCGGGTCCGGCTCGCGCTGGTCGCGCCGGGGGAGACCGGCACCATTCCCGAGCAGGACCGGACGTACGAACTCGCCAAGGACAAGTGAGAGGCCCGCATGCCCACGAGGATCCTCCCGGCGGTCGGCGATCCGGACGCGGTCCGGTCCCTCACCACCCTGCTGAGCCAGCTCCCGGACGCCGAGCCGGTCGCCCCGGTGGTCGACTCCACCCAGCTCGTCGACACCCTCGCCCGGCTCGCCGCCGAGTCGGTCGACGAGCTGCCCGAGGTCGTCGTGGTCCACGAACGCATCGGCCCGGTCCCCGCCCTGGAGCTGATCCGCGACGTCGCCCTGCGCTTCCCGGCCGTCGGCGTCATCCTGGTCACCTCCGACGCCAGTCCCGGCCTCTTCCAGGCCGCCATGGACTACGGCGCCCGGGGCCTGGTGGCGCTGCCGGTGAACTACGAGGAACTGGCCAGCCGCGTCCAGGCGGTCGCCCAGTGGTCGACGGGCGTACGGCGTCATCTGGGCGGCGTGGTCGACGTGTTCACCGGCGTGGGCGGCACGGTGGTCACGGTGAGCGGCGCGAAGGGCGGGGTGGGCGTGACCCTGACGGCGATCCAACTCGCCCTCGCCGCCCAGGCGTCGGGCCGGTCGGCCGCCCTGGTGGACATGGACCTCCAGGCCGGGGACATCGCCTCTTACCTGGACATCCAGTTCCGCCGCTCGGTCGTCGACCTCGCCACCATCACCGACATATCCCCGCGCGTCCTGGCCAACGCGGTCTTCCGCCACGACAGCGGCGTCGCGCTGCTGCTCGCCCCCGGCGAGGGCGAACGCGGCGAGGAGGTCACCGACCGTGCGGCCCGGCAGATCGTCGGCGCCCTGCGCTCCCGCTACGAGGTCGTCGTCATCGACTGCGGCGCCCAGATGAGCGGCGCGAGCGCGGCGGCGGTCGAGATGGCGGACAGGGCCCTGCTGGTCACTACCCCGGACGTGGTCTCCGTCCGCGGCGCCAAGCGCACCGTCCGCATGTGGGACCGGCTCCAGATCCGCAAGGCCGAGGAGACCACGGTCGTCGTCAACCGTCACACCCGCGGCACGGAGATCCAGCCCCCGCTGATCCAGAAGATCACCGGCACGGCGGTGGCCGCGACGGCTGTCCCCGCCAACTTCAAGGAACTCCACGCCGCGGTCGACGCGGGCCGCGTCCACGAACTCGACGGCAGGAGCACGGTCAAGCAGGCATTGTGGGCGCTCGCGGGCGAACTCGGCCTTGTGAACGTCCCCGAAGGCGACCGGCGGGGCGGGCGGCTGAGGGGGGACCGGGGTGCGGTGAGCTTCCGGAGGCGGAGGGACGGAGGGGGGTGAGGGCGATGAGGGGCAGAGCGCGGGACGAAGGTCAGGTCACCATCGAGTTCCTCGGGATGACCCCGCTGATCATCCTCACGCTGGTGCTGGTGTGGCAGTTCGTGCTGCTGGGGTACACGTTCACGCTCGCGGGGAATGCTGCGGACGAGGCGGTGCGGGAATGGACGGCGTCGCGGGATCTGGGGGCCTGCCAGGAAGCGGGGCGCCGGAATCTGCCGAGTGCGTGGCAGGGGGGTGCCGTAGTGGATTGCGGCGGGGGCGGCGGCTATGTCACGGCCGATGTCCGGCTGGAGGTGCCCGTCCTCTTCCCCGGCTCCATCGGCTTCCCTTTCAGGGTCACGGGCCATGCGGGGGCCGTCGAGGAGGAGAAGGCGGACTGAGATGTCGTACTTACTCTTCTTCGGCCGTAAGCACCGCGACCGCGGTCAAGTCGCCATCGAGTACCTCGGGTTCATCCCCATCCTGCTCCTCGTCGCGATGGCGGGCGTACAGGTCGGGCTGATCGCCTACGCCGCCCAGCAGGCCGGTACGGCGGCGCGGGCCGGGGCGCGGGCGGCCTCGCTCGACTCCGGTGCCGCCCAGAGCGGCTGTGGGAACGCGATCAGCGACTGGTTGTCCGTCTCCTGTTCCGAAGCGCGTGGTGGCGACGAGGTCACCGTCACCGCCACCGTCCAGATCCCGTCGATCGTCCCCGGCTGGAACTTCGACCCGGCCACCAAGACCGCCACCATGCCGGTCGACCACTGAACGAGGTATCCCATGAGCCTGCGGTCCCGCATCAACACCCCGGAGGAGAACGGCAGCCGGGGCGAGGACGGGCACCTCGTCGCCTCGTACCGGGCCAAGCTCCTGGAGGAGATCGACCTCGCGGAGATGAGTTCGCTGGCGGCGGCCGAGCGCAGGGCCCGCCTTGAGCGCGTCCTCGGCCACATCATCAGCCGTGAGGGCCCGGTGCTGTCGACGGTCGAGCGCTCACAGCTGATCCGCCGGGTGGTCGACGAGGCGCTCGGGCTCGGCATCCTGGAGCCGCTGCTGGAGGACGCGTCGATCACCGAGATCATGGTGAACGGCCCGGACGCGATCTTCGTGGAACGCGGCGGCCGGGTCGAGCAGTTGCCGCTCCGCTTCCCCTCCCACGACCAGCTGATGCAGACGATCGAGCGGATCGTGTCCACGGTCAACCGGCGCGTCGACGAGTCGAACCCGATGGTCGACGCACGCCTGCCGTCCGGCGAGCGCGTCAACGTGATCATCCCGCCGCTGTCGCTGACCGGCGCCACGCTCACCATCCGCCGCTTCCCGCGCTCCTTCACGCTCCAGGAACTGGTCGGCTTCGGCTCGCTGGACGAGCACATGGTGTATCTGCTGGCGGGGCTCGTGCAGGCCCGGTGCAACATCATCGTGTCGGGGGCGACGGGCACCGGAAAGACGACGCTCCTGAACGCCCTGTCGGGGCTCATCCCCGAGAGCGAGCGCATCATCACCATCGAGGACTCGGCGGAACTCCAGCTCCAGCAGTCGCATGTGATCCGCCTGGAGTCCCGCCCACCGAACGTGGAGGGCCAGGGGCAGGTCACCATCCGCGATCTGGTGCGCAACTCCCTCCGGATGCGCCCGGACCGCATCGTCGTCGGTGAGGTCCGCGGCGGCGAGTCCCTGGACATGCTCCAGGCGATGTCGACGGGCCACGACGGCTCGCTCGCGACGGTCCACGCCAACAGCGCGGAGGACGCGCTGATGCGGCTGCAGACCCTCGCCTCCATGTCGGACGTGGAAGTCCCGTTCGTGGCACTGCACGACCAGATCAACAGCGCTGTCGACGTCATCATCCAGCTCACCCGCTTCGCGGACGGCGCCCGCCGCGTCACCGAGATCGCGATCCTCGACAGCCACGGGGGCGAGCCGTACCGCATCGCGACCGTGGCCCGCTTCGACGCCCAGCCGATGACCCACGACGGCCGGGTCCACGGCAGCTACGCCCACTTCCCGCTCCCGCGCCGCACCGCCGACCGCCTGTACATGGCGAGCCAGCCCATCCCGCAGGCCTACGGCGTCGCCCACACCCCAGCCCAGCTGTCCACCCGAGAAGCCAGGTAGGACCACTCCGATGGAACTCGACACCCTAGTCACGCTCACCACCGGCATCGCCCTGCTGACCTGCGTCCTCTTCGTGGTGGGCCTGCACTTCTACGCGGCGGGCAGGGCGCAGCGGGCGGCCCTCGTGGAGCGTCTGTCGGCCGCCGGCCAGGTCCCCGTCGGCCGCCGGCGCCGCTTCCGCAACCTGGACCGCCGGCTGCGCGGTACGAAGGTGGGCAAGGATCTGGAACTCCGGCTGGCGGCGACGGGCCTGGACGTCACCCCGGGCGAGTTCTTCGCCTACATGCTCGCGACGGTCGCGGGCCTGTGGCTGATCGGCCAGGCGACCCTGGCCCCCTTCTTCGGCCCGCTCGCCGGTGCGCTGGGCATCTGGGTGGCGATCCAGTTCCTCAACTGGCAGCGGCAGAAGCGGATCGAGAAGTTCATCAACCAGCTGCCCGAGCTGGCCCGCATCCTGGCGAACGCGACGCAGGCGGGGCTCGCACTGCGTACGGCGATCGGCATGGCGGCGGAGGAGCTGGAGGCACCTGCCGGGGAGGAACTGGCCAAGGTGGCGAACCAGTTGGCGGTGGGCGCGTCGATGGACGACGCGCTGGGAGAACTGGCGGACCGGTTGCCGTCGCGGGAGCTGGTGGTGCTGGTGACGACCCTGGTGCTGTCGAACCGGGCGGGCGGACAGGTGGTCACCGCGTTGCGGAATCTGACGGAGACGCTGGAGGAGCGCAAGGAGACCCGCCGCGAGATCCGCACCCAGCTGTCCCAGGTCACCATGACGTCGTACGCCGTCCCCGTCCTGGGCATCGGCTCGCTGCTCCTGATGAACGGGGTGAAAGAAGGCGCCCTGGAGCGCATGACGGGCTCACCGGCGGGACAAGGGGCGGTGATCCTCGCCTTCGCGCTGTACGCGATCGGCTTCATCATGATCCGCCGGTTGTCGCGGATCGACGTCTGAGGCGGGGGAGACGGACATGGCACTCCTACTGGCCCTGGTGATGGGCCTCAGCGTCTGGGGCATCTTCGCCGGCATCCGCATGTACCGCGCGGACGCCAAACTCCCCAGCGACCTGGTGCTGGCCCTGGAGGTCGGCGCGACCCGGACCGGCGCGGTCGACTCCCTGATCGACCGCATGGGCATGCGGTACGCGCCCGTGGTCCTCCGGCTGATGGGCCCGAAGCAGGTCGCCAAGTACCGCCGCAAGATCGACCTGGCGGGCAACCCGGGCGGCCTGACGATCGACCGCTACGCCGCGCGTCGGGCGGTGTACGGCGCGCTGGGCGGCGTGGGCTGCCTGGTGTTCGTGCTGCGCGGCCAGTACCTGGTGGCGCTGCTGCTGCTCGCCTTCGGGGCGTTCTGGACGGAGGTGGGCATCTGGTCGGCGATCCGCATCCGCAAGGACGTGATCGAGCGGACGCTGCCCGACTTCCTGGACGTACTGGCCGTGGTGGTCAGCGCGGGCCTGGGCTTCCGCCAGGCCTTGGACCGAGTGGCGTCGAAGTACGAGGGTCCCTGGGCCGACGAACTGCGCATCACCCTGCGCCAGATGGACCTCGGCATGAGCCGCCGACAGGCCTTCGCGGAACTGCGGCGGCGCAACGACTCCGAGCAGGTCGCCATGTTCGTGACGGCCTTGCAGCAGGGGGAGGAGCTGGGCGCGCCGATCGTGGACACGCTGGTGGCGCTGGCGAAGGACATGCGCCGCACGGACGCGCAGAACGCCCGCCGCAAGGCGGCCAGGGCCGTCCCCAAGGCCACCTTGACGATCACCACCTTCATGGTGCCGGCCACGATGATCCTGCTCGTCGCCGGGTTGCTGCTGGGGTCGGGGACGGACTTCGGGACCCTCACGGGGGAGTAGGGGGGAGGGAACACCGATGGCGATGATTAGGGCGGGCAGGCCGGGCCTGGCGTACAGGCTGCGGCGTCGTTCGGTTGGTGAAGTTGGTGACCTGCGTCCGCAGGGACGCCGACCCTCGGCCCCCGCACTCCCGCTCCAGGTGAACGCCCTTCAGGCCATGTGCCGCCAGGTCTTCGGCTTCCGCCTGGCCATGATCGCCCTGGCCGCCCCCTCAGCACTCCTCAACGCCAACCCGGGCTGGGGCACCCGCCTCGTCGGCATCGCCGTGGTCGTCACCTTCATGGTCTCGTACGTCCTCTTCCGGGACTGGGAACGCTTCGGCCCCCTCCTCCTGCGCCACCCCACCCTCCTGGCCCTGGACACCCTCTTCGGCTCGCTCCTCCTGATCTCCGCGGGCCCGGACACCACCCTCGCCTACGTCAGCGTCTGCACACCCCTCCTCGCGGGCATCGTCTACGGATGGCGCGGCGCCGCCGTGTTCGCCTCGCTCCAGTCCCTGATCCTCCTGCTGGCCCACGCGACGCTGCGGCAGGGCCACGCGGACCTCGCGGAGTCGCTGCTTCTGCCCGGTTTCTGCGTCATCAACGGTGCGCTCGGCTCGGCCCTGCGCAACCTGATGCTCCGCTTCGGCACCGCAACCCAGGCCCTGACCACGGTGAAGGCCCGCCTCGCCGTCACGGAGGCGGTCGACGCGGAACGCGCCCGGCTGGCACGGGAGATGCACGACTCGGTGGCCAAGACCCTGCACGGCGTGGCCCTGGCGGCGGACGGCCTGGCGAACTCGGCGAGCGCACGGGACACGGACCCCGCCCTGATCAAACAACAGGCGGAACTGATCGCCCGAGCGGCACGCAGGGCGGCGGCCGAGTCCCGCGAGCTCCTGGAGGACCTGCGCCAGGAATCCGACCCACGCCCCACGACCGACATCCTCACCGAACTGGCGGCCTACACCCGCGACTTCACGAGGCGTACGACTCTCCCGGCGACGTTCCGTCCGACGGCCGACGCCGGCGATCAGCTACTTCCACTTCCGCGCGCAGTGGCCCGCCAGCTCCTCACGATCGTCGGCGAGGCCATGGAGAACGCCCACCGCCACGCGTCCGCGACCCAGGTGAACGTACGCGCAGGCGTCCACGACGGAGTGCTGCGCATCAGCGTGTACGACGACGGACGCGGCCTGCCTCCCGGCTCCACCGTCGAACAGCTCCGCGGCTCCGGCCACTTCGGCCTGCTCGGCATGGTCGAGCGCGCGGAGTCGATGGGCGCGCGCCTCCATATCGGCCGAGGCGACCACGCACGAGGCACCGAGGTCCGCCTCGAACTCCCCTTGGCGGCCCTGACACCACGCAGCAGCACACGAAAGGAGGTGGCCTGATGCCACAAGACCTCCCGCAGGTACGGGTATTGGTCGCGGACGACAACCCAGTGGTCCGAGCAGGCCTCACCGCACTGCTGTCCGGCCGCGAGGACATCACCGTGGTGGCGCAGGCCGCCGACGGCCGCGAGGCCTGCGAGGCGGCGGACCAACACCGCCCCGACGTGGTCCTCCTGGACGTCCGCATGCCCGAACTGGACGGCATCTCGGCGCTGCCGCACCTGGCCTCCATCGCCCCGGTCATGATGCTGACGTACAGCACGGAACCGGCGACCGTCCGGGAGGCCCTGCGCCAAGGAGCGGCCGGCTATCTGGTCCACGGCGAGTTCACGGCGGACGAGCTGGTCACCGCGGTACGGGACATCCGGCAGGGCCGACCGCACTTCACGCGCACGGCGGCGAATGCGACTGCATACGGTGAGAGTTCACCTGCCCGTCGCCCGAAGCTACCGGAACAACTCGCTCCACCAGGCCAGTTCACTCCGTCCGCTGGGGCGCCCAGGCCCACTTTCGGGAAAGGGCTTTCGCAACTGCAATCGTATATGGGACAGTCGTTGGACCGGTCGCGGTTCCGACTGAGCATGAGGGAGGCGGAGATCATGGACCTCATCGCAACTGGCCTGAACAACCAGCAGATCGCCGCCGCCTGCTTCATCAGCGAGAAGACGGTCAAGAACCACATCAACCGCATTTTCGCCAAACTCCACAGCACCAGCCGCGCCGAAGCCGCCGCGAAGTGGCTGGGCACGGCGCCGAGTTCCGCGACAGGGCTGGGGTGACCTGCGGTGACGTCTGGGGGGAACGACAAGGCGAGCAGCCGGCTCCGCAGCCGGGTCCGGATTTGGGCCCTGGGACCCTCGGCAACACGGGGTGTTCCTGCATACACTCCGCGTGCCGAAGGCGACGACACCGGAGGGGTGCGGCATGCGGATGCGCGACAACGACAAGGGGCAGACTGCGGTCGAGTACCTGGGGATCATCGCGGTGGTTGTGGCGATTGTGTTGGCGATCACTGGGACGGACATCGGGCAGACGATCTACGACGCCATCACCACGCAAATCGCGAAGCTCACCGGCTGACATCGGCCCGTAGATTCGGCGACGCAGGGCAGGCTTTCCCCATCTACATCACGGTGGTCGGGGGCCTGCTCTTCCTTGCGTTCGTTTACCTGGCGGTAGGCCAGGCCGCCGCGAACCGGAACGGTGCTCAGACGGCAGCGGACGCGGCCGCGCTCGCGGCTGCCCTCGACACCCGCGACAAGCTCACGGACGAGTGGGTGGACAACCTACTCGACCCGACGAAGTGGCAGGACATCTTCGACGGTGTGGACGTGGGCCTCGATGGCTGCGGGCGTGCTCATCAACTGGCAGCGCAGAACGATGCAACGGCGGACTGCACGCCGTTGCCTGGGCTGCCCCCGGGCTACACGGTCGACGTGGAGACCACCGAGTCCGTCGGCGACTCCATCGTCCCCGGCACCGAGAACATGCACTCGAAGGCGACTGCCACTGCTGTGATCGAGCTGCGGTGCGATTTCGATCTCCCGGGTGAGGATGCCGGGGAGGACGTACTGCCGGAGCTGACCTGCGGTGACGACACCTGGGACCTGAACCCGGACGACCTCGACGATCTCCCGGGCCCCGAGGACCTCTTCGACGTCCACCTGGCCGACGCGCAAGCGAATGACGAGTGACGAAGGAAGCAGAGCGATGAGCATTCGGTTCACTGCGAAGGCCCGCAGGGGGATGGTCGCGTTGACGCTTACGGCCGGTCTGGCCGTCGGTGTGGCCGGTTGCGGTGGCGGTGGTGGTGGCGACGAGAAGCCGGAGGCGTCCGCATCGGCATCCAAGGACGGCGGATCCGACCCGAGTACTCAGGAGGGCCAGTCGGACACGCCAATGGCTGAGTTGAAGGGCTCGAACGGACTACTCCTCCAGATCGCGTCTGCTCAGCGTGACGCCGGCGGCTTCGTCACGGTGAACGCCGAACTGAAGAACGACGGTGCCGAGAGCGTCACGGTGCCCGCGGCACTGAGCGGAAACGAGACCGAGATCGTCAGAAACGGCAGGTCGCTCGGGGGCGCCACGCTGGTCGACTCGAAGAGCAAGAAGCGGTACTACGTACTGCGCGACACGGATGGCCGTCCGCTGACAACCACGGGCTTCTCGATCCTCAAGGCCGGCGACAGCCTCGCTGTGTTCATGCAGTTCCCGGCACCGCCCGCGGACACGACCGAAGTGGCGTTCCAGCTGCCGACGTTCGCCTCCGCCACCATCCAGATCTCCGGGTGAGGCCGACGATGACCGCCACCTCGACCTGGAGCGTGCCTCCCCGTCTCGCCCTGACCCTCGGTGCTACGTCCGTCATGGTCGCCGCCACCCTGCTGGCCCCGACCCATGCCCGTGCCGCCGACGGCCCCAGCGTGCCTCCAGGCACCGAACCCTCCGCTTCCGCCCCCGTCGAGGTCGACCCCAACGACCCCGACCTCAAGCTCCCCGAGGGGGCCACGCTCGCCGAACCCAAGGTGCTGGACATCAAGCAGGTCGTCGAGGACCAGAGCGGCGACGAACGCCGGGAGGACACCAACGCGGACGTGAAGTTCGCGCTCCAGGCGGAGGTCCTGTTCCCGAAGGACAGCGCGAGATTGACGGGCGAGGCAAGGTCGCGCCTCTCGGCCATCGCGGACGAGATCAAGACCCAGAACGCGACACGCATCCGCGTCTTCGGCTTCACGGACAACCTCGGCTCGTCCGCCCACGGCGACGTCCTCTCCAAACAGCGCGCCAACGCCGTACAGGAAGTCCTGGACGACGAACTGAACGACCCCAACATCACCTTCGAGGTCCGCGGCTACGGCGAGCAGTACCCGATCGCCTCGAACGCCACGGAGGAGAGCCGCAGGAAGAACCGAAGGGTGGAGGTGACCTTCCCGCGTTCCGAGAACTGACCGTGACGGGAAAAAGAGGCGTATACGTCACGTATACTTGCGCCCATGTCTGACGTCATGATCCGCGTGCCCGCCGAAGTCCGTGACCAACTCGCCGCAGTGGCCGAGGCGCGTGGGACCAGTCTCCGTGCCCTGATGCAGGAAATAGCGGCTCAGACTCTGACGCCCGAGCAGATCAAGGAGCGAGCCGATCGCACCCGTGCCCTGCTCGCCGAGCGGTTCGGCCACTACGTGACGGATGACGAATCCGCGGACATGCGGCGCAAGATGCGGGAAGCCACGGCCGCACACAGGGCTGCTCTCGCCGGGGCGGAGTCGTCTCGTTGAACGAGATCGAGCACTATGTCCTCGATAGTCCCACGCTGCTGGCGATGGGGGGCAACAAGCAGGTCTCCGGCCTCATCCATGCCGCGGCATCCAGCGATGATGTGCGCCTGTGGCTGCCCGTTCTGTGCCTTGTGGAGGCTGAGCGCGAGCGTGCGGGGATCGTGGCCCATGCGGGGGTACTGCGGGACGTGTTCCGCATTATCGACGACGACTACGCGATGGCCATGACCGTCGGGGAACTGCTGCGCGACGGTGTCGTCTTCGGTGTCGCCGCAGCCGTACATGTGGCGCGACCGAACCCGATGCTTCCCGACGGAGCACTGGTTGCCACGGTCGCACCTGAGGCCTACGCCGGGCTGGGAGTCGGGGTCATGGACCTGAACCGCTGATGGGCCGGCGGTTTGGGGGAGCGCCTGGGTGTGACCGCCGATGACGTGGAGGCCATCGAGCTGGGCGGAATGCTTCCCATCACCGCAGACCTGCTGGTCAGGCTGGCGGCAGCGCTGGAGGTCGCGGTGGACCTGCATGTCGTCGCCGACGGGCGTAACACCGTGGTGTTCGAAGAGCGCGCTGCGTAGCGGCACGGCCACACGCCACACCGGACTGCGTCAGCATCATCCGTTACCGAATGTCGTGCCCGGGGTGGGTCTGGTCGTACTCGCGACGGGCCTCGGCGATGACGGCCCGATGGCTGAGAGACCAGTCGGCGAGTGCCTTGACCAGGTGGGTCAGGCCGGCCCCGGTCTCGGTCAGGCGGTAGTCCACGTGGGCCGGGACGGTGGGGTAGACGGTGCGCAGGACGAGTCCGTCGCGTTCCAGCCTGCGCACGGTGAGGGTGAGCATGCGCTGGGAGATGCCGTCGATGGCCCGTTGCAGTTCCCGGAAGCGGCGCGGTCCGCCGGCGAGTTCGACGATCACGAGTACCGACCACTTGTCCCCGATCCGGTCCAGGACATCGCGGATCCCGCAGTCCGGGTGGTCTTCGCGCCCGCAGGGATCGAGGTCTGCGGGCGCGGCGGTTACCTCAGTGTGCGTGGGTGACATCAAACTGCCTTCTTGTGGCCGGTATGCGGGCGGTTCAGGATCAAGCGTAGTTACCGAAGAGAACCACCGACGGAAGACTACGACTGACATGATTCTGGTGACCGGAGCGAACGGGAGCCTCGGCTCTGCCACTCTCGCGGCGCTGCATGCCCGCGACGCGACAGCGACAGGCGGCAGCCGCACTCCGAACGGCGAGTTGCGGCGGCTCGATTTCGACGATCCCTCCGGCATGGACCTCGCCGGTGTGTCCACCCTGGTGCTGATTTCCGCCGGGTATGCCGAAGACGACCAGGTCATCGGGCGGCACACGGCCGTCCTTGACGCTGCCGTCCGAGACGGCGTCCGGCATGTCGTCTACACCAGCCTGACCGGTGCCGGTGAGCACCTCGGTTTCGCGCTGGCGCACCGCGCGACCGAACGGCTCATGCGCGTTTGCGGCTTGCCGTGGACGATCCTGCGCAACGGCCTCTACGCCGAACTCTTCGGCGGACTACTGATGTGGGCCGACGGCGGCGTGGAGTCCGCGTTCGGCGACGGCGCCCTGGCCGCGGTCGCCCGTGCCGACCTGGCCGAGGCCGCGGCGGTCATCGCGGCGGATCCGGCACCGCACAGCGGGCGTACCTACGACCTCGTCGGCACGCCCATCACGGCAGCGCACGTAGCCGGCCGGCTCGGCGTCCCGCACCGCACCATCGGTCTGGCCGAGTACCGGCGCAGGCTCCTCAACGAGGTGACGGGACTCCTGCCGTTCCAGCCACCCATGCTCGCCTCGATCGCGACCGGCGTCCGGCACGGCTTTCTGGACGGCACCGGCCCCGACCTCCCGGACATCCTCGGCCGCGAGGTTTCCGACCCACTGGCCACGGCTGTCGCAGCCGCGGCGGCCACGAGACCGTCGGCAGGTGGATGACGGCGGTGTGCGGGTGTCGGTAGGTGCACCGTCCGCCGGGTGGGCAGAGCCATGGTGAGGGACAAAGAGCGTTCATAGCCTCTTAGCCATGGCTGACAAAGAGAGCACTGAGAAGGCCGCGACCTCGCGGCGACAGGCATTGCGACGTCTCGCCGCAGGCGCCGGCGGGGCCGCGCTCGCCGTGGGCGTGGGTGCGGGAACCGCGCGCGCAACCGACGCCGACCGGGCCACGCCACGGACCCGCCACGGCATCCGTACGTATGTCCTGGTCCACGGCACCCATAGCGCGGGTGCCTTCTGGACGGCGATCGGCAGAGAACTGGCGCTGCGCGGGCACCGCGTCGTCACGGTGGACCAACCGCTGCACGGTACCGAGAAGTTCATCCCGAAGGCGTATCAGACGCAGGACTTGAGCGCCCTCGCGACGGAGCCCTCGCCGGTCGCCGCGCTCACCCTGGACGACTTCGAACGGCGGGTCACCGGCGTCGTACGACGCGCCGCGCGGCTCGGCGGTCCCGTGGTACTGGTCGGGCACAGCATGGGCGGGCTCTCGGTGAGCCGGGTGGCGAACGCCGTGCCTGAACTCCTGGCCCACATCTGCTACATGGCCGCGTTCTGCCCGAGCCGCAGCATGCCGTCCCTGAACGAGTGCGCGGGCTCGCCCGAAGGGCAACTCGCCATCAGCCCGCTGGAGCAGATCGTCGGCGACCCGGGGAAGCTGGGTGTGCTGCGCCTCAACTGGCGTACCTCCAGCAGCCGTGACCTCGCCGTCTTCAAGGAGATGACCTGCGCGGAGTACACGGATGCCGAGTTCCTGCGGGTGCTGGAGGGTTTGCAGGCGGACGAGTCGATGACGGCGTACGCGGGCCGGGCCGTCGGGCGCGCGGAGACGTGGGGGCGGATTCCGCGCACGTATCTGCGGTTCGGCAAGGACAGGACCGTCGCCACGGCACTCCAGGACCGCATGATCGCCGAAGCCGATGAACTCACCCCGTACAACCGCTTCAGGGTCCACAACTTCCCCGGCTCCGGCCACATGGGCCCCACGGACCCAACTCGCGTGACGGACCTCCTGCACGGGCTGCGGCTGTAACAGCTCACACCTGCCGAACAGACTGCCTGAGTACGGTGACGTCCGCTGATCCGGTTCGTGCAGGCCACGTGGCCTGCACCACACCGGGATTGCCCTGCCCACGGATCCGGGAAGAGATCACGGAGCTGTCTCCGTGAGACTCTGCGAAGGGAATCCGACCCGTGACCACCGCGATCGCGACGATCACCCGAGAGGTCCGCCTCGAAATCCCCCCGGGCCGGACGGTGCAGCCGGTGGCCCGGGCGACGGTACGGCGGCGGGAGCGTAGGGACTACCCGGCCCTCTCGATCCCCACCCGAACCCCGGCCCGCAACCCCCACCCCGTCATGGCCCCCGCCTCCGCCTCCAGTACATGCCGAGCACGAAGCCGGGGCATCCCGAGCCGCCCAGGCTTCATGGTCGTCACGGCGATGACATCGAGGTGGCGGTCGAGGTAGGCGACATCGATGGGGATCCGCATCCGAAAGGTGTGCACGCTGTTGGCGGGGGAGAGCAAGATCGCCCCGTCAACGGCGTCCCGCCCCAACAGCCCTTTGGTACGGGCGCGATACGAGGCGGCGATCTCCAGAGGGACGGAGACGACATCCCCACGGTCAGCCCCGTACACGACCAACTTCCCGCGTCCGTCTCGCCAGCTCCGCCGCATTCCAGCAGGGTGACACAAGGCCGTGTACGCGCGGAAAAGATGTTGTCCATTGCGTCGCGGCCCGGGTAGGAAGGCCGTATGACGACTGGACTCGGTGCCGTGTTCCGCCCTCAGCTGCCGCCCGAGCGACTGCGGGAGGTCGCCCGGCTCGCAGACGAGACGGGACTTGAAGAGCTCTGGCTGTGGGAGGACTGCTTCCGGGAGGGTGGGTTGTCGACCGCGGCCGCCGCTCTCGCCTGGACCGAGCGGGTGCGCATCGGGGTCGGGCTGCTGCCCGTGCCGCTGCGGAACGTGGCCATCACCGCGATGGAGGTCGCCTCGCTGCACCGGATGTTCCCCGGGCGCCCCATCGTCGGCGTCGGCCATGGCGTCCAGGACTGGATGGGGCAGGTGGGCGCCCGGGTCGAGTCACCCGTGACCCTGCTGCGCGAGCACCTTCTCGCCCTGCGCGCCCTGCTGCGCGGCGAGCGGATCACGACCGACGGGCGGTACGTCAAGCTCGACGACGTCGCGCTCGACTGGCCCCCCGCCGATCCCGCGCCGCCCGTCCTCGCCGGCGCCACCGGGCCCCGCTCGCTGCGGCTGGCCGGTGAAGCGGCCGACGGGACCATCCTCACCGCGAGTACGCCCCCCGAAGGCGTCCGGCGTGCCCGGCAACTCATCGACGAGGGACGGGAGTCGGCCGGTCGTACCGAACCGCACAAGGTCGTCGTCTATCTCCTCACCGCCACCGGTCCCGGCGCCGCCGCACGGCTCCGCGCCGAGCTCGACGCCGAAGGCGTGGCATCCGTCCCGGACCTCGGCGTCGCGGGAGACGCCGGAGCCGTCGCCAAGGCCGTCCAGCGCCTCGCCGACGCCGGCGCCGACACGGTCGTCCTGCAGCCGACCGGCGACGAACCCGACCCGGAGGGGTTCGTACGGTTCGCGGCGGAAGAAGTACGGCCCCTGGTCCCGTGAGCCGACCGGCGCCCGGTGCCTCCCGCACCTACGAAGACCTCGTCGAAGAAGCCGTGGCCCACCCCACCGACGGCTGGGACTTCTCCTGGTTCCAGGGCAGGGCCACGGAGGCCCGGCCCTCGTGGCGTTACGCGGAGTCCATGGCCGCCCGCCTCCGCGGCACGACCGCGGTGCTCGACATCCAGACCGGCGGGGGAGAGGTCCTCGACTTCGCCCTGGAGCGCGCCCAGCCGGATCCACCCCTCCTCACCGTCGCCACCGAAGGCTGGCCCCCCAACGTAGCCAAGGCCACCGCCCTCCTCCGCCCCCGCGGTGTCGCCGTCGTCGCCTCGCCCGAGGACGCCGCGTTCCCCTTCGCGGACGCGACGTTCGACCTCGTCGTCAGCCGGCACCCCGTACGCCCTCACTGGCCGGAGATCGCCCGCGTCCTCCGCCCCGGCGGCACCTACTTCGCCCAGCACGTCGGCCCCAGCAGCGTCTTCGAACTCGTCGAGTACTTCCTCGGCCCGTTGTCCGACGAGCAGCGCAACGGCCGCCACCCCGACCGCGAGCGCGCCGACGCCCAGGCCGCCGAGCTCGAAGTCGTCGACGTACGTGCGGAACGCCTCCGTGTGGAGTTCTACGACATCGGAGCCGTCGTCCACTTCCTGCGCAAGGTGATCTGGATGGTCCCCGGCTTCACCGCCGAGGCCTACGAACCCCGACTCCGTGCCCTGCACGCCGAGATCGAGGCACACGGCCCCTTCGTCGCCCACAGCGCCCGCCACCTCTTCGAGCTGCGCAGGCCCGGGTGACTCCCTACGCGTGCGGACCGGCCGTCACCGTCCCGATCACCAACTCCGGCCGCGCCTCCAGCACTTCCCCCACCCGCTCCACCTGCCGCCCCAACTCCCGTTCCTGCCGCGCCGTCAGCCGCCCCAGCGGCTCCACCGTGACCGTCGTACGACGTCCCTGGCGCCGTTGGTGCCACACGCCCGTCACCACGCCGTCGACCAGCAGCACCGGGTAGTTGCCGGCCTGACCACCCGCCAGCGCCCTCTCGTACGCCGGACCCGCGAACAGCCGCTCACGTGGCTGGGCGGCGATGCCGTACGCGTCGAAGTACGGCAGCAACCGGACGCTACCGGCCCGGCGGCCACCCGTCGGAAACTCGGTGTCCCCCGCCGCCACCCACGCCGGCACGCCCTCGAAGTCCACCTCCTCGATCTCCCCGGCCGCCGCGAGCGTGCCGAACAGCCCGCCCGCCCAACCGCCCGAAGCGGCAAGCCATTTCGCGAAGTGCCGGGGGGTCGCGGGACCGTACGCGCGCAGATACCGGCGTACGAGCATCCCCAGCGCCTGCTCCGGCGGCAGCGGATCGAAGGCCGGCGGGCGGGTGTACGTCACCTTGCGGCCGCGGTTCGGGCCGAAGCACAGGGCACCCGACTGCCCTGCCCGGTGCATCACCTGACGCCAGCGCGGCCACATGTCCTGGAACGCGGGCATCACCCGGTCCCCGGCCCAGGGCCCCGTGCGCGCCACGACCTCCTCGCTCAGCTCGTCCACCGTCAGGCATACGCCGTCCAGCGCGTTGCCGATCGCGGCCACCACCTGCGCCACCTGCTCGTCCGTCATACGGGCAGAGGGCGCGAAAGGGCTCGGGCCCGACGGGATCGCCGTCAACGCGGCGCTCCAGAGGGCGAGTTCGTCCGCCGGGAGCAGATGCACCGTTCCGCGCGGGCCGTGCGTCTTCACGAGCGAGCGGTCCTCCCAGAGCGCGGCCCGCACGTCCGTCCGGGTCACACCGACCGTCCGCACCCCCACCGACAGCTCCGCCGCGGACAGCACTTGTGCATGCGCGCCCAGCATGGCGGAGACCACGGCGGCCACGTTCCCGCCCGCCTTAGCAGGGTTGGCCAGGAATTGCCGTTCCAGCCGACGCGCGCTCGCCTCGTCCCAACTGATCCTCAGGGTCATGGGACGACGGTAGGGCCGAAGTAGGCCGGATGCTGTCCGCTATACCGAGGAAGCGGGGCGGTCAAGTACGTGCAAATCGGGCTATTGGCGCTTTGCTGGAGATTCACCCTTCGCATCCATGGATCATGCTCAGTTTTCACATTGTTATCGCAGGCGGCTCGCACCCGGCCAACGCTTCGCGTAAGTTCAGACCAAGGTAATTCGCGCCAGCAAAGCTGCGCGGCCGGTACCGCGCAGAGGAGGGGGCTGCGCGGTACCGTTCACCGTCAAGCGGACGTTCGCTGACGGGGTCGCCCGCCCGGGGGACGGGCGGCGAATCGCCGAGTCGTCCACATCGCTGCAATCCGGCCATGAGCCCGCCCGGAACGAGGCCATTTGCGGCCATCGTGCCGTCGTCACCCGACTCCGGAGAGTAGTTGTGGCACGCCGATGCACCCAGCATCACTTACAAAGGGTTATGGTGGAAACCCCCCCTCGGGCCGGTCCGTCTCCCCCCACGGACCGGCCCGTTTTTTATGTGTTGGGCGTGGCCTTCAAGACGGGCGTCCACTGAACGCGCCCCAAAGGGGCGCGGGGACTGCGCGACCAGCCACCCCCAACCCGCACCCGAAATACAGCCTCAACCCTCACGGCGGTACCCTCGCTCCGCGGGGACCGCATCCGCACGGAGGGGCTGACAATCACGTGAACCTGCGCGACAAGCTGCGCAGCCTGCTCGTCAGGCTGTACGCACGCCGGGTGGAAGGCCACCTGGACCACGCTCAGGTGCCCAAGCACATCGGCGTCATCATGGACGGCAACCGACGCTGGGCAAAGGCAGCGGGCTCCACCACCGTGCACGGTCACCGGGCCGGCGCGGAGAAGATCGAGGAATTCCTCGGCTGGTGCTCCGAGACGGATGTCGAGGTCGTCACCCTCTGGCTGCTGTCGACGGACAACTTCGACCGCCCGCAGGAGGAACTCGTCCCGCTCCTCGGCATCATCGAGGACGTGGTACGGACCCTCGGCACCGACGGCCGCTGGCGTGTCCACCACGTCGGCACGCTCGATCTGCTGCCGCAGCAGATGCAGACCACCCTCAAGGAAGCCGAGGAGACCACGGCCGGCGTCGACGGCATAGTCGTCAACGTCGCCATCGGCTACGGCGGCCGCCAGGAGATCGCCGACGCGGTGCGCTCGATGCTGCTGGAGGCCTCCGACAAGGGCATCTCGCTGGAGAAGCTGGCCGACACCGTCGACGTCGAGACCATCGGCCGGCATCTCTACACCGGCGACCAGCCCGACCCGGACCTCGTCATCCGCACCAGCGGCGAGCAGCGGCTGTCCGGATTCATGCTCTGGCAGACGGCCCACTCCGAGTACTACTTCTGTGAGGTCTTCTGGCCGGCCTTCCGCAAGGTCGACTTCCTGCGCGCCCTGCGCGACTACGCGGCGCGCCACCGCCGTTACGGTGGCTGAACCGCCGTACCCGCACGAGGTAAAAGTCACCCTCTCTGGGGCGGAAGTAACAAAGAGTTCACCAGCGCGCCGTCATATGCCGTGGCATGGCATCGCACGTTCGAGGGCATAAGACCAGACAGGTCGACACCCGAACCACGGGTGTCGGATCTCAGCGGACGGCACGGGGCCGTCCGCCCGGGAGGCCCTTTGCACCAGCCCGATCGTGCGTTCACCGCGCGGACGAAGCAGCGGAGGGCCGGTTCTCGGCCCGTGCAATGCGGCCGTCGACCGGTCCAGCTCCTCTCCGTCGCTCCCCGACCTCTTCCGAGGGGGTACGTCCTTCCGTGGTGACCAGCACAAAGCGCCGCAAGCCCGACCGGCGCACTTATGTTCTCGACACCAGCGTCCTGCTGGCCGACCCGAACGCCCTGAACCGCTTCGACGAGCACGAAGTCGTGCTGCCGATCGTCGTGGTGACGGAGTTGGAGGCCAAACGGCACCATCCCGAACTCGGGTACTTCGCCCGGCAGGCGCTGCGCCTGCTGGACGACTTCCGGGTGCGGTACGGCCGTCTTGATGCGCCCATCCC
This sequence comes from Streptomyces sp. DG2A-72, assembly GCF_030499575.1. NCBI lineage: Bacteria > Bacillati > Actinomycetota > Actinomycetes > Kitasatosporales > Streptomycetaceae > Streptomyces > Streptomyces sp. DG2A-72. Next base: position 6,614,827 of record NZ_JASTLC010000001.1, read on the forward strand.
GATCGGGGACCTCGGCGGCACCGTCCGTGTCGAGCTCAACCACTCGGACCCCAGCGTTCTGCCGACCGGCTACCGCCTGGGGGACAACGACTCCCGCATCCTCGCGGTTGCCCGCAATCTGCAGGCCGAGGGGTTCGACGTCACCGTCGTGTCCAAGGACCTCCCGCTCAGGATCAAGGCGTCCTCGGTCGGTCTGCTCGCCGAGGAGTACCGCGCCGAACTCGCCATCACGGACGCCTCCGGCTGGACCGGAATGTCCGAACTGACCCTGCCCGGCGAGCAGGTGGACATCCTCTTCGAGGAGGGGACGGTCTATGTCCCCGAGGCGTCCGGCCTGCCCGTGCACACCGGTCTGACCATCCAGTCCGAGCGCGGCAATGCGCTGGGGCGGATGACGCCCGAGGGCAACGTCCGGCTGGTGCGCGGGGATCGTGAGGTGTTCGGCGTCAAGGGCAGGAGCGCGGAGCAGCGGATCGCGCTGGATCTGCTCCTCGACCCGGACGTCGGGATCGTCTCGATGGGCGGCCGGGCCGGCACCGGTAAGTCGGCGCTGGCGCTGTGCGCGGGTCTGGAAGCGGTCCTGGAGCGCCGTCAGCACGAGAAGATCATGGTCTTCCGTCCGCTGTACGCGGTGGGCGGGCAGGAGCTCGGCTATCTGCCGGGCTCCGAGGCCGAGAAGATGAGCCCCTGGGCTCAGGCGGTCTTCGACACGCTGTCCGCGGTCACCAGCCGCGAGGTCATAGAGGAGGTCAGTGCGCGCGGGATGCTGGAGGTCCTGCCGCTCACTCACATCCGCGGACGCTCGCTGCACGACGCGTTCGTGATCGTGGACGAGGCGCAGTCCCTCGAGCGGAACGTACTGCTGACCGTTCTGTCCCGAATCGGCGCCAATTCGCGGGTGGTTCTCACCCATGACGTGGCCCAGCGGGACAATCTGCGCGTCGGCCGGTACGACGGTGTCGTCGCCGTCGTCGAGAAGCTGAAGGGGCACCCGCTCTTCGCGCATGTCACGCTCACGCGGTCCGAGAGGTCCCAGATCGCTGCGCTTGTGACCGAAATGCTCGAAGACGGGGCGATCTGAGAGGTCTGCCGACCGATGCCCAATTAGGGCCGGTTACTTGGCAGTTGGCGCCGCCCAACAAAGGCTCAGAGCCTAGTTGGGCGGCGCCTTCGCGTGTTGCGGTTTCTCAGAATCCGCTGGGTCAAACGGGATGTGAGCTTTCACACGCAACTCGGAATTGCCACCCGGCGTCCGGTTGCGGCAGAGTCTCATTCCTGTCAGGCCCCGCATACGACACACCTGTACCCCCAGCGGTACGGCACCACAGCAACACCAGCCAACTCCATAGTCGACGTCGTATGCCGCCCGAGTACCACGCGGCGCTCCCCTCGCGGGAGTTGCCCACCGGGCCCGTGCCTCCCGTGACCCCGCAGTTGGGAGGCCAGTGTTCAGGGGCACGATTGCGTCCGCCAGGGTCACCGAAGCGGGCGATGCTGGAAGGAAACCGTGTGAGCCGGATTTCGGTCCGGGGATTCGCAGTGGCCTCGGCCACCGCGGTCACCGCTGTCGGAAGTGTCGTCGGCGTTGCCTCGGGCAGCACCGCACAGAACAACGACGCCGAAGCCGCGGCAGCCGACCTGACGCTGCTCGCGGACATACCCGCGGGCCAGCAGGCCCAGGTCCAGACCGCGTCCCTCACTCAGCAGGCCGAGACCCAGGCCATCGCCGCGGACGCGACCGCCAAGAAGGACGCCGAGGAGGCTGCCCGCAAGGCCGCCGCCCAGTCCGCGGTCGAGAAGAAGGAAGCCGCCGAGAAGGCGGCGCAGGAGGCCAAGGAGCGCGCAGAGGCGGAAGAGGCCGCGAGCCGCAGCGCCTCGCGTGACGCCTCCGACTTCCCCACCCAGAGCTCGTACTCCATCTCTGAGATCCAGTCGATGGCGCAGTCGATGGTGGCGAGCGACCAGTTCCAGTGCTTCAGCAACATCGTGGACCACGAGTCCAGCTGGAACTACCAGGCCGTCAACGCCTCCTCCGGTGCCTACGGCCTCTTCCAGGCGCTGCCCGGCTCCAAGATGTCGTCCGCCGGCTCCGACTGGCAGACCAACCCGGCCACGCAGATCAAGTGGGGCCTCAGCTACATGAACGACCGCTACGGCAGCCCGTGCGACGCGTGGGCTTTCTGGCAGGCCAACAACTGGTACTGAGCCCTTCTGTTCGCTCAACCTTTCCGAGCCCCTCACCGTCCTTCGGTGAGGGGCTTTCGGCTCTCGGCAGCCAGGCCATGTACGGTCGGACCGGACGACTCCGGGGGGAGTGGTGGGGACAGACGGGGGCAAGGGACGGATCATGTCGCGAGTACCAGGGTGGCTCAGTCGGCTGGGTGCCGGACTGACCGAAATGGGAGAGCGGTTGGACGAGCGCCGCGCCGAGGTGGAGCGGGCCGAAGTCGGGCCGGTGTCCGTGCCGGTCGCTGCCGACAAGCCGCCCAAGAAGACCCCGGAGAAGGTCCCGCCGCCGCCCGACTACCCCCCTGAGGTCGCCACCCGCCCCGACCGTCCCGATCCCGCGCTCGCCGTGCCCTGGGGGGTACGGGTCGCCGCCGAGGCCGGCTGGCGGCTGTTGGTCCTGGCGGGAACGCTCTGGGTGCTGATGCGGGTCATCAGCGCCGTCCAGCTCGTCGTGCTGTCCTTCGTGGCCGCGCTGCTGATCACCGCGCTGCTGGAGCCCGCGGTGACCCGGCTGCGGCGGTACGGCGTACCGCGCGGCATCGCCACCGCGCTCACCGCGATCCTCGGTTTCGTCGTGATGGGGCTCATCGGCTGGTTCGTGACCTGGCAGGTCATGGAGAACATCGACAACCTCTCCGACCAGGTCCAGGACGGCATCGACGAGCTGCGCAACTGGCTGCTCAACAGCCCGTTCCATGTCACCGACAAGCAGATCAACGACATCGCCGAGAACCTGCGCGAGGCGATCGGCGCCAACACCGACGAGATCACCTCCGCGGGCCTGGAGGGCGTGACGGTCATCGTCGAGGCGCTCACCGGCATACTGCTGGCGGCCTTCTCGACGCTGTTCCTCCTCTACGACGGCAAGCGCATCTGGGAGTGGTCGCTGAAGCTCGTTCCGGCTGCCGCCCGTCCCGGTGTCGCCGGGGCCGGCCCGCGCGCATGGCGGACGCTCACGGCGTACGTCCGCGGCACGGTGCTGGTGGCCCTGATCGACGCCGTCTTCATCGGCATCGGCATATATTTCCTGGACGTGCCGATGGCCGTCCCGCTGGCCGTCTTCATCTTCCTGTTCTCCTTCATCCCGCTGGTGGGCGCGGTGGCCTCGGGCGCCCTGGCGGTCGTGGTGGCGCTGGTGACCCAGGGCGTCTTCACCGCGGTGATGACACTGGTGGTCGTGCTCGCGGTCCAGCAGATCGAGGGTCACATCCTGCAGCCGTTCATCCTCGGGCGGGCGGTCCGGGTCCATCCGCTGGCCGTGGTGCTGTCGGTGGCGGCGGGCGGCCTGGTCGCAGGCATCGGTGGTGCGATCGTCGCGGTGCCGCTGGTGGCGGTGGCGAACACGGTCGGCAGCTATCTGAAGGCGTACTCCCAGGAGGCCGCTCTACGGCACTCTCCGCGTCCCCGGGGAGCCACCGCGGTGGATGTGGCGCCGGTGCAGCCCACGGACACGCCGCCGCAGCAGTCGTAGAACCGGAAGGGCCCCGCTCACCACTCAGGTGAACGGGGCCCCGACAGCCGGGTGTTACTCGGAGAGCACCGCTTCAGCGTCCAGCGTCACGCCGACCGCCTGGATCACCGAGGCGATCTTGAAGGCTTCCTGGATCACCTCGCGGTCCACGCCCGCTTTGCGCAGAACCTGCTCGTGGGAGTCGAGGCACATGCCGCAGCCGTTGATGGCGGAGACGGCGAAGGACCACAGCTCGAAGTCGGCCTTGTCGACACCGGGGTTGCCGATGACGTTCATCCGGAGGCCGGCGCGCAGGGTGCCGTACTCGTGGTCGGAGAGCAGATGGCGGGTGCGGTAGAAGACGTTGTTCATCGCCATGACCGCGGCGGCGGACTTGGCCGCCGTGTACGCCTCCGGCGAGAGGTTCGCCTTCGCCTCGGGCGCCAGCTCACGCAGGACGATCGGGGAGCGCGAGGCGATGGCCGTCGCCAGGACGGTGCCCCAGAGCTGCTGAGTGGGGAGGTCCGAATTGCCGATGACCGAGCCCAGGTTGAGCTTCAGGTCCTTGGCGTAGTCCGGTATGGCGGACTTGAGGGTGTCGAGGGACATGTCCGTCACTCTCCGGCCAGCAGCTCGACCGGGTCCAGCGTCTCGTCGCCCTTGCTCCAGTTGCACGGGCACAGCTCGTCGGTCTGCAGGGCGTCCAGGACCCGCAGGACCTCCTTGGGGTTACGGCCGACGGAGCCGGCGGTCACCATGGAGAACTGGATCTCGTTGTTCTGGTCGACGATGAAGACCGCGCGCTGGGCGAAGCCGTCCTCGCCCTTGATGCCGAGGTCGCGCATCAGCTCGTGCTTGGAGTCGGCCATCATCGGGAACGGCAGGTCACGCAGGTCGACGTGGTCCTTGCGCCAGGCGTGGTGGACGAACTCCGAGTCACCGGAGAAGCCGAGGACCTGCGCGTCGCGGTCGGCGAACTCCTCGTTCAGCTTGCCGAAGGCCGCGATCTCGGTCGGGCAGACGAAGGTGAAGTCCTTCGGCCAGGCGAACACGATCTTCCACTTGCCCTCGTAGGTCTTGTGGTTGATCGTCTCGAACTCCTTGCCCGTCTCCAGCGAGACACAGGCGGTCAGTTCGAACTCGGGGAACTTGTCACCGACAGTGAGCACTAGCTCTCCTTGCAGCGAGGAAACGCCCATTGTGTAGGCGTTTCCCATGGGTTGGGCGTGCTCGATGCTTACACATGCTGCATTGATTATGGAAATAGCTACACTGGGTCGAGTTGATCGGAGGCGGTTATCAGTGACCGTGAGTAAGAGGAGACAGCCCAGCCTCGCCCAGCTGCGCGCCTTCGCCGCCGTCGCCGACCACCTCCACTTCCGGGATGCCGCCGCCGCGATCGGCATGAGCCAGCCCGCCCTGTCCGGCGCGGTCTCCGCGCTGGAGGAGACCCTCGGCGTGACGCTGCTGGAGCGGACGACCCGCAAGGTGCTGCTGTCGCCCGCCGGCGAGCGTCTCGCCGTACGCGCGCGGGCGGTACTGGAGGAGGTGTCGGCGCTGCTGGAGGAGGCGGAGGCGGTCCGGGCCCCGTTCACCGGGGTGCTGCGCCTCGGCGTCATCCCGACCGTTGCGCCGTACGTCCTGCCGACCGTGCTGCGGCTGATCCACGATCGGTATCCGGACCTCGACCTCCAGGTGCACGAGGAGCAGACCGCGAACCTGATCGAGGGCCTCACCGGCGGACGGCTCGATCTGCTGCTGCTCGCCGTGCCCCTCGGGGTGCCGGGTGTCGCCGAACTCCCGCTGTTCGACGAGGACTTCGTGCTCGTCACGCCGCTCGATCACGCGCTCGGCGGCCGGGCGGGCATCTCGCGTGAGGTACTGCGCGAACTCAACCTCCTGCTGCTCGACGAGGGGCACTGTCTGCGCGACCAGGCGCTCGACATCTGCCGGGAAGCGGGGCGGGCGGACGCGCCGGTGACGACCACGGCCGCCGGGCTGTCCACGCTCGTGCAGCTCGTCGCGGGCGGGCTCGGTGTGACGCTGCTGCCGCGTACCGCCGTCAAGGTCGAGACGACCCGCAGCAACCAGCTCCTGACCGGCTACTTCGCCGAGCCCGCGCCGACCCGCCGGATCGCCCTCGCCATGCGCGCCGGCGCGGCGCGCGGGGCCGAATACGACGAGCTGGCCGCAGCGCTCCGTGAGGCGCTGCGGCCGCTTCCCGTTCGGGTGGTGGCGGGCGACGATTGAGGTCACTCGGTGTGTAGTCCTGTCCGGCTGCGTCAGCGATGGCCATGGTGGGGCGGGTGTGGCGCGAGGGGGTATGGGGATCGGCCGGAGCGCTCTGTGGGGCGGTGTGGCCGTTTCCCGTTCGGGTGGTGGCGGGCGACGATTGAGGTCACTCGGTGTGTAGTCCTGTCCGGCTGCGTCAGCGATGGCCATGGTGGGGCGGGTGTGGCGCGAGGGGGTATGGGGATCGGCCGGAGCGCTCTGTGGGGCGGTGTGGCCGTTTCCCGTTCGGGTGGTGGCGGGCGACGATTGAGGTCACTCGGTGTGTAGTCCTGTCCGGCTGCGTCAGCGATGGCCATGGTGGGGCGGGTGTGGCGCGAGGGGGTATGGGGATCGGCCGGAGCGCTCTGTGGGGCGGTGTGGCCGTTTCCCGTTCGGGTGGTGGCGGGCGACGATTGAGGTCACTCGGTGTGTAGTCCTGTCCGGCTGCGTCAGCGATGGCCATGGTGGGGCGGGTGTGGCGCGACGGGGTATGGGGATCGGCCGCAGCGTTCCGTGAGGCGCTGCGGCCGTTTCCCGTACGGGTGTTGAACCAGGGGGACTGAGCTACTCCGTGCGCAGCCCGTCCGGCCGCATCAGCCGCAGCAGTGGCGGCAGGCTGAGCAGGGTGACGGCGACGACGACCGCCGCGCCGGCGCCGGTCATCATCAGCACGCTCGCCCAGTCCACGGTGATCGCGGCGCTCGACATCTTGAGCAGCACCGCGCCCAGCGTGAGGCCGACCACCGAGGCCAGCAGCAGGCCGAGGGCGATCGGGATCGCCGTCTGCCACAGCACCGACAGGCTCAGCGTGCGCCGCCGGGTGCCGAAGGCGACCAGCGACGACAGCAGCTTCTTGCGCTCCCGCAACTGCTCCAGCTGCGACACCAGCAGGCTCGCGCCGATCAGCGCCAGGACACAGGCGGCGCCGACGAACAGGCCTGTGCGGATGGAGTCGTAGCGGTCGGAGCGCTCGGTGGAGAACCACATCATCGGCTCGTTGATCGGGTCGAACGTGGCCGCCGTGTTCCGGACCAGGTCATATACGTCCGGCACGGACTCGTCGAGGTTGAGGTAGATCTGGCCGTTCATGCCGGGCACGGCCCCCGCGGGCAGCGCCTTGGGGGTGACCATGAAGCCGCCTCGCTCCCAACCGGTCATGTCGACGCGCGCCTGAGCCTTCTTCATCGTCGACGGCAGGGTCCAGGGGAGCGGCGTGGCCTTGGGCCCGTCCGAGTACCCCGAGTCGAAGTACACCGTGCGGCCGGGCTTCGCCAGCGCCTCCGTGTTCGCGTCCTCCTCGGCGCCCTGTACGGCGAACACGTCTCCGTCACGGCACGAGGGCAGTCGCGTCACCTCGCGCAGCGCGGCGCAGTCGCCCACGGTCACCTGGGAGTTGAACGCGGCGTCCATGGGCTTCTCGCTGACGAATCCCTCGTCGTACGCGTAGACCTTGCGCACCCCGTCGGTGTCCCGGAACTTCGCCGCGGACTGCGCGAGGGGCACCCCGTCCGGCAGGTTCACCTGCATCTGCGCCCGGGTGACGTCCTTGCCCGTCGGCTCGGTGTAGTCGTCCTCGACGCCGGCGAACAGCATCTGCAGCGCAATCGCTCCGGCCACCGCGACCGCGATGCCGTTGACCATGCGGGCCGCCGTGCCGCTGCTCAACTGGAGCCTGCGCACGGCCAGTTGCCAGGCGATGCCGCCTGAGCCGAGCTTGCCGACGACCGTCTCGACGATCCACGGCAGCAGCGCGGTCACGCCGACGAGCAGCAGCATCACACCGCCGATGACGAGGTACTGGTTGAAGTCCCCGCCGTCGCGGCCCTGGCCGATCATCGGGTAGAGCATCGCCAGCCCGGCCAGCGGCAGCAGCAGCCGCCACCACAGCCGGCGCCGCGCGGGTTTCGCCGTACGGACGACACCCAGCGGCTCGATGACGACTCCCCGCAGCGCGAGCAGCGTGACCAGCACCGCTGCCGCCGGCACGAGGAGCGCGACCAGCAGGGCCAGCGCGGGCGAGGGGTTGAGGTAGCTCGGGAAGACGCTGACGCCGAACACTTCCATGCTGCCCGCGATCTCACGGCCGATCAGGAAAAAGCCCGTGCCGAGGACCAGCCCGAGGGCGGCCCCCGCGAGCGCCTCGCCCGCCGCCACCCGCTTGGTCATCCGGCTGTCGGAGCCGACCAGCCGCAGTGCGGCGAGCCGCCGGTCCCGCCGTTCGCCGCCGAACCGTACGGCCGCGGCGATGAACACCCCGACCGGCATCAGCAGCACCACGAAGACGACGAGGATCAGCAGGAGCAGGACGGGGTCCAGCGGCTCCGAGTCCGAGCTCTGCTGCCCGAACTTCTCGATCCGCACCGCCCCGCCGTTGGTCAGCTGTGCCGCGAGGTCCTCGCCGCCCCGGTAGAAGGCGAGTTCGGTGGGGCCGATCAGCCCGCTGTCCCCGATGGTTCCGACGATCTTCTGCGGCAACCGCTCCCGCAGCAGCTTCCCCTCGTCGGAGCCGAGCAGCTTCTTCAGCGCGGGGGAGACCACCATCTCGCCGACCGCCGGGAGCTTCTCGACGCCCGGCGGCAGCGGCGCCTTCGGACCCTCGGGCTGCACGTCCCGCCCGCGGACGCCCTTGTCGCGGAAGGTCGTACCGCTGGCCACGACCAGCAGGGTGTCGTCCGCCTTCGGTATTTCCGTCCTGCCGTAGTTGATGTCCGACCGGGCGGCCTCCCGGCCGTGCCGGGCGTCCAGCGCGCTCGGCAGCGCCGTCGTCAGCAGCAACAGCGCCACCCCGAGCCCGACACCGACGCCTGTCAGCAGGACCCGGACCCAGCCCTCGCGCCCCCCGGCGAACGCGAACCGGACCCCCATGCCCAGGTCCCTCGTCCACTGCCGCACGTTCATACGACGCGCTCCATGTCCCGGGACTTGCCGTCCCGTACGACGATCTCGCGGTCCGAGTACGCGGCCACCCGGGCCTCGTGCGTGACCAGCACGACGGCGGCGTTGGTGGACCGGGCGGCGTCCGTGAGCAGATCCATCACCCGCTCGCCGTTGAGCGAGTCCAGCGCGCCGGTCGGCTCGTCGGCGAACAGCACGCGCGGGTTGGTCACCAGCGCGCGGGCGACGGCGACCCGCTGCCCCTGACCGCCGGACACCTCGCCGGGGCGCTTCTTGCGCAGTTCGTCGACCTCCAGCCGCTCCATCCAGGACAGAGCGGCCTTCTCGGCCTCCTTGCGGCTCGTCCCGTTGAGCCGCAGCGGCAGGGCGACGTTCTCGACGCAGGTCAACTCCGGCACCAACTGGCCGAACTGGAACACGAACCCGAACTCGCTCCGCCGCAGCGCACTGCGCTCGGCGTCGCTCATGGTGGCCATCTCACGGCCGTTGTAGAGGATCGACCCGGCGTCGGGCGGCACGATGCCCGCGAGGCAGTGCAGCAGGGTCGACTTTCCGGAGCCCGAGGGGCCCATGACGGCGACGACCTCGCCGGGGTGGATGGAGAACTCGGCGCCGTCGAGCGCCGTGGTCGGACCGTACGCCTTGCGCAGATCGGTCGCGACGAGCAGGGAGCCTGCGGGGGTCATCGGGTCACCGCCTCGGCGAGCTTGTCCAGACGCGCGGCGGTCAGCTCCAGCCAGCGCAGATCGGCCTCGAGATGGAACAGGGCGTGGTCGCAGATCAGCTGGTCCGCGAGATCGCCCTTGCGCTTGCGATCGGTGAGGATCCGCATCATCCGCAGATGCTCGGAACGCTGGGTGTCGAGGATGTCGGCGGCGTTCCGGTGCGTCATCAGCGCGAGAACGACCTTGGTGTACAGGGTCGACTGCAGATACGGCTCCGGCTTCTCCGGCGTCGCCAGCCATTGCTGTACGTCGGTGATACCGGCCTCGGTGATCGCGTACCGCTTGCGTTCCGGACCGCCGCCGGGCTCGATCCCGTCGACTTCGACGAGCCCGTTCTTCAGCAGCCGGGACATCGTCGAGTAGACCTGGCCGTAGTGCAGCGGCCGGTCGTGACCGAACTTCTCGTCGAAGGCCCGCTTCAGGTCGTAACCGTGACGCGGACCGGACTCCAGGAGCCCCAGGAGGGTGTGACCGATGGACATGAGGAGGACTGTACACAGTGCGTATACCCCAGGTGTATACGTCGAGTGTGTAGGGCGGCGCGGGGCGTACGACGGTGCAGGTGAGACGCGATTGTCACGGTTCTGCTACTGCTGCGAGGGCGGACGTCCACGACGCGGAATCGGACGTGCCTCGCCCGGGAGCCGGCCCGTCTCCGCCAGCGCCTTCCGCAGCAGGAACTCGATCTGCGCATTGGCCGACCGCAGCTCGTCCCCGGCCCACCGCGCCAGCGCCTCGTACACCGACGGGTCCAGCCGCAGCAGCACCTGCTTGCGCTGCTGCGGCCGCCGCTTCTGTGAGGAAGCCTCTTGCCCCGAGGAGGCCTCAGAAGAATCCGTCACTGGTAAAGGGTCCCCGTGTTGAGTACCGGCTGCACCGAGCGGTCCCCGCACAGCACCACCATCAGGTTGGACACCATCGCCGCCTTCCGCTCCGAGTCCAGCTCCACGATGTCCTGCTCGGTGATCCGGGCGAGCGCCGCCTCGACCATCCCGACCGCCCCGTCCACGATCTGCCGCCGCGCGGCGACGACCGCGCCCGCCTGCTGCCGCTGGAGCATCGCCGAGGCGATCTCGGGCGCGTAGGCGAGGTGCGTGAAGCGGGACTCGATGATCTGGACGCCGGCCGCCTCCACGCGCGCGTGCAGCTCGACCGCGAGCTTCTCGGTGATCTCCTCGGCGTTGCCGCGCAGCGACAGCCCTTCCTCGTCATGGGCGTCGTAGGGGTACTCGATGGCGATGTGCCGGACGGCTGCCTCGGTCTGCGTGGAGACGAACTCGAGGAAGTCGTCGACCTCGAAGGTGGCCTGGGCGGTGTCCTGCACCTTCCATACGACGACCGCGGCGAGCTCGATCGGGTTGCCGTAGGCGTCGTTGACCTTCAGGACCGCGGTCTCGTGGTTGCGTACCCGGGTCGAGATCTTGGTGCGTGAGGTCAGCGGGTTCACCCAGCGCAGCCCGTCCTGCCGGATCGTCCCCCGGTACCGCCCGAAGAGCTGGACCACCCGGGCCTGGCCCGGCGCCACCATGTTCAGCCCGCACATCGCGAAGAACGCGGCGATGGCGACGAGGATGCCGCCGACGATCAGCGCGGCCTTGCCGCCGGTCCCGGAGACCGCCGTCGCGGCCGCGATCAGCCCGATCCCGCCCAGCAGCCCGACCAGACCGAGCAGCAGCGCGAGCCCGCCGCCGATGCTGTGCGCGGCGAATTCGCGAACGCGCGGTTCGGGCATCTCGGGGAGGTCGGGTGCGGTGTCGTGCGTGGTCATGGGTGTTCCCCCGGTTCTCGATGGAGCTGTTGCTTGCTTAGCTTCGTTCTAGCTAAGTGATATCACTTTACCCCATCGCGGCAACCCTAACCGCCTCTCAGCCGTCGGTTCTGTTGGGCAGGTGCTGATTGTCACGTCCGTAAAAGACCGGATCGCACGCCCTTTGTCACATAGGGCGGTGTTAGCTTTCTGAGCTGACCTGAGCGTGCAACCTGTGTGACGGCCGACGACGGAAGCGGAGCAGACGGAGCCATGGGACGAGCGGAAGAGAGACGAGCGCGGCAGCGCGGTGGCCACCGCGCCGCGCCCAGGCGCCGCTCGCGACGAGCGCCGGGGAAGAACGACGGCAAGAGCTTCATACGCCGGCTGTTCACGTGGAAGAAGATCCTCGGCACGTTCCTCGGCGCCTGCCTGCTCGGCATCGGCGGCTTCATCGTGCTGTACCTGGTCGTCGACGTCCCCGACGGCAACGCGGCGGCGCAGGCCGCGAAGATGCAGAGCAACATCTACAAGTACAGCAACGGCGATGTCCTGGCCCGCGACGGCAAGGTCAACCGCGAGATCGTGGACCTGTCCAAGGTGCCCAAGGAGGTCCGGAACACCTTCGTCGCCGCCGAGAACAAGACCTTCTACAAGGACGCCGGCATCGACCTCAAGGGCACGGCCCGCGGTGTGTTCAACACGCTGTCCGGCAAGGGCGCCCAGGGCGGTTCGACGATCACCCAGCAGTACGTCAAGAACTACTACCTCAGCCAGGAACAGACGGTCTCCCGCAAGCTGAAGGAGATCGTCATCTCCTTGAAGGTGGACCGCCAGCTGTCCAAGGACGACATCCTCGCGGGCTACCTCAACACCAGCTACTTCGGCCGCAACGCCTACGGCATCCAGGCCGCCGCGCAGGCCTACTACCGCGTCGACGCCGAGGACCTCTCGGTCGAGCAAGGCGCGTACCTCGCCGCCCTTCTCCAGGCCCCGAGCACCTACGACTGGGCCGTCGCCTCCGAAACCGGTAAGGAACTGGCGAAGGCGCGCTGGAACTATGTCCTGGACAACATGGTCGAGATGGGCTGGCTGGACTCCGGCAAGCGCCAGGCCATGAAGTTCCCGGTGCCCGAGGAGCCGAAGGCCTCTGCCGGTCTCGAGGGGCAGAAGGGGTATCTGGTCGAGCTCGCCAACACACAGCTCGAGAACCAGCTGATGAAGCAGGAAGGTCTCTCCCGCTCCGAGGCCGAGTCCCAGGTCAAGGGTCAGGGCTGGACCATCACCCTGAACATCGACAAGAAGAAGCAGGCCCAGCTGGAGAAGGCGGCCAAGACCCAGCTGACCAGCAAGCTGGACCCCGAAAAGCGGCCCGTCGACGGGGACATCCAGGCGGGCGCCGTCTCCGTCGACCCCAAGACGGGCAAGATCGTCGCCCTGTACGGCGGCCAGGACTACTTCAAGCACTACAGCTCCAACGCGACCAGAACGGACTACCAGCCCGCGTCGACGTTCAAACCGGTGATCCTCGCCGCCGCCCTGGAGAACAAGGCCAAGACGCAGGACGGCACGACGATCGGCGCGCGCACCGTCTACGACGGGACGAGCAAGCGGCCCGTCGTGGACGACGGCAAGAAGATCGGTTTCGCCCCGCCGAACGAGGACGACGAGGACTACGGCGACGTCACCGTTCAGACGGCGACGAACAAGTCCATCAACTCGGTGTTCGCGCAGATGGGCATCGACGTCGGCTTGGACAAGATGATGGAGACGGCCACCAAGCTCGGCATGGACACCGCGGATCTGACGCCGCGGGCCGCACACACCCTTGGCACCATGGGCGCCAGCCCGCTGCAGATGGCCGGGGTCTACGCCACCCTCGACAACCACGGCAGGAAGGTCACCCCGACCCTCGTCGCATCGGCCGAGCAGAATGACCGGACGATCAAGATGCCGGACCCGATCGGCGAGCAGGTGATCAGCCGTGAGGCGGCGGACACGGTGACGTCGGTGCTGACGGGCGTGGTCGACGACGGTACGGCCCGCACGTCGGTGCGCGGCAACCCGGCCCGCGACGGGCAGGAGGTCGCCGGCAAGACCGGTACCTCCGACTTCGGCAGGTCGGCCTGGTTCACCGGCTACACGCCGGACCTGGTGACCTCGGTCGGCATGTTCGGCGAGGCTGGCAAGACCCGCGACAAGGTCAAGAAGGGCGACCAGGTCGACATGAAGGGCGCGACCGGCACCCTGCCGGGCAAGGGCAGGGTCAACGGCGGCGGGATCCCGGCCCAGATCTGGGCGGCGTACATGTTCGGCGTGACGAAGACGGACGCCAAGTTCGACCTGGACACCACCCAGGGCGCGGGCGTCGAGCCGACCTGGACACCGACGCCCACCCAGCAGCCCACCGAGACGCCGAGCGACGAGCCGACGTCCGAGGAGCCGACCAGCCAGACCCCGACGTCATCATCGCAGCCGCCGAGCCAGACGCCCACACAGACCCCGACGCAGACGCCCACGCAGACGCCGACCCAGACGCCCACGACGTCACCACCGGCGGACGGCAATCCGGAGGACCCGATCGATCCGGATCCGGGGCTATAGGAAAGGGGCGCCCGGCAAACACCGGGCGCCCTGGCCTACCCAGGGGCGCGGGGAACTGCGCGACCAGCCCTCACCGCCCCGCAGCCGCGCAACGACACTGCGCCCCCGAACGAAGCGCCTAGCTTCCGTCCACCTCGTGGGCGATCCGGTCCCCGATCTCCTTGTCGATATTGCGCCAGTACTGCAGCGCCCGCTCCACCACCGGCCGCGTAACCCCCTGCTTCAGATGCCCGCTGACATTGGAGACCAGCCGCCCGCGGGCGGCGTCATCAAGGACCTGCCGCACCATCGTGCCCGGCTGGCCGAAGTCGTCGTCCTCGCGGTGCAGCTTGTACGCCTCGCGCACCATCTCACCCGCCGCCTGCCACCCGGCGACATCGCCGAACTGCTGGACGGCCGCGGCCGGACCGCCGTACGAGTTGGGCGCGTACGGGGCACCGGTGTTGGCGGGCTCGTAGCGCATCGGGCCGTCCTTGGCGTACGAGTTGACCGCCGAGCGGGGTCGGTTCGGCGGCAGCTGCGCGTAGTTGGGGCCGATGCGATAGCGGTGCGTGTCCGGGTACGAGAAGAGCCGGCCGAGCAGCATCTTGTCCGGGGACGGACCGATGCCCGGCACCAGGTTGGACGGCTCGAACGCGGCCTGCTCGATGTGGACGAAGTAGTCCTCGGGGTTCTGGTCGAGGGTCATCCGGCCGACCTCGATCAGCGGGTAGTCGCCGTGCGGCCACACCTTGGTCAGGTCGAACGGGTTGAACCGGTAGTCGGGGGCGTCCTCGAACGGCATCACCTGCACATGGACCGTCCAGGACGGGTGGTCGCCGCGCTGGATCGCCTGGAACAGATCGCGGCGGTGGCAGTCGGCGTCCTCGCCCGCGAGCCGGTCGGCGTCCTCCTGGGTGAGGAAGTCGATGCCCTGGTCGGTCTTGATGTGGTACTTGACCCAGAACTTCTCGCCGCCGCCGTTGACCCACATATAGGTGTGGGAGGAGTACCCGTTCATGTTGCGGTACGTCTTCGGGATGCCCCGGTCGCCCATCAGCCACGTCACCATGTGCGCGCTTTCGGGGGAGAGGGTCCAGAAGTCCCACTGCATGTTGTTGTCGCGCAGCCCGTTGTCCGGGCGGCGCTTCTGGGAGCGGATGAAGTCCTGGAACTTCTGTGGATCACGGACGAAGAAGATCGGCGTGTTGTTGCCGACCAGGTCGTAGTTGCCGTGCTCCGTGTAGAACTTCAGCGCGAAGCCGCGGGGGTCGCGCCAGGTGTCGGGGGAGCCGAGCTCACCCGCGACGGTCGAGAAGCGCGCCAGCATGTCGGTGCGCTTGCCGGGCTGGAACAGGTCGGCCTTGGTGAACTGGCTGACGTCGTTGGTTACTTCGAAGGTGCCGTATGCGCCACTGCCCTTGGCGTGCACCACACGCTCCGGGACCCGCTCCCGGTTGAACTGGGCCATCTTCTCGATGAGGTAGTGGTCCTGGAGCAGGATGGGGCCGTTGGACCCGATGGTCAGCGAGTGCTCGTCGCTCTCCACCGGGATCCCGTGGTTGTTCGTGGTGTACGGAACCTGCTGGGGTGTCTGCGTCACGAGCGTCCTCCCGTCTTGCATGGGGGATCAGTCAGGTCGCTTCGCTCACCCCAGCCAGTCAACTCCGCCGTCGGGACATCGGCAACACTTGGATCCGGTCTAAGTCCGGTTCAGCTCGAACCAGACCACCTTCCCCGTGCTCAGCCGCGTCGCTCCCCAGCGCCGGGCCAGCCGGTTCACCAGATACAGCCCGCGTCCGCCCTCGTCCGTGGCCCGCGCCTGCCGCAGCCGCGGCAGTTGCGGCACATCGTCACCGACCTCGCAGCGCAGTACGTCGGTGCGCAGCAGCCGGAGCGTGATCGGCCGGGTCGCATAGCGCACGGCATTGGTGACGACCTCGCTGACCAGCAGCTCCACCGAGTCGGTCAGCTCCTCCATGTCCCAGCGGGCGAGCGCACGCCGGGCCAGCCGCCGGGCCTTGCCGGGCGCCATCTCCTCCGGCTCCAGGAACCAGTACGCCACATCGCTGGGCGCGATCCCGTCGAAGCGGGCGGCGAGCAGCGCGATGTCGTCGTCCCGGTCGCCGGGGCCGAGCATGTCGAGCACCTCGTCGCAGAGCGCCTCCAGCGGCGGCGGATGGTCGGGCCCGGTCAGCTGAGCGGTCGCGGCGAGCTTCTCGCGCAGCTGCTCTATGCCGGTCCACACGTCCCGCAGCCGGGACTCGACCAGCCCGTCCGTATAGAGGAGCAGGGTCCCTCCGGCGGGCGCGTCCAGCTCTACGGCTTCGAAGTCCACGCCGCCGACACCGATGGGCGCGCCCGGGGGTACCCGCAGTACCTCCGCCCGCCCGCCGAGATGCAGTAGCACGGGCGGCGGATGGCCGGCGTTGGCGATGGTGATGCGGTGCGACACCGGGTCGTAGACGGCGTACAGGCAGGTCGCCATGCGGTCGGTGCCCAGGCGCTGGGCCTGTTCGTCGAGGTGGTGCAGGACCTCCTGCGGCGGCAGGTCGAGCCCGGCGAGGGTCTGTGCCGTGGTGCGCAGCTGGCCCATGATCGCGGCGGAGGTCATGGAGTGCCCCATGACATCACCCACCACCAGTGCCACCCGGCTGCCCGGCAGCGGGATGGCGTCGTACCAGTCGCCGCCGACGCGTGCGGTCTCGGCGGCCGGGAGGTAGCGGGACGCCAGCCGTACGCCGGTGGCCCTGGGCAGGTTTTCGGGCAGCATGGTGCGCTGCAGCTCGTCGGCGATGTACGCCTCACGGCCGTACAGCACCGCCTTGTCGATGCCGAGCGCGCTGTGCGTGGCGAGCTGGGCGGCGACGAGGAGGTCGTCGGGCTCGAAGGCCATGCGTTCCGGGCGGCGCAGGAAGAGCGCGGCGCCGATGACCCGGCGCCGGCCGCGCAGCGGGGCGAGGATGGCGCGCTGTCCGCCGGGTACGGCCACGTCGTCGCCGAGGAGTTCGGGCAGCGCGGCGCGGGCCGCGGGGGCGTCGGCGAAGACGGGGCGCACTCCGCGCAGCACCTCGTTCAGCGCGCCGCCGGGCCGTACCTCGCACAGCTCCGCGCTGGCCGGCGTCAGATCCGTCGGCTCGGACTGCGGCACGGGCGTGAAACCGCCGTCGGTGTCCCGCTCCTCCGGGATCCGGTCGGTACGGCGCAGCCGCAGCACCACCGGGCCGGTGGGCCGCTCGTCGCCGACCGGCAGCGGGTCGCGCAGATAGACCAGGATCGCGTCCGAGAACGTCGGTACGGTCGCCCGGCACAGCCCCATCACGATCTCGTCGAGGTCGATGCCACGGGCGATCCGCCGGGTCGCGGCGCCGACGAAGCGCAGCCGGTCCCCGTCCCGTCGCATCGGCGTGGGCCGGCCGGGCGCCACCCCTTGGCCGGTACGGCGGTCCTCGCGGGACTTGTCGTCTTCGGTGCCCTGCTGAACAGCGACCCCCTCGGGAACGGGCCGCGGACGGTGGTGGTCCGGCTCGACGGCGGTGGGCTGGGAGTGCTCCGTGTCACCGACAGGCGTGCCCGCGGGCGGCGTCTCGCCGGTGCGGGCCTGTGCCGGTAAGGCAGAGGCGCGCGCCCCCACGCCGGGGGTACGCAGGAGCGCCCCGCGGGGGTCCGTGGGGCCGGCGCCGGTCTCAGGGCGCTCGAAGGAGGTCGGCTGCTCCGTCACGCGTGTCGAATCCGTCCGTCCGGGGCCATGACTGCGCGCCGGGCGCGCAATTCGTCCCACCGAAATGCCGATACCCGGAATACGTGCCCCAGGAACGGAATTCCCGCGTGGTGAAAGGCTGTTCCTGTGCCACCGGCGAACGGACCGTGGTCCGTACCGGTGTTGCCCTCGTACCCCTCGCTCACGTCCTGCCGCCCCTCGGTGACGTATGGTCAGGCCCGGCTCATGTGCCGGGAGTTACTGCTGCAATCACTTGTGGAGGACGATCCTACGGTTGTGGCCCGGGGGCGCATCAAGGGTCTCATGTGGACACGTGCGCGGGCGTGCAGTGCCAGTCCTCCGGCAGTGACGGTACAGCCCAGGACGGATCCGGGCGCCAGTGCTGCCAGCCGTCCGAGAACGGTGGCCCCCAGGCGCGGATCACCTCCACCGCAGACCGGCCCGCCGCCCGTACCCGCTCGGCGATTTCGGCGTCCATCAGTCCGTCCCGCTGGGCCTGCGCGAACTCGTCCTCGTCGCGCCAGTGCCAACTGCGGTCCGGGTGGACGGAGATGTCCAGAAAGTGGTCCTCGGAGTCCACCCCGCCGTCCCAACGCACCAGTGGCTCTTCGAGGTTGACGTACCAGTTCTTGAACTGCCAGCCCGGCTCCCAGAACAGCCACACCGACCAGGGCTCGCCCGGCCGCGCCAGCTTCAGCACACCGGTGCCGAACCAGCGGTCGCGCTGCACGGTCCGCGGCTTGGTGTAGCGCGACCGCAGCGGCTCCCCGTGGACGGGAGTCCCGTCGGCGAGCACCGGCCTGACGCACTCGGTGCCGGGCGCCAGCCAGACGGCGAGGATGTCCGCGTCGTCCCGCACGACGGTCACGGGGCGGGCGATGTGGAAGCGGTCGCCGGCATTCTCCCGGTAGCGCCACAGGATCCGGCTCCCGGGCGCCCAGAAGGCCGTCGTACCGTCCGCTTCCACTCGTCTCACCGCTCCGTCGTCTGGCATGCACAGATATTAGGTGTCACAGGCATACGACGCTGCGGCGCCCGTCACGGTTCACGCGGGCGGAACCTTTGGTTACGGGTGTGTCATGCGCAGCACGTCCAGCGCCTCGTCGAGCTGTTCCACGGTCAGGTCGCCCCGCTCCACATACCCGCTCTCCAGCACGACTTGACGGATCGTCTTCCGCTCCGCGAGCGCCTTCTTGGCGACCTTGGCGGCCTCCTCGTACCCGATGTACTTGTTCAGCGGGGTGACCACGGAGGGTGACGACTCGGCGTACTCGCGCGCCCGCTCCCGATGCGCGACGATCCCGTCCACGGTCCGGTCGGCGAGCAGCCGGGAGGCGTTGGCGAGCAGCCGGATCGACTCCAGCACGTTCTTGGCGATGACCGGCAGCATGACGTTCAGCTCGAAGTTCCCGGCGGCCCCGGCGGTGGCGACGGTGGCGTCATTGCCGATGACCTGGGCGCTGACCATGAGGACGGCTTCCGGAATGACCGGGTTGACCTTGCCCGGCATGATCGAGGACCCGGGCTGAAGGTCGGGCAGGCTGATCTCCGCGAGCCCGGTCCGGGGCCCGGAGGCCATCCACCGCAGATCGTTGGCGATCTTGGTCAGCCCGACGGCGATGGTCCGCAGCTGCCCGCTCGTCTCCACGATCCCGTCCCGCGCGCCCTGCGCCTCGAAGTGGTCGCGGGCCTCGGTGAGCGGAAGCCCGGTCGCCCTCGCCACTTCCTCGATGACGGCGGCGGAGAAACCGGGCGGGGTGTTGATGCCGGTGCCGACGGCGGTGCCGCCGAGGGGCAGTTCGGCGAGGCGGGGGAGGGAGGCGTACAGCCGCTCCACGCCGTACCGGATCTGGGCGGCGTACCCGCCGAACTCCTGCCCCAGTGTCACGGGCGTGGCATCCATGAGATGCGTCCGCCCCGACTTCACGACATCGGCGAACTCCTCCGACTTGCGGGTGAGGGAGGCCGCGAGGTGTTCGAGGGCGGGGATGAGGTCGCGGGTGACGGCGGCGGTGGCGGCGATGTGGATGGAGGACGGGAAGACGTCGTTGGAGGACTGGGAGGCGTTGACGTGGTCGTTGGGATGCACGGCCTTGCCCAGCCGCTCACTCGCCAACGTGGCGATGACCTCGTTGGTGTTCATGTTGGACGAGGTCCCCGAGCCGGTCTGGAACACGTCGACCGGGAAGTGCTCGTCCCACCGCCCCTCGGCGACCTCACGGGCCGCCTCCTGGACCGCCTCGGCGACGTCCTTGTCGAGCACCCCCAGCCGTGCGTTGACCTTCGCCGCGGCCCCCTTGATCTGCGCGAGCGCCTCGATGTGCGCGCGCTCGATGCGCTGCCCGGAGATGGGGAAGTTCTCGACGGCGCGCTGGGTCTGGGCCCGCCACTTGGCGTCCGCCGGGACGCGGACCTCTCCCATGGAGTCGTGCTCGATGCGGTAGTCGCTCATACCGGCTACAGCGATCGAGAGCGCCGCGATGTTCCGGGACTTGGGCCGAACGGAGACTCGGCTCACCGGGCGGGCACGGGGTGATGGTCGGACAATGAAAGGCGGACGCATCTCGTCGAGGGGGAGATCCACCACCCCACAGGAGGCAGGACATGCGCCCCAACTTCAGGCGACTCGCCACGCTCGGGACCTGCCTGGTCGCAGCCGTCGCTCTCGGTGCCTCACACCCCGTCTCCGCCACCGACGGTGACGAGGACTTCACGCTCTACTCCAGGGAGGTCCGCGGCGACGAGGAAGGAGAGGGCAGACCGCCCGCTCTCGGAGACGCCTTCTCCTTCGCCGACGACCTCTATCGCACCAAGGGCGGCGAGAGGGTCGGCCGGGACGGCGTGACCTGCACCGTCGTACGCGTCGGCAACCCCGGCGACCTGCAGTGCATCGGCACCTTCGCGCTGTCCGGCGGGTACATCACCGGTCAGACCCTCATGCGGTTCGACCCGGCGGACGAGTCGGCGGAACTGCCCCCGTTCGACATCGCCATCACCGGCGGAACCGGCGACTACGAAGAGGCGCGCGGTTCCATCCGCTCGACCGACGACGGGGACTACTCGAAGCTGGAGTTCCACGTCAGCCGCTGAACCGGAGTGCAGCGGGGGCGAAGGCGCTACGCCAGCCCCGGCCCCCGCACGGGAATCGACGTGAACGTGGGCGCCGGCGCCGGGTCCTGGAAGAAGTCGTTGCCCTTGTCGTCGACGACGATGAACGCCGGGAAGTCCTCGACCTCGATCTTCCAGACGGCCTCCATGCCGAGTTCCTCGTACTCGACGACCTCGACCTTCTTGATGCAGTCCTGGGCGAGCCGCGCCGCGGGCCCGCCGATCGACCCCAGGTAGAACCCGCCGTGGGTGCCGCAGGCGTCCGTGACCTGCTTGCTCCGGTTGCCCTTCGCCAGCATCACCTTGGAGCCGCCCGCCGCCTGGAACTGCTCGACGTAGGAGTCCATGCGCCCGGCGGTCGTAGGCCCGAAGGACCCGGACGCGTACCCCTCGGGCGTCTTCGCCGGCCCCGCGTAGTACACCGGGTGGTCCTTGAGGTACTGCGGCATCTCCTCGCCCGCGTCGAGCCGCTCCTTGATCTTGGCGTGCGCGATGTCGCGGGCGACGACCAGCGGTCCGGTGAGCGAAAGCCGGGTCTTCACCGGGTACTTGGTCAGCTCGGCGAGGATGTCGTCCATCGGCTGGTTGAGGTCGATGCGCACCACGTCGGAGGACTCGTCGAGGTGATCGTCCGTCGTCTCCGGCAGGAACCGCGCCGGATCCGTCTCCAGCTGCTCCAGGAAGACGCCCTCCGCGGTGATCTTCGCGAGGGCCTGCCGGTCGGCCGAGCAGGACACGGCGATGGCGACCGGGCAGGACGCACCGTGCCGCGGCAGCCGCACCACGCGAACGTCATGGCAGAAGTACTTGCCCCCGAACTGCGCCCCGATCCCGATCTTCTGCGTCAGCTCGAAGACCTTCTCCTCCAGCTCCTTGTCCCGGAACCCGTGCCCGAGCGGCGAGCCCTCGGCCGGGATCTCGTCCAGGTAGTGCGCGGAGGCGTACTTCGCGGTCTTCAGCGCGTACTCGGCGGACGTACCGCCGACGACGATCGCCAGGTGGTACGGCGGACAGGCGGCCGTACCCAGCGAACGGATCTTCTCCTCCAGGAACTTCATCATGGAGGCCTCGTTCAGGACGGCCTTCGTCTCCTGGTAGAGGAACGACTTGTTGGCGGAGCCGCCGCCCTTCGCCATGAACAGGAACTTGTAGGCGCCGCCGTCGGTGGCGTACAGCTCGATCTGGGCGGGGAGGTTGGAGCCGGTGTTCTTCTCGTCCCACATGGTGAGCGGGGCCATCTGCGAGTACCGCAGGTTGAGGTTCAGGTACGCGTCATAGATGCCCCGGCTCAGCGCCTCCTCGTCCCCGCCCTCGGTCAGCACGTTCTGCCCGCGCTTGCCCATGACGATCGCCGTACCGGTGTCCTGGCACATCGGCAGCACACCCGCCGCCGCGATGTTCGCGTTCTTCAGCAGGTCCAGGGCCACGAACTTGTCGTTGCCCGACGCCTCGGGGTCGTCGATGATGCGCCGCAGCTGAGTGAGGTGCGCGGGCCGCAGATAGTGCTGGATGTCGTGGATGGCCTCCTCGGCGAGCTTGCGCAGCGCCTCCGGCTCGACCTTGAGGAAGGTGCGCCCGTCGGCCTCGAAGGTGGAGACACCCTCGGAGGTCACCAGCCGGTACGGGGTGGTGTCCTCTCCCATGGGGAGCAGATCGGTGTACGCGAACTCAGGCATGTCGCCCATTCCTCACTCGACAGATGCGGCGGCTGACCTCCATTGGGCAGCGTCCACCAGCGTAGAACCTGTGTCGGAGGCGGAGCCTGTGAGGTAATCCTCAGTTGGGGTAGTCGCGATCTATCGCGTTTGGGTACGCTGCTGTCGTGGACCTTCAGAAGCACACCGCGCCCGCGCGGACCGCGCCCGCCGCCACCGAGCTCCGTGCCTCCGACGCCGACCGCGACCGTGTCGCGGACATCCTGCGCGAGGCACTTGCCGAGGGCCGCCTCACCGCCGACGAGCACGCCGAGCGGGTCGAGGGCGTGCTGGCCGCCAAGACCGTGGGCGAGCTGGATGTCTTCATCCAGGACCTGCCCGCCGCCCACCAGCGCCGGGTGACTCCGGCCGCCGCCCCCAACCGCCCCACCGCCGGCGCCATCCCGGTCGACCCCGATGACAACGTGGTCGCGGTGTTCAGCAGCGCCGTCCGCAAGGGCCGCTGGCGCGCGGGCCGCCGTATCCATGCGTACGCGATCTTCGGCAGCGTGGAGATAGACCTCAGCGAGGCCCTCTTCGAGTACCAGCAGGTCGTGATCAAGGCCATCTCGGTCTTCGGCAACGTCGAGGTCCGCGTCCCGGAGAACGTGTCGCTGCGTGGCACCGGCGGCGGTGTCCTCGGCAACTTCGAGGTGGACACGCTGGATTCGACACAATCGCATGCGCCGGTCGTCTACGTCGACGGCTGGGCCGTCCTCGGCAACATCGAGGCAAGGCCCAAGCGGGGCAAGCTGGTTGCCGACATCCTCGATCGGGTCCAGCGCAAGGTCGACAAGAGTTTGCGTAAACATCTGGATCATTGACGGTTGTGAACCGGGGCCTGATCCAAGGGGGTTCGATCGGTCTCCGGCGCCGCACGGCACCGCGCACGAAGCGCCGTATTCCAGCGGTTCGGAACACAGTGCATAGGCGTGCGCACAGCGGGTATCCCTTGCTGCATCGTCTCTCGCTCGCGAAGCCGTCGTCAGGAGTAGACCGTGCTGCAACCGCCGCATTCGTCCCTGCAGGTAGCTGCCGCTCCGGCCCCGCGGGTGCCAGTGCGAGACAGGGACCAAGACGCCCCTTGGCACACCGAGGCGGTGTGCCGGCGCGACGAGGCCGGCCTGTTCTTCGCACCCTCCAAGGAGCCCACCGCCGCCCGCCTCTCCCGCGAGGAGGCCGCCAAGCGCGTCTGCGCCCGCTGCCCCGTCATGGTCGAGTGCCGCGAGCACGCACTCCTGCAACCCGAGCCCTACGGCGTCTGGGGCGGCCTCACCGCCGCCGAACGCCGCGTGGTCCTCGCCAGGCGCCGCCGCCGCGACATGGAACTCAAAAAGGCAGCAAGGACGACGACGGACCGCATAGCCCAGGCAGGCTGAGCAACAAAAAGAGGGGCGCCCCCACCGCACCGAGGGCGCCCTCTTGCTGCCGGTTTGGCCGACCGACCTAAGGGGCGCGGGGCTGTATCGATATACGGCTCCGCCGCGTGGGCGCGACCAGCCACAACGCACCCGCAGCCGCCAACGATCCACAGCCCCGTGCTACTAGGCGCTACTTAGCCCGATCAAAGTCAATCGCGCTATAAGCCCGCAGCTTGCTCAACCGATGCTCAGAGTCGATCCTCCGCACCGTCCCCGACTTCGACCGCATCACGATGGAGTCGGTCGTTGCGTTCTCCGACCGATACCGCACGCCCCGCAGCAGCTCCCCGTCGGTGATCCCCGTCGCGACAAAGAACACGTTCTCCCCGGACACCAGGTCGTCGGTCATCAGCACCCGGTCCAGGTCATGCCCCGCATCCACCGCCCGTTGCCGCTCCTCGTCATCCTTGGGCCACAACTTGCCCTGAATGGTCCCCCCGAGGCACTTCACCGCACAGGCCGAGATGATCCCCTCCGGCGTACCGCCGATACCGAGCAGCATGTCGACCCCGGTGCCCTCGCGCAGCGCGTAGATCGACCCCGCGACATCCCCGTCCGAGATCAGCTTGATCCGCGCACCGGCGTCCCGGATCTCCTTGATGATCCCCTCGTGCCGCGGCCGGTCCAGGATGACCACGGTCACATCCTCCGGCGTGGACCGCTTCGCCTTGGCAACCCGGCGGATGTTCACCGAGACGGGCGCGTCGATGTCCACGAAGTCGGCCGCCTCGGGCCCGGTGACCAGCTTGTCCATGTAGAAGACGGCGGACGGGTCGAACATCGACCCGCGATCCGCGGCGGCGAGCACGGCGATCGCGTTCGGCATGCCCTTGGCGGTCAGCGTGGTCCCGTCGATCGGGTCGACGGCGATGTCGCACTCGGGTCCGGTCCCGTCGCCGACGCGCTCCCCGTTGAAGAGCATCGGGGCCTCGTCCTTCTCACCCTCGCCGATGACGACGACGCCGTTCATCGACACGGTGGAGACGAGGGCCCGCATGGCGCGCACGGCCGCACCGTCGGCGCCGTTCTTGTCGCCGCGCCCGACCCAGCGGCCGGCGGCCATCGCCGCGGCTTCGGTGACCCTGACCAGCTCCAGGGCGAGGTTGCGGTCGGGGGCTTCGGAGGGGACTTCGAGTTCGGACGGCAGATGATGATGATTCTCGGTCATCGAGACGCACCTTTCTGATACGACGACGGCCGGATGAGGGTGATGGCGACGACTCTATCGCCAGACCGACAGAATGAGCATGGGACCCCACGGATGAGCAGGCCAGGGCACCTGCGACGATAGAGGGCGTGGCAGGTTCGAATGGCAAGCAGAAGACGGTCCGGGACATGGTTCTCTCCCTGGGCCTGATCGGGATCATGGCAGGGGTCATCTACCTCTTCATCCCGCACGACGACTCGGAGCCCGACCTCAAGCGGGTGGACTACCGCGTCGAGCTGCTCACGGCACGCCGTGCGGCGCCCTACCCGGTGGTCGCGCCGGAGGGCCTGTCGAAGACTTGGAAGGCGACCTCCGTCCGCTTCCAGGGGGACGAGTTCGACACCTGGCATCTCGGCTTCCACACCCCCGACGGCGAGTACGTGCAGATCGAGCAGTCGACTCAGAAGCCGTCGACGTTCATCGACGAGGCCACGCAGGGCTCGGAGGCCGCGAACCAGAAGCAGGAGATCGACGGCCGGACCTGGACGCGGTACACCGGCGGCCGGTACGACGCGCTTGTGCACCAGGCCGACGGAGCGACGACCGTGGTGGCGGGCACGGGTTCGTTCGAGCTGCTGACGGAGATGGCGCAGGCGCTCAAGACGAAGTGAACGTACGCAGGCCCTCGGCCTGAACGCGCGAAGGCCCCCGGCGGTGATGCCGGGGGCCTTCGTCGTGTCCGGGATGGCTGCGGGATGTCCGCCGTGCCGTCCGTCAGACGGTGGTGACGACCTGCTCGTACGCCAGACGCGGGGAGCGCGGGAACCAGGCGTCGTCGCCCGGCCTGCCGATGTTGACGACCATCAGCGGGGTGTGGTCGTCGTCCAGGAACTCCTTGCGGACGCCCTCGAAGTCCAGGCCGGTCATGGGGCCTGCGGCCAGACCGGCGGCGCGGACGCCGATGATGAAGTACGCGGCCTGGAGGGCGGCGTTGAGACCGGCGGCACCCTCGCGGGCGGTGCGCTCGGCGAAGAAGACGTCCTTGGCCTGCGGGAAGTGCGGGAAGAGCTCCGGCAGCTCCTCGTGGAACTCGTTGTCCGCGGACAGGATCGCGACCAGCGGGGCGGTGGCCGTCTTCGGCTGGTTGCCCTCGGCCATGTGCTGCACCAGGCGCTCGCGGGCCTCGGCGGAGCGGACCAGGGTGACACGCAGCGGGCTCTGGTTGAAGGCGGTCGGGCCGTACTTGACCAGGTCGTAGATCGCCTGGACCTGCTCGTCGGTCACCGGCTCGTCGGTGAAGGTGTTGGCGGTGCGGGCCTCGCGGAACAGCAGGTCCTGGGCGGCGCGGTCAAGGACGAGAGACATGCGTGAACCTTCTCGGTGTGTGCGTCGGCCCCGGAAGCGGACCGTGGACCGGTTGACGTCCCCGACGGTACGCGAGTGAAGTTCAACGTTCAACAAAAAGCGGGGCGTAGTGATCCGCTTCACAGTTCACCCGGGCTCTTTACTCGGAGTCGCCCTCGGTCTCGGCCGCTTCCTCCTCGGCCAGCGCCGCGTCCAGCCGGGCCCGCGCACCGTCCAGCCAGCGCCGGCAGACCTTCGCCAGCTCCTCGCCCCGCTCCCAGAGCGCGAGGGACTCCTCCAGCGTCGTACCGCCCGCCTCCAGCCGTCGTACGACCTCGATCAGCTCGTCCCGAGCCTGCTCGTACCCGAGGGCCTCTTCCACCTTGCTGGTCATGCGCCCACCCTATGCATCGCTTCGTGCGTCGACTCGTACGGAGAACTCACCCTCGGCGACCCGCGCGCGCAGTGCCTCGTCCGCCGTCACCTCACCGGGATCCCGGACCACATGCCCGTCGGCCTTCTGCAGCACCGCATAGCCCCGCTTCAGGGTCGCCGCGGGGGAGAGGCCCACCACGCGCGCGTGGGTGTGCGTCAGCTCCGAGTCGGCGCGGTCGAGGAGGTGGCCGAGGGTGCGCCGGCCACGGTCGATCAGGGACGCCACATGGTCGGCCCGCTCGTCGATCATGCGGTGCGGATCCTCTATCGACGGCCGGGCCAGCGCATGCGCGAGCCCCCGCTCCTCCCGCTCGATGAACGCCGCGACACACCGCCGAGCACGATCACGCAGCAGCCGCACCCGCTCATATTCCTCCCCCACATCCGGTACGACCTTCTTGGCGGCGTCGGTGGGAGTGGAGGCGCGCACATCGGCGACGTGGTCGAGCAGCGGGTTGTCGGGCTCGTGCCCGATGGCGGACACCACGGGCGTACGACACGCCGCGACCGCCCGTACGAGCTGCTCGTCGGAGAACGGCAGCAGATCCTCCACGCTGCCGCCGCCCCGCGCGACGATGATCACGTCCACGTCGTCGATCGCGTCCAGGTCCTTCACCGCCTGCACGACCTGCGGCACGGCGTGCACGCCCTGCACGGCGACGTTGCGCACCTCGAAGCGGACGGCCGGCCAGCGGTGCCGGGCGTTCTCCAGCACATCCCGTTCCGCCGCGGAGGCCCGCCCGCAGACCAGCCCGATGAGCTGCGGCAGAAAGGGCAACGGCTTCTTCCGCTCAACAGCGAACAACCCTTCCGCTGCGAGCGCCTTCTTCAACTGCTCCAGCCGCGCGAGCAGTTCCCCCACCCCCACGGGCCTTATCTCAGCGGCCCGCAGCGACAACTGCCCCCGCGGCGCGTACCACTCCGGTTTCGCCAGTACGACGACCCGGGCGCCCTCACTCACCACATCGGTGACGGCATCGAACACCTGCCGATAACAAGTGACGCTCACGGAGATGTCGTACGACGGATCCCGCAACGTCAAAAACACGACCCCCGCCCCCGGCCGCCGCGACAACTGCGTGATCTGCCCCTCGACCCACACCGCCCCGAGCCGATCGATCCAACCCCCGATGAGCCGCGACACCTCACCGACAGGCAGCGGCGTTTCCGCGGACGTGTTCAAGGCCATGCCGCGAGCGTAACGGCCACCGCCGACATCACAGCCGACGGCACCATTCCCTCCGGACCGGGCGCATTGCGGCCCGCACCATCTGTGCGTAGCCGGACGCGGTGAACGCCGTCGCGAGGGGCGATGAAAAGCAGCCCGTAGACATCACACCTCGCCAGTCGTGTGCTTCCCCACCCCTCCCAGTCCACGATCGGTCCCCCAAGGAGGCGCTCTTTGACCCGCCGAGCGCGGCCTTACGATGGGACGCATGACTGCTTCGCCTGGCCGCCGTGTCCTGCTCGCCGCCCCCCGTGGCTACTGCGCGGGTGTGGACCGCGCCGTGATCGCCGTCGAGAAAGCCCTGGAGCAGTACGGGGCTCCCGTCTATGTCCGGCACGAGATCGTCCACAACAAGTACGTCGTGCAGACCCTGGAGAAGAAGGGCGCCATCTTCGTCGAACGGACGGAAGAGGTCCCCCCGGGGAACATCGTGATGTTCTCCGCGCACGGCGTCGCCCCCGTCGTCCACGAAGAGGCGGCGCGCGGCCGGCTCGCCACCATCGACGCCACCTGCCCGCTCGTCACCAAGGTCCACAAGGAAGCCGTCCGGTTCGCAGGCGAGGACTACGACATCCTCCTGATCGGGCACGAGGGCCACGAAGAGGTCATCGGCACGTCCGGCGAGGCCCCCGAGCACATCCAGCTGGTCGACGGCCCCGAGGACGTCGCCAAGGTCGAGGTCCGCGACGAGTCGAAGGTCGTCTGGCTCTCCCAGACCACGCTCTCCGTCGACGAGACGATGGAGACCGTCGACGCCCTCAAGGAGAAGTTCCCGCAGCTCATCTCCCCGCCCAGCGACGACATCTGCTACGCCACGCAGAACCGTCAGCTCGCCGTGAAGGAGATGGGTGCGCAGGCCGAGCTGGTCATCGTGGTCGGCTCCCGGAACTCCTCCAACTCCAAGCGGCTCGTCGAGGTCGCCAAGCTCGCCGGCTCCCGCGAGGCCTACCTCGTGGACTTCGCCGACGAGATCGACGAGGCATGGCTCGAGGGCGTGTCCACGGTGGGCGTCACCTCCGGCGCCTCGGTGCCCGAGATCCTCGTCGAGCAGGTGCTGGAATGGCTGTCCCAGCGTGGCTTCGAGGACGTCGAGCTGGTGAAGGCGGCCGAGGAGTCCATCACCTTCTCGCTGCCGAAGGAACTCCGCCGTGACCTGCGTGAG
Source organism: Streptomyces sp. DG2A-72 (assembly GCF_030499575.1). Classification (NCBI taxonomy): domain Bacteria; kingdom Bacillati; phylum Actinomycetota; class Actinomycetes; order Kitasatosporales; family Streptomycetaceae; genus Streptomyces; species Streptomyces sp. DG2A-72. Next base: position 6,643,987 of record NZ_JASTLC010000001.1, read on the forward strand.
GAGGCGGCGACGTTGGTCGCCGAGCGCGGCGGGGCGGGCACGGAAACGGGTACCGGCACCGGTTCCGGTACCTCCGGGGAGTGACTGTCAGTCCACCGTCGTAACGTAGGGCCATGCAGATCTTCGGCGTGGACATCGGTGGATCCGGGATCAAGGGCGCCCCTGTGGACCTGGACAGGGGCGACCTCGCCCAGGAGCGCCTCAAAGTGCTCACTCCCCATCCGGCGACGCCCGACACGGTGGCCGACGGTGTGAAGGAGGTCGTCGACCACTTCGGCTGGACGGGCCCGGTCGGCATCACCTTCCCGGGCGTCGTCACCGGCGGGGCGACGATCCGCACCGCGGCCAACGTGGACAAGAGCTGGATCGACACCGACGCGCGCGCATTGCTGGGCGAGCGGCTCGGCGGCCTCCCGGTGACCGTGATCAACGACGCGGACGCGGCGGGCGTCGCCGAGATGCAGTTCGGCGCCGGCCGAGACCGCCGGGGCACGGTGATCATGCTCACCTTCGGCACCGGCATCGGCAGCGCCCTCTTCATCGACGGCGTCCTCGTCCCGAACACCGAACTCGGCCACCTGGAGCTGCACGGGCACGACGCGGAGAAGCGCGCCTCCAGCAAGGCCAAGGAAGACCACGACCTGTCCTGGGAGCACTGGGCCCACCGCGTCCAGGCGTATCTCGCCCATGTGGAGATGCTGTTCTCGCCGGAGCTGTTCATCATCGGCGGCGGTGTCAGCCGTAAGGCGGGCAAGTTCCTGCACTTCATCGAGGGCATCAAGGCCGAGATGGTCCCGGCGCAGCTGCAGAACAACGCGGGGATCGTGGGAGCGGCGATGCGGGCGGCGAAGGAGGGCTAGGTCAGCGGGCGGGGGCTACACCCGTCGGCGGCGGCGCACCATGCGAACCCTCCGCACCGTCACGATCACACCGGCGATCAGCGTCCCCCCGTACAGCCACCCCGCCTCCGTGGCGAGCGCCGTGACGAACCCCATCAGCCGCCCGTCGGCGCCGTTGCTCCCGCCGGCGACGGGCAGCAGCCCCACGGCGAAGGCGATCGGCACCACGACCGGCGCCGTCACCAGGTCGGCCTTGCGGATCCACACCGCCGTCAGCACGCACACCGGCAGGAACAGCACGCCGTACACCGTCGTCGACGACCCGAACAGCAACGAGTCGAGACAGCCCGACGCGAGCATCAGCACCCCGCAGAACAGCCCGCCGCCGAGCGCGGTGAGCCGGGGGTTCGGCATCCGGCGCACGGCCCGGGCGATCCGCCGCACGGCCAGCACCACCGGCGGAGCCGGCCGCCGTACGCCCGCCCCCGGCGGCCGCCCCTGTGGCCGGCCACCCGCGCCCCGGCCCTGCGGGGGCAGCCGGGGTGTGCCGCGTGGCGTTCCGTACTGGGGGGACCGCGTCCTGTGTTGCTCCACCGGACCAACCTAGGTCGGTTTATGTGCCGAATAGCCCGTCAGACACGCCGTTGGACAGACGTTGGCCAAGCGTTCGATACGCCGCCGATGCGGGGTTCGGCAGCCCGTAGACTGGTGGATCGGCCCAGGTCCCCACTCCTCAGTCCCCTCAGGTCCTCTCACGTACGGGAAGTCGCAACGTGTCGCTCACGATCGGAATCGTCGGTCTGCCGAATGTCGGCAAGTCGACCCTGTTCAACGCCCTGACCAAGAACGACGTGCTGGCGGCCAACTACCCGTTCGCCACGATCGAGCCGAATGTGGGCGTGGTCGGCGTCCCCGACGCCCGGCTCACCAAGTTGGCCGAGATCTTCTCCTCGCAGCGGATCCTCCCGGCGACCGTCGACTTCGTCGACATCGCGGGCATCGTGCGCGGCGCGAGCGAGGGCGAGGGCCTGGGCAACAAGTTCCTCGCGAACATCCGTGAGTCGGACGCGATCTGCCAGGTCATCCGCGCCTTCAAGGACGAGAACGTCGTCCACGTCGACGGCAAGGTCTCGCCCAAGGACGACATCGAGACGATCAACACCGAGCTGATCCTGGCGGACCTCCAGACCATCGAGAAGGTCCTTCCCCGGCTCCAGAAGGAGTCGCGGATCAAGAAGGACGTAGCGCCGAAGGTCGCCGCGATCGAGGCCGCCAAGGAGATCCTGGACAAGGGCGACACCCTCTTCTCCCAGGGCATCGTCCAGGGCAGTGAGCGCGCCGAGCTCCTGCACGACCTGCACCTCCTGACCACCAAGCCCTTCCTCTACGTCTTCAACGTCGACGAGGACGAGCTGACGGACGACGACTTCAAGAACGAGCAGCGCGCCCTGGTCGCCCCCGCCGAGGCGATCTTCCTCAACGCCAAGCTGGAGTCGGACCTCGCCGAGCTGGACGAAGAGGACGCCCTCGAACTCCTCCAGTCGGTGGGCGCCGACGAACCCGGCCTCGCCACCCTCGCCCGCGTCGGCTTCAACACCCTCGGCCTGCAGACCTACCTCACGGCCGGCCCCAAGGAATCCCGCGCCTGGACCATCAAGAAGGGCGCCACCGCCCCCGAGGCCGCCGGCGTCATCCACACCGACTTCCAGAAGGGCTTCATCAAGGCCGAGGTCATCTCCTTCGTCGATCTGGTGGAGACGGGTTCGGTCGCGGAGGCCCGCGCGAAGGGGAAGGCGCGGATGGAGGGCAAGGACTACGTCATGCAGGACGGGGACGTGGTGGAGTTCCGCTTCAACGTCTAATACGTTCGGCGAAAGGCCGTCTGACCTGCGACGGAGTGGGCTGGGCGGCCGTTGCGGTCCGCACGGAGGCCGCAGCGTGCTGGATGAGTCCGGCACGCGGGGGAGCGGCTACGCCGCTTCGTCGACCTGTGGCTGGGCCTCGGCGGACTGGTCCGCGTACGCCTTGTCGACGGCGGCCCGGGTCCGCTCCTCGGAGTCGGGCCACAGGTGGGTGTAGATGTTCAGCGTCATGGCCGCGTTGGTGTGGCCGAGGCGCTCGGAGACCGTCTTCACGGACTCGCCGTGCTTGATCAGCAGGCTGGCGTAGCGGTGCCGGAGGGCGTGGGGTCCGGTGCCCTTCGGTATGCCGACCTTCGCACAGGCGGGCCGCCAGGACCCGTCCATGAAGTGCGTGTAGACCACGGGCCCGCCTTGCGGCGCCGTGAAGATCCAGCTCTCGGGCCCATCGGCGGGGAAGTCCCGCAGGTGGGCCTTCATCGCATCCACCGCTATGCGGGGGAGCGGGACCGTGCGATGCGATCGAGCGGTCTTGGGTGGGCAGACGTACACGCCGTGCTTGGCGGTCTGCTGGATCTGCTGCTCGACCGAGACGGTGGCGTGCAGCAGGTCCACGTGCCGAAGCTGGAGGCCGAAGAGCTCGCCAGGGCGAAGCCCTGTGCAAGCGCCCAGCAGGACCAGGCCCCTGTAGCGGCCGGGTATCTCCTCGGCCAGCGTCCGCACCTGCTCGACGGCCAGGAGTACGACCTTTTTCCTCGGAACTGAGGGCAGCTTCGCGTCGGTGCAGGGGTTGTGCGGAATCATGCGGTCGCGGACCGCTGCCCGGAAGACGGCGTTGACCGTGTTGAAGACGGTGCGGGAGGTGCTCGCGGCGAGCTTGTGGGTGGTCGTCAGGTTGGTGATCCAGCTCTGCACGTCACCGGGCTTGATCGCGCCGAGTGGCCGCTTCTCCCAGACGGGGTAGGCGTAGCAACGCAGGTGCTGGGCTACGGCCTTGGCCGTCGACGGCCGGTGCGGCTGGCTGGCCCGCCACTCCTCCGCGTACTCCTTGAAGGGCTTCTTCGCCGAGCGCGGGTCGACGTACTGACCGGTGACCAGGATGGCCGTGACCTCGTCGATCCACCGTTGGGCGTCGATCTTGCGGTCGAAGTGGCGGGCGTGCTCTTTGCCGTCGAGGTCGCGGTAGCGAGCACGCCATTTACCGTTGGGGCGCTTCTGGATGTTGGCCAAGTGGCCTCTCCTTCGTGTCGGTTGTCAGTAGTGGCCGCCGTCCTCGATGTCGCTGCTGAGGGTGCGAGCGTCCCGCTCGTCGCCCATGAGGAGGAGGCACTGCTCGTGGATCGCCCGTGAGCTGTCGGGATGGGCCTTGATGTGGTCGGCGATGGCGACCACAGCGTGGTGGAGACGGTCGCGCGCGTCTCGGGCCTCGTAGAACGCTTCGACGGCTTCCTGGACGAGCCGTCGGCTGTCGATGTCGAGCCCCTCCAGGGGCGGGGACATCAGCTCTTCGAGAGGGAGCTCGAAGACGCGGGAGAAGGCGAGGGCCTCGTCGAGGTTGATGCGCCGGCGGGGGGTGCCGTTCTCGATGCGCCAGACCGCCGTCTGGTTCATCTTGATGCCGGCTCTGGTCACCCGCTCTGCCAGCTCGGTCGTGCTCCATCCTCTGACTTCGCGCTCCAGGGCCACGCGCGCGGCCACGTTCCCTTCGCTGTAGAGCAGCAGCACCTCGCCGCCCTCGGGCCTGTCGCCTGCCATCGGACCTCCATCGCCACCGTCACTATCCCAATTGAAACATGAGCTTCCCTATTTGGCTAACCGCAGATCGTGAGGTACAACTCTATGCAGATCGAATCACTACCTAGTCGAATGGGAATGCGTGCGATACCTGACCACCGCCGAGGTCGCCGAGCGCTACCGCACAGCCGAAAGCACCGTCCGCTACTGGCGCCACATCAAGAAGGGGCCGCGCGGCATCAAGGTCGGCAAGCGGGTGCTGTACCCCGAGACCGAGCTGCTGCGTTACGAGCGCACCCTGATCGACGGCCGAGACGAGTGGGGCCTGGCCTCATGAGCCGCCGGCAGCCCCGGACACAGCAACGGCCCCCGGCGCGCCAACGCCGAGGGCCGGAGATTCCCCTGCACGTCGCCCATCCCTGAACGAACGAACCGGTGAAGGACGGGACCTTGCCCGTCCCGTCCCTCACCTGGGAGGAACGTCTATGGAGGACTCTACGTCCCCCGCCATCTCGAACGCATCCGAGGTTGTCTGGCCCACGACTGCGGTCCTCGGCCAGGGCATCCCCTGGCGCAATGGGGACCGAAGCGGGGACCAAACGGAGTCACGGTCCCCGGCTGCACTCGCCAGCGGCGATGCTTCGACGGGTGTTTCGGTCGGGGACCGAAACACCCCCAACGCGACACCTGTACAGGTCAGTGCCCTGGGGACCGGTCCCGCCGGAGCGGAAGCCGGGGACCGGGCGGAGACTTCGGCCGGCTGGTCCCCGAACCCGATCCCCGAATCCCGGACGAGCGCGGCGCGCCCCGAGCCCATGGTGAGGGCCACGGTCCCCACGCATCTGCGGGGACCCCGGTCCCCGACGGCGGATCGGGGACCGGGGACCGCGTCGGTACGGGCGGCGAGACGGCTGATGAAGGAGCCGCGCTGCTGGATGACCTGCGTGCGGCTATCGGCCGGTACGTGGTGCTGCCGAGCGACGAGGCTCTGACGGCGGTCACGTTGTGGGTGGCGGCCTCCCACATCCAGCCAGCCCTCCAGCACGCGCCACGGCTGGCGGTGGTGGGGCCGACCAAGGGGTGCGGCAAGTCCCGCGTCCTGGACGTGCTCCATGAGACCGTGCACAAGCCGATGATGACGGTGAACACCTCGCCTGCGGTGGTCTTCCGCGTCATCGGCAAGAACCCGCCGACGCTGCTGGTGGACGAGGCCAACACAATCTTCGGCCCCAAGGCCGGCGACAAGGAGGACCTGCGCGGCCTGCTGAACGCGGGGCACCAGCGCAACCGGCCCGCCTGGCGGATCTCCGGGCCGGAGCACAAGCCGACGGCGTTTCCCACCTTCGCCATGGCCGCGCTCGCCGGGATCGGCGACCCGCCGGACACGATCTTGGACCGGGCGGTCGTGCTCCGCATGCAGAAGCGCAAGCCGGGCGAGCGCATCGCCCCGTTCCGCTCGCGGTACTCCGTTCCGGAACTGAACGCGCTGCGCGACCGGCTGACCGCCTGGCTGGCCCCGCTGCGGAGCACCGCAGAGGGCTTGGTGCCGCACATGCCGGTCGAGGACCGCGCCGCCGACACGTGGGAGCCGCTGGTGATCGTCGCCGACCTGGCCGGCGGGCACTGGCCCTCGCGGGCCCGTGCCGCCTGCCTGGCGATGACGCGCAACGAGGTGGTCCAGGATGAGTAGACGACGCTGAAGACGCGGCTGCTGCGCGACGTCCGCCGCGTGTTCGAGCAGGAGGGCCACAAGGAGGCTCTGCGCAGCCAGGACCTGCTGGCCGCCCTCATCCAGGACGCCGAGGCACCTTGGGCCGAGTACGGCACCAAAGGCCTGAACGCCTACCACCTGGCCAACCTGCTGCGCGACTTCGGCATCAGCCCGGCCAACCACCGCTTCGAGAACGGCAGGCAGACCAAGGCGTACGCCCGCAACCAGTTCCTCGACGCCTGGGCCCGCTACTGCCCCGACCCTGCCCAGCCGGCCCCCGCAGCCAGCGAGGCCGTGGTCGCACGTCGAGCTCAGGGCAAGCCACCGGCCCCTCCGTCGGGGACGCTGCCCATCGGCCCGCCCGGCGGGCCTGCCAGCCCCAAGCCCACTCGCTGACACCAGCTCCGTATCAATCCGTCGCATCCGTCCCCGCGCAGGTCAGCGCGGGGACGGAGTTCCTTACCGATACGGATCACTCCGTACCTGCGACCGGCTCCGTACCTGTCCTGACCAGCTACGGGACGGATGCAACGGACGTGACGAAGCCCCACCGCACACGACCACCGGAGCACCACGATGCCCGAAACGAGCACCGACAACTTCCCCACCCGCCGCCGCAAGCGAATCTTCGGCCTGACCCGCCGATCAGCAGCAAGCTGGAGCGAACGAGCCTCTAACGAGGCTTCGTCCGCGCTTGCCCCCGCCCCAGAGGTGGCGGAGGAGAAGGCCGGGCGCCAAGGGGCGCCCGAGCCGGAGGAGGGTGTAGCCGAGACCGGCTGCCCGCCTGCAGCAGACTCCGTCGCCCCGAGCACTCAGCCGCTGGCCAATGTCCAACCGCCCGCCGAGCTGCCCTCCTGGCGGGGTCCCGAGGCCTCCGTCCTGCCCGCGCCGATGAACCGCAAGCGCACGGTGGAGAAGCGCGACCAGGAGAAGACCATCCGCTTCACGCGGACCGCGGTCCGCGTGATCAGCGCCGCCGCTCACCAGCGCGGTCAGAAGTTTGCCGGATTCGTCGGGGACGCCGCCCTCGCCGTCGCCCTGGGCAAGGCAGGGCTGGTCGGCAGCCCGGAGGACGATCCTCTCCGCCCACTGATCGAGGCCGTCGAGGCACACACGGTCGCGCTGAACCGCATCGGCGGCAACCTCAACCAGATCACCGCAGCCATCCACCGAGGAACGGTGCACGAGCGTGCCGAGGCGGTACTGGCCCGTGTCGAGCAAGCAGCCGAGAGCAGCTACCGACTGATCGACCAGCTCCTGACGGAAGGCACCGCGCATGGTTCCTGACGTCTCCACCGGCTCCGACACCCGCGGGCTGATCGTCTACCTCTTCGGCCCCGGCCGCCGTGACGAACACACCGACCCTCATATCGTCGCCGCCTGGGACATGGCCGGCGCCCCCGACCCCGGCCGCGACCCGGCAGCCACCTACTCCCAGCTCGCCAAGCGCCTCGACACCCACGTCGACCTGCGCACCCGCGAGCTGGGCGGCAAGAAACCACCTCAGCACGTCTGGCACTGCCCGGTCCGTACCGCGCCCGGCGACCGCTACCTCACCGACACCGATTGGGCCGAGGTCGCCCGCCGCATCGTTCACGCCGCCGGCATCGCCCCCGAAGGCGACGAGAAGGCATGCCGGTGGATCGCTGTGCGCCACGCCGACGACCACATCCACATCATGGCCATCACCGTCCGCGCCGACGGACGCCGCCCCCGCACCCACCGCGACGGCCAGCGGGCCCAAGCCGAGTGCCGCAAGATCGAGGCCGAGTTCGGCCTGCGCCGCCTGAAGTCCGGTGACCTCACCGCGCCCCGCACCCCCACAGGCGCCGAACGCGCCAAGGCCGAGCGCCAGGGCCAGACGGTCACGGCACGGCAGCGGCTGCGCGAGCAGGCGTACGCGGTCGCCGCCACCGTACGCAACGAGGCCGACTACTTCACCGTGCTGCAGTCCCTCGGCATCAAGGTCAAGACGCGCCTCGGCCCTGAGACCGGTGACGTGATCGGCTACAGCCTCGCCGCGCCTGGCGACACCAACGCGGCTGGCGAACCCGTCTGGTACGGCGGCTCGAAGCTCGCCCCCGATCTCTCCATCAACCGCCTACGCGAACGCCTTCCCGACCAGGAGGTGGCCGACCGCCCCCGGTATGTGGCGGACCCCTCCGAGCCATGGCGTCACACCACCACCGAAGTACAAACGGCACGCACCGTCCTCGACTCTGGTGACGATGCCGCCGCCCAGGGCTACCTGGCCGCCTTCGGCGATGCCCTGTACAACATCGCCAGCGCCACGACCAGCCCACACCGGGCGGAACTGTGGGCGGCGGCGATGGCGTTCAACCGCGCCCGCCGCTCCGCCACCCGCGCCGACCACGAGGCTGCCACCGCCCTACGCAAGGCCGCCAAGGAACTCGCCTACGCCTCCAGCGAGCCGGGTGGGCTCGCCATCGCCCTGCTCTTCGCCACAGTGCATCTGGCCCGGGCCGCCGCCAAGTGGCACGAGCAGCGCGGCCACGAACAGCAGGCCGCTGCGGCCAAAGAAGCCTTCCGCCACCTTCAGGCGGGCTACCAGCGAGCCGCCGCACCCGTCTTGGCGGACCTGGCCCGCCGCGCACCGCGAGCTGCGACCGCCCGCCGCTTCGAGCAGGACGTACGTGCGGCCCTCCCCGACCATGCCGACCGGATCCTCGCCGACCCTGCTTGGGCCGCCCTGACCACAACCCTCGCCCACGCCGAGACTGCCGGCCACAAACCCCGACGTCTCTTGGCCGAGGTGGGCGCCCAGCGGGAGCTCGACAGCGCCGAGCACCCCGCCGAGGTCCTCAACTGGCGCATCACCGCTCAGCCGAACCGGCGGACGCAAGCGGCTCGCAGGCGAAGCACCATCAGCGGAACGTCGTCCATGTCCGCCACGCCACACCCTCCGGCCACATCAGTGGCTACGAGGCCCGAAGAGCGCAGTCGGCACCGCTGACCCCGGTCAGATGCCCTCGCCACACGTCGTGGCGGGGGCATCGGGTCGGGTTCAACGGCAAAGCTTCATGATGGTGTCATCGAAGTCGGGAAACTCTCGTGTGGCCTGCGCGATGATCGCCGCTGCCGACGCGCGGCGGTCCGGAGCGAATTGCTCCGCGATAGCCGCCAGGTCGCGATTGACCTGGGGAGCCCAATCGGGCTCGGGCTCGTACGAGGTGGCTGCTTCCCACGGGCCGAAGCCGTCAGCTAGAAGCCACAGGAAGGCACCCATGTCGCGAGCGACGACGCCTGTCTCTCCTTCGGAGCCCAGAAAGACAACGGCTGCTCTACCAGTTCCCGCCCTGGACGAACCAGCCACAACGCCGCGTTCCCGCCGGTGCCGTCCTGGCCGAATACGCGGAAGTCGTCGCCGTTCAGCTCGCCGTTGCCTGTCCACGCGCGGAACCACTCGGTGGTCTCATCGGCAGTCAGGAAGGACTCGTAGGGTTCGCAGTCCACACCGTCCTCGCCAATGCACTCCAGCCGGACCGCCATGGCAGCGGCAAGCGCGGCGGGGAACTGGCGATCTCCGTTCGCGGTCATGCGAAGAGAGTAGCGATCGGTTTGGGCTCGGCGGCACCGCCTCGATCCACCCCTGCCGACACAGCGACACAGCACCCTCAGCGCATCCCGATGCCCACGCTGCTCGCGGCAGCGAGGGCGTCAGTCGTCAGGCGGCGCGGGCTGTGGGCAACTACGAGGCCCACGTCGTGACCTCGGTCAGGTGCTCGGGCTGCAGCCCGAGGTGTGGGTCAGGCTGAATGAGGAGGGTCGCCGTTCCCTTGGCCGTGCGCTCCGCCGCCCAGGCGTGGTCGAGACCGGTGAAGTCGTCGTCGATCCAGACGGCGGGGGCGTCTGCCAGCCAGGCGTCGACGTGGTCGCGCTTCCAGAGGTAGCCGTTGGGGTGGCTGGTGGTGATCTGAGGGCGCGGCAGGTCGACGTACGGCAGGTCTGAGAGGCTCAGGAGGGGGCCGATGAGGGTGGCGGCGTCCTGGCGCCAGCTGGTGCACCAGACCGGCGTGACGAGACCCGTACTGGTCACGTCCATGAGCATGGGGCCGTGGGCGGGGTCGAGCCAGACGGTGACGGGGTTGTCGGCGCTCCGGCCGGTGGGGATGACGTCGTGGCGGGCGTGGGTGGCCGGGGTCGAGCCGTCCGCATCGGGGAAGGGTATGAGTACGCCGTCGATGTCGAGGAGCAGGAAGGGCGGGCGCATCGGTTTCTCCAGGGGAAGCCGGGACGAATGGCTGGTCAGAGCCTGCGAGCGCGGATCAGCAAGGTGGTGGGCCAGTGGCCCATGCGGGGGTCGTGGAACTCCTGTGCCGAGGTGAGCCAGAAACCCGCCCGGCCAAGGTGCTTCTCCCACCGGTCCGTGCAGAACTCCCAGCGGGCGATGGGGAGCCGGGTGCGGTCGGGGAGGGTGACGTAATCGCGGCGGGGCCGGTCGTCACCGGACGGGCTGCGGCCGCCACGCTGCGGGTGAGGGACGGAGAAGGCGAGCACCCGGCCGGGCGTGAGATGTTGGGCGATGGCCGGCAGCAGGAGCTCAGGAGCGACGAGCCCTACGGCACCGAAGACGGAGTAGATCGCGTCGAACTGCTCGTCGGAGGCGTGCAAGTAGTGCAGGGCGTGCCCGGCAACGAAGGTGAGGTTGTTCAGCCGTCCGTAGTGGGAGCGGGCGCGGCAGACCTGGAGGCCGACCAAGTCGTCGCCGGTGACGTGAGCGCCGTGGCGGGTGGCGAGGTGGGCGGCGTTGTGGCCGGGGCCGCATCCGAGTTCCAGGAGTCGCTTGCCGCGCAGGTCGGAACCGAGGATCTCGGAGCTGGGCCCTTGGCCGGGTTTCGTGGTCCATTCCATCCGGGCGGGAACGGAGAGGGGTTCGGCGAGTCCGGCGGCGGTGCGCTGGAGGGCGTGGGCGTGCCATGGGGATGCCTGGGCGAGCACGTCAGATCCCCAGGAGGTGGAGGACGTCAGTGAGGTGGCGGCGTACGGCCTTGATGTAGGCGGGGTCGGTGGCCGGGTCATTGATCCAGCGGGTGGACTGTTCCATGAACCACTCGACGGCCCACATGCGGTGCCAGCCCAGGGCCCAGTTCTCGGCGGTGAGCCCGCCGCGCGGGGCGAGGGCGTCAGGGGTGCCGCCAGCGGTGACGTACTGCTCCAGGAAGACACGCAGGCGCACAGGGTGCGGGGGCTCGATGGTGCCGTGCCAGCTGGCGAGGTCGAGCAGGCCGGGGCCGGTGAAGGCGCGGGCGAAGTCGAGCAGCCGCCAGCCGCGCTCCCCGATGTGGAGGCTGGTGGGGTGGAACTCGGAGTGCACCCATCCGAACGGTGCCAGCGTTGCTCCGGCCGAGCGGGCCTCGGCGGCCTGGGCGATACGGTCGAGCGCGTCCTCGACGTCGTCGGCGTCCTGCCACCGGTCAGCCTTGCGCAGCCGTTCCAAATGCTCCAGCGCCCGGGCGGGCAGCGTGCGCAGCCGCTCCTGGTCGAGGACGGTCAAGGGCGGAGCCGTGCGGGTGCCGTGCAGGACCACGGCCGCGGCGACGCCGTCGAGGTCGTCGGCCTCGCGGGCGGACGGTCCGAGGTCCTCCATGAGCATGCCGAGCCAGCCGTCCAGGACGGCGGAGGCGTGGACTTGGGGGACGGGCACGCCGAGGGTGTGGGCCAGGCGTAGGGCCTGGTCCTCGCTGTCGAAGGGCTTCTTGGCGTACTTGAAGATGGCCGTGGAGCCGTCGGCGAAGGTCACGCGCTCGACGCCGGACATGGACCACACGCGCACCTCCTCCCGTACGGCGGTGGTCAGGCCAGCCACGGTGAGCAGGTTGTCGAGGAGTTCGGCGCTGGGGTTCGTGGTCACGTGTGGGCTCCGGAGGGTGAGGGTGGCGTCCGGGGCGGGCGGGAGGTGCCGGCCCGACCCGGAGCCTGATCGTGTGGGTTACGCGGCGGGGTTCACGCGGTGGGCGTAGACCTGCTCGATCCAGCCCGCCTTGAAGGCTGCGAGGTCGTCACGGAAGTTGGCCATCGAGGCACCGTAGGGCGCGACCACGCCGCCGGACTGGTCCGGCACGGACTGGCAGCCGTGCACGAGCCGGCCGCCGAGCGCGGCGTGGGCCTTGATGGACTCGATCCGGCGGTGCTCGTTGAACCAGCCGCCGTGGTAGACCTCGTCGAGCATGCCGCCCGTCTCGTCGTCCAGGTCGAAGACGACGGAGGTGGCGGCGGGGAAGAACCAGCACGGGCCGACGTTGGAGATGTGCCCGTCCAACTCGACCTTGTTGAGCGCCATGAGCGTGGCTGCCTCCCGCAGCATCCTCAGGTGCTCGGCGGTGATCTGCGGCAGGCCGAGACCGGCCAGGTGCTCGTCGCGGAACAGGTACGCGTACACCTCATACGCGGTGGCCAGAACGCGGGTCGCGTCGGAGGTGGACTCACCGTGGTTCTTGATGAAGTCGAGCGCGAGCTGCTCGACCGCGCTCTCGGTCGTCTCGTCCACGCCCAGGAGCTGGGACTTGACCAGCTTCCAGTTGGCGACGAGCCAGGTGCTGGACTCGAAGCGGAAGAAGTACTCGGCCGGGTCGATGGTGATGCGCTGGCCGTCGACCTGGATGCCAGGCAGGCGGTTCCAGCGCGGGTCGAATGCCTCGGGCAGCTCGACCGTGATGGCCGTGGTGTCGATGGTGGTCACCGTGTCTCCGTCTCTGATTGGCCGGGTTCGGGCACAGGAATGCCCGAGCCCGGTGTGGGCGTACGGAACTTCGGGGTGCCGCCCGGACCAAGGGGGAGCCTGGATCACGGTCGCGCCGTTCCGGGCGGCTGCTGATAAGTGAACCGGTGGTCACGCTCAGTGGGTACGGTGGAGGGCAGTTGAAGCGGTATACGCGGTTTACAGCTCCGGAGTGGAGGCGATCGTGGCGGCGCAGAGAGACCCCAACTCCCGTCTGCGCGACGTCATCGACGCGATCGGCTGCACCTACGATGCCCTCGCCAGGGACGTGCGGCGTATCGCCGCCGAGAACGGCGAGATCCTCCAGACCAACAAGTCGGCCATCTCGCACTGGGTGAACGGCACCCGCGCCCCTTCGGACCGGGTAGATCAGTACCTGGCCGAGGCACTATCCCGCCGAGCGGGACGCGTGATCACCCTGACCGAGATCGGTTTCTACGTCGGTGATGCCGATGCACCGGCGGAATCCGACCCCGTCCTCGCCGTCACCGACCTGGGCCGCGCCGACGTCGAGCGCCGCCGCTTCCTCGCCATCGCGGCCTTCACCACCGCCGGCGTCGCCATGCCACTCGGCTACGACCACGAAGCCACCGCCCGCATGCTCCGCGCACGCACCGGCACGTCCCTGGTCGGTGGAGAGGACGTGGACGTCGTACGCCAGATCACCAGGGCCTTCAGCGCCGCCGACGAGCGCCTCGGCGGCGGGCACGGCCTGACCACCGTCACCGCGTACCTCGCCGACACAGCCGCCCCCATGCTGCGCGGACGCTTCCCCAGCGAAGCCTTACGACGGGCCGCCTTCGGCGCCGTCGCCGAACTCGCCTACCTCGCAGGGTGGAAGCACCACGATCTCGGCCAGGAAGGCGCCGCCCAGCGCTACTACCAGGTCGGCTACCAGCTCGCCTGTGAAGGCGACCCCCACGGCCACGCCGCCTGGATGATGCGCGCCCTCGCCCACCAGGCCCTGAGTCTCAAGCAGCCCCACCACTGCGTCGACCTCGTCGAAAGCGCCCTGCAACGAGGTCTCGGCCACGTCGACGGCCAGACCGAGGCTCTCCTCCACATCACCCACGCCCGCGCCTACGCCGCTGTGAACGAGAACTCCCTGGCTGCGCGCGCCCTGCTCGCTGCCGAAGACGCCCTCCTCCGCGACGACGGCCCCCAGCCCAGCTACTCCCGCGTCAGCGGCCCCGCCGCCGGCACCGTGGCCAGCCACACCGCCCGCACCTTGACCGACCTCGCCGACCACATCGGCACCGAACAGCAGCACCGAGACGCCCTCACCCGCTGGGACCCCGAAAAGTACAAGCGCGTCCATGCCCTCACCCACGCCGACCTAGGCGACAGCCTCGCCGCCCAGGCCCGCGCCGACGAAGCCGTCGCCGCCTGGACCCAGGCCCTCGTCCTCATGGAGGGCATGACCTCCGACCGGACCCGGAAGGCGATCACCTCGATCCGCTCCACCCTCGCGGTCTACCAGCGCCGCCGTGTCCCCGGGGCCGCCGATCTCGCCCGCCGCGCCCGCGAAGCCCTCGCCTAACATGCCGAACAACCCGCCCGACGAAGGGAACACCGTGGCCCAGCAGACCGACGACCGCTCCCAAGCCCTCAAGCCGGCGCTCGAATCGATGACCCTGCTGGTCGCGGCCGTCATCGTCCACGACAAGGCCACCAACCGTGTCGTCCTCCTCCAGCGCAGCGAAAACGCCAAGTTCGCCCAGGGCCTGTGGGACCTCCCCGTCGGCAAGAGCGAACCGGGCGAACCCATCACCGAGACCGCCGTACGCGAGCTCTACGAGGAGACCGGCCTCACGGTGAAGCCCGAGTCCCTCAAGGTCGCCCACATCATCCACGGCGCCTGGGGCGTCGAAGCCCCCAACGGCTTCCTCACGGTCGTCTTTGCCACCCACGAATGGACCGGCGAACCCGAAAACCGCGAACCCCGCAAGCACTCCCGGGTCTGCTGGGTTGATGCCAACGCCATCCCTGACGCCTTTGTCGACACGACTGCCAGTGCTCTCCATCAGTACCTGCGCGGCAGCTCTCAGGTGTCACTTAACGGGTGGCGTTAGTTGCGCGTCCTGAGTGTGGGTGCAGCGCCTTCCGCCGACTCCGGCTTGATGGCGACGGGCTGGTTAGGTTACTCACCCGGGAACATCGTGGCTGGAAAGTAGCAGCTTCCGGTCTCATTTGCATGACGCTTCTTGCGTCGCAAAAGTTCGTCGAGCGTGAGGCGCCCGTCGAGGATATAGAAGAAATCGAGGCCCTCCATCGTTAGGAACGGCGTACTCTCCCTGTATGCTTCTCGGGCTCCGCTAGTGAATCCATTTACGCTTATAAAGATTCCAAGCGAATTTTTTCCCTTCCGTCTCACCTTCTCATTGAAGCTGTAGAGGTGGTGGGGCTGGATCGCCTCCTGCCACCACTTGGCCTCAACGATGTAGTCATCCGTGTCGAAAGTAAGCGAGCCGTCGATTTGCTCGTACTCCAGGCTGTATGACAGGCGAGGTTCCATGTCGAACAGTCTGAAAATGTCATTCAGGAATGGCTCGAAAAGCCTGCCAGCCTTCTGGCGATTATCCATACGCTCCAGTTCGAGGAAGCGTTCCTTAAGGGCGGCAAGCTTAGCTTCAAAGCTATGCTGGGCCTCTACCACGGCGCGGTACGTGAGAAGTTCGTCATCGAACTTCGACTGTTGCTCGTGGGCAACGCGCTGGCGGTCCACCAGCCCCCTGAGATGGTCGACTGCTTCCTTTGCTTCGGCGATCAGGGATTCGGCATTCTCGTGCCGTTTCAGTGCAGGGAAGCTCGTCAGCTGAGAAACTTCCGCCATCATCCGAAGCGAAAGGTCGCGGTATTGGCGCTCATTTGCCATCAATCGGTCCACGAACTCATCTGTGGTGGCCCACTTGTAGCCGCTGAAGTCCATGTGGGCCAGCAGTGAAGGGTGGTCTGTGGCCCACAAGCGGATGAATCGTTCGAGGTCGCGCTTGTACCAGAAGATCGACTTAAGCGCGCCGGCCAGGGCTCCGTAGGCGGCTGGACTGATCGGCTGCGCTGGTTTCGGCGTGCTCGTCATCCTTCGTCCGACCTCCCAGTCTCTGTGCGGGGCTGCTAACGCCTGGTCAGATGATGCTACAGAGGGGAGTCGGGTGCTTACCTGCCTTCGCGTTGGATTGCCCGTCTCGTGCGGCGCCGCAGGTCAGGGTTGGTTCGCAGACATTCTGCTTCCGTGTCTGACGTTCCGCCAGGAACGCTGCTCAGCAGTCGAGCAGCGTTCTGGTTGGTGCCGGTCGGTCGGCTTTGAACGCCTCGTTCTACTGGCGGCGCCGCAGCTGCTGGATGGTCGGCACGATGGCCAGACAGAGCAGAGCGGTCCCGCCGAAGGCGGCGCCGCCTGCGAGCAGGGCGTCCACCGGCGTGCTCCCACCGAGGCGCTTGAGGAACCCGGTGCACGCCGCGACCAGTAGCGAGAACAGCAGCATGACCAGCAGCCAGGGGAACCACGTGCCGCCTGTGGTGTCGGTGGATCGGGGCGGGCTCGGAGGGGGAGTCACGGCGGAGTTCCTTGTCGGATCGACTACTTGGCGCATTGAAATCGCGTTGGGATTTCTAAGTTCTAGCGCAAGAGTGCAGTGTTACGCATCCAAGTCCACGTATATCATTGAAGTTGGGCAGATTCTCGCATTAGACGCTCAACGTTCAACGACAACCGGTCACCTTCGTTCATTTCATGGCATCGGCTTCGTATTTCCAATGTAACGCGTAAGCATGGATTCGACGGACTGGCCTGGTGGGATGAATCGGCTTGGAAAAGAGAAGCCTCAAGGGTGTGGTCGATCTCGTCCGGCAGCGGTCTCGGTGAACCCGATGATGTGATGGGGAGAAACGGTGGTTGAGAACGCTCAGGCGGGGCCATTTCCTCGCCCTGCGTCTTTGGAAGTGCAGCGCAAGTGGGTGGAAGCGGGCCTGAACACGCCAGGGGTGAACGTTCCGCGTGAGGCGCTGCTCAATTTCGCCCCGTTCGTGGTCGATCCGGAGTCCATGGTGACCGAACAAGATCAGGTCGGGACACGAATGTGGCGACCGGATGCCCTGCGGCAGCTCCAAACCGATGCGGGGGACATGCTGATCGCGGCGGTACGGATGCATGGCGCTGGGGGAAGCGTCTGGGAACACAACGAGCGGATCAGCTCGTTGTGGCACTCGCCCGCCAATCCGGCACCGGTGCGGGAGGATGAGAGCTCGCTGTCCGCAGTGCGTCCCTTCGTCCAGCAGATGGCTGGCGGCTCGACTCAGGAGTTTGCGGCCGTGGAGAGCGTGGCCGCGAACCGCGAGTCACTGGTCGCGAATCTGGAGAAGGCGGCGTCGGGGCTGCGTGAACGGGAAGGCCACCGTTCCTACGATCTCAGGCAGGACCTGATCCTTAACGGGCAATTGGAGCCGGGCCTCTACGTCGCGCAGCACATCCTCATCAAGGAAGCACCGCTACAGGCTCGGGACGGACGTCCGCTGCATCCGGGCGAACACTGGCAGTGGATGGCGGTCCGGGGTAACAACCGGACGCAGCGGCGCCACGACATTTTCCGGATCTCGTCCGCCGATGTGGTCGCGGGTGTCCCGGTCAAGAAGATCGGAGGGAGCGGGGAAGACGTCGTTTTTGATCCGAACGACTGGCTCACGCGTCTCTCCGACCTGCTGAACGAGGAGTACGCATCGCTCTCCGCCGCCACGAGCCCTGCCGATCCTGACGACGACTCCCGCGCCGTGCAGGCTGCCAGGCTCGCGGTGGTGGAGTCCCACCTGGTCGTGGGCACCTCGGCACCACGCAGGCTCTACCGCATCGCACAGATGAGTAATCGGCGTGACCACGTTCATATGCCGCTGGAGTTCACCCCGAACGACCGAGGGCGGGCGCTCGGTCGCAGCGTGCTCGGAATGTACGCAGCGGAGGGAGTGCTCGACGAAAGGGTCGCGGAGGTTCTGTCAGGAGGCGTGCCTATTGCGGGGTTGCCAGGGCTGCCGGCGGATGCAGCGGTATCGGAGCTGCGGGACATCCGTTCGATGATGCTTATCCGGGAGCTGTTTCCGACGGAGCGGCGCAAGCGGTTGCTGATCCGACGGGCACTCAGCGAGGCGCCGCCGTCCCAACTGAGCGCGCCGGAGGCCAACCGGCGGGCACGGGTCTGGTCGGCCATGACCTCGGAGAGCTTTCCAAGCCCGTGGAACCCGCGGATCGCGGAGGTTTTCCAGCTCGGCGATGTCCGGGACGGCCTCAATCCCTCGGACCGGCGGTTGCCCGAGCTGCTTGCCCAGGCGGACACTGATGATGAGGCATTCGAGGAACTCATCTCCTTCCGGGCGGCACATTGGCTCGCGGCCTTCGACATCATCGACGCGGACCGGGGATCGCTGACCGGCCAGAAGACCGACGACGACGGAGCCAAGGCGGACCGCGTCCGACGGACAGTCAAGAACAACCTGATGGCCATGCGGAACAACCGCCGCAAGGCGGTGGGTGTCCTGCGGGAACTGGCAGCCGCGATGGACGAGGGGGACCGCCGCCCGCGGAAGGTCTCGGCGACTGGCGAACCCTTGCTGGAACCGATGACCCGGGCTTGGTTCAACCGGGAGTTCCCCAAAGAGGCGGGAATCCGTGGGCGTGGGGTGCCGAAACCACGGGGCAACTCCGCTGCACCGCGGTCAACCGCGCAGTCCGTTCGGCTGGCGGTCGGCAACGGTGCTATGGCGGTGCCCGGCGAGGGACGGACGGCACCTGCAGCGAAGAGCGGGCCTGTTCAGTCTCCGGAAATCGTACCGACCCGTCCGGCGCCGGATGAGGTTCAGCCGCCGAGCCTCGAAAGTGCCCCTGCGACCGACCCGGCGCTCGATTTGGCAGTGAACCTGGAGCAGCAGGTGGGGGCGCTTGTCCACGACGTCGGGAGATGCCAAGAGCTTGCCGCGTCTCTGGCCGTGCTTGCGAAGCCTGGAGGCCGCTCACTGACTCGGGACCAGGCGGACAGCATGACACTGGGCTTGATGACGGCTGAGGTGGAGATCCGCCGGTTGCGGGCGAAGCTGGAAGGACTTGCCGAGCCGCTCGCAGGTCCGTGAGACGCTACTGGGTTCGTTCGGGCCGTGCCTGCAGTTACGGCCGAGAGTCGAGAGGCAGCTTCTTCCTCGGAGGCGGGGTCGAGCCCGAGGGTGTGCAGGAGGTGGTCGCGCTCGGTGTTGAAGGGCCATCGCCGCCCATTCCCGGCGGCGTACGAGGCGTCGTTATCGCCGTCGAGCTGTTGAACCGAGGGCCTCGATGGGGGACGTCATGATGCAGCCGAGTGGCCGCGACGCCAGAAGGTGGGCAGCCACCAGCAGAGCACCGAGCGGTCGTCGGGCCACGGGGCCCGGTCCTCGGCGTCCCAGTCCTCGAAGGAGTCCCGTGTCAGATCGATGGGGCGCCAGGCGGGGTCGAGCGGCTCGTCCTCGGCCGGCGGGCGGACGTACCGCCGGCCGTGCTCGTCGCAGGCGCCGAAGTCCTGGTAGTTCCGCTGGGCCTCGATCAGGGAGACCTTGTTCGCCCCGCTTGCCATGGTCGGCCAGCGGAACTGGACCCCGTCGTCCTCCCAGAAGCAGACGGGGCAGATCTCGTACGAGCCGGGCATCGTGTCCAGCACGCGGTGCCCGCAGCACGGGCAGGGGTAGGAGTCGCTCACCTGCGAAGTCTCCTTGCAGGCCCCGCCGGTGTGCCAGGGGTTTCGCCGCCTCGGATCCCCCGGCCAGTCCGCAGCCAGTCCGCAGGAAACCCGTAAACGGCCGTCGGGAGCCAACGCATGCCAACGAAGAACCCCCAGGTCAGGGCCCTGCGCGGGGCTCCGCCGCAGGTCAGGATCGAGGCTCAGACATTCCGCTTCAACGTCTGAGATCGGATGAGATAACACCACGTCGCTGGTCTGGCAAACATGCAGATCAGTAAGGGCCGGGCTGTCATGAGCCCGGCCCTGCGTCGATCCCGTGCTGGATCGGTGCTGGATTTCCTGACCCGGTGTCAGGGTTTATCAGCTGTCGTAGACCGTGGATCGATGCCCGACATGGACCACCCACACCACCAGTTCGCCGTTGTCGACGGTGTAGATCACTCGGTAGTCGCCGAACCGGAGGCGACGCCTGTCGGGCTGGGATACGAGTGCGGTGGTATTGAAGCCGAAGGGATCCGTTTCAAGCTCGGTCAGCTTGGCCAGGATGCGCAGCGCCGTGTCACGGGGAATCTTTCGGAGCTCAGCCTGAGCCTCGGGCCGGAAGACGGTGCGGTACTCACTCACTGCGTGCCAGCGTCTCCCTCATGACGTCCTCAATGGGGACGCCGGCAGCTCTGTTCGCCATGCGCTCGTCGATGATTCGGTTGATCTCGCGCTCTTCCCACTCCTGGTACTTGCGCAGCGTCTCGATCGACACGACGGCGGCGACCTGCTTGCCGCGGCGGGTGATCACGGTGGGCACGTCATCGCGGTCGGCCCGCTCGACCACCTCGGCCAGATGTGCGCGGACGTCGCGGATGGACTCTATGGGCATCTGCGTCATGCACCAAGGGTACACACCGTCCCATGTGTACACAATGGGCGGGGCTCTGCATGTGTGGGGTCGCCTGGGCTTTCAGGCTGCGCTTACCCGAGAAGCTCACATCGCGCCCGAATCGGCGCGCACCACGTTGCCCGGCCAGGCGAAGCAGCACCAGCACCACCACAGAAGTGCCAGTACGACCACTCCGCCGAGCAAGCACAGCGCGCCCTTCGCCCGCTGCCCCCATGCGGAGCCCTATACACGGGGCATGGGGTCCAGCTGCGGGAGCACCTCACCCGCGATGAGTTCCAGGTGGTCGAGGTCGCTGAAGTCGGTCAGACGCAGATGGATCCGGCCCGTGCCGATCGCGGAGAACTCGCCGAGCCGCTCCACGAGTTGGGCCGGAGATCCGATCACCGGGTCCTCCGGTGGCAGCGCGCTCTTGACGTGCAGCGGGGCGGCCCGCCGCTGTGCCTCCGCGTCGTTACGGCCGATCGCGGCCACGACCCCGGCCGAGAGCACCAGCGGTGGCCGGCCGGCATGGCCCCGGCCGGTCCGTTCGCAGGCCTCGGCGACCCGCCGGTACGCCCGCGCCGTCTCGGCCACCGACTTGAAGGGCATGTTGAACTCGTCGGCGTACCGGGCGGCCAGCTCCGGGGTGCGCTTGGGGCCGCGGCCCCCGACGATGATCGGCGGGGCCGGCGTCTGCACGGGCTTCGGCAAGGCGGGCGCGTCGAGTAGTCGGTAGTAGTTGCCGCGGTAGTTGAAGCTCTCGCCAACCGGCGTCCGCCACAGTCCCGTGATCACCGCCAGCTGCTCCTTGAGCCGGTCGAAGCGCTCCCGGACGGGCGGGAAGGGAATGCCGTACGAGGTGTGCTCCCGTTCGTACCACCCGGCGCCGAGGCCGAGTTCGACCCGCCCGCCGCTCATGTGGTCGACCTGCGCCACCATCACGGCGAGCGGGCCGGGCAGCCGGAAGGTGGCCGAGGTGACCAGGGTGCCGAGCCGGATCCGGGAGGTCTCCCGGGCGAGCGCGGCCAGCGTGAGCCAGGCGTCGGTGGGGCCGGGCAGCCCGGGATCGGCGCCCATCGCCTGGTAGTGGTCGGCCCGGAAGAAGCCCTCGAACCCGCCGGCTTCGACGAGCCGTACGAAGCGCAGCTGGTCGTCGTAGTCGGCGCCGCGGTGCGGCTCGGTGAAGACGCAGATCCGCAGGGTCATCGCCCCTCCGTTTCGGCCGGCGTGGGCACGTCCCGCTCCATCAGCAGCTCATGCAGACCGGCGGTGCACCGGGCCGCTTCGTCGAGATACGCGGTACGGCCCAGCGTCCTCGGCCGGGGGATGCCGATGTCGACGATCTTGCGGATCCGGCCCGGACGCGGGGTGAGCACCACCACCCGGTCGGCGAGCAGCACGGCCTCGTCTATCGAGTGGGTGACGAAGACGACGGTGGCGGAGCTCTCGATGTGGACGCGTTGCAGCTCCACCGCGAGTTCCGCGCGGGTCAGCGCGTCGAGTGCGGAGAACGGCTCGTCCATGAGCAGCACCCGGGGCTCGCCCATCAACGACCGGCACAGTGAGACACGTTGCTGCATCCCGCCGGAGAGCTCGTGCGGCCGGTGCTTCTCGAAGCCGCTCAGCCCGGCCGTCTCCAGCAGCCGATACGCCCGGTCGCGGTGTTCGGCCTTGTTCCAGCCGAAGATCTCCACGGGCAGCAGGACGTTGTCGAGGGCGGACCGCCACGGCAGCAGGGCCGGCCGCTGGAACAGCATGGCGACATCCCGCCGGGCTCCGGTGACCCGCTCCCCGCCGATGGTGATCTCGCCCTCGGTGACCGGCAGCAGCCCGGCGATCAGCCGCAGCAGGGTGGACTTGCCGCACCCGGACCGCCCCACCACCGCCACGAACTCACCCTCGGCGATGTGCAGGTCGATGCCCTGGAGCGCCACCGTCGAACCGGACCGGCTGGTGAAGCTCCGGGACACACCGGTGAGTCTGATCATCCGGCGGTCTCCCCATCCCCGGCGATCGCACTATGCCTGGCGATCGCAATGCCGGCCGGTTCGTGACGCCTGGTCAGGCTACCGGGGACAGGCCGCTCGGCGGTACCTGTCGTTCTGCCGGTGAATCCGGTGAATCCGGTGAATCCGGTGAATCCCGCACGCCCGGTCCCACAATTGCCCAGCTCTCGTACGCTGTTGCCCGCACGAAGTGTCATGCCCTCCAGCGGTCGGAAAGGACCTCACTGTGCGCATGAACAGCTTCGCTCGTACGACCGCCGCGGTGGCCCTGGCCACGGTGCTGGCCCTGGTGTCAGGGTGCGGCGGCTCGGACTCCGACGACGGTGATGACGCGGACGCCAAGGCACCGCGGAAGGTGACCTACCTGACCTCGTTCGGCAACTTCGGCCGGGACGCGTACGCCTGGGTCGCCAAGGACAAGGGGTACTTCGAAGAGGCCGGCTTCGACGTGCAGATCAAGCCGGGCCAGGGCACCGGCGGCGTGATCCCGGCCGTCGTGAGCGGTCAGGCGCAGTTCGGCCCGATCGACCTGACGGGCGGTCTGCTGAACCTGGGCAGCGGCCAGGCGAAGGACTTCGTCGCGGTGGCCGCCATCCAGCAGCGCACCATGGCCGCGATCGCCTCCACCGAGGGCAACGGCATCACCGCGCCCAAGGACCTGGAGGGCAAGCGGCTGGCCGACACGCCCGGCTCGGTCGTGCGCAACCTCTTCCCTACGTACGCCCGGCTGGCCGGAGTGGACGCGGCCAAGGTGACCTGGGTCAACGGCGACGCACAGACCCTGATGGGCACGCTCGCCAGCGGCGCGGTGGACGGCATCGGCCAGTTCGTGGTGGGTGAGCCGACCATCGAGGCGGTGACCAAGAAGAAGCCTGTCCTGCTCCCGTACAGCGATGTGATCCCCGATCTCTACGGAAACGTGCTGATCACGTCCAAGAAGCTCGCCGAGCGGGAGCCGGAGATGGTGAAGAGGTTCACGGCCGCGCTGCTCAAGGGCCTGGAGTACAGCCTGGCGAACTCGAAGGAGGCCGCCGAGATCCTGAAACGGAACGTGGACGCCACGAATCCGGCCGCCGCGGCAGCCGAGTTGGAGCTGATGGCCGCGTACGTCAGGCCGGAGGGTTCCGGCACGACGCCTGGGACGGTGGACTCCGGGCGGGTCGCGAAGAGCATCGCGCTCCTGGAGGACGCGGATGCGCTGCCGGAAGGGATGACCCCTGAACAGATCATCGACTTCGACCTCGTTCCGAAAGCCTGATCGCACCGGCCAGGGGACGAGCGCCGGCGCCGTGCTGCTCCCCTTCGCCGGGCTGCTGGTCGCGCTCGGCGCGTGGTGGCTGCTCACGTCGGTGCTGGAGGTGATCCACCCGGCCGTGCTGCCTCCGCCCGGTGCCGTGCTCTCGGCGTTCGCCGCGGCCCCGGCCCGGTTCCTGGACCACACCGGCGACACCATGCTGGAGACGGTGGTCGGGTTCGTGCTCTCCAGTGTCTGCGCGGTGGTCATCGGACTGTCGCTGGCCGCCTCGCGGGTCCTGGAGCGGATGTTCACGCCGCTCCTGGTCGCCGTCAACGCGGTGCCGAAGATCGCGCTCGGGCCGCTGCTGGTGGGGGCGCTCGGCTGGGGGCAGAAGCCGGTCCTCACCATGGTCTTCCTGCTCTGCTTCTTCCCGATCGTGCTGTCCACCGCGACCGGCCTCACCTCGACCCCGGCGGACCTGGCCGAGCTGGCGCGCTCGCTGGACGCCTCGCGCTGGCAGGCGTTCCGCAAGGTACGGCTGCCCGCGGCGCTGCCGCAGATCTTCGTCGGGCTGAAGGTCGCCATGCCGCTCGCCGCGATCGGCGCGGTCATCGGTGAGTTCCAGGCCGGTGAGACCGGCCTTGGCTATCTGATCGTGCAGGCCGGAGGAGTGGGCGACACGGCCACCGCCTGGGCGGCGATCATCCTGATCGGGCTGATGAGCATCCTGCTCTACTTCGCCCTGGTGCTGCTGGAACGGTTCGCGCTGCCCTGGGTCAGGGAAACCACCTCGCGCAGCTGATGGAGCTCAACCCGTGACCGACTGTTACTTTCATTGGGCGCACGATATCCTGCGCCCAATGAAAGTATCGCCGAGTCTGCTCCCCATCCTCCGCTCCCGGACGCAGGGCGAACTGCTCGCGCTCGTGCTGCTGCACCCGGAACGCGAGTACAGCATCACCGAGCTGGCCGCCGACGTCGGAGTGACGCCCACCGCTGTCCTGCGCGAGGTCGACCGGCTGACCGGCGGCGGGATCCTCGCCGAGCGGAAAGTGGGGCGCAGCCGCCTCGTCAGGGCCCGTACGGACACCCCGCTGTACGGTCCGCTGAGCGACCTGATGTCCGTCTCGTTCGGCCCCCTGCCCCTGCTCACCGAAGCGCTGGCGGGACTCGAAGGAGTCCGGCGGGCCTATATCTACGGTTCCTGGGCCGCCCGGTACAACGGCGAGCCGGGGCCGCCGCCCGCCGATGTGGATGTGCTGGCGGTGGGCGACCCCGACCCCGACGCCCTCTTCGATCTCGCCGAGGACGTCTCCCGTAGGCTCCGCCGCGAGGTCAACGTCCATCGGGTCTCCGCCGAGGCGTGGCAAGCGCCCACGGACGATCCGTTCCTCACCAGCGTCCGCGAACGCCCGCTGGTCGAGCTGAACCTCGACGTGGAGGCGTAGTGGCGAGCTGGAATCAAGGGCGGTCGACGATCGACGCGCTCCTCGGCAGCGGGCGGCTCGAGCGCGTCCCCGCGTCCCGGCAGGCCGCCGAAGCGGAACTGGTCCGCGCCCGTGTCCATGTCGGCTCTGCACGGCAGCTGGCGGCCAGGGACCCGGAGGGCGCGTACACCCTCGCCTATGACGCGGCTCGCAGAGCGCTGGCGGCGGTACTGCAGAACCAGGGGCTGCGTGCCACCAGCCGGGGCGGCCACCTCGTCATCTACGAGGCCCTGCGAGCGCAGCTCGGCCCGCCGCTCGGAGCCACCCTGCGCCCCTTCAACCGCATGCGGGCCCGGTGCAACGAAGTCGAATACCGGTCCACGCAGGCTCCGACCGTGACCTCGGAGGAAGTCGATGCCGACCTGACGAAGGCGCTCCGCTGATAGTGCCGCGATGTGCCGTCGGTCGGCTGCGGCGCCGTCGTGGCTGGTCGCGCAGTTCCCCGCGCCCCTTAGGGCGCTGCCGAACCGCCTCAGGTCATCCCCCGGCACGCCCGCGCATACCCCCGCACCAACGGCAGCTCCTCGTCCTCCCGTCGCCACGCCAGGGCGTAGCGGCTGGGGGACAGTCCCCGCACCGGCCGGGTGATGACGCCGCCCAGGGTGATCAGAGGGGCGTTCCCCTCGGCGATCAGGCAGATGCCGAGGCCCGCGACCAGGGCCTCGTACGTCTCCTCGGTGCCGGCGATCTCCGCGCCGATGCGGGGTGGGCGGCCGGCGCGGGCGTCGAGGGCGAGCCAGTGGTCGCGCAGGACGCCGGCGCTGCGGGGGAGGGCGAGGAAGGGCTCGTCGAGGAGGTCGGTGAAGGTGAGGCCGGTGCGGGCGGCGAGCGGGTGGGTGTCGGGGAGGGCGACCAGGCGGGGCTCCTCCGCGAGCACCGTCCACCCGTAGCGCTCGGCGTCGGGCAGTGGCAGCCAGACGAAGGCGACGTCCACCGAGCCGTCCGCGAGGCCCGCCGTGGGGTCCTCCCAGCTGACCTGCCGCACCCGCAGGGCCGTCTCCGGGTGGGCGGCCGTGAAGCGGGAGCGGATCGCCGGGAGCAGACCGCCGCGGCCCGGGCTGGTGCTCATCCCCACGGTCAGCGTGGAGCGGTGGACCGCCCTGGCCCGCTCCACCGCCGCCGCGGCCTCCTCCCACGCCGCGAGCACCCGCCGGGCCGGTGCCAGCAGCGCCTCGCCCGCCGCGGTCAGCGCCACGCCCTGCCGGTCCCGGCGCAGCAGCTCCACCCCCAACTGCCGTTCCAGCGCCCGGATCTGCTTGCTCAGCGCGGGCTGGGAGACGTACAGCCGCTCGGCGGCGCGCGTGAAGTGCAGTTCGTCGGCCACCGTCACGAAGTAGCGCAAGTCGCGGCCGTGTACGTCCAAAGTCGCCATAACCATCGGCTATCACGAAGGGTCTTGGACGCGCCACTGGGAAAGCGCACAAGCTTGAAGCAGAACGACGGATGCAGTGACGGATCCGGTAAGGCTCAGCTCATGCTCATGAACCAGGAGGGGCCATGAACAAGGTGTGGCTGGTGACCGGCGCGACCAGTGGGTTCGGACGGGCGATCGCCGAGGCGGCGGTGGCCGCGGGGGACGTGGTCGTGGGCGTGGCCCGGCGCCCCGAGGGCCTGGCCGACCTCGTCGCCGCGCACCCCGACCAGGTGGAGGCGCTCCGGCTCGACGTCGCCGACACGGGCGCCGCGGAAGCCGCCGTACAGGATGTGCTGGCGCGCCACGGGCGGATCGACGTCCTGGTCAACAACGCGGGGCGGACGCATGTCGGTGCCTTCGAGGAGACCACCGAGGACGAGCTGCGCGACCTGTTCGAGGTGCATGTCTTCGGGCCCGTCGCCCTCACGCGCGCGGTGCTGCCGGGTATGCGCGAGCGGCGCTCCGGTGCGATCGTGCAGATGAGCAGCATGGGCGGGCAGATGTCCTTCGCGGGCTTCTCGGCGTACAGCGGAACGAAGTTCGCGCTGGAAGGGCTGTCCGAAGGGCTCGCGGACGAGGTCGCGGAGTACGGCATCAAGGTGCTGATCGTCGAGCCCGGCTCCTTCCGCACCGCGCTGTTCGACCCCAGCCGGGCCGGGGTCAGCTCGGACACCGGCCTGTACTCCAAGGTGGAGCAGACCCGCGGTTTCGTCGCCGGCGGTGACGGCACCCAGGCCGGCGACCCGGCGAAGGCGGCGGCCCTCATCCGCGCCGCCCTGGACGCCGAGCACACCCCGCTGCGGCTCCCCCTCGGCGAAGACGGCGTCAGCGCGGTCCTGGACCACCTCGACCAGGTCCGGCAGGACGTCGCCGCGTGGGAGAAGCAGACCCGGGCCACGGCGTTCGACGACTGACGGGGACCGTCAAGGGCCGGCGGTGGGGGCCAGGTCCGGGCGGCACGGAGAGCCACGCTTCGTGTATGGCAGGTCTGTTACGTCCGTGCACAGGGCTTGTGCAATTCCTGTGGAAGCCGCAATCTTTCGGCTGACGCACAGGCGCGGCATTGGAATTGACATGATCATGTCCACGCGCCTCGGCTTCGTGCACACCCGCACCACCCCCCCACCAACGCACCACCGATTGAGGAGGATCCCTCAGATGGCAGTGATGCGTCAGACCCGGCGAAGACTTGCCGCGATCAGCCTGGCAGCCACCGCGGCACTCGCCGCCGGCCTCGTCTCCGCCCTCCCCGCCGCGGCCGCTCCCGAAGGCCGTATCCAGTACGAAGGCGCCGCGGGCGCCGTCGCCGACAGCTACATCGTGACGCTGAAGGCCGACACCCGGGCGGGCTCCGCCCAGGGCAAGGCGCTCGCCCAGGAGTACGGCGCCGACATCGAGCGCACGTACACCAAGGCCCTGAACGGCTATGCGATCGAGGCCTCCGAGACCGAGGCGAAACGTCTCGCCGCCGACCCGGCCGTCGCCTCCGTCGTCCAGAACCGCACCTTCAGCATCGAGGCGACCCAGCCCAACCCGCCCTCCTGGGGCCTGGACCGCATCGACCAGAAGACGCTCCCGCTGGGCAGCAGCTACACCTACCCGGATTCGGCCGGGACCGGCGTGACGGCGTACGTCATCGACACCGGCGTGCGCATCAGCCACAGCGACTTCGGCGGTCGCGCCGCCAACGGCTACGACGCCATAGACAACGACAACGTCGCCCAGGACGGCCACGGCCACGGCACCCACGTCGCCGGCACGGTCGCGGGGAGCGCCTACGGCGTCGCCAAGAAGGCGAACGTCGTCGGCGTCCGCGTGCTGAACAACTCCGGTCAGGGCACCACCGCCCAGGTCGTCGCCGGTATCGACTGGGTCGCCCGCAACGCCGTCAAGCCGGCCGTCGCCAACATGTCCCTCGGCGGCCCCGTCGACACCGCTCTCGACACCGCCGTACGCAATGCCGTCGCCTCCGGCATCACCTTCGCCGTCGCGGCAGGCAACGAGTCCGTCAACGCCTCCACCAGGTCCCCCGCGCGCGTGACGGAGGCGATCACCGTCGGCGCCACGACCTCGTCCGACGCCAAGGCGAGCTATTCCAACTTCGGTTCGGTCCTGGACCTGTTCGCCCCGGGCTCGTCCATCACCTCGGCCTGGCGCACCAGCGACACGGCCACCAACACCATCTCCGGTACGTCGATGGCGGCCCCGCACGTCGCCGGAGCGGCGGCGCTCCATCTGGCCGACAACCCCACGGCCACGCCCGCCCAGGTGTCCGCGGCCCTGGTGAACGCCTCCTCGACCGGAGTCGTCACCAGCCCCGGCACGGGCTCGCCCAACCGCCTCCTCAACGTCGGCGGCGGTACGACGACTCCTCCGGGCCCGCGCTTCGACAACACCGGCGACTACACGATCAGCGACAACGCCACCGTCGAGTCCCCGCTGACCGTCTCCGGCGTCACCGGCAACGCGCCTTCGGCCCTGGCCGTCGAGGTCCACATCGTCCACACGTACATCGGCGACCTCCAGGTCCAGCTGATCGCCCCCGACGGCACGGCGTACACCCTCAAGGCGTACGGCACCGGCGGCAGTTCGGACAACATCGACACCACGTACTCCGTCAACGCCTCCTCGGAGGTCGCGAACGGATCGTGGAAGCTGCGGGTCAGCGACAACGCGGCGATCGACACCGGGCGGATCGACGCCTGGGCACTGCAGTTCTGATCAAGCACCTGTGAAGCAGCAGGCGGCGGTGCGGTGCGCGGAAGGCGTGCTTACGATGCGCGCAGCATCAGTCCCGCATCGCGCCGCCGCCTGAACCAGGAGCACGGTACCCGTGTCCATACCTCCGCCCCCCGGGCCCCACCAGCCGCAGGAGCCCTACGGGCAGTACCCGCAGTATCAGCAGGGCCCGTACTACGGGATGCCGTACCAGCCCTGGGGTCAGGGCTACCACCCGTTCAACCGCCCGGCGCCGGTCAACGGTGTCGCCATCGGGTCGCTGGTCACCGGGCTGCTCTGCTTCATGCCGGGCGTGGGGCTGGTCCTCGGGCTGATCGCGCTGAGCCAGATCAGACGGCGGGGCGAGCGCGGGAAGGGCATGGCGGTCGCCGGATCGGTGCTGTCCTCGGTCGGACTGGCGTTGTGGGCGCTGTCGTTGGCGACCGGGGCCGCGTCCGAGTTCTGGGAGGGCTTCAAGGAGGGCGTGCGCGACGACTCGAGCCTCTCGCTGGCGAAGGGCGATTGCTTCAACTCGCCCGGCGGTCTCGAGGGCTTCACCTACGACGTCGAGTCCGTGCCCTGCACCGGCCGGCACGACGGCGAGGTGTTCGCGGCCGTGGAGATGCCCGGCGGCTCCTATCCGGGCGACGACAAGGTCTCCCAGGTCGCGGACGACAAGTGCTATGCCCTCCAGGACAGTTACGCGATGGACGCCTGGGCCGTGCCCGACACCGTCGACGTCTACTACCTCACCCCGACCCGAGAGAGCTGGCGGCTCGGCGACCACGAGATCACCTGCGTGTTCGGCCACACGGACGGCAACAGCAGCCTGAGGGGCTCGCT
Source organism: Streptomyces sp. DG2A-72 (assembly GCF_030499575.1). Classification (NCBI taxonomy): domain Bacteria; kingdom Bacillati; phylum Actinomycetota; class Actinomycetes; order Kitasatosporales; family Streptomycetaceae; genus Streptomyces; species Streptomyces sp. DG2A-72. The sequence continues at coordinate 6,674,140 of NZ_JASTLC010000001.1, forward strand.
GCGCAACGACGCGACGACACTCGACGACGACCAGATCACCTATCTGAAGGCGGCGGACGTCCTCAACACCGCCATGGACTCCGCTCCCGCGGAGGAGTACGTCGAGGACGACCTGCCGGGCCACAAGGAGTGGGCGGAACGCGTCGCGGACGCGCTGACGAAGCAGGCCGGGATGCTCCGCGACCACCCGTGGCCCGCCGACGCCAGGACGCCGGTCAGAGAGCTCATCAAGAACCTGGAGGCCGCCCGGAAGGAGTGGGCCGCTGCCGCCGGGGCCACCGACGTGGAAGCCTTCTACGAGCACTACGACGAGGGCTACGCACTCACCGCCCCGGAGCAGTCGGTCACCGCGCGCGAGGCTCTGGGACTGGCCACGACCGTGCCCTCGTACGACTACGACGACGGCGGCTCGGACAGCGGGGGAGGGGACGCCGGGATCGAGGTGTGATCGCGGCCATAGCGGGGAGAAAGTGCCTGCGTAAAGCCCTCCCGACAGGCAAGTCATCACATCGAGTGATTCTCTGGCCTTCGCTTGCACCGGACAACCCACGGTTGCCACGCTGTTGCTGTCTGTACAACCTGATGGGAGCGGCCAGTGACATTCGGTGAGCAGCCGGCGTACCTGCGTGTCGCGGGTGATCTCCGCAAGAAGATCGTCGACGGCTCACTGCCCCCGCACACCCGCCTCCCGTCGCAGGCCAGGATCCGCGAGGAGTACGGCGTCTCGGACACGGTCGCCCTGGAGGCGCGCAAGGTGCTGATGGCCGAGGGCCTGGTCGAGGGCCGCTCCGGCTCCGGGACGTATGTGCGCGAGCGGCCCGTGCCCCGCCGTATCGCCCGCTCCGGATTCCGGCCCGCCGGAGGTGCCACGCCGTTCCGGCAGGAGCAGGCCGACGGCGAGGCGCGCGGCACCTGGGAGTCCAGCAGCCGGCAGGCCGAGGCGAGCCGTGCCGTCGCCGAGCGGCTCGCCATCCAGCCCGGGGACCGCGTGATGTGCACCAAGTACGTCTTCCGGGAGGCCGGCGAGGCGATGATGCTGTCCACCTCCTGGGAGCCGCTGGCCGTCACCGGCCGCACCCCCGTGATGCTGCCCGAGGAGGGACCCCTCGGCGGCATGGGCGTCGTCGAGCGCATGTCCGCCATCGACGTGATCGTGGACAACGTGACGGAGGAGGTCGGCGCGCGTCCGGGTCTCGCCGAGGAGTTGCTCGCTCTCGGCGGCGTCCCCGGCCATGTCGTCCTGGTCGTCTCGCGCACGTACTACGCCTCGGGCCGCCCCGTGGAGACGGCCGACGTGGTCGTCCCGGCCGACCGCTACCGGGTCGCCTATCACCTTCCTGTGAAGTAGCGCACGCCGTCACGGCAGTTGGACCGGCCCCCGCCCAACGGGCGCCGGTCCGCCCGGCGCTGGAATCCGGTCGTTCTCGCAGGTCGCCCCAGCAGGTGCGGCAAGTCGCTGACCGGATGCGCGAACACGTCCGCACGGCGCACTCGCCGTCGTGCGCCCCCTATGTCTTGGCTGGTTGCGTACCTCTTTGTGAAAAGCCGTATTCGCTGCGTAAAGGTTAGGCGTAGGCTCAGGCATATGCGGATTGCGGTTTCCTTAGCGGGTGGGGCACGGCACAGGCCGCGGGCGGGACTCGTGCGGTCGTGGGCGGGAAGGAGCAGTGGGGCGGAATGAACGACAGCACGATCACTCTTCCCTGGCTCGTCATACGGCAGGACGACAACGGCAATCGCTACCGCGTGGGCCGGTACGCGACCCGGGCCGAGGCCCAGAAGATCGCCGACAGCCTCGACACCCGCGGACACAAGCAGCTCTACTGGGTCGAGCGCATCGGGCAGAACGGATCGGGCGCGACCGACTGAGCAGGCGCCTCCCGTAGGCTCCCGCACATGACGCAACCGATCGTGGTCGTGGGGGCGGCACTCCTCGACGCCGGCCGCCTACTGGCTGCCCGCCGCAGCGCACCCCCCGAACTGGCCGGACGCTGGGAACTGCCGGGCGGCAAGGTAGAACCGGGCGAGACCCCAGAAGCGGCCCTGATCCGGGAGCTGCGCGAGGAACTGGGCGCCGAGACGGAGACGGTCGACCGCGTGCCGGGCCAGTGGCCCCTAAAACCCCCGTACGTCCTCCAGGTGTGGACCGCCCGCCTGCTGCCGGGCTCCCCAGACCCCAAGCCCCTCCAGGACCACGACGAACTGCGCTGGCTGACTGCGGCCGAGCTCTGGGACGTCCCGTGGCTGGACGAGGACGTACCGGCGGTGCAGGAGATCGAGGCTCGACTGAGGTAGCCCCGCAAGGGGCGCGGGGAACTGCGCGACCAGCCCTCACGGACCTGCACCCGCACGACAACATCACCCCCCGAGCTCTCAGGCACGCCCCACACCCCACATACGCCGTTCGTGCCACAGTGCGCCGCCGGGAGCGGTACTGGTGGCGCGATATCGGGTATGTGCCCATTAACCCCACGAAACTGGACGTGCGTGGGCTTGCTGGCCTGGGAAGTGATCGGCGTGATCGACACCGATGGCGACTGCGCCGAGTGGACCTTTCCCGCGGACCCCGGCGCCGTACGCGCCGCCCGTGCCGCCGTCCGCGCCAGGCTGCACGCGTGGGAGCTGGAGAGCGTCGCCGACATCACCGCCCTCTTGGTCAGCGAGCTGGTCACCAACTCCCTGCGGCATGCCACCGGCCCCATCGGCGTACGGCTTGTCCGCCCCGCCGATGTGCGGGACGTCCTGCTGGTCGAGGTCTCCGACCCGCTCCCGGACCCGCCGCGCGAGCGTGAGGCCCGGCCCGAGGACGAGAGCGGGCGCGGGCTCCAGCTCGTCGCCCACTCCTCGCGCCGCTGGGGGACCCGGCCCGGCGAGGCGGGCAAGACGGTGTGGTTCGAACTGGCGGTACCGGGCTGACCGGGTGTATGGCCGCGGACGCACTGACCGGTGACTGGTTCAGGCCGGTGGCGGTTGTCCCGTCGCGTGATTCGACGACGTGTCCGCTGGTTAGAAGACTGGAAGTGTTGTCGCAGTCCGGACCGAAAACCGTCGGGACCGTGCTGTGATCGTGAACACCGTGTCAGGTGGCGCCGTAGTGCTGGATACTGCGGGCAGCCGCCCCCGGTGACCGGTGCCGGGCGCGGTGAGCTGGAGGGGACGGTTCGCGTGAGCGAGATACCAGCGAAGGCCACGGAGTCCAAGGACCCGTCGGGCGGCGCGAGGACGGGAGCCGCGGCTGCCGTCGCGGCCGACGCGACGAGAGCCTCCGGCGCCGGGCGGCCCGGCGACGACGGGTCTTCCGGCGCTGTGCCGTCCGCCGACACACCCCCCGGTGATGCCATGTGGCAGAGCAGTCCGCCCGGCTCCATCTACGACTACATCAAGGTCGCGTCCTTCTCCATCGGTGCCGACGGCCTCGTCGACCAGTGGAGCCTGCGCGCCCAGCAGCTTTTCGGCATCCCCGCCGAGCGGGCCCTCGGCATGGACCCCATCGAGGCGTTCGTCGACCCCGACCTGCGTGAGCAGGGCCAGCGGAAGATGGCGGAGATCCTCGACGGCCGGGAGTGGACCGGTGTGATCCCCTTCCGGAAGGCGGACACGGCCGATGGAGAGGGCGGCGAGGCCCTCGCCGAGGTCTATGTCATGCCGACGCGCACCGAGGACGGTGAGAAGGCCGCGGTCTGCATCGTCGTCGACGTCCGCACCCTGCGCCGGATCGAGACCGACCTCGCCGCCTCGCAGTCGATTTTCGGTCAATCTCCGTTCGGCTTTCTGCTCATCGACCCCGACCTGCGGGTTCGCCGCGCCAACCACCGGTTCGCCTCCACCTTCGGTGGCACCCCGGACGACCACCGCGGCCGTGGCGTCCACGACTATCTGACCCGGCCGGAGGCCGAACGGGTCACCGCGGTGCTGCGCCGAGTCCTGGAGACCGGCGAGACCATCACGGACATGCATGTCACGGGCTTTCTGCCGGGCTCCGACGAGCGCCGCCACTGGTCCATCAACCTCTATCGCGTGCACAGCGGCACCGGTCGTCCCATCGGCATCGCCTGGCTCGGAACCGACATCACCGCCCGTCGCGCCGCCGCCCGCGAGGCCGCCGCCGCCCGGCGCAATCTCGCCCTCCTCAATGAAGCGGGCGCCCGGATCGGCAACTCCCTCGACCTGGAGACCACGGCCCGCGAACTCCTCGACGTCGTCGTCCCCGGCTTCTGCGACCTGGCGACCGTCGACCTCTACCAGGGCCTGCTGGCCGGCGACGAGACCCCGCCCGGGCTCGCCGACGGCAGCGCGGCGCTGCGCCGGGTCGCCTTCGCCAGCGCGGTCTCCGACGCGCCGTTTCTCGGCGGCGGCACACAGGTCGCCGTCGGCGCCGTCCACCACTACCCCTTCAACTCCCCTTGCGCGGACGCCCTGCGCACCGCCAAGCCGCAGCGCGTCCAGCCCGAGGAGGGCGGCCTCGTCCAGTCCACGTTCGCCGTCCCGATGGTCGCCCACGACACCGTCGTAGGACTCGCGCAGTTCTCCCGTACGAAGGGCAGCGAGCCGTTCGGTGACCGGGACCGGGATCTGGCGGTGGAGCTGGCGGCGCGGGCGGCGGTCTGCATCGACAACGCGCGGCTGTACCGCCGTGAGCACGAACGGGCCCTGATACTGCAGCGGTCCCTGCTCCCGCCGGGCGACCCGGTGGCCGCCGGCCTCGACATCGCCTGCCGCTATCTGCCCGGCAACTCCTCCGCCGACCGGCCCAGCGAGGTGGGCGGCGACTGGTTCGACGTCATCGAACTGCCGGGCCACCGTACGGCGTTGGTGGTCGGGGACGTGATGGGACGCGGGCTCAGGGCGGCCGTGGCGATGGGTGAACTCCGGTCCGCGGTCCGCACCTTGGCGCTGCTGGACCTCGAACCGGCGGAGGTTCTCTCCGCGTTGGACGAGATCGCGCGGGGCCTCGGGGCGCCGGGCGGCGTCCAGCAGGCGACCCGCGCGGCGCGCCGCCCGCGTGAGGCGGACCTGTCCGAGGTGTACCTGGCGACGTGCGTGTACGCGGTCTACGACTCCGTGACGCGCCGGTGCACCTTCGCGAACGCGGGCCATCTGCCGCCCGTCCTGGTCGAGCCCGGCGAGGACGCGCTGATGCTGGACGTGCCGCCGGGCATGCCGCTGGGCGTCGGCGGGGAGCCCTTCGAGGAGGTGGAGGTCGAACTACCCGAAGGCGCGCTGTTGGCGCTCTACACGGATGGACTGGTCGAATCCCGCGATCATCCCCTGGACGAGGGCCTGCAAGCCTTCGTGGGCGCGCTGACGGACCCCTCCGAACCCCTGGAGGACGTCTGCGACCACGTCCTCAACACCCTCGACACCCACCACGGCGAGGACGACATCGCGTTGTTGATGGCCCGGGTCCAGGGTCTGCCGGCCGATTCCGTCGGCGACTGGACGCTCCCCCGCGAGCCCCGCAGCGTCGGACGCGCCCGCGAGTACGCGCGCGGGCAGCTGCTGAGCTGGGACCTGGAGCCGCTGGTCGACACGGCCGAGCTGCTGGTGAGCGAACTGGTCACCAACGCGCTGCGCTACGGCGAAGGCGAGATCAGGCTACGGCTCCTCCTGGACCGCACCCTCGTCTGCGAGGTCTGGGACTCCGGCCTGGTCCAGCCCCGCCGCCGCCGCGCCCGCGACACGGACGAGGGTGGCCGTGGCCTCCAGCTCGTGGGCCTCCTCTCGGCCGCCTGGGGCTCGCGGCGCACCCCGCGCGGCAAGACGGTCTGGTTCGAACTCCCGCTGCCGGACGGCGAAACGGGGCTGACGGATCCGGCGGAGGCGTTGCTGAGCTTGTTCTGAGGGGTCGGCTCGGCGGGGCGCGCGGTTCACGTGGCTGTGCCGCCTCGGCGGGCCCGGGTGCGAGGTCCGCCGAAGCTCGCGGGTGGGCCGCCGTCCGGGGCACCGCCCAGCAGAATCCCGCCGAGGACGGCCCCGCCGACGCCCATTTGCTGTTCCGCGGCTGCGGCGAGCGGGTTGCCGTGCACACGGACGTCCTGCTCGGCGAGTGCGTGGGCGTGCCGGGCGAGGGTGTCGGCCGTGACGCGATCGCCGGTCACCGTGCGCGTGGCCGCCGGCATCCGCCCCACGGCAGGCGCATGCCGCTGGTCCATCGGCCGGTCCACGCCGGCCCGCGCTCGCAGCCCGGCCGCCGCACGCTCCTCCGGCCCCGCCGCGAGCAACCGCTCCGCCTCCGCCAGCCGCGTCCGGGCCTCACCGCCCACCGCACCCCGGTGCGTCAACACAAACCCGTCCGCAAGCCCGACCGAGTCCCGCGCGGCGAGTAGTGCAGCCGTCGGCAACACCCCCGCCCGCCCCGACTCCACCGCCACGACCGCCCGCACGATCCGCCGCAGAGCATCGAGCGGATCGTACGACCCACCGATCACCTCTTCCCGTACGCCGGCCAGCACGCCATCAGCATGCCGAATCCGCGCCCGCAACTCCCCGACGGGCATCCCGGAAAGCCCGCCCGCCGGTTCAACGGAAAGCCCCGAAATGGCCCCCGGGGCACCGACACCACGGCCGCCCGGCGACCCGACGCTGCCTGTTCCGCCGCCGCTCGGCGCCCTCGGGCTGCCCGGGCCGCGTTGCTGCACCCTGCCCGCCCCGCGACCGGACGGCAAGCCCGGCCCGCCCGCCTCACCGTGCGGTGCCTTGTCGGCGTCGCTGTCGGTGGGTGAGGGTGGGCTGTCGGTTTCGCCGTTGTCTGGGGGGCCTGGTCCGTCCGCTTCACCGTGTGGTGCCTTGTCGGTGTCGCTGTCGGTGGGTGAGGGTGGGCTGTTGGTTTCGCCGTTGTCTGGGGGGCCTGGTCCGTCCGCTTCACCGTGTGGTGCCTTGTCGGTGTCGCTGTCGGTGGGTGAGGGTGGGCTGTTGGTTTCGCCGTTGTCTGGGGGGCCTGGTCCGTCCGCTTCACCGTGTGGTGCCTTGTCGGTGTCGCTGTCGGTGGGTGAGGGTGGGCTGTTGGTTCCGCTGTTGTCTGGGGGGCCTGGTCCGTCCGCTTCACCGTGTGGTGCCTTGTCGGTGTCGCTGTCGGTGGGTGAGGGTGGGCTGTTGGTTTCGCCGTTGTCTGGGGGGCCTGGTCCGTCCGCTTCACCGTGTGGTGCCTTGTCGGTGTCGCTGTCGGTGGGTGAGGGTGGGCTGTTGGTTCCGCTGTTGTCTGGCGGGCCTGGTCCGCCCGCCTCGCCGTGTGGTGCCTTGTCGGTGTCGCCGTCGGTGGGTGAGGGTGGGCTGTTGGTTCCGCCGTTGTCTGGCGAGCCTGGTCCGCCCGCCTCACCGTCCGGAGCCTCGCCCGCCCCGTCATCGGCCGACGTGCTGATGCCGCCTGCCCGGCCGCCGGACGCCCCGCCTGCCCAGCCGCCAGGCCCCCTGTCCGTCCCGCTGCCCGGCTCAGTCTCCGCCCTGCCCCCGCCCTCGCCCGTCGGCCCCATCTCACCCCCCGCCTCCGCCAGCCACCCCCGCGCCGCCGCGAGCTCCACCTCCGCGCCGGTGAGGGCGGCCGGGACGATGGTCGCGGCCTCGGTGAGGTGGTGGGCCAGGCGGGCGATGGTGGCGAGGAAGGCCGTGGCCTGGGCGATGGCGCTCTCGGCGGCGCGTAGGTGCCGTGCCGCGCGGTCTGTCTCGCCGGAGTCGGCGGCCTGGTGGGCCTCGTTGAGGCGGGACGTGGCGAACACGAGGCGGTCCTTGGCCTGTTCTACGTGACCGGTGACGGCGGCGGTCGCGGTATGGGCGTACCGCTTGCCGAGGTCCGCGAGGGTGGCCTGCACGGCAGCCGTGCGGCCCGCCAGCTCCCGGAACCGGCTCTCCGCGACCTCCAGCGCCTCGCCCACGCCCTGCTCCAGGCCACGGAGTTGATCGAACCCGGCCGCCTCCGCGTCCAGCCTCCGCCCCGCCTCCTGGCACCGCCCGACGATCCCGGCGAGCGCATGCCGCCGGGACGCCCCGTCGGCCGGGACTCCGTCGTCGTACTGCTGTCGCATCCGGAAGGCGGCCGACAGCTCACCCTCCGCGTCCCGCACGGCCCGCGCGAAGGGCGCCACGGCCGCCGTACCGAACAGGGCCTGAGCGAACCCGAGTTCCTCACGGCTGGTGCGGACACAGTCATCGGCCTCGACCAGCAACGCCCGTGCACGCTCGTCGAGTTCGGCGAGGGGCGGCGGTGGGACGATGACGGGGACGCCGCCGGGCGTCGTCCGTGTACGCGTCCGCCTTGTCCGTCGTAGATACGCGTACCCGGCCAGCGCGACTGCCGCACTCGCCGCGACGAGCGGCAGCACGAGGTCGGCGGTGGACGTCTCGTCCTCTTCCTGCGATACCTGCGATGCATGCGCCGCCTGCACGACCGTCCCCGTCCGGACCGCCGGAACCGGATCATCGGCACTGATCGTCATCCCCGGCAACACAAGCCACACCAGCCCGGCCGCACCGCCCAGCCCGGCATGCGCCACCCGCACGGCGGCACGCCGCTGCCGGTCCCGGATCAAGGATGACGTCACATTTCGGAGCGTATGACCGGTTATGCGGGCGCGCGAGCGGGGGACGTCGGGTGGGGTGGGGCTTCGATGAGGGAGGGGATACGGGGATGGACGAACCGACAGCCGCCGATGGTCAGGTCCCGCCACAGGGGCCACCCGCACTCGACGACGAAAGCGGCACGCGTGGTGCGGGTGGGAACAAATGGCTCCGCCGTGCCCGTCGCACCGTCCTGGCCGTCCTCCTGCTCATCCTCCTTCCCACCCTCGCCGCCGAAACAGCCCTCTACATCAACCACACCGGCGACATGGCCCCCGGCACCCACACCCGCAACCGCGACGCGATCTGGCTCGGTCACGCCTGGGTGGACGGCCGTAAGAAGGACGCCGACGTGACCGCGCTGGCCCGGCAACTCGACACCACCGGCATCAGGGACCTCTACGTCCACGCGGGCCCCCTGGAACACGACGGAACGCTGCCGGAGTCGTCGTACCCGAGGGCGCGTTGGTTCATCGACGCGGTGCACAAGGAGATGCCCGGCATCCGGGTGCAGGCCTGGCTCGGCGACGTGCTGGCCACCGAGAGCCCCGACGGCATGCGGCTCGAGCGACCGGAGACGCGCGCGGCGGTCGTCGGCTCGACCCGCCAGATCCTCGCGGCCGGCTTCGACGGCGTCCACTTCGACCTGGAGCCCCTCCACTCGGACGACGGCAACTACCTCACGCTCCTCGACGCCCTGCACCGCGTCACGAGCGCCCAGAACGCGCCCCTCTCCGTCGCCGCCCACCAGATCGACCCGCTCCCCGGCTTCCACTCCTTCTGGGGCACGACCACCGGCCACCCCAAGTGGTGGTCGCAGAAGTTCTTCGGCCAGGTGGCCCGCCGCGTCGACCAGATCGCCGTCATGTCGTACGACACCATGCAGCCGCTGCAGAGCACCTACGGCGGCTATGTCGCCCAGCAGACCTCCCTCGCCCTGGAGGTCACCCCGCCCACCACCGACCTCCTGATGGGCCTGCCGTTCTTCCACGAGAACCGGTTCGGCCACTGGGCCCACGCCGAGACCGTGCCCGCCGCCGTACGCGGTGTCCGCCTCGGTCTGTCCCGCACGGATGCGGACCGCCGCAACTTCGGCGTGGCGCTCTACGTCGACTTCGCGGCGACCGCGGATGACTGGACGGCGTACCGGGTTGCCTGGGTGGCAAAGCCTTGACCAGCATCTTCCTTTGACTTAACCGTTCCGTTGCCTTTTTGTCATGCGGCCTTTCCCCGCAAGGGTCCTTCAGTTTGTTGTGAATGTGCTGTGGCGCCCCTAGGGTCCACATCTCCTATCCCTGTGAGGTCGCACATTTATGCGAGCGCTAATCACCAGCAAGGCCGCCCGGCGCGCACTGCGCCCGATCGCCGAACTCATCGACCAGCGCATCGAACGTCAAGTCCGCCGTGTCGTCGAGGAGTCCGCCCGGGCCGACGTGACGCAGGAGGAACTGAAGAAGCTGCGTAACCGTCAGCGGCCACTGGAGCTGTTCTTCGACGGGACCGGACGGGGCGCGTCGCGGCTGCCGTCGGCGCCCCATCTCAACCGCACCATCGCGGAGTTGGCGGAGGTGTCCGGCGGGGACAGGGATGCCGCCGAGCGCAGTGTGGCCCAGGCGTTCCGGCTGCTCATCGCGATGGAGGCGCTCGGCGTCGGCCGTATCGCGGGCGGCACGATGAACATCGTCGGCAAGCTGTCCGCCGTACCGCTGCTCGACCCGCCGAACGACGAGATCCTTGAAATCGGCACGCTGTACGGGATGTTCGGTGCCGCTCTCATCCGGATGATGGAGCGGGCCGGGCGTGCGCCCAGCCTGACCATCGTCGATCCGCTCGCCGGAACGCAGCTGCAGCCCGGCGCCACCATGGGCACCGACGCCTCCGGCACCCCGGTGAACGGCGCCGCCGTACGCACCAATCTGGCCCTCGCGGGCGCGGCCGGTGCCGCCGCCCGGATCCAGCAGGGCTTCTCGGAGGACCCCGAGGTGCGTGCCCTGGTCGCCGACCGCGCCTACGGCGTGATCATCGTCGACGGTGACCACTCCGCCGCCGGTGTCGCCGCCGACCTGGAGTGGGCCGAGCAGATCGTCGCGCCCGGCGGCATCGTCGTACTCGACGATTTCGGGCACCCCAAGTGGCCCGGGATCAAGGAGGCTTTCGAGAAGCACATGACCACGGACACCCGGTTCACGTACCTGGGTCAGGTGGCCCACTCGGGGTATCTGCGAGCCCAGGCGTAGTACGCCTCAGGAACGCCGCCGGATCTTGTTCCCGAGCCACACCAGGGGGTCGTACTTGCGGTCGACCGCTCGTTCCTTCAACGGGATCAGCGCATTGTCCGTGATCTTGATGCCCTCGGGGCAGACCTCCGTGCAGCACTTGGTGATGTTGCAGTAGCCGAGACCGTGTTCGTCCTGGGCGGTGCGTTTGCGGTCCAGGCCGGACTCGGCTGCGGCGTCCAGCGGGTGCATGTCGAGCTCCGCGACCCGCATGAGGAAGCGGGGCCCGGCGAACGCCGGCTTGTTCTCCTCGTGGTCGCGGACGACATGGCAGGTGTCCTGGCACAGAAAGCACTCGATGCACTTGCGGAACTCCTGGGAGCGGTCCACGTCCTCCTGCATCATCCGGTACTCGCCCGGCCCGAGACCGTCGGGCGGTACGAAGGACGGGATCTCGCGCGCCTTGGTGTAGTTGAAGCCGACGTCCGTGACGAGGTCGCGGACGACCGGGAACGCGCGCAGGGGCGTGACCGTGATCGTCTCGTCCGGCGTGAAGACGGACATGCGGGTCATGCACATCAGCCGGGGCCGGCCGTTGATCTCCGCCGAGCACGAACCGCACTTGCCCGCCTTGCAGTTCCAGCGGACGGCCAGGTCGGGCGCCTGGGTGGCCTGGAGGCGGTGGATGATGTCCAGGACCACCTCGCCGTCGTTGACCTCGACCTTGAAGTCCTCCAGGCCGCCGCCCTTGATGTCACCCCGCCACACCTTGAAGCGGGCCTCGTAGCTGCTCACTCGTAGAGCTCCTCTTCGGCGAGGTACTTGACCAGCTCCTCCTTGTCGAAGAGGGCGAGCAGGTCGGAGCGGATGGGTTCGGTGGTCTCGCGCAGCAGGTCGATCTGACCGCGCACCGGGTCCGTGGCCGCCAACCCGCCGGAGGGGTCGGCCAGTTGGCACAGCAGGTTGATGTTGCGCCACTTGCGGTCCATCGTCGGATGGTCCTCGCGGGTGTGGCCGCCGCGTGACTCGGTGCGCTCCAGCGCCGCCCGTGCCACGCATTCGCTGACCAGCAGCATGTTCCGCAGGTCCAGGGCGAGATGCCAGCCCGGGTTGAACTGGCGGTGCCCCTCGACACCGGCCCGCCGGGCCCGTACGCGCAACTCGGCGAGCTTGTCCAGCGCGTGCTGCATCTCGCCCTCGCGGCGGATGATGCCGACCAGGTCGTTCATGGTCTGCTGGAGTTCCTGGTGGAGGGTGTACGGGTTCTCCGGCGTGCCCTCTTCGGGGCCCTCCGCGGAGAACGGGCGCAGTGCCTCCGCCGCCGCCGAGTCGATCTGGACGTCGTCCACCGGCGGGCGCTCGAAGGCCTGCGCCGCCGCGTACTCCGCCGCGTGCCAGCCCGCCCGGCGTCCGAACACCAGCAGGTCGGAGAGCGAGTTGCCGCCCAGCCGGTTGGAGCCGTGCATACCGCCGGCCACCTCACCGGCCGCGTACAGCCCCGGCACCCCGCGCGTGGCCGCCGTGTCGGACTCGACCGCGATGCCGCCCATCACGTAGTGACAGGTCGGCCCGACCTCCATCGCCTCCGCCGTGATGTCGACGTCGGCCAGCTCCTTGAACTGGTGGTACATGGACGGCAGCCGTCGCTTGATCACCTCGGCGGGCATCCGCGTCGACACGTCCAGGAACACGCCGCCGTGCGGAGAGCCGCGGCCCGCCTTCACCTCGGAGTTGATCGCGCGGGCGACTTCGTCGCGCGGAAGCAGCTCAGGCGGGCGCCGGTTGTTGTCCGGGTCGTCGTACCAGCGGTCGCCCTCCTCCTCCGACTCGGCGTACTTCTCCTTGAAGACGTCGGGGATGTAGTCGAACATGAACCGCTTGCCGTCGGAGTTGCGCAGCACCCCTCCGTCGCCGCGCACCGACTCCGTGACGAGGATGCCCTTCACCGACGGCGGCCAGACCATGCCCGTCGGGTGGAACTGCACGAACTCCATGTTCAGCAGGGGCGCGCCCGCGAGCAGCGCCAGCGCATGTCCGTCGCCCGTGTACTCCCACGAGTTCGACGTCACCTTGAAGGACTTGCCGATCCCGCCCGTCGCGATCACGACAGCGGGCGCTTCCAGAACGAAGAAACGGCCGGTCTCACGGTCGTAGGCGAAGGCCCCGGAGACTCGATTGCCGTCTTTCAGCACCCGGGTGACCGTGCACTCCTGAAAGACCTTCAGGCGGGACTCGTAGTCCCCGGTCTCCTTCTTGTCCTGCTGCTGCAAGGAGACGATCTTCTGCTGGAGCGTCCTGATCAGCTCCAGGCCGGTGCGGTCGCCGACGTGGGCGAGGCGCGGGTACTCGTGGCCGCCGAAGTTGCGCTGCGAGATCCGGCCGTCCTTCGTACGGTCGAACAGGGCGCCCCAGGTCTCCAGCTCCCACACGCGATCCGGCGCCTCCTGGGCGTGCAGCTCGGCCATCCGCCACTGGTTGAGGAACTTGCCGCCGCGCAGGGTGTCACGGAAGTGCACCTGCCAGTTGTCGTGCGGGTTCGCGTTGGCCATCGCGGCGGCGATGCCGCCCTCCGCCATCACCGTGTGCGCCTTGCCGAACAACGACTTGCAGATCACGGCCGTACGGGCGCCCCGCTCGCGCGCCTCGATCGCCGCCCTGAGGCCTGCGCCCCCGGCGCCGACCACGACGACGTCCCACTCCTGTCGGTCCACCACGGACATCAGAAAAACCTCGGATCATCAAAGGCGCCGGACGCGACGAGATAGACGTAGAAGTCGGCGAGCGCCACGCTCACCAACGACGCCCAGGCGAGCAGCATGTGACGGTCATTCAGCTTCCCCACCCACTGCCACATGCGGTAGCGCACGGGATGCTTGGAGAAGTGCTTGAGCTTGCCGCCGACGATGTGCCGGCAGGAGTGGCAGGAGATCGTGTACGCCCAGATCAGCACGATGTTGACCAGGAAGACGAGCGTGCCGAGGCCCATGTGGCCCCACTCGTAGTTCTCGTCGCGGAAGGCGAGCACGGTGTCGTACGTCAGAATCCCGGCGACCAGGATCGCGGCGTAGAAGAAGTACCGGTGGAGGTTCTGCAGGATCAGCGGGAAGCGGGTCTCACCCGAGTACTTCTTGTGCGGCTCCGCCACCGCGCAGGCCGGGGGCGAGGCCCAGAAGCCCCGGTAGTAGGCCTTGCGGTAGTAGTAGCAGGTCAGGCGGAAACCGAGCGGGAAGATCAGGATGATGATCGCGGGGGAGATGCCCCACCAGCCGCCGAAGATCTCCCAGTTGGGGCCGGCGTGCATCGGCTCGCAGCGCTCCGCCAGACAGGGGGAGTAGAACGGCGAGACATACGGCGCCGCGTAGTAGTCCGCGTCGGCGAAGGCCCGCCACGTCGAGTAGACGATGAACGCGAGCAGACCGGCCGTGGTGACGGCGGGCGCCAGCCACCAGCGGTCGGTCCGCAGATGCGGGGCGTCGATCGCGGCGCGCGTACCGGTGCGTACGCCGCCGCCGACGGGATGGGGTTCAGTTGTCGGTGGTTCCGTACCAGTGGCCAACTCATGACTCCGGTCGGTTCGATCGGCTCGAACGGTTCGAGGGTTCAGGGGGCGTGGCGGTCACGGGCGCCGAGTCCCTCGTCGTCCGTGTCGATCCACAGAGAGTCGTCGTACGGGGTGTCGGGGATGGTGACGAGATCGGGGCGCTTGGGCGCCGTGGGGGCGGAGGCCGCCTCCTTCAGCAGCGCGGCGCTCTCGCGCAGGTGATCGCAGTCGGTGCGGACCCGGCGGATGTCCAGCCCGCCGCTGCCCATGTGCTGTTCCAGGCGGCTGACGGCCCTGGACAGGTCGTCGAGGCTGCGCTGGATGGACGTCAGTTCGTCGTGCACGGACATGACGTTTCCTCACTTCCGTAGGCCGGGCGGCCCTGGGCGGCAACGTTCATGCGCCTGCGAGTGTTGCGCGTCACACCTGCCGGTGGGAAGTCGTGTGCACCGATTGGCTGAGGTCCGTTGGGCCGAGTGGGTGGGCTTCCGACACCACCTCGCCGTGTCGCACTGCGTTGCCGAACCCTTTCCTCTTCAGTGACCGCATACGTGTGATCAGCTCCATATACCGCCAAAAGTGATCATAACGCCCTGTGGCCCTCGGAGGTAAGAGATGTCCCACCCTGAGCTGTGGTTGGGCAGCGCCCCGAAGGGGCGCGGGACTGTGATCGATTTCCGGCTACCGCCGGGTGGGCGCGACCAGCCACGACGGACCCGCAGCCGATCGACGGCCATTCGCGGCACTACGGCCTTCCTGAGCGCGAGCGCCCTCGCGCTCACCGGATGCAGCTCCGAGGACCCGGCCGGCAAACCGCTCGCCGGGCAGGACATCGCGCCCGCCGCCCGCGCCCAGGTCGCCGACGGCGGCACCCTGCGCTGGGCCGTGGACTCCGTACCGGAGACCCTGAACACCTTCCAGGCCGACGCCGACGCCACCACCAGCCGCGTCGCCCAGGCCGTCCTGCCGTCGATGTTCCGGCTGGACGCGAAGGGGAGCCCGCGGATCAACCCCGGGTACCTGGAGTCCGCGAAGGTCGTCGACACCGAGCCCAAGCAGGTCGTCCTCTACAAGCTCAACCAGCAGGCCGTGTGGAGCAACGGCCGGGAGATCGGCGCCGCCGACTTCGCCGCCCAGTGGCGCGCCCTGTCCGGCAAGGACAGCTCCTACTGGACCGCCCGCAACGCCGGCTACGACCGCATCGAGCGGATCCAGCGCGGCGCCAACGACCTCGAGGTCAAGGTCACCTTCGCCCGGCCCTACGCCGACTGGCGGTCGCTGTTCACACCGCTGTACCCGAAGGAGGTCATGGGCACGCCGGACTCCTTCAACGACGGAGCGCGGCGCAAGCTCAAGGTCACGGCCGGTCCCTTCATGGTGAAGAAGATCGACCGCAAGGCCGACCGGATCACCCTCACCCGCAATCCGCGCTGGTGGGGACGGCCCGCCAAGCTCTCCCAGATCGTGCTGCGCTCCGTACCGCGCGACGAGCGCGCCGACGAGCTGGCCGAGGGCAAGCTGGACCTGGCCGAGATCGAGCCCGACCTGTCGCACCGCATCGTCCTCGCCGCCCGCCCGCAGGGCACCGGCACGCCGCTCCAGGGCCCCGACGGCTCGGACGACTCGGACGACTCGAAGGCCCTGCGCGGCTTCGAGGTCCGCAAGGCCTTCGAGCCCGCCTACACCCAGCTCGCCCTCAACGGCGCCGACGGCCCGCTCGCCGACGAGCGCGTCCGCCGCGCGGTGGCCCGCGCCCTGGACCGCGAGGAGCTGGCCAAGGCCGTCCTCAAGCCGCTGGGCCTGCCCGCCGTCCCCGTCGGCAGCCACCTCGCCCTCTCCGGCCAGCCCGCCTACGCCGACAACAGCGACGCCCTCGGCGGCCAGGACACCAAGGAGGCCCAGGCGCTGCTCGCGGACGCCGGGTGGGTGCGGGGCGGGCCCGTCACGGAGCAGCAGGAGAAGGGCGAGAAGGCGGCCGGCTCCAAGGGAAGGAAGTCCGAGGATGAGTCACAGGGCGGCGACGACGGGACGCACATCGTCGGCGAGGACAACAAGGCGCGCGCGGCGGACCGCAAGGCGCCGGGCGAGGCCGACCGGGAGAAGAAGCACCCCGAGAAGCGCAAGGAACACTTCGCCCAGGACGGCAGGCAGCAGCTGAAGCAGGGCGGTGCGCCCGGCGCGTACGCCCCCATGGGCACCGCCGCTCCCGCCGCCGCGCCGGCCGGCCCGCTCGCGAAGAACGGCAAGCCGCTCACCCTCACCTTCGTCCTTCCAACGGGCGACGGCTCGGAGACCCTCCGCACGGTGGCCGACCGAACCCGGCGGATGCTGGACCGGGTGGGCATCCGCACCAAGCTGAAGAAGGTCTCCGACGACAGCTACTTCAAGGACCACATCGCCTCCGGCGAGTACGACCTCGCCCTCTACTCCTGGCCCTCCTCCGCCTTCCCCGCCACCGACGCCCGCCCCATCTACGCCAAGCCCGTCCCCGCCGCCGACGGCTCCCTGAACGTCGAGCAGAACTACACCCGCGTCGGCACCGACCAGGTCGACCAGCTCTTCGACCAGGCCCTCTCCACACTGGACGAGTCCGAGTCCCGCAGCCTCATCCGCAAGGCCGACTCCCGCATCTGGGCCACCGCCGCGTCGATTCCGCTGTACCAGCGCCCTCAACTGACGGCGGCGAAGAGGAGCGTGGTCAACGCGGGGGCCTTCGGCTTCCAGACGCCGGTATATGAGGACATGGGGTTCTTGAAGAAGGGGGCTAGGGCATCGGCCAGCGCATCGGAAAAGTAGGGCCCACGGTTCCGCGAGGGCTCCGGCGACGAGGAGGAGCTTTGAACCAGCCCGGTTGACGGTCAACGTCAAGGAGACAGTGCGTGCTTGGTTCTCGCGACGCACTGGCCGCAGCGCATCCGATCGGGAGGTACCGGATGACGGTTTCGCCCTCGGTGAGGCCGTACGAAAGCAGCGGCAGGATCTCGGGCTGTCCCATCGGGCACGCAGAAAGTGGGACCGTCCCGGTCGACGGCACCCTCGAATGCGATACGAAGACGGAGATCGACGGCAACACCGCCGGACAGGAAGCCGCACGCCTCGGCCGCGGGGCGGACTCGGCAGCCGCCAAAGGCGCCTGACCAGGAACGGAGGCACTCCGGTGCCCAGGTCACACGGTCCCGCGGAGGCCCTCACCGCGGGATCCCCGTACGATGGGGTAAGGCCGTGGCATGTTCAGCCCGGCAGGGCCCGCGTGACACAGACGTACGCGTAGGCCGTCCTCACCACTCCGGGAGTACGCCACATCATGGCCACGCGCCACGACATCCGTAACGTAGCCATCGTCGCCCACGTCGACCACGGCAAGACGACCATCGTCGACGCCATGCTCAAGCAGGCCGGCTCCTTCGCCGCGCACGCCGCCGAGTCCCTCGACGACCGCATGATGGACTCGAACGACCTGGAGCGTGAGAAGGGCATCACGATCCTGGCCAAGAACACGGCCGTGAAGTACCACCCGAAGGATGGCGGCGACGTCATCACCATCAACATCATCGACACCCCCGGCCACGCCGACTTCGGCGGCGAGGTCGAGCGCGGTCTGTCGATGGTGGATGGGGTCGTTCTTCTCGTCGACGCCTCCGAGGGGCCCCTCCCGCAGACCCGCTTCGTGCTGCGCAAGGCCCTGCAGGCCCGCCTCCCCGTCATCCTCTGCATCAACAAGACGGACCGGCCGGACGCCCGTATCGACGAGGTCGTCAACGAGACCTACGACCTCTTCCTCGACCTGGACGCGGACGAGGAGCAGATCGAGTTCCCGATCGTCTACGCCTGCGGCCGTGACGGCATCGCCTCGCTGACTAAGCCGGACAACGGCACGGTGCCGGCCGACTCCACCAGCCTGGAGCCGTTCTTCTCCACCATCCTGGAGCACATCCCGGCCCCGACCTTCGACGAGGCCGCCCCGCTCCAGGCCCATGTCACCAACCTCGACGCCGACAACTTCCTCGGCCGTATCGCGCTGCTCCGCGTCGAGCAGGGCGAGCTGCGGAAGGGGCAGACGGTCGCGTGGATCAAGCGTGACGGGAACATCAGCAGCGTCCGCATCACCGAGCTGATGATGACCGAGGCGCTCACCCGCAAGCCCGCCGAGAAGGCCGGCCCGGGTGACATCTGTGCCGTCGCCGGTATCCCGGAGATCATGATCGGCGAGACCCTCGCCGACCCCGAGAACCCGATCCCGCTCCCGCTGATCACGGTCGACGAGCCCGCGATCTCCATGACCATCGGCACCAACACCTCGCCACTGGTCGGCCGCGGCGGCACCGGCAAGGGCGCCGACAACAAGGCGGCCGTCAAGGACCGCAAGGTCACTGCCCGCCAGGTCAAGGACCGCCTCGACCGCGAGCTGATCGGTAACGTCTCGCTCCGCGTCCTCGACACCGAGCGTCCCGACGCCTGGGAGGTCCAGGGCCGTGGTGAGCTGGCGCTCGCCATCCTGGTCGAGCAGATGCGCCGCGAGGGCTTCGAGCTGACCATCGGCAAGCCCCAGGTCGTCACCAAGGAGGTCGACGGCAAGACGTACGAGCCGGTCGAGCGCATGACGATCGACGTGCCCGAGGAGCACATGGGCGCGGTCACGCAGCTCATGGGCGTCCGCAAGGGCCGGATGGACAACATGTCCAACCATGGCTCGGGCTGGGTCCGCATGGAGTTCGTCGTACCGTCCCGCGGTCTCATCGGGTTCCGGACCGAGTTCCTGACCCAGACCCGCGGCACCGGCATCGGCCACTCCATCCACGAGGGCTTCGAGCCCTGGTTCGGCACCCTGCAGACCCGTAACAACGGCTCGCTGGTCGCCGACCGCGCCGGTTCCGTCACCGCCTTCGCGATGACCAACCTCCAGGAGCGCGGCGTGCTGTTCACCGACCCGGGTACCGAGGTGTACGAGGGCATGATCGTCGGCGAGAACTCGCGCTCCGACGACATGGACGTGAACATCACCAAGGAGAAGAAGCTCACGAACATGCGGTCGTCCTCGGCCGACTCGTTCGAGGCGATCGTGCCGCCCCGCAAGCTCTCCCTGGAGCAGTCCCTGGAGTTCTGCCGCGACGACGAGTGTGTCGAGGTCACCCCGGAGGCCGTGCGCATCCGCAAGGTGAACCTGGACGCCCGAGAGCGCGCCCGCGCCGCGAGCCGCGCCAAGCACGGCTGACCCTCCGCACCGTACGACCGCGCCGGGCCCCCTCCGCGCCGAGGAGGGGGCCCGGCGCGGCTGCGTTCGAGCAGACATAGAGAGAAGGCATAGGGAAAACCCTCGTCTTCACTCAGGAAGCTCACAGGCCACACGAAACGGCTTACCCTGCTGCCGACGCGCCCCGTTCTGGTCCTGACGTCTCGTCAAGGACCGCGCGTCCGGGCCTCGCGGGCATGCCGATGGCACCCCGCGCATGGATCACCGTAACCGCAACTGGTTTTCTCCTCCGGATCGTCCGGTATGCGGACGCCTGCGACCGATAGGTGTGTAACAAGTCCGTTTCGCAGGGATCTTTCGGCAAACGCTTTGTCCGGATTTTGGAAGAAGTATGCGCCAGGTGTGATCGAACCGAGACCTTGAGGGTGTGGTTCGGCCATCGGCCCATGGCAGATAGTTAGGCGCGTAGAGCTCGGACTAACGGGTCACGCGCTGCAGGCGGCGCCGACTCACGAGCGTGGGGGCACTTGACTATCTCCGGCACCGGTGACGGTGGCGTGTCGTGTGCTCCCCCTTGCGGTGAACCAATGGACTCATGAGGAGGAACCCATGCGTGGTGCCAAGAGCGCCAAGTGGGTCGCGATAGCCGCGGTTGTGGCGCTGGCCGCGACCGCCTGTGGTGGCAGTGACGGCGACAGCGGCAATGACAGCAACGCCGCCGTCGATCCGAACGGCAAGTTCTCGATCGAGGTGGGTGAGCCGCAGAACCCGCTGCAGCCGGCCAACACCATGGAGTCCAACGGCAGCATCGTCACCCGGGCGCTGTTCACCGGGCTCGTCGACTACGACTCGTCCGGCAAGATCGTCATGATGAACGCCCAGTCGGTGGACACCACCGACAACAAGACGTTCACGGTCAAGCTGAAGCCCGGCTGGAAGTTCCACGACGGCACCCCCGTGACCGCCGAGTCCTACGTCAAGGCGTGGAACTGGGCCGCCGCCCCGGCCAACAAGCAGACCAACAGCTTCTGGTTCTCGGACATCCAGGGCTACGCCGACGTCGCCCCCGAGAAGGGCAAGCCGAAGGCCACCGAGATGTCCGGCCTGAAGGTCGTCGACGACAACACCTTCACCATCACCCTCACCAGCCCGATCCCGTACTTCGTGTACAAGCTGGGCTACGAGGTCTTCTCCCCGCTGCCCGAGTCCTTCTACAAGGACCCGAAGGCCGCGGGCGAGAAGCCGATCGGCAACGGCCCCTACAAGTTCGTCAGCTGGGACCACAAGAAGCAGATCGAGGTCGTCCGCAACGACGACTACCAGGGACCGAACAAGGCCAAGAACGGTGGTGTGATCTTCAAGAACTACACCAACCTGGAGACGGCCTACGAGGACCTGAAGTCCGGCAACGTCGACGTCCTGCGCCAGATCGCCCCCCGTGACCTGCCCGTCTACAAGCAGGACCTCGGCGACCGCGCTGTCGACCAGGCCTACTCCGCGATCCAGACGATCGCCCCCGCCTTCTACACCAAGCAGTGGAAGGGCATCGACCCCAAGGTCCTCCAGGGCCTGTCGATGGCGATCGACCGCAACACCATCACCAAGACGGTGCTCCAGGGCACCCGCGAGCCCGCCACCGGCTGGGTCGCCAAGGGCGTCCTCGGCTACCAGCCGAGCCTGGGCACCGACATCTTCACCTACGACCCGGCCAAGGCCAAGGCGCTCATCAAGGAGGGCGGCGGCGTTCCGGGCAACAAGATCTCCATCCAGTACAACGCGGACGGCGGTCACAAGGAGTGGGTGGAGGCGGTCTGCGGCTCCATCACCAAGGCCGTCGGCGTGGCGTGCACTGGTGACTCGAAGGCCGACTTCCAGGCCGACCTCCAGGCGCGTGACGCGAAGGAAGTCAAGTCGATGTACCGCTCCGGCTGGGTGCTCGACTACCCGTTCAACGCGAACTTCCTGCGTGACCTGTTCGGCACCAACTCGTCCGGCAACCAGAGCGGCTTCTCCAACCCGGAGATCGACAAGCTGATCAAGGACGCCGACGCCGCCAAGACGGAGGAGGAGTCGGAGAAGCTGTACCAGCAGCTGGAGAAGAAGCTGCCTGAGTACATGCCGAGCATTCCGCTCTGGTACTACAAGGTCAACGCGGGCTTCTCGGAGAAGGTCACCGGCGTCAAGTACGCCCAGGACGGCGACCCGATCCTGACCGGCGTTCAGGTCAAGAAGTAACCGCAACGACCGTTGTCCCGGGCGCGGCGTGACCCGCCCGGGGAACGGCAGCGGCCGGGGGGCCCTTTCCACCCGCATCTTCAGGTGATGCGTGGGGAAAGGGCCCGTTGGCTGCCCGCCGTGACTGACATGGAGGCACAATGGGGCGCTACGTCGCACGACGACTGCTCCAGATGATCCCGGTGTTCATCGGGACAACTCTGCTGATCTTTCTCATGGTCTACGCCCTGCCCGGTGACCCCGTGCGCGGGCTCTTCGGCGACAAGGCCGGTGATCCGCGGGTCATCGCGGCGCTGAGACATGAGTACGGCCTGGACCAGCCGATCCTGGTGCAGTACTGGAACTACATGAAGGACATGATCCTGCATGGCGACTTCGGCACGCAGATCGCCAGCGGACGGCCCGTCACGGACGTACTGGGCGATGCCTTCCCGGTGACCCTGCGCCTCGCATCGCTGGCCTTCGCCATCGAGGCCGTCCTGGGCATCGCTCTGGGCGTGCTGGCGGGCCTGCGCGCAGGGCGGCTCACCGACAACGTGATCCTCGTGATCACGCTGCTGTTCATCTCGATTCCGATCTTCGTCCTCGGCTTCATCTGCAAGCTGGTCTTCGCCGAGCAGCTCCACTGGTTGGACCCGAACGTCAATGACTCGACGAACTACGGCCAGTTGCTGATGCCGGCCATCGTCCTGGCGACGGCGTCACTGGCCTATGTGACCCGGCTGACCCGGACCTCGATTGCCGAGAACCGGCGTGCGGACTACGTCCGCACTGCGATCGCCAAGGGGCTGCCCAGGAGCCGTGTGGTGGGCGTCCACGTCATGCGCAACTCGCTGATCCCCGTGATCACTTACCTGGGTACCGACATCGGTGCGCTGATGGGTGGCGCCATCGTCACCGAGGGCCTGTTCAACATCCAGGGAGTGGGCGGCACGATCTACGAGTCCCTCGTACGCCGAGAGGGCACCACTCTGGTCGGCCTGGTGACGATCCTCGTCCTCGTCTATCTCCTTGCCAACCTGCTCGTCGACCTGCTCTACGCGGTCCTTGACCCGAGGATTCGCTATGCCTGATGTGACCAAGACCGATGTCAAGAGGGCTGTACAGGGCGGCCCGACGCCCGCGGTGACGCTGCCGGACTCCAAACCGGAGAAGGGCCGCAGCCTCTGGGGCGACGCCTGGGCCGACCTGCGCCGCAGCTGGATCTTCATCATCTCCAGCGCGCTGATCTTCATCCTGCTGCTGATCACCTTCTTCCCCGGGTGGTTCACCAGCGCGCAGCCGATCCTCGGCGACCTGTCCAAGCACTACCTGCAGAAGCCCAAGCTGGGTGAGATCGGTTCGCCCGACTGGCTCGGCTACGACCAGCAGGGCCGCAGCGTGTACGCCCGTGTCATCTACGGCACCCGGGCCTCCATAGCCGTCGGCTTCGGCACCACCCTGGTCGTCACGCTGGTGGGCGGCACGGTCGGCATGATCGCCGGTTACTTCGGCGGCGTCGTCGACTCGATCCTGTCGCGGCTGACGGACGTGTTCTTCGGTATTCCGTTCCTGCTCGGCACCATGGTCTTCCTCAACTCCTTCACGGAGCGCACGCCCTGGATCGTCATCGGCGCACTGGGCTTCTTCGGCTGGACGCAGATCTCCCGGGTGATGCGCGGTGCGGTGATCACCACCAAGCAGTCCGACTACGTGCAGGCGGCCAAGGCCCTCGGCGCGAGCACCCCGCGGATCATGTTCCGGCACATCCTGCCGAACACCCTGGCCCCGGTGATCGTCGTCGCCACCATCTCGCTCGGCGTCTACATCACGGCCGAGGCCACGCTGTCCTTCCTGGGCCTGGGGCTCACCGGCGCCTCGTGGGGCAACGACATCTCCGACGGCGGCAACCAGATCCGCGTGGCCCAGTGGATCATGCTCTACCCGTCGATCATGCTCAGCATCACGGTGCTGGCGTTCATCATGCTCGGTGAGGCCGTACGCAACGCCCTCGACCCGAAGATGCGCTGAGGGAGGCGTACGTGACCGTCATCGAAGAAACAGCCGTGCCCTCGCCCCGCGACGGCGACGGCTCCCCGTTGCTCGAAGTGCGTGACCTGCACGTCGAGTTCCACACCCGCGAGGGCCTGGCCAAGGCCGTCAACGGCGTCAACTACACCGTCAGCGCGGGCGAGACCCTCGCCGTGCTCGGCGAGTCCGGCTCCGGCAAGTCCGTGACCGCGCAGGCCATCATGGGCATCCTCGACATGCCCCCGGCGCGGATCCCGAAGGGCGAGATCCTCTTCCGTGGCCAGGACATGCTGACCATGTCGGGCGAGGAGCGCCGCAAGATCCGGGGACAGAAGATCGCCATGATCTTCCAGGACGCGCTCAGCTCGCTGAACCCGGTGCTCAGCGTCGGCTACCAGCTCGGTGAGATGTTCCGCGTCCACCAGGGCCTGTCCAAGAAGGACGCCAAGGCCAAGGCGATCGAGCTGATGGACCGGGTGAAGATCCCGGCCGCCGCGGCGCGGGTGGGCGACTACCCGCACCAGTTCTCCGGCGGTATGCGCCAGCGCATCATGATCGCCATGGCGCTGGCCCTGGAGCCGGATCTGATCATCGCCGACGAGCCGACCACGGCCCTCGACGTGACCGTTCAGGCCCAGGTCATGGATCTGCTCGCGGAGTTGCAGCGCGAGTACAACATGGGCCTGATCCTGATCACCCACGACCTCGGTGTGGTCGCCGACGTCGCGGACAAGATCGCCGTGATGTACGCGGGCCGGATCGTGGAGCGTGCCCCGGTGCACGAGCTGTACAGGCGCCCCGCGCACCCGTACACGCGGGGTCTGCTGGACTCGATCCCGCGCCTGGACCAGAAGGGCCAGGAGCTCTACGCGATCAAGGGTCTGCCGCCCAACCTGCTGCGCATTCCGTCCGGTTGCGCCTTCAACCCGCGCTGCCCCAAGGCGACGGACCTGTGCCGTACGGAGATCCCGGACCTCAAGCCGGTCACCGAGCAGGACGGCACCGAACTGGTGGGCCGCGGTTCGGCCTGCCACTTCTGGAAGGAGACGATCCATGGCTGAGATCGGCAAGAACGACGAGCCGCAGGACGCCACGCCGAACGTCTCCGAGGTGGAGACCGTGGCCGCCGACACCGAGTCGGAGGCCGTCGCGGCCATCGAGGCCCCGGTCGAACGCGGCGAGCCGATCCTCCAGGTGCGCAACCTGGTGAAACACTTCCCGCTCACCCAGGGCATCCTGTTCAAGCGGCAGATCGGCGCCGTCAAGGCCGTCGACGGCATCTCCTTCGACCTGTACCAGGGCGAGACCCTGGGCATCGTGGGCGAGTCCGGCTGCGGCAAGTCCACGGTCGCCAAGCTCCTGATGAACCTGGAGAAGGCGACCGCCGGCGAGATCTTCTACAAGGGCCAGGACATCACCAAGCTGTCCGGCCGCGCGCTGAAGGCGGTCCGCCGGAACATCCAGATGGTGTTCCAGGACCCGTACACCTCCCTGAACCCGCGGATGACGGTGGGCGACATCATCGGGGAGCCCTTCGACATCCACCCCGAGGTGGCTCCGAAGGGCGACCGGCGCAAGCGGGTCCAGGACCTGCTGGACGTCGTCGGCCTGAACCCGGAGTACATCAACCGCTACCCGCACCAGTTCTCGGGCGGCCAGCGCCAGCGCATCGGCATCGCGAGGGGGTTGGCTCTCAACCCGGAGATCATCATCTGCGACGAGCCGGTGTCGGCCCTCGACGTGTCGGTCCAGGCGCAGGTCATCAACCTGATGGAGGGGTTGCAGGACGAGTTCAACCTCTCCTACATCTTCATCGCGCACGACCTGTCGATCGTCCGGCACATCTCGGACCGGGTCGGGGTGATGTACCTCGGGAAGATGGCCGAGATCGGCACGGACGAGCAGATCTACGACCACCCGACGCACCCCTACACCCAGGCGCTGCTCTCCGCGGTCCCCGTCCCGGACCCGGACGCCCGCGACCACCGCGAGCGGATCATCCTCACCGGCGACGTCCCGTCCCCGGCCAACCCGCCCTCCGGCTGCCGCTTCCGCACCCGCTGCTGGAAGGCGCAGGACAAGTGCGCCGAAGAGGTCCCCCTCCTCGCCGTCCCCGAGCGGTTCCGCAGCGAGGACACCCCGGCTGCCCACGAGTCGGCCTGCCACTTCGCCGAGGAGAAGGACGTCGTCCACGCGGCGTGATCCACCTCCACACGGGTTCCCGGCACCTCATCCAGGGTGCCGGGAACCGGCGTTTTCACACCGCTACGTCGTGACCCGCGCCCGCGCCCAATGACAAGCCACCTGCGCCCCACCACCCCCGCCCAGCACCTCCAGATCCCGCGTCCGGCACGCGTCCGCGACGCCCGCTGCCTCCGCCTCGCCGTTCGCCAGGATCTGGCAGCGGGCGTGGAAGCGGCAGCCGGAGGGGATGCGGGAGGGGTCGGGGGGCTCGCCGGTCAGGACCACCGGGGTGCCGGGGGCCTCGGGGACGACGGACAGCAGGGCCTGGGTGTACGGGTGTTGAGGTGCTGTCAGGACGTCCTCGACAGCGCCCGTCTCCACGATCCGGCCCAGGTACATCACCGCGACCCGGTCGGCGATGTTCCACGCCAGGCCGAGGTCGTGGGTCACCACCAGCGCCGCCAGGCCCAGTTCGTCGCGGAGCCGTAGCAGCAGGGCGAGGATCTCGCCGCGTACGGAGGCGTCGAGTGAGGCCACCGGTTCGTCCGCGATGATCAGTTCGGGGTTCAGGACCAGCGCTCCCGCGATCACCACGCGTTGCCGCTGGCCGCCGGACAACTCGTGCGGGTAGCGCAGGAAGAAGCGCTCGGGTGGGCGCAGTCCGGCCCGGGAGAGGGCCTGCGTCACCGCCTCCCGCTCGTCACCGTCGTAGCCATGGATCCGCAGGCCCTCCGCCACCGCGTCGTACACGGTGTGCCGTGGGTTCAGCGAGCCGGACGGGTCCTGGAGCACCAACTGCACGCGCCGGCGGTAGGACTTGAGCGCCCGGGAGGTGTACGACAGCGGCTTCCCGGCGAAGCCGACGCGCCCCGCCGTCGGAGTCACCAGCCCGAGCAGCGCCCGCGCCAGCGTCGTCTTGCCGCACCCCGACTCGCCGACCAGCGCCACGATCTCCCCGGCCCTGATGTCGAGGTCGACACCGTCCACGGCCCGGGCGGAAGCGGCACCATGGCGGCCGGGGAAGGTGACGTGCAGGCCTTCGGCGGTGAGCAGGGGCGGGGATGTACTCGTCTTCACGTGCGGCTCCTCGCGTCCGTCACATGCACACACGCCGCCCTCCGCCCCGGCCCCGCCTCCCGCAGCGCCTGGTCCTGCGACGCGCACTCCGTCAGGGCCACCCCGCATCTGGGATGGAACGCACACCCGGAGGGGAGGTCCGAGGGGTCCGGTGGGTCACCCGCCAGGCCGCGTGGCGCGAAGCGCGACGACGGGTCGCCGATGCGGGGGAACGCGGAGGACAGGGCCTCGGCGTACGGGTGCCGCGCGTGCTCGTGGACCTCCTGGGCCGGTCCCTCCTCGACCACGCGGCCCGCGTACATCACGGCGAGCCGGTCGCAGGTGTCGGCGAGGACGGCCAGGTCGTGGCTGATCATGATGAGGCCGAGGTCCTGCTCGGCGACGAGGCCCTCGATGAGCCGCAGGATCTGCGCCTGGATCATCACGTCGAGGGCGGTGGTCGGCTCGTCGGCGACGACCAGCAGGGGGTCGCAGGCCAGTGCCATGGCGATCATCACCCGCTGCCGTTGGCCACCGGACAGTTCGTGCGGGTACGCGCTCGCCCTGGCCGCCGGAAGGCCCACGTGCTCCAGCAGCTCGCCCGTCCTCTTCCGCGCCGCCGCCGCGGTACCCCCGCCGTGCAGCAGGATCGGCTCGGCGATCTGGTCGCCGATGCGGTGGACGGCGTTGAGGGAGTGCATCGCCCCCTGGAAGACGATCGAGGCGCCGGCCCAGCGCACCGCCCGCACCCGCCCCCACTTCATGGTGAGCACGTCCTCGCCGTCCAGCAGCACCGATCCGCTGATCCTGGTCCCGGCCGGCAGCAGTCTCAGCAGCGCCAGTGCCAGCGTCGACTTGCCGCACCCGGACTCGCCCGCGATGCCGAGCTTCTGCCCGGCGGCCAGCGTCAGGTCGACGCCCCGCACCGCGTCCGCCCCGCCGGGGTAGGTGACCTCCAGGTTCCGGACTTCGAGCAGTGTCACTGGGTCGCCTCCTTGCTGCACCCGGACTCGTCCGTGATGCCGTGCTTCGGCCGCGCCGCCGGTGTCAGGTCGACGCCCCGCACCGCGTCCGCCTCGCTGGGGTAGGTGACCTCCAGGTTCCGGACTTCGAGCAGCGTCAACGGGCCACCCCCAGCCTCGGGTTGAGCACGGTCTCCACGGCACGCCCGCACAGTGTGAACGCCAGCGCCACCACCGCGATCGCGATCCCCGGCGGCACCAGGTACCACCAGTCGCCGGAGCTGACCGCGCCTGCCTCACGCGCCTCCTGGAGCATGCCGCCCCAGGAGACCACCGTCGGATCGCCCAGGCCCAGGAAGGCGAGTGTGGCCTCGGCGAGGATGGAGGTGGAGATCATCAAGGTCGTCTGGGCCAGGATCAGCGGCATGACGTTCGGCAGGACGTGCCTCGACATGATGTGCCAGTGCCCGCCGCCGAGTGCCTTCGCGCGTTCGATGTACGGCCGTGATTCGACGGCCAGTGTCTGCGCCCGCACCAGCCTCGCCGTCGTCGGCCAGATCGTCACGCCGATCGCCAGCACGACCGTACCGAGCGACCGGGACATCACCGTGGCCAGCGCGATCGCCAGCACCAGCGTCGGCATCACCAGGAACCAGTCCGTGATCCGCATGACCACGGTGGCGTACGGTCCGCGGAAGTGCCCGGCCGTGATGCCGACGAGCCCGCCGATCAGCACCGACAGCACTGCCGCCAGCAGACCCACCAGCAGTGAGACGCGCGAGCCCCACACCAGCAGGCCCAGCAGATCGCGCCCGAACCGGTCGGTGCCCAGCGGGAATTCGGCGCTCGGGCTCTCCATCGGGTTGCCCGGCGCGTCGGTCACGCTCGCGACGTCGGAGCCGACCGTCAGCGGCGCGGTCAGCGCGACCAGAACGAAGAGGGCGAGCGCGGCCAGGCCCAGCAGGCCCGCGCGGTGCGTCCGGTACTGCTTCCAGAAGCGGGCGGCGGAGTCCCGCCGCCGCTGCCGGCTGAGCGCGGCAGCCGTCGTCATCGGCCCACCCTCGGGTCGAGCAGCGGATAGACCAGATCCGCCACCGTGTTCATCACGACCACCGCCGCCGCGAAGACGAAGAACAGGCCTTGGACCAGGGGGAGATCTGGCACGCTCAGCGCCTGGTAGAAGAGCCCGCCCAGCCCCGGCCACGAGAAGACGGTCTCCACGAGGATCACGCCCGCGACCGTCCGGCCCAGGTTCACGAAGATCAGCGTCACGGTCGGCAGCATCGCGTTGGGCACGGCGTGCCGCCGCCGCACCAGGTCGTCCCGGAGGCCCTTGGCGCGCGCGGTCGTCAGATAGTCGCTGCCCATCTCGTCCAGCAGCGCCGAGCGGGTGACGAGCAGCGTCTGGCCGTACTCGACCGCGACCAGGGTGATCACCGGCAGTACGAGATGGTGGGCGACGTCGATGACGTACGCGAAGCCCTCCTCGCCCCCCGACTCCATGCCACCGGTCGGGAACAGGCCCGGGATCGGGCCGATGCCCACCGCGAACACGATGATGAGCAGCAGGCCGAGCCAGAAGGAGGGGATGGAGTACAACGTGAGCGCCAGGCCCGTGTTCAGGCGGTCGCCCAGCCCGCCGCGCCGCCATGCCGAGCGAGTGCCGAGGAAGATGCCCAGCGCCGTGTACAGGACGAAGGCCGTCCCCGTAAGAATCAGCGTGTTCGGCAGCGCCTCGGTGATCTTGTCGATGACAGGAGCCCGGAACTGGTACGACGTGCCCAGGTCGCCGGTGAGCGCCTTGCCGCAGTAGTCAGCGAACTGCTCCCACAACGGCAGGTCGAGGCCGAACTCCCGGCGATACGCGGCCAGTTGCTCGTTCGACACCTGACGGCCGCCGGTCATGTGCTTCACCGGGTCACCGGGGATCAGCCGGAACAGGAAGAAGCTGGTGACCAGGACGGCGAAGAGCGAGACCACGGCGCCGCCGACCTTGCCCGCCCCGTAGCGGAGATACCCCGTGCCCGGGCGCTCGGCCTTCTTCGGCGCCGCCGCGGCTGCCGTGTCAGTGGCCATGGACGCTACTCACGGTCGTCGGCGGTCGCCCGCCGACGCAGCCCGAAGAACACGCCCGCACCCACGAGGACCACGGCTCCGGCCACGATGCCCACGACCACGCCCGTCGAGCTCGACGAGTCGTCGGAGCCGGACGCGGCCGGTACCGCCGACCACCAGCTCCAGTAGCCGTCCTGACCGAAGATGTTGCCCGCCTTCTCCGGCATGGTGGTGATCGACTCGATCTGGTCCGTGCGGTAGGCCTCGACCGCGTTCGGGTATGCCATGACGTTCATGTACCCGAGGTCGTACAGCCGGGACTCCATCTGCTTGACGAGGTCGGCCCGTTTGGCCGGGTCGTACTCGGCGAGCTGCTGGGCGTAGAGCTTGTCGTAGGTCTTGTCGCAGATGAAGTTGTCGGTCGCACCCACGTCGTCCGGGGTCGCGGGCAGGGCGCCGCAGGTGTGGATCGACAGCACGAAGTCCGGGTTGGGGTTGACGGACCAGCCGTCGAAGGCGAGGTCGTACTCGCCGGCGAGCCAGGGGTCGCTCACGTTGTCCAGGCAGTCGAGCGTGATGCCGATGCCGAGGTCGGCCCACCACTCCTTGAGGTACTGGCCGACGGCCTTGTCCTCGGGTTCGGTGGCGTGGCACAGGACGCGGTAGTTGATCGGCTTGCCGTCCTTGCCGACCCGCTTGCCGTCGCCGTTCTTCTTGTAGCCCGCCTGGTCCAGGAGCTGGTCCGCCTTCGCGGGGTCGTAGGCGATCTCCTGGTCGGCCGACGGTTTCCAGTAGTACGTCGAGAAGCGCGGCGGGATGTAGCCCTCGCCCTTCACGGCGTGGCCCTGGAAGACCTTGTCGATGATGGTCGTACGGTCGACCGCCATGAACAGCGCGTGCCGTACCCGCTGGTCCAGCAGGGAGGGGTCGCCGTTGCCGAACTTCTCGCCGTTCGCGGCGCGGGCGCCCGGGTTGGTGGCGAGGGCGTAGAAGCGGCGCCCGGGCGCGTCGTTGACCTTGATGTCCTGCTGGCCCTTGAGCGCGGACGCCTGAGCGGGCGTCAGGTCGCCGAAGAAGGACACCTCGCCCTTCTGCAGGGCCGCCACGGCGGCGTCACCGTCCTTGTAGTACTTGAACAGCAGCTCGTCGAACTTCGGGGCGCCGCGCCAGAAGCTCTTGTTGGGCTCCAGGCGTACGTAGCTGTCGGCCTTGTAGCCGGTGAGGACGTACGGGCCGTTGCCGACGACGGGGAGGTCCTTGTCGTTGTTGAACTTGGAGAAGTCCTTGACCTTCTCCCAGATGTGCTTGGGCACGATCGGCACATCGAGGGCGGCCATCGTGGCCTGCGGCTTGTTCAGCTCTATGACGAGCTGGGTGGGGTTGGTGGCCGTCACCTTCTTGAAGTTGGAGACGAAGCTGCCGTTCGCGGTCGCGGCGTTCTCGTCGGTCATCATCTTGTTGAACGTCCAGGCGGCGTCCTCGGCGGTGACCGGTTTGCCGTCCGACCACTTGGTGCCGGAGCGGATCGTGTACGTCCAGGTGAGCTTGTCCGCGGACGGTGTCCACCTGGTGGCGAGACCCGGGATCGCGTGGGCGTCCTTGGGGTCGTAGTTGGTGAGGTACTCGTACATCAGCCGGAAGATGCTGGTGCTGACCAGACGGTTCGCCAGGAAGGGGCTCAGCGAGTCCACGCTCTGCGAGACGGCGACGGTGAGGACCTTCTTGTCGTCCGCGGCGGTGGCGGGCTGGGGTACCAGGACCGCCGACATCGTGAGGAGTGCGGCGACCATCAGGGGAATGCGGGTCCGGAGTCTGACATGTCTCTTCAGCTGCATGGAACCTGACCTCGCGTCATCGCTCGCACAGGCGGACAGTTTTCCGGTGTCTATCAGCGCCGCTCCGGGGCCGTCAATGGCGCCTGCAACCCTGGTGGCCTGCGGAAACAACAAGTTGATATGCCTCATGCCCCAGAGGTCCAGACCGGTGAAGCGTCCCTGGTGAGGGGCTGACGGCCTGTTTGGGCCAAGTGTGCACCCGGACGGATGGCGCTGACGTGCGAGTGATCCATTCCGGGCCGATATTGGCCGGTAAGGGTCGGACCTTCACTCGGAACTTCACCGGACCTTGACTCGGACCCTGACTCGGTCCTCACGAGGAGGCACTCCATGCGCGGAGCCACGCACGCCAAGTGGGTCGCATGCGCGGCGGCGGCAGCGCTCGCGGCGACGGCCTGCGGAGGGGACAGCGGCGGCGGCAGTGACAGCGGCGCGGTGCTCTCCTCCTCCTGGGGTGACCCGCAGAACCCGCTGGAGCCCGCCAACACCAACGAGGTGCAGGGCGGCAAGGTCCTCGACATGATCTTCCGGGGACTGAAGCGCTACGACCCCGAGACCGGCGAGGCGAGCGACATGCTCGCCGAGAAGATCGAGACGTCCGACTCGCAGAACTTCACCATCACCATCAAGGACGGCTGGACCTTCAGCAACGGCGAGAAGGTCACCGCGAAGTCCTTCGTCGACGCCTGGAACTACGGCGCCAGCCTGAAGAACAACCAGAAGAACGCGTACTTCTTCGGCTATATCGAGGGCTACGACAAGACGCACCCGGAGGACGGCAGCAAGCAGTCCGCGGACACCCTCTCCGGCCTGAAGGTCGTCGACGACAGGACCTTCACCGTCAAGCTCAGCCAGAAGTTCTCGACCTTCCCCGACACCCTCGGCTACCCCGCCTACGCCCCGCTCCCGCAGGCGTTCTTCGACGACCACGCCGCCTGGCTCAGCAAGCCCGTCGGCAACGGCCCGTACACCATCGACTCGTACACCAAGGGCTCGCAGATGTCGCTGCGCGCCTGGGACGCCTACCCCGGTGCGGACAAGGCACAGAACGGCGGCGTCGACCTCAAGGTCTACACCGACAACAACACCGCCTACACCGACCTGATGGCCGGCAACCTCGACCTCGTCGACGACGTTCCGGCGTCCCAGCTGAAGAACGTCAAGGCCGACCTCGGCGACCGCTACCTCAACACGCCCGCCGGCATCATCCAGACCCTCGCGTTCCCGTTCTACGACAAGAACTGGAACAAGCCCGGGATGGAGAAGGTCCGTACGGGCCTGTCCCGGGCCATCGACCGCGATCAGATCACCAACACCATCTTCCAGAAGACCCGCACACCGGCCACCGACTGGACCTCCCCGGTCCTCGGCGAGGACGGCGGCTTCAAGGAAGGCCCGTGCGGTGACGCCTGCGAGTACGACGCCGCGGAGGCGAAGAAGCTCATCGAGGAGGGCGGCGGGCTTCCCGGCGGACAGGTCAAGATCACGTACAACGCGGACACCGGCTCCCACAAGCAGTGGGTCGACGCCGTCTGCAACTCCATCAACAACGCCCTCGGCAACGACCGGGCCTGCGTCGGCAACCCGGTCGGAACCTTCGCCGACTTCCGCAGCCAGATCACCGACCTGAAGATGAGCGGCCCGTTCCGGGCGGGCTGGCAGATGGACTACCCGCTCATCCAGAACTTCCTCCAGCCGCTCTACTACACCAACGCCTCCTCCAACGACGGCAAGTGGTCCAACAAGGACTTCGACAAGCTCGTCGACCAGGCCAACGCCGAGACCGACACCACGAAGGCCGTGGGTCTCTTCCAGGACGCCGAGGAAGTCGTACGGGACAACATGGCCGCCATTCCGCTCTGGTACCAGAACGGCAGCGCCGGCTTCTCCGAGCGGTTGTCGGACGTGAAGCTCAATCCGTTCAGCGTCCCTGTCTACAACGAGATCAAGGTCAGCTGAACCGCCGTGGGACGGTACGTCGCCCGGCGGCTGCTCCAGATGATCCCGGTCTTCATCGGAGCCACGCTGCTGATCTTCCTGATGGTGAACGTGATGGGCGACCCCATCGCGGGCCTGTGCGGCGACCGGCAGTGCGACCCGGCGACGGCCGCGCAGCTGAGGAAGGAGTTCGGCCTCGATAAGCCGGTCGTGCAGCAGTACCTGACCTACATGGGCAACGTCTTCACCGGCGACTTCGGCACCGCCTTCAACGGCCAGCCCGTCACCGAGCTGATGTCGTCGGCGTTCCCGGTGACCATCCGCCTGACGATCGTCGCCATCCTCTTCGAGATCGTCATCGGCATCACCCTGGGCGTGGTGACGGGCCTGCGCCGCGGCCGTCCGATCGACACCTCCGTCCTCCTGATCACCCTCGTCGTGATCTCCGTCCCCACCTTCGTCACCGGCCTGCTGCTCCAGCTGCTCCTCGGCGTCGAGTGGGGCTGGATCAAACCGTCCGTCTCCACGGACGCGACCTTCGACGAGCTGATCGTGCCCGGCCTGGTCCTCGCCTCGGTCTCCCTCGCGTACGTCACCCGCCTGACCCGCACCTCCATCGCGGAGAACAAGACGTCCGACTACGTCCGTACGGCGATCGCCAAGGGCCTGCCCCGGCGCCGGGTCATCACCAAGCACCTGCTGCGCAACTCGCTCATCCCCGTCGTCACCTTCATCGGCACCGACATCGGCGCACTGATGGGCGGCGCGATCGTCACCGAGCGGATCTTCAACATCCATGGCGTCGGCTACCAGCTCTACCAGGGCATCCTCCGCCAGAACACCCAGACCGTCGTCGGCTTCGTGACCGTCCTCGTCCTGGTCTTCCTGGTGGCCAACCTGCTCGTGGACCTCCTGTACGCCGTACTCGACCCGAGGATCCGCTATGCCTGAACCGAAGGAGCCCCAGGGCGCCATCGCCGGCACCGGAATGGGAGGCGCGATGGACCTCGCGGCCGGCGAGGCGGAGACGCTGCAGCAGACGCCGGGTGGCCCGGAAGGCACCGGACCTCAGGGCAAACCCCGCTCCCTCTGGTCCGACGCCTGGCGCGACCTGCGCGGCAACCCCGTCTTCATCATCGCCGGGCTGGTCATCCTGTTCCTGGTCGTCATCTCGCTCTGGCCTTCGGCCATCGCCTCCGGCAACCCCCTCAAATGCGACCTCGCCAAGGCCCAGGAGGGCTCACAGCCCGGCCATCCCTTCGGCTACGACGGTCAGGGCTGCGACGTCTACACGCGCACCGTGTACGGCGCCCGGAACTCCGTCGCGGTCGGTGTGTGCGCCACGCTCGGCGTCGCGATCCTCGGCAGCGTGCTGGGCGGGCTCGCCGGGTTCTTCGGCGGGGTCTGGGACTCGTTCCTGTCCCGGATCACCGACATCTTCTTCGCGATCCCGGTCGTGCTGGGCGGTCTGGTGCTGCTGTCGGTGGTCACCAGCAGCACCATCTGGCCGGTCATCGGGTTCATGGTGCTGCTCGGCTGGCCGCAGATCTCCCGCATCGCCCGCGGCTCCGTCATCACCGCCAAGCAGAACGACTACGTCCAGGCCGCCCGCGCCCTCGGCGCCTCCAACTCCCGCCTGCTGCTGCGCCACATCACACCCAACGCCGTAGCACCGGTGATCGTCGTCGCGACCATCGCGCTCGGCACGTACATCGCGCTGGAGGCGACCCTGTCGTACCTGGGCGTAGGCCTGAAACCCCCGACGGTCAGCTGGGGCATCGACATCTCCGCCGCCTCCCCCTACATCCGCAATGCCCCCCACGCCCTGCTGTGGCCCTCCGGCGCCCTCGCCCTCACCGTCCTCGCGTTCATCATGCTGGGCGACGCGGTCCGCGACGCCCTCGATCCGAAGCTGAGGTGAGGGGGCGATGGTCCCGACTGCGCGGGTTGAGCGGGCCCTGCCCTCGTGGCATCTGTGCGCGCCCGCCGTCACGGCCGGCGTGCTCTTCATGCTCGGCGACGCGGTCCGCGACGCCCTCGATCCGAAGCTGAGGTGAGGCCGCATGCTGCTCGAAGTGCGGGATCTGCACGTGGAGTTCAGGACGCGGGACGGGATCGCCAAGGCGGTCAACGGGGTCAGCTACGGCGTGGACGCGGGCGAGACGCTGGCCGTGCTCGGGGAGTCCGGGTCCGGGAAGTCCGTGACCGCGCAGACGATCATGGGGATCCTCGACATGCCGCCGGGGCGGATCACCGGCGGTGAAGTCCTCTTCCAGGGCAGGGACCTGCTCTCGCTGAAGGAGGAGGAGCGGCGGAAGGTCCGCGGTGCCGAGATGGCGATGATCTTCCAGGACGCGCTGTCGTCGCTGAACCCCGTGCTCTCCGTGGGCGACCAGCTCGGCGAGATGTTCGTGGTCCACCGGGGCATGTCGCGGAAGGACGCGCGGGCCAAGGCGATCGAGCTGATGGACCGGGTCCGTATCCCCGGCGCCGGCCAGCGCGTCCGCGACTACCCCCACCAGTTCTCCGGCGGCATGCGCCAGCGCATCATGATCGCGATGGCGCTGGCCCTGGAGCCCGCGCTGATCATCGCCGACGAACCGACCACCGCCCTCGACGTCACCGTCCAGGCCCAGGTCATGGATCTGCTCGCCGAGTTGCAGCGCGAGTACAACATGGGGCTCATCCTGATCACGCACGACCTCGGCGTGGTCGCCGACGTCGCCGACCGCATCGCGGTGATGTACGCGGGCCGGATCGTCGAGTCGGCGCCGGTCCACGACATCTACAAGGCGCCCGCCCACCCGTACACCCGCGGCCTGCTCGACTCCATCCCGCGCCTGGACCAGAAGGGCCAGGAGCTCTACGCCATCAAGGGCCTGCCGCCGAACCTCATGAACATCCCGCCGGGCTGCGCCTTCCACCCCCGCTGTCCCCTGGCCCAGGACGTGTGCCGCACCGACGAGCCCCCGCTGTACGAGGTCTGCGAAGACCGGGGCAGCGCCTGCCACTTCTGGAGGGAGTGCCTGCATGGCTGAGCAGATCCTGGAAGTGCGCGGGCTCCTCAAGCACTACCCGCTCACCCAGGGCATCCTCTTCAAGAAGCAGGTCGGCGCCGTCAAGGCCGTCGACGGCGTGGACTTCGAACTCGCCCGCGGCGAAACCCTCGGCATCGTCGGCGAGTCCGGCTGCGGCAAGTCGACGGTCGCCAAGATGCTGGTCAACCTGGAGAGACCGACGTCCGGGTCGATCCGCTACAAGGGCGAGGACATCACCAAGCTGTCCGGCCGTGCCCTGAAGGCGGTCCGCCGGAACATCCAGATGGTGTTCCAGGACCCGTACACCTCGCTCAACCCGCGTATGACGGTGGGCGACATCATCGCAGAGCCGTACGACATCCACCCCGAGGTGGCCCCGAAGGGCGACCGGCGCAAGCGCGTGCAGGATCTGCTGGACGTCGTCGGACTCAACCCCGAGTACATCAACCGCTATCCGCACCAGTTCTCCGGAGGCCAGCGCCAACGCATCGGCATCGCAAGGGGGTTGGCGCTGCGCCCCGAGGTGATCGTCGCCGACGAGCCGGTATCGGCGCTGGACGTCTCGGTCCAGGCGCAGGTGATCAACCTGATGGAGCGGCTGCAGGACGAGTTCGAGCTGTCGTACATCTTCATCGCGCACGACCTGTCGATCGTCCGGCACATCTCGGACCGGGTCGGGGTGATGTACCTCGGGCGGATCGTGGAGACCGGACGGGACGCCGAGATCTACGACCATCCGACGCACCCCTACACCCAGGCGCTGCTCTCCGCGGTGCCCGTCCCGGACCCCGAGGCGCGCGAGCACCGGGAACGGATCATCCTCGCCGGCGATGTCCCGTCCCCGACGAACATCCCCTCTGGCTGCCGCTTCCGCACCCGCTGCT
This sequence comes from Streptomyces sp. DG2A-72, assembly GCF_030499575.1. Classification (NCBI taxonomy): domain Bacteria; kingdom Bacillati; phylum Actinomycetota; class Actinomycetes; order Kitasatosporales; family Streptomycetaceae; genus Streptomyces; species Streptomyces sp. DG2A-72. The sequence goes on from NZ_JASTLC010000001.1 coordinate 6,711,835, forward strand.
GGAAGGCCCAGGAGCGCTGCGAGCTGGAGGTGCCGCCGCTCGCGGTGCCCCCGGAGTTCACGGCAGGCCCGGCGGCGCACGACTCCGCCTGCCACTTCGCGGAGGAGAAGCAGGTCGTACCGGCCGAGAACACGGAGTAACACAGAGGCAACTCGGCCGACCCGTTTCCGATATACGGACGCGCCAATCTCTACAACGTACGGCCGTGCGGGTGCCGTAAACAGGCCGGGGCGCGCCATGTCGCCCCGGCCTGTTGCCGTCAGCGCAGCCCCAGCGAGCGCTTCAGGAAGTCCACCTGGAGCAGCAGCAGATTCTCGGCGACCTGTTCCTGCGGGGTCATGTGCGTGACCCCCGACAGCGGCAGCACCTCGTGCGGGCGGCCGGCGGCCAGCAGGGCCGAGGAGAGGCGGAGGGCGTGGGCGACGACCACGTTGTCGTCGGCCAGGCCGTGCACGATCATCAGCGGGCGGTGCGGCTCGGCGGGGGAGGACAGACCGTCGTCCGTCACCAGGGAGCTCTTCGCGTACGACGCCGGGTGCGCGGCCGGGTCGCCCAGGTACCGCTCCGTGTAGTGCGTGTCGTACAGCCGCCAGTCGGTGACCGGGGCGCCCGCGATGCCCGCGTGGAAGACGTCCGGGCGGCGCAGCACCGCGAGCCCGGCGAGCCAGCCGCCGTAGGACCAGCCGCGGATCGCCACCCGGGAGAGGTCCAGCGGGTGGCTCTTCGCGAGGTCCTGCAACGCCTCGACCTGGTCGTCGAGGGAGACGGTGAGGTCGTGGTGGACCGCCTTCTCCCAGGCTGGGGAGCGGCCGGGGGTGCCGCGGCCGTCGGCGACGACCACCGCGAAACCCTGGTCGGCGAACCACTGCGAGGTGAGGTGGGCGTTGTGCGCGGCGACCACGCGGGGCCCGTGCGGACCGCCGTACGGATCCAGCAAAACCGGAAGAGGGGTGTCCCCTTGGTGGTCCTGAGGCAACAGCACGGCGCACGGGATGCGCCGTGCGCCCCCCTCGGTGAGGATCACGCGGGGGGACATTCCGGGATCTTCCGCGTACGAGGGGACGGCCGCCGCCCTCTTGCCGTCGCGCAGCACCTGCACCCGCGCCCCCGGCTTGTCCGGCACCGCCGACACCAGGACCGTCACGCCCCCGGAGCGCACGGCCGAGTGCACGCCGGGCTCCTGGGAGACGCGCTCCATGCCGAGCTCGTTCACCCGGTAGACGTGCACTTCACCGGTCTCCGGGGCGGCCGCGTCCTCGCCCGCCGACGCCGAGACCAGCACGTCGTCGTCGGAGACGTCGAGCACGGCGCGCAGGTGCAACTGCGGTCCTGTCAGCGGGCGTTCACCGACCGCGAGGACCCGGGCGCCGCCCTCGTCGGCGATCCGCACGAGCTGTCCGGAGGGGCTCCAGCAGGGCACCCCAGGGAAAAGTTCAAGCCATGTTGGATCTTCGTCCGCGTGCACCATACGGGTCGCGCCGGTGTCCGGGTCCACGGCCAGGAAGAGCTGGCTGCGCTGGTCCCGGGCCTGGACGAGCAACAGCGGTGCACCCGCCGCTGACCAGTGCACATGCGCCAGATACGGGTAGCGCGCCCGGTCCCAGACGACCTCCGTGCGGCTCCCGTCGAGGCCGATCACGAACAGCCGGACCTCCGCGTTGGCGCTGCCCGCCACCGGATACGCGACGTGGTCCGGGTCACGTTCCGGATGGGCCGGGTCGGAGATCCACCAGCGCTGCACCGGCGTGTCGTCCGCGCGGGCGACCAGCAGCCGGTCCGCATCCGGCGCCCACCAGAAGCCCCGTGACCGGCCCATCTCCTCGGCCGCGATGAACTCGGCGAGTCCGTACGTCACTTGATCCGACTCCGGCTGCGCGAGCGCCCGGTCACCCTCGCCCTCGGCCCCCACGATCCGCAGGGCGCCCCGGACGACGTAGGCGATATGCCGTCCGTCGGGGGCGGGGCGCGGGTCGATCACCGGGCCGGGGACGGGGAGTTCGCGTGCCGTGCCGGCCTGTAGCTCGGCCGTGAAAAGCCGCCCTGACAACGCGAAAGAGGCCAACTCGACGGCCGTGTCGGTGGCGTAGCCGACGATGCCGGCGCCGGACTCGCGGCTGCGTTCGCGGCGCGCGCGTTCCTCGGGCGACAGGTTCTCCGACGTGCCGCCGAGCAGGGCGCGCGGGCCGGCCGCCACGCGCTCCCCGCCGTCCGGAAGGTCCAGCACCCAGAGCGAATTGGCCCGGTCCGTACCGGAACCCGAGCGCAGGAACACGACACGGGAACCGTCGGGTGCCACGGTGAACGAACGCGGCGCGCCGAGCGTGAATCGCTGGGTGCGGGCGTGCCGTCGGGGGAAGGAGTCGGGCTCTGTCGTCATGCCCCGACCATATTGGCCATGCGCCCCCTTGTGCGGCCGTGCGCCGACGGATGCGCACGCACCGATAGTTATGATCACTAGCGCTGCGTGGGTATGAACCTGCTGGCTGTCGTATGGATTTACAAGGTGCCCTGCTCTGAATGGAGGTGAGCCGCCGTGGCACTCTCGATCTCGGCGGTGGTGCTGCTGGCGATCATCGTCTTCCTGCTGGTCAAGAAATCAGGCCTCAAGGCGGGACACGCGGTCGTCTGCGTGCTGCTGGGCTTCTATCTCGCCTCCTCGACCGTCGCTCCGACCATCAGTGAGCTGACGACGAACCTGGCCGGGATGATCAGCAGCATCAAGTTCTGATCCACACCTTTAGGGTGGGTGCCATGACGGACCTGCCCGCTCGGCGTCTCCTGCTGGTGCACGCGCACCCGGACGACGAGTCGATCAACAACGGCGCCACCATGGCCAAGTACGCCGCCGAGGGCGCCCAGGTGACCCTGGTCACCTGCACCCTCGGTGAACTCGGCGAGGTCATCCCGCCCGAGCTGCACCACCTGACCGGCACCGCCCTCGGCGCGTACCGGCAGCGCGAGCTCGCCGCCGCCATGGCCGAGCTCGGCGTCGAGGACGTCCGTCTCCTCGGCGGCCCCGGCCGCTACCGCGACTCCGGGATGATGGGCCTGGCCGACAACGACGACCCCGCCTGCTTCTGGCAGGCCGACGTCGACGAGGCCGCCGCCCATCTCGTCGAGGTGATCCGCGAGGTACGGCCCCAGGTCCTCGTCACCTACGACTCCAATGGCGGCTACGGGCACCCCGATCACATCCAGGCCCACCGGGTGGCCATGCGCGCCGCCGAGCGGACCGGCCTGGGGATCCGGAAGGTCTACTGGAACCGCGTGCCGCGCCCCGTCGCCGAGGCCGCCTTCGCCCGGCTCCAGGACGACCTGCCCGGCCTGCCCTTCGACAAGTCGGCCGCCGTCGACGACGTGCCGGGTGTGGTGGACGAGACAGAGGTCACCACCGCGATCGACGGCACCCCGTACGCCGCCGCCAAGGCCGCCGCGATGCGCGCGCACGCCACGCAGATCGACGTGGCCGAGCCCTACTTCGCGCTCTCCAACGAACTCGCGCAGCCCATCTTCACCACGGAGTACTACCAACTGGTCCAGGGGGAACCCGCCCTTCCGGGAGAGACCGACCTGTTCGCCGGAATCGAGGAGGCGTCATGAGTTCGGCCGACCGGACCTCGATGCTGGCCCAGCCCCTGCACCGCCCGTCCGCCGTGCGGGCCGCCGCCTATCTGGGCCTCTTCGTGCTCGGCGCGATCGTCGGCGGGGCCGGGGCGCTGGTGCAGTCCGCCTGGATGCCGGGCGGGCTGCTGCTCGCCCTCGCCGGTGAGGCCGGGGCCTGTCTCGGCGGGGCGCTCGCCGCGCGCAGCAGAGGCGGGGCCGTCGCGCCGGCCGGCGGCTGGATGCTCGCCGTCATCCTGCTCACCGCCAGCCGCCCCGAGGGCGACTTCGTCTTCGCCGCAGAAGGCGGCTCCTATCTCTTCCTGCTCGGCGGTATGGCTGTAGCTGTGATCTGCGCCACGCTTGGCCCGGGGCGGCAACCGGGCGGCGGCCCCGTCCGACTTGGGAAATGACGTAACACTTCGTCTTCCGGGGGTGTGAGGGTGTCCCCCACACAGCACAGCGTGCTCGTGTTGGTCCCGTGTGGGTTTCCCGGGCGGTCGTGGGATACGGGCCGGAAGTGGCCAGTATGGTGGTGGCCGCCGCCGAGCCGCCCGAACTGTGCTGAGGACGAAACGGGCGGCGGAGCCAACCGGGAGAACCTGCCTTGAGTCGTGAAACTGACAGTCCGTCCTCCGGGCCCAACGGGCGCGGCGGAGCCGCCTACCCCTCGGGCACGCCGCCGTACGGGACCCCCGCGGTCTCCGGCGACGGTCCGGACACGGGCCGCGCGGCCACGCAGCCGGAGGAACGCAAGACCGAGACCACGCTGACGACCCGGGTCCGGATCAACATCCCCGGGTCACGGCCCATTCCGCCGGTCGTCGTGCGCACACCCGTCGCGGACTCCGGCGCCGCGGACGACACCGACGCCCCCGCGCCGGGGCCCGGTTCCGCCACGTCCATGGGCATGGGCACCGTCGAGGCTCCCGCCGAGCCCACGGCCCCCCAGCCGGCCGCCGAGGAGAAGACGAGCGACTGGTTCGCGCCGCGCCCGACCTCCAAGGGCAAGGGCGGTCCAAGTGGCCCCTCCTCCAACGGGGGCGCACCGTCCGGCGGTTCGGGCGCGGGTGCGTCCGGCAGCGGTACGGGTGCGGGCGCTCCCGGTCGTACGGGCGCTCCCGGCGGTCCGCGTCCGGGCGCCGCCGGTGCCGGTCGGCCCGGTGGTGTGGTCGGTTCCATGGGCGCGCCGGGCGGCGGCTCCCGCCCCGGCGCCACGAACGGCTCCGGGCTGCCCGGCGCCACCGGCGGACCCGTCGCCCCCGGGCACGGCGGCGGCACCGGTTCCTTCGACGTGACCGAGGCGCTGGCGGCCGGGCCGCTGGGCAACGGGGCGCGTCCGGGTTCGGGCGGCGGCGAACCGGCCCGCGACGACCTGCCGTACTTCTCGGACAACGACCGTGGCGGCCAAGGCGGTTCGGGCGGCTACGGCGCCCAGAACGGTCAGGCCGGCCCCGCGGGCCCGGGCGGGCCGAGCGGCTTCAACGGACCGGGCGGCCGTGGCGGCTCCGGCGGACCCCAGGGTCCCGCGGGCCCGACCGGCGGTCCGGTCACCGGCGACGGCCCGATGGTGCCGCCGATCGGCGTCGGGCCGGGCGGTGGCCCGGACGGCTTCGGCGGCGGGCCCGGCAACGGCCCCGACGGATTCGGCGGAGCGCCGGGCGGCTCAGGACGTGACTTCGGCGGCCCGGGCGACGGGCGCGGCGGTCGGGGCGGCGCGGGCAGTGCGTCCGGTGGTTACGGCGGTCCGGGCGGCGCGCCCGGCAGTCCGGGCGTGTTCACCGGGCCCGGTGGCCCTGGCGGTTCCGGCGGCCCCGCTGGCCCCGGTACGCCCCCCGGCGGCGTCCCCCAGGCCGGCATCGGCGCTCCGGGTTCCGGCCCCGGAGGGCTCGGTCCCGGCGGCGGTCTGAGCGACGACACCGCGATCCTCACCCCGCAAAAGCCCGCCCCCGAGCCGGGCCCGCAGGGTTACCCCGCCCCGGACAACGTGTCCGGACACACCGTCACCAGCGGCATCCCCGTGGTGCCGCCCGGCGCCGCGAACTCCCCGTTCGCGCCCGGCACGCACCCCGACGGTCCGCTGCCGCACACGCCCCCGAAGCTGCCCGAGCCGGACGAGAAGAAGGCCGCGCCCGCGGCGGCGCCCAGGAAGAAGAGGGGCCGCAACAAGCTGGCCCTGGTCGGCGTTGGCGTGTTCGTAGTCGCCGGTGTCGCCTACGGCGCCGGCCTGCTGATGAACCACTCGGACGTACCCAAGGGCACCACCGTGCTCGGCGTCGAGATCGGCGGCGGTACGCGCGACGACGCCGTCAAGAAGCTCGACGACGCCTTCGGTGACCGTACGAACCAGGCGCTGAAGCTGTCCGTCGACGGCAGGACCGTGTCGCTCAAGCCGGACCAGGCGGGCCTCCAGTTCGACGAGCAGGCCACCGTCCGCGCGGCCGCGGGGAGCGACTACAACCCGGTCTCCGTCATCGGCTCGCTCTTCGGCAACCACCGCGTCGTCGACCCGGTCATGCCGGTCGACGAGGAGAAGCTGACGGCCGCCCTGGAGGACGCCGCGGGCGGTGCCGGCTCGGTGACCGAGGGCACGATCAAGTTCGAGTCCGGCAAGGCCGTCGCCGTCTACGGCAAGGCGGGCAAGGGCATCGCCGTCGGCCAGTCGACCGACGCGGTCGAGGAGGCGTACCGCAACCAGGTGGAGACCGGCAAGGCCACCCCGGTCGAGCTGCCGACGACCACCCAGCAGCCGACGGTGTCGAACGCCGAAGTCGACCGTGAGATGAAGGCCTTCGCCACGCCCGCGATGTCGGCCAACGTCATCGTGAGGACGGACGCCACTCGCTTCATCGAGTTCAGCCCGCAGAACTCCCTGTGGAAGTTCCTCCGGGTGAAGGCCGTGAACGGCAAGCTCGTAGACAGCCCCGACCTGAATGCGCTCCAGGAGCTTTACGGCCAGACCTTCGACGGCGTGCTGATCACCCGGAGCACCGGTGAGAAGACGCCCGTTACCCCCCAGGACGTCTACGGCGCCCTGCGTCAGGCCCTGCTGAGCACGACCGACCGGGACGCCGTCATTGAGACGAACCCGAACTAGTCGAACACGACGGAGAGAGGGCACCCGGCGAACACCGGGTGCCCTCTCGCTGGTGATCCGGCTCGTTGCAAGATCAACCTCATCGGCACACCTACTAAGACAGGAATCTGCATGCACTTCCTTCGTCGAGTCATGGTGTTCCTCGCCAGCTTGATCACGCTCACCGGTGCGACCGTGCTCCTGGCGTCCCCCGCACAGGCGGCCACCTCCTGTTCGGGCACCATCACCTACTCCGACACTGTCTCGCGCAGCGGCAGCGTCATAGGCGAGCTGGTCATCTACTACAACACCAGCAACGGCGGCACCAACAGCGCCTGCTTCTACCACCGTGGTGTGTCCTACGGCGTCGCGGCTCCCACCTCGATTCAGATTCTGCGGTGCTCGCAGACGTCAGGCATCGGCCAGGTGTGCACCCCGACCCAGAACTCGGTTCCAGACAGAGGTAATTACGCCTACTACGCCGGTCCGGTCGGCGTGACCGGCACGGCGAACTACTGTGTCTCGGCGGTCGGTCAGATCTGGTGGGGCGATCGCGGGTACCCCATAGACACCGGCAGGCGAGGATGCTGAACGACGCGGCTTGAGGGACGCAGCTCACAAGGGGCACCCGGCACGCGCCGGGTGCCCCTGGTCGTCGTATGACATCTGTCATCCAGCAGTCAGGATCGCCGACACTGCCGGGCGAGGGGCCGCGAGAGCCACTCTGGATCACATGACGACGACAGTGGTCGCATTCGACCAGGTGAGCAAGACATACGGCACCGTGCGGGCCGTGGACGGACTGAGTCTGACCCTGCGCCCGGGGGAGACCGTGGCGCTGCTGGGACCCAACGGAGCCGGTAAGTCGACGACGCTCGATCTGCTGCTCGGCCTGAGGCAGCCCGACAGCGGCACGGTCCGGGTGTTCGGGACGGGGCCGCGTGAGGCCATCGTCGCCGGGCGAGTGGGCGCGATGCTGCAGAGCGGCGGGCTGATGGACGAGGTCACGGTCGCGGAGCTGGTACGGCTGGCCTGTGCCCTGCACCCGAAGCCGTACCCGGCGAACGACGTCCTCGCCCGCGCCGGGATCGCGCAGATCGCCGACCGCAAGGTCAACAAGCTCTCCGGCGGCCAGGCACAGCGTGTCCGGTTCGCCCTCGCGACCGCCGGCGACAGTGACCTGATCGTCCTGGACGAGCCGACCACCGGCATGGACGTCACCACCCGCCAGGCCTTCTGGGCGACCATGCGCGAGCAGGCCGACCAGGGGCGGACCGTGCTGTTCGCCACGCACTACCTGGAGGAGGCCGACGCCATCGCCGACCGGGTGCTGGTGCTGCACCGGGGCCGACTGCTGGCCGACGGCACGGCGGCCGAGATCAAGGCGAAGGCAGGCGCGCGGAGGATCTCCTTCGACCTCTCCGACGGCACCCTCGACGAGGCCGCACTGCGGGCGCTGCCCTTCCTCACGCGTCTCGACGTGTCCGGCCACACCGTCCGCATCCAGTCCGCCGACGCCGACGCCACCGTCCACGCCCTCTACGGCCTCGGCCTGCACCCCCGCAACCTCGAAGTCGCCGGGCTCGGCCTGGAGCAGGCGTTCGTGGCCATCACCGAGGCCGAGGAGGCCCGTATCTCATGAACAATCTCATCCGGCTGGAGCTGACCCGCGCCCTGCGCAACCGCAAGTTCCTGTTCTTCTCCGTGCTGTACCCGTCGGTCCTCTTCCTGCTCATCGCGGGCAGCGCCGACAGCACCACGAAGGTCGACGGAACGGGCCTGACCCTGCCGACGTACATGATGGTCTCCATGGCCTCCTTCGGCGCTCTCACCGCCGTCCTGATGGGCAACAGCGAGCGCATCGCCAAGGAGCGGGAGAGCGGCTGGGTACGGCAGTTGCGGCTGACGCCGTTGCCGGGCCGCGGCTATGTCCTCGCGAAGACGGCGAGCGCGGCCGTGGTCAGCCTGCCGTCGATCGTGATCGTCTTCGCCGTCGCCGCCGTGGTGAAGGGCGTACGGCTGGACGCCTGGCAGTGGCTCGCCCTGACCGGCGCGATCTGGGCCGGCAGCCTCGTCTTCGCGGCGCTCGGTGTGGCCATCGGCTATCTCGCGAGCGGGGACGCGGTCCGCCCGATCACGATGATCACCTACTTCGGCCTGTCCATCCTCGGCGGTCTGTGGATGCCGACGACGACCTTCCCGGACTGGCTGCAGGACATCGCCAAGTGGGTGCCCACGCACGCGTACGCTGCCCTGGGGCAGGCGATCGAGCAGAGCCAGGCCCCGCACGCCAAGGACATCGCCGTCCTCGCCGTCTTCTTCGCCCTGTTCACCGGCGGCGCGGCCTGGCTGTACCGGAAGGACACGCTGAAGGCGTGAGCAGCATCGGGATCGGCATCGGGCAGCGCCCGCAGAACCGCCGGCAGAAGGCCGTCAAGCTGCTGTGGACGGGGATCTGGCTCGCCTACCTGAGCGCGCCCGTCTCCGACCTCCTGCACGGTGGGCACAGCGACGGTGTCCGCGTCCTCGGCTGGATCGGGCTGGTCGCCTTCGTCGCCTGGTACTTCGCCCTGATCTTCCGCACCGGACGCGGCGAGACCAACGGCGTGGTGCTCGGCTCGGTGGCCGTCCTGGCCACCCAGTCGACGGTCCTCTCCCTCACCCTGGGCCGCGAGTGGCTCGTCCTGTTCGTGTACGTGGCGATCTCCTCCGGGGCTGCCCTGCCGTTCCACCTCGCACGCTGGACCATCCCGGCCGTGTCCGCCCTGCTGACCGGCGTCGCCCTCGCGGTCCCCGGCGGCACGTCGTTCCTGGCCGGACTGCTCCTCCCGGCCCTCCTCGGCGGCTTCTCCATGACCGGCGTACGCGAACTCATCCGTACGACCATCGAGTTGCGCGAGGCCCGCACCACCGTCGCCCAACTCGCCGCCAACGAGGAACGCCTGCGCCTGGCCCGCGACCTGCACGACCTGCTGGGACACTCCCTGTCGCTGATCACGCTGAAGAGCGAACTCGCCGGCCGAATGCTCCCCGCCCACCCCGACAAGGCGGCCCAGCAGGTCGCCGACATCGAACAGGTCAGCCGGCAGGCCCTGGTCGACGTACGCGAGGCGGTGTCGGGTTACCGCCGTCCCCGCCTCTCCGCCGAACTGGCAGGCGCCCAGGTCGCGTTGACCACCGCCGGAATCACCGTCGACCTGCCGCCCGCCGAACCCGACCTCACCGGCGTCCCGGAGGACAGCGAGACCGCCCTCGGCTGGGCCCTGCGCGAGGCGGTCACCAACGTCGTACGCCACAGCGGCGCCCACCGCTGCACGGTGGAACTCCTCCGCCGCCAGACCCTCGACGGCCCCATGCTCGAACTCTCCGTGGAAGACAACGGCTCCGGCAGCCCCGGCAGCAGCCCCGGCCACGGACTCACGGGCCTCACCGAGCGCCTGGAGAAAGCGGGCGGCAGCCTCGAGGCGGGCCGCGTCGGACACGGCTTCCGCCTGGTCGCCCGGGCCCCCGCCGGCCGGACCACCGACGTAGGATCCGGCACATGAGCCGCACGATCAAGGTCCTGCTCGCCGAGGACCAGTCGATGGTCCGCGAGGCCCTGGCCGCATTGCTGGGCCTGGAGGACGACATCGACGTCGTCGCCCAAGTGGCGCGAGGCGACGAGGTACTGGCGGCGGCCCGCGCCCACGACATCGACGTGGCCCTGCTGGACATCGAGATGCCGGGCATGACGGGCATCGAGGCGGCGGCCCAGGTCCACCGGGAACTCCCGGCCGTGAAACTGGTCGTCCTCACCACCTTCGGCCGCCCCGGCTACCTCCGCAGCGCCATGGAGTCCGGCGCCGACGCCTTCCTCGTCAAGGACGCCCCGGCGGCACAATTGGCGGAGGCGGTCCGCAAGGTACTGGCGGGGGAGCGGGTCATCGACCCGACCCTGGCGGCAGCGGCGCTGGCGGAGGGCGCGAACCCGCTGACGGACCGCGAGCGAGAGGTGCTGCGAGCGGCGCAGGACGGCTCGACGAACGCGGAGCTGGCGGCAGCCCTGCATCTGTCGCAGGGCACGGTCCGCAACTACCTGTCGACGGCGATCCAGAAACTGGCGGTGCGGAACAGGGCGGAGGCGGCGCGGCTGGCAAGGGACAAAGGCTGGCTGTAACCCCCCAGGGGCGCGGGGCTGTATCAATGTGCGGCTCCGCCGCGTGGGCGCGACCAGCCCGCACGCACCCGCACCCGCCCAATCAGTTCAACATCGCACGAGCCCCATGCGCCTGCCCCCGCACCTTCTCAGCAGCAGCCTCATCCACCGCCCCCACCACCTCCGCATACGCCTCCAACTCAGCCGCACCCCGGAGAAAATCCCCCCGCCGCACCAGCAGCTGCGCCCGCTCATACCGCAACCGAGCCGGATGCGAAGGCAACAGCAGCGACAACTCCACCCCCCACAACGCCACATCCGACCGCTCAGGCCGAGCCGCAGCCCAGGCCCGCACGTTGTTGAGAATCCGCACCACCACCTCCAACGGATCGGCCGGCGCCAGCATCGACGGCTGCAGCGCGGCCCCCGTCGCCCCCGCGACCATCAACTCCACATCACCCCCGCTCAGCACCCGCCCCCCAGCAAAGGGATCGGCCAGCACCTGCTCCTCCGCGTCCCCGAACCCGACCACGAAGTGCCCCGGCAACGCGACGCCGTACACATGCGCCCCCGCCCGCCGAGCCACCTCCATCCACACCACCGACAGCAGAATCGGCAACCCACGCCGCCGCCGAAGCACCTCATGCAGCAACGACGACTCAAGGCGCCGATAGTCCGTGGCCCAGCCGCGAAACCCGCACCGGTCCCCGAGCAGCTCCCGCAACGCCACCGCCCACGACCGCGGCCCCCCGGGCCGGAACGGCAGCTGCCCCGCCAGCTCGTCCAGCTCGATCTGCGCCGCATCGATCCCGGCCTCGTCCAGCGCCCCGTCCGCCTCCGCGCCGACCAGCAGGCACAGCGTCGACAGATCGGGCCGTTCGGAACGTGCCTCTTCGGCGAACCGCCGCCGCAGCTCGGCGGACCGTTCAGGCGGGGGAGGGTAGGGGGGACGCATAGCTGGCTCGTGCCCTCTCACTGCGATCCGTACCGGCCGGCGTCGTTCGCCACGTCCGTCGCCACCTCGTCCGAGGCCGGCTCGCGATAGTGGTGGTACGAGTGATGCGCACCGAAGCCCATCCCGCCGTACAACGCCCGCGCCCCCTCATTGTCCGCCTCGACCTGCAGCCACGCAGCCGACGCGCCCTCGTCGAGTGCCTTGCGGGCCAGCGCGGCCATGACCTTCGTGGCCAGCCCCTCCCGCCGCCGCTCGGGATCCGCCTCGACGGCGGCGAACCCGGCCCACCGCCCGTCCACGACCAACCGCCCGATGGCGGCGGGCGCGGCCCCGCCCGCACCGGGCACCGTCGCGAACCACACCGACGGCCCACCCCCCAGCACCCTCAGCGCCACGTCACTCACGCCCTTGCGCTGATAACGCCCCAGCCACTGCGCATCGGCGGCCCTGGACAGCACGACCCCGGCCCCCGTCGCCCGGTCGGCGACCGGTGCCAGGCCGCCGATCCACATCTCAGCCGTCACCTCCCGGGCCCACCCGCGTCGCTCCAGCTCGGCGCACAGCAGCTCCTGCGTACCCTCGGCCCCGGTCGCGGTCTGGATGTACGCGGGCAGCCCACGGTCGCCGTACCACCGCCGTACGACGGTGAGCGCCTCGTCGAGCGGCAGGCCGGGGTCGCCGAGCGGCAGCACGGAGTTGGCGCGCCGGGTGAACCCGGACGCGGCCCGCAGCTCCCACTCGCCGAGCCGCTCGCTCTCCACCGGCCGCCAGGCCCGGGAGGCGACCCGGGCCAGCTCCTCGTACGAGGCGGCGGGACCGCGCCGACGGGCGGGCGCGGGCGGCACCACCTTGCCCGCGACCAGCGAGGACTCCGGAATCCGGACGGACTGCCCGTCCCGCCGCCTGATCACGAGCACACCGGTGTCCCATGATGTGAGAACACCCACCGTGTCGGTGAATTTCTCGTGCGTGGTTCCAGGCTCGTTCAAACGCCGTACCGAGACACGTTTGCCCACGTCAGCAGTGGTGATACGGATCTCGAGGCGTCCGGCCGCGGAGATTTCCACAGGTCAGTTCACCCCTCCTGTTCGGATCATGCCCAAGAACGGAGATACTAGATGCGGGCATCGACGACGCCGCGCTCCCGCGCGCCAGGCGGCGGAGCCTGAGGAGGCCCGCCAGCGCCCTACCGAGGAGGAACGACAGCGTGACCTACGTCATCGCGCAGCCTTGTGTCGACTTGAAGGACAAGGCGTGCATCGAGGAGTGCCCGGTCGACTGCATCTACGAGGGCCAGCGGTCCTTGTACATCCACCCGGACGAATGCGTCGACTGCGGAGCCTGTGAGCCGGTCTGCCCGGTCGAGGCGATCTTCTACGAGGACGACACTCCGGAGGAGTGGAAGGACTACTACAAGGCGAACGTCGAGTTCTTCGACGAGCTCGGCTCCCCCGGCGGCGCAAGCAAGCTGGGCCTGATCGAGCGCGACCACCCCTTCATCGCCGCGCTGCCGCCGCAGGCTGCCGAGTAACCCGCAAGCGGCCCGCACCATCGTGCCGCCTCGGTCCCGTACGGCCTGATCGCCTTGATCGTCGCGCCGCCGTACGGGACCGAGGCGTTTGCGCCGTTCGAGAAAGTGAGCCAGAACCCGTGTCCGCAGTCTCCGACCGCCTGCCCACCTTCCCGTGGGACAAGCTCGCGCCGTACAAGAAGACGGCTGCAGCCCACCCCGACGGCATCGTCGACCTGTCGGTCGGCACCCCGGTCGACCCGGTCCCCGAGCTGATCCAGAAGGCGCTGATCGCCGCGGCCGACTCCCCGGGCTATCCGACCGTCTGGGGCACGCCCGAGCTGCGCGACGCGATCACCGGCTGGGTGGAGCGCCGACTGGGCGCCCGCGAGGTCACCCACCACCACGTCCTGCCGATCGTCGGCTCCAAGGAACTGGTCGCCTGGCTCCCGACCCAGCTGGGCCTCGGCCCCGGCGACCGGGTCGCCCACCCGCGCCTGGCGTACCCGACGTACGAGGTCGGCGCCCGCCTGGCGAGGGCGGACCACGAGGTGTACGACGACCCGACGACGCTGGACCCGACGAACCTGAAGCTCCTCTGGCTCAACTCCCCGTCGAACCCGACCGGCAAGGTGCTGTCCAAGGCCGAACTGATCCGGATCGTCGCCTGGGCCCGCGAGCACGGCGTCCTGCTCTTCTCCGACGAGTGCTACCTGGAGCTGGGCTGGGAGGCCGACCCGGTCTCGGTCCTGCACCCGGACGTGAACGGCGGCTCGTACGAGGGCATCGTCGCCGTCCACTCCCTCTCCAAGCGCTCCAACCTGGCGGGCTACCGCGCGGCCTTCCTCGCCGGCGACCCGGAGGTCCTCGGCCCCCTCCTGGAGATCCGCAAGCACGGCGGCATGATGACCTCCGCGCCCACCCAGGCCGCCGTGATCGCCGCCCTCTCCGACGACGAGCACGTCCGCATCCAGCGCGACCGCTACGCCGCCCGCCGCGAGTCCCTCCGCGCAGCCCTCCTCACCCACGGCTTCCGCATCGAACACAGCGAGGCCAGCCTCTACCTCTGGGCCACGAGAGACGAGTCCTGCTGGGACACCCTCGCCCACCTCGCCGCCCTCGGCATCCTGGTCGCACCGGGCGACTTCTACGGCGAGGCAGGCAAAAAGTTCGTACGAGTGGCTCTCACAGCGACGGACGAGAGGGTGCAGGCGGCGGTAGAACGCCTGGCGTGACAGCTGACCGCTGACCGCTGTGGGCATTCGTTCCGCAGGGCGGAACGGGTGGGCACGGCCTGCAGCGCCAGGCACCGGCTGAACACGCCCCGGCCCCTGCCGACGTAGACACACAAAACGACGGGGCCCAGGAAACGTCCCTGAACCCCGTCGCGGCCAAACCCAGGCGGTCAGCCGACCGGCAGCTGCACCGGCACGGACGGCGCAGCCGGCAGCCCGCTCTGCGTGAGGGACCCCGTCGACACGCCACTGTCCGCCGCCGCGGCGGTCGCGTCGCCGAGGAGGGCCCCGGCCGACCCCGCCGCGTCCCCGGCGGTCTTCTGCGCCGCCGGCGTCGCCTTCTTGACCGCCTTGCCGCCGGTCTTGCCCGCGGCCGGCACCGCGTTCTTGACCGCGTTGCTGCCGGCTTCACCCGCGAGCCCGGTGACGTGCTGCGCCGTACCGTCGACGCTGTCGCCGACGCTCGCCCCGTCCAGGGCGGTCAGCCCGCTGAGGTTCGGGGTGGCCGGCAGTTCGGGGGCCGCGCTGGCGGAGCCGGCCGCACCGACCCCGGCTGCCGCTCCCGCTGCGACGAGCAGCGCGGTACGGGCGATCCGGCGGGTCAGGGGGAGGGACATAATGCTCCTTTGACGGGAGAGAACGTTGGAGTGTCCGACCTTGCCCGGCAGTTGATCCCCCTCCGCGACCGACTGGCCGCCGGCCTGCGGTGGTTGATCGAGCGGGCTCGGACGCAGTGACTACCGCTCGAAGCCCGCGAAGGTTGCGGCGGGCCAACGTAAAGAGTTGGTAATGCGTCGCATTATCGGCTGCGGATAAAAACGGGCAAACGGTGCCCCGCTCGAAACTCTGCCGAATCCTTACAGCCCTTTGTTCTCAAGGGATTTGGCGTATACGGGGGTGACGGCGCGAAAACCTGAGCACACCGTCGCCCGCGCGTGCCGCGCATAACTCCCGCGAGCGACCTTCCGTACTACTGCGCGGTCACGACTCGGACCGAGTCAGCCGTGTCCGCCGTGTTCTTCTCCGCACCGGCGGTGCCCGCGCCGACCGCCGGCCGCCACCGGCTGTCCGTGTTCCCGGCGGTCCACACCCGTCCGGCGTAGGAGACGCGTTCGATATGCAGGTCGGAGGCGTTGGCCACGGCCCAGTGCGCCAGCTGCCAGCCGCGCTGCGTCAGGCTGCGCCCGGTGCCGCCGTCGGAGTCGTCGGTCACGGGCAGCGTCAGGGTCCGTCCGTTGCTCTCGATGCTCGGGGAGGGCGTGGGAGTCGACGACGCCGCGTCGCTCACCACCGCGCCGGCCGGCTCCAGCCCGTCGCGCCCGAAGTCCCGGGCGAGCGCGGACCGTACCGTCTCGGTCCCTTCCGCGCGGGTGGCACCCGGGCGTCCCGCACAGGTCAGGGTGGCCGCCGAGCGTCCGGTGAGAGCGGCGGCGAGCAGCACGGCGTCCGGCTCGTGCTTGGCGTAGGCCTCCGGAAAGCCGCTGCGCTGCACGCGCTGCGCGGCCACGGTGAGCGGGAGGCGGGTGTAGCCGGGGACCTTGGCCAGATGCTCGTAGAAGATGCCCGCCGCGTAGGTCGGGTCCATGATCTGCTTCTGCGTGCCCCAGCCCTGCGAGGGCCGCTGCTGGAACAGGCCGAGCGAATCCCGGTCGCCGTGGTCGATGTTGCGCAGCGCCGACTCCTGGATCGCGGTCGCCAGCGCGATCGCCACCGCCCGCTCGGGCAGGCCGCGCGCGGTGCCGACGGCGGTGATCGTCGCCGCGTTCACCGCCTGCTCGGGCGTGAACTCGTAGGCCGTCCCGCCGTCCTGGCCCGACACCACCTTGCATCCCGGTGTGCCTGTGCCGCCGGTGATGTACTGCATCACGAGATAACCGGCGATGGACAGCAGGACCACGAAGGCCGCCCCGAAACGGAAGAGGCGGCCGCGGCGTCGTCGAGCAGGGGATGGCGCTGGCATTCGTACAAGGTAGCCGAGGTTACCGAGGGGTATGGGTCCGGTGGGGAAAGTGGGCCGAAGGCCTGGCGGGTTAGGGTCGACTCCATGGCCGACATCCCGCTTGACCTCACGTTGGACGCCGCGCGGCTGACCGCGCAGCTCGTCGACTTCCCCTCGGAGAGCGGCACCGAGAAGCCCCTCGCCGACGCGATCGAGACCGCCCTGCGCGCCCTGCCGCACCTGACGGTCGAGCGGTACGGCAACAACGTCGTCGCCCGTACGAACCTGGGCCGCGCCGAGCGCGTGATCCTCGCCGGCCACATCGACACGGTCCCGATCGCCGAGAACGTCCCGTCGCGGCTGGACGAGGACGGCGTCCTGTGGGGCTGCGGCACCTGTGACATGAAGTCGGGCGTGGCGGTCCAGCTGCGCATCGCGGCCACCGTCCCCGCGCCGAACCGCGACCTGACCTTCGTCTTCTACGACAACGAAGAGGTCACCGCCGACTTGAACGGCCTCAAGCATGTGGCGGAGGCCCACCCCGAGTGGATCGAGGGCGACTTCGCGGTGCTGCTGGAGCCGTCGGACGGGCAGGTCGAGGGCGGCTGCCAGGGCACCCTGCGGATGCTGCTCAAGACGAGCGGCGAGCGCTCCCACTCCGCGCGCAGCTGGATGGGCTCGAACGCGATCCACGCGGCGGCCCCGATCCTGGCGCGGCTGGCGGCCTACGAGCCGCGCTACCCGGTCATCGACGGCCTGGAGTACCGCGAGGGCCTGAACGCGGTGGGCATCTCGGGCGGCGTCGCCGGAAACGTCATTCCGGACGAATGCGTCGTGACCGTCAACTTCCGCTACGCGCCGGACCGTACGGAGGAGGAGGCGATCGCCCACGTCCACGAGGTGTTCGCGGACTGCGGGGTGACCGAATTCGTGGTGGACGACCACAGCGGCGGCGCCCTCCCCGGCCTCTCCCACCCGGCGGCCGCGGCCTTCATCGAGGCGGTCGGGGGCACCCCGATGCCCAAGTACGGCTGGACGGACGTCTCCCGCTTCAGCGCGCTGGGCGTCCCGGCGGTGAACTACGGCCCGGGGAACCCGCACTTGGCCCACAAGCGTGACGAGCGCGTGGAGACGGCGAAGATCCTGGCGGGGGAGAAGCGTCTGAAGGCCTGGCTGACGGCGTGACGACGCGGCGGATGCGGGCGGCGGACATGCCGATGTCCCCCGTCCGTAACCGGCCTGGATCTACGCTGAGGTGGAAATACCGCAAGCGGAGGGAGCGCACATGGCTACCGGGAACCCCGAGGGCAAGAAGCGGCCACCGGAGGAGCAGCGCCTGGGACCGGTCCTCCGGCGGCGGAGTCAGGTCACGGCGAGTACGACCGACCAGCGGCTGCTGGACGCCGGCGGCCCCTCGGACTGGGTCCACACCGACCCCTGGCGCGTCCTGCGCATCCAGTCGGAGTTCATCGAAGGTTTCGGCACCCTCGCCGAACTCCCGCCCGCGATCAGCGTCTTCGGCTCCGCCCGTACACCGGTGGACTCACCGGAGTACGACGCGGGCGTCCGCCTGGGTCGCGGCCTGGTGGAGGCCGGCTGGGCAGTGATCACAGGCGGCGGCCCCGGCGCCATGGAGGCAGCCAACAAGGGCGCCTGCGAGGCCAAGGGCATCTCCGTCGGCCTGGGCATCGAGCTCCCCTTCGAACAGGGCCTCAACCCCTACGTCGACATCGGTCTCAACTTCCGCTACTTCTTCGTCCGGAAGATGATGTTCGTCAAGTACGCCCAGGGCTTCGTGGTCCTCCCCGGCGGCCTCGGCACCCTCGACGAACTCTTCGAGGCCCTCACCCTCGTCCAGACCCAGAAGGTCACCCGCTTCCCCATCGTCCTCTTCGGCAGCGCCTACTGGGGCGGCCTCATCGACTGGCTCAGGAACACCCTGATCGCCCAGGGCAAGGCATCCGAGAAGGACCTGATGCTGTTCCACGTGACGGACGATGTGGACGAGGCGGTGGCGTTGGTGTCGAAGGAGGCGGGGAGGTAGCTTTTCAGCCCTCGCGCGGTTGATTCTTTTCAGCCCCTCCGGCGTTTGAGGAGCGGGGGTCCGGAGGCCGACCCCCGGAACGGGGTCGAAGGGGCGGAGCCCCTTGAGGATGGGACGGGTAGGGGCGGCGGGGGCGAAAAAACGCCTACGCCAGCCCCCGCCGGGCAACAGCCGGCGGCCGACGCCCCGCGATCGACGCAACCATGTCCAGCACCTGCCGCGTCTCGGCAACCTCATGCACCCGATACACCTGCGCCCCGAGCCAAGCGGACACCGCAGTCGTCGCCAACGTCCCCACCACCCGCTCCTTCACGGGCCGATCCAACGTCTCCCCCACAAAGTCCTTGTTGGACAAGGACACCAACACCGGCCACCCCGTCCCGACCATCTCCCCCAACCGCCGCGTCGCCTCAAGACTGTGCCGCGTGTTCTTCCCGAAGTCATGCCCAGGATCGATCATCACCGACTCCCGGGGCACCCCCAGCGACACCGCCCGCTCAGCCAGCCCCACGGTCACCCGCAGAATGTCGGCCATGACATCGTCGTACGTCACCCGATGCGGCCGGGTCCGCGGCTGAGCCCCACCCGCGTGCGTGCACACCAGCCCCACCCGGTACCGCGCAGCAACCTCCGCAAGCCCCGGATCGACCCCGCCCCACGCGTCGTTCAGCACATCCGCCCCGGCCTCGCACACCGCCTCCCCGACGTCATGCCGCCACGTGTCCACGCTGATGATCACGTCCGGGAAGCGCCGCCGCACCTCCGCCACGAAGCCGACCGTCCGCCGCGCCTCCTCCTCGGCCGACACCTCTTCGCCCGGCCCCGCCTTGACCCCGCCGATGTCGATGATCGCAGCACCCTCTGACACCGCCTGCTCCACGCGCGCGAGGGCGGGCTCGTCACGGAAGGTGGCCCCCTGGTCGTAGAAGGAGTCCGGGGTCCGGTTCACGATCGCCATGATCACCGGCTCATGCGGCCCGAATTCCCGCCTGCCCAGCCTGAGCATCCCCTGTGACCTCTCCTAGTACTTCCCTGGTACATCCAGGCCTTGGGCCGCCTGCGACCCTGACTGTCAGACTCGCATGGCACGATCGGACCCTGATACACCCGACACATCCGACCGATCTCGTGGGGACCCTCAGCGATGGTTATGTTCTTGTTCCTGGTCGTCGCGCTAGCCGTGGTCGTCGCCGCGGTGACCCTCGCCGTGCTGGGCGGCGGCGAGGACGGCCCGCTGCCGGAGGTCGCCCCCGAGCGCCTCCAGGACCCGCTGCCGCTGGACCGCCCGGTCAGCCGCGGCGACGTGGAGGGCCTCCGCTTCCCGCTCGCCGCCCGCGGCTACCGCATGGCCGACGTGGACGACGCCCTCAGCCGCCTCGGCGCTGAGCTTGCCGAGCGCGACGCCCGTATCGCCGACCTGGAGTCCGCACTGGCCGGTGCGCGGGCCGCCCGCCACTCCATGGACAAGCACACCGAGGGGGACCAGCAGTGAGCGAGGGCCAGGCCGTCGCCGGCCCGGACGGCGCCCTGCGCTGCCCCTGGGCCCTGTCCACGCCGGACTACGTGACGTATCACGACGAGGAGTGGGGCCGCCCGGTCCACGGCGACGACGCCCTCTTCGAACGCCTCAGCCTGGAAGCCTTCCAGTCCGGCCTGTCCTGGATCACCATCCTGCGCCGCCGCCCCGGCTTCCGCACCGCCTTCGCCGGCTTCGAGATCGCCAAGGTGGCCACCTTCACGGACACCGACAAGGACCGCCTCCTCGCCGACCCCGGCATCATCCGCAACCGCGCCAAGATCGACGCAACACTCGCCAACGCACGCGTGCTGTCCGACTGGACGCCGGGTGAGCTGGACGCCCTCATCTGGTCCCACGCCCCGGACCCGACGACCCGCCCGGTCCCGAAGACGCTCGGCGACGTCCCGGCGGTCACTCCGGAGTCGACGGCCCTGTCGAAGACCCTGAAGAAAAGGGGCCTGCGCTTCGTAGGCCCCACAACGGCCTACGCCCTGATGCAGGCGTGCGGCCTGGTGGACGACCACCTGGAATCATGCGTGGCCAGGAGCGCCCCGTAAGGGGCGCGGGGAACTGCGCGACCAGCCCCCACGGACCCGCACCCCCCGACGGCGCTACTGTCCCGAGCTCTACCGGCCCAAATACTTCGGCTGTTCCTTATTGACAAAGGCCTGCACAGCGATCGCATGGTCCTCAGAAGACCCAGCCCGAGTCTGCAACTCGTCCTCCTTCTCCAACGTCTCGGCAAGAGAGTGCGACATGCCGAAGGCCACCGCTTCCTTGATCGCCGCGTAAGCCACCGTCGGCCCCGCCGCCAACGCCCGAGCCGTCTTCTCGGCCTCCGCCCGCAGCTCGGCGGACGGCACGACCCGGTTCGCGATCCCCAGCTCGTACGCCTCCTGCGCCTTGATGCTCCGCGGGAAGAGCAGCAGATCAGCCGCTCGCCCGGGTCCGACCACCCGGGGCAGCGTCCATGAGATTCCGGAGTCCGCAGCCAGCGCCACGCCCGCGAACGACGTATTGAAGGCAGCCGAGTCGGCCACGACTCGATAGTCCGCGGCCAGCGCGAACCCGAACCCGGCACCCGCCGCCACGCCGTTCACCCCGGCCACGACGGGCTTGCGCATCTCCGTCAGCGCCCGCGCGATGGGGTTGTAGTGCTCCCGCACCGTGGTCATGGTCTGCCGCGAGCCGGTCTCCCGGTCGGCCGCCAGCAGGCCGATGTGCTCCTTGAGGTCCTGACCCACGCAGAACGCCCGCTCACCGGCGGAGGTCAGCAGCACGGCCCGTACGGCGTCGTCGGCGGCTGCCGTCAGAACCGCATCGCGCAGCGCGACCTTCGTCGCGACGTTCAGCGCGTTCATCGCCTCGGGGCGGTTCAGGATGATCGTCGCAAGCCCGTCGCTGACCTCGTAGAGCACGGTGTCGGCCATGGCTGTCCCCTCCGGTGTGCGGCTCCGGCGTACTCGTCGGTACGTCCTGTCTCAGGACAGCATGGCGTAGATCACCGATGACGGACCGGAACGGACGTGTGACCTGCGTCAAAGAATTCATGACACGATTCGTGCGGCGGCGGTGCGAGCGGCGGCGCAGTATCGCAGTCACATCGCCGAATTGAGTGGTTTTGCTCGCGCGCGTTGCCCAAGCGATGCCGACTGATGTTGGTCATCGGGTCCTGAGATGCGGGATAATGGCTTGGAAGCAATGTGTTCGATGCCGGTGTCGCGTCTCCTGCGCCCTTTGGGCAGGGTCCGCGCATGCCCTCCAGGGCCGTCGGCTTTGACTATGAGCTGGTTTCAGGAAGGGGAACGAGCATGGCGGCCATGAAGCCGCGGACGGGCGATGGCCCGCTCGAGGTGACCAAGGAGGGGCGGGGCATCGTCATGCGCGTTCCGCTCGAAGGCGGCGGTCGACTCGTCGTCGAGCTGACCCCTGACGAGGCCGACGCGCTGGGCGATGCCCTCAAGAAGGTCGTCGGCTGACGCGCAAGCGACCATACCCTTTCAGCCGCCCCGGCATCGTATGAGATGCCGGGGCGGCTGTTTGCCGTACGGCCGTCAGGGCCGGACCGGGATGTCGGGTCAGCGCTTGACCGCGCAGAGCAGCCCGTCGCCCACCGGCAGCAGCGACGGCACCAGCTCCTGGCTCTCGCGCACCGCGCGCAGCAGCTCTCGCAGCCGCAGCACCTCGGTCGGCTGCGGTCCGGAGTCCACCGTCCGGCCGTTGGCGAAGACGCCCTCGAAGACGACCAGGCCGCCGGGGCGCAGCAGGCGCAACGATTCAGCGAGGTAGTCCATGACCTCCTGCCGGTCACCGTCGCAGAAGACGAGGTCGTAGCCGACATCGGCGAGACGGGGCAGGACGTCGAGGGCGCGGCCGGGGATGAAGCGGGCCCGGTTGCTGGCGAAGCCGGAGGCGCGGAAGGCCTGGCGGGCGAACTGCTGGTGCTCCGGCTCGGGGTCGACGGTGGTCAGCACGCCGTCCGGCCGCATACCGTGCAGCAGATGGATCCCGGAGACGCCGGTGCCGGTACCGATCTCCGCGACCGCCTTGGCGTCCACGGTGGCGGCGAGCATCCGCAGCGCGGCGCCCGCGCCGGGCGACACCGAGCGCAGCCCCGCCTCGCGGGCCCGGTCACGGGCCCAGCGCAGGGCTTCGTCCTCGGCGACATAGGCGTCGGCGAACGCCCAGCTCGTCTGCCGGTTGCCGGTAATGACCCTCTCCTGTCCCCGTGTGTACCTGGGCGTGACTGTATCCGTTGCGCCCGGGAACCCGCAGATGGGACCGGGCGTTTAAGGGGGTGGGAGACAAGAGCGGGGGACACGGATGGATCACGAAGAGGTGCGGGACGGCGAGCAAGTGCTGACGCAGCCGCATGAGCCGTATCAGCCCAGATCAATTTCTCGCAAAACCGCTTATCCGGAGCTAACGGGCGAGGTGGCTATGGTAGGGGCTCCACTGGACACCACCAGAGCCGACAGGGGAGGTGCGGCTGCGCCTGGGGATCGGGGAGGAGTGCTGCGGCGCTTTCTCGGATCGGCAGGCAAGCCGAAATCCGTGAACGACACCGCTGCTGACCACCGCCACGCCGGCGACTACGCCCAGACCGCGACCTTCTCCAGCGACGCGGACGGGCAGGCGTGGACTCCGCCCACCTGGGAGGAGATCGTCAGCACCCACAGCGGCCGGGTCTACCGCCTGGCCTACCGCCTCACCGGCAACCAGCACGACGCCGAGGACCTCACCCAGGAGGTCTTCGTCCGCGTCTTCCGCTCCCTGTCGACCTATACACCGGGCACCTTCGAGGGCTGGCTGCACCGCATCACCACGAACCTGTTCCTGGACATGGTCCGCCGCAAGCAGCGCATCCGTTTCGACGCGCTCGGCGACGACGCGGCGGAGCGCCTGCCCAGCCGCGAGCCCAACCCGCAGCAGATCTTCAACGACGCGCACTTCGACGCGGACGTCCAGCAGGCCCTCGACACGCTCGCGCCCGAGTTCCGGGCCGCGGTCGTCCTGTGCGACATCGAAGGACTGTCGTACGAGGAGATCGCCGCGACCCTCGGGGTCAAGCTCGGCACGGTCCGGTCCCGTATTCACCGCGGCCGCTCGCAGCTGCGCAAGGCCCTGGCGCACCGGTCGCCCGAGGCCCGGGCCGAGCGCCGCTCCTTCGCGGCCCGTGTCCCGGTACTGGGGGAGGGGGCGCGTCCGCGTGAGTGGATCACGGCCCAAACCCGCCGAGGGGCACCTCGCAGAACAGCACCTGGGAGACCGACTCGCCGCGCTGGTCGACGGCGAGCTCGGTCATGAGGCGCGCGAGCGTGTGCTCGCGCATCTGGCCACCTGCTCGAAGTGCAAGGCAGAGGCCGACGCGCAGCGCCGTCTGAAGAACGTCTTCGCGGAAGCGGCCCCGCCGCCCCCTTCCGAGAGCTTCCTGGCCCGCCTCCAGGGGCTGCCGGGGGGAGGTGACAGCGATGGTGGCTCTCCGCTGGACGGGTTGGGTGACGGACTCTCCGGACGGCCCGCGGCTGCCGGCGTCTTCGGGATGAAGCGGAGCGAGCGCTTCGAGTTCGGCTACGTCCCCGCCCGCGCGCATGACTCCATGCTTCCGTCGGCGGGCCGTGGCTTCCGTATACACGACGTCAGCCGCCATGAGGCCGAGCGGTCGGCCTCGCGCGGAATGCGGTTCGCGTTCGTCGCGGCCGGAGCGGTGTCGCTGGCCGCGATCGCGCTCGGCGGGGTCACCACCGGCACCGGCGAGACCACGAACGCCGCGCGGGACGGCTCCGGCGGCAGCAATGTGACCCCGATGCGGACACAGGGCTCGGGAGCCGCGACGGCGCCCGAGAACCAGCGCCGCCGAGGTGTCGGCGTCGGCCCACTGCTCGCCCAGGGCGGCCAGCAGACGCCGCTCGGTCAGACCCCGGTCGCCCCGACCGCCGTCTCGGCCCCACTGCTGCCCGGCGTTCCGGCCCCCGGCGGCGGACACGGCCAGCAGGCCGCGGCACATCCGCTGACCACGCCGGTGGTCGCCGGTGCGGCCGCCATGTCCCCGTTGATACGTCCGCTCAACTCCACCCCGCCGCTCACCCTCACCTCGTGGTCCACCGTCCCGGAGATCACGCACCCCGGCCTGTTCGCCGCGCCCGCCCCCGACACGGCCTCGTCCCCCACAGCCCCGTCCGGCTCCCCCGGCAGGGGCCACTGACCAGACCTCTGCGCTACGGCGCGTGAACCTGGTTGAATCCAGGGTGAGCCGCGCCCAGGCAGGCAGCCGGGCGCGGAGTAGACGATCTGCGGCCACCGCCGACGAGCCGTGCCGCGGCCAGCTGTGGGGAGAGCATGAACGAGGGGAAGCCCACGAAGTCGAAGTGGTGGAGCCGACCTCGCCCGCAGCCCCCTGCGGACGTGGCCCAGGGCGCTTCCCCGACGCAGGCCGAGGCGACACCGCCCGAGGCGGCCGACGGCGACTTCGAGTCGGCCCGG
This sequence comes from Streptomyces sp. DG2A-72, assembly GCF_030499575.1. Classification (NCBI taxonomy): domain Bacteria; kingdom Bacillati; phylum Actinomycetota; class Actinomycetes; order Kitasatosporales; family Streptomycetaceae; genus Streptomyces; species Streptomyces sp. DG2A-72. Next base: position 6,736,831 of record NZ_JASTLC010000001.1, read on the forward strand.
CTGTCGGGGGTAGGCGGCGGTGGCAGGGCTTCGGGGGATGGGGACTTCGAGCTGGATCGGCCGGCGGGGAGTCGCGGTGGTGACTTCGAGTTGGAGCAGCCTGCGGGAGGTCGGGGTGACACGGGCTCGGCCGAGGGGGACTTCGAGCTGCGGCTTCCTGCAGAGGCGGGGGCCGAGGACGACTTCGTGCGGGCTCAGCCCTCCGTGACGCCGGTTTCGCAGGCGGACAGGGAGTCGACCACCGAGCGCCCCAAACCCCTGCACGACCCCGACCCGTACAGCACCCCGCCGTACGGCGAGCCCGGCCCCTGGGCACCCGCCCCGCCGGTCCAGCACCCGGCGACCACACCGGCCGAGGGCACGCCGACGCCCGCGGCTACGCAGGACACGTCGGCGCCAACGCGTGTGCCGACGCCGACGAACGGCACGCCCGCACCCGCGCCCACGACGACGCCGGCTCACGGCACATCGGCGCCAGTACCGAACCCGCCCCCGACGCCGATCCCTGCCCTGCCTCCCGCCGCGCCAGCCCCCACCGCGCCCGCTCCGCCCACCACCCCCTTCCCACCCCCCGCCAACCCCTGGCAGAACTACGACCCCTGGGCCCCCGTCACCGGCCCCCTCCAGCAGAACGGCGCGGCCGTACCCACCACCACCCAGCGCCGTAAGCGCGCACGCAAGGCTCTGCTCGGCGGTGCCTTGCTGCTGGCGCTGGTTTCCGGGGGCGTCGGGGGCGCCGTAGGGGCGTACCTCGAGCGGAATGGTGGCGTGGGGAGTGTGGAGTTGCCGCAGGCCGATGTGGAGCCCACCGGGCGGCCGGTGGACAGTGTCGCGGGGATCGCCGCGCGGGCGCTGCCCAGCGTGGTCACCCTGCATGTCAGCGGGAGCGAAGCACAGGGCACCGGCACCGGCTTCGTGCTGGACGACCGCGGCCACATCCTCACCAACAACCACGTCGTGGAACCGGCCGGCACAGGCGGCGAGATCTCGGTGACGTTCCACAGCGGCGACACCGCCAAGGCCACGGTCGTAGGCCGGGACGGCGGCTATGACCTCGCTGTCGTCAAGGTCAGCGGCGTCACAGGACTCAAGCCCATGAGGCTCGGCAACTCCGACAACGTCCAGGTCGGCGACCCCGTCGTCGCCATCGGCGCCCCCTTCGACCTGGCCGGCACGGTCACCTCCGGCATCATCAGCGCCAAGGAGCGGCCCATCACGGCGGGCGGCGAGAGCGGCGACAGAAGTGATGTGTCGTACGTCGATGCCTTGCAGACCGACGCGCCCATCAACCCCGGCAACTCCGGCGGGCCCCTCCTCGACGCCGAGGCCCGCGTCATCGGCATCAACTCCGCCATCCGCTCCGCCGGCGACGGCTCCGACCTGGACGGCGGCCAGGCCGGTTCGATAGGGCTCGGCTTCGCCATCCCCGTCAACCAGGCCAAGCACGTCGCCGAGGAGCTGATCAACACCGGCAAGGCGACCCATCCGGTCATCGGCGTCACCCTCGACATGGGCTACGCCGGCGACGGCGCTCGCGTCGGCACGGAGGACACCGGCGGCGGCCCCGCGGTCAACGCGGGCGGCCCCGGCGACAAGGCCGGCATCAAGGCGGGCGACGTCATCACCGAGGTCGACGGCCAGCGCATCCACTCCGGTGAGGAACTGATCGTCAAGACCCGCGCCCACCGCCCCGGCGACCGTCTGGAGCTGACGCTGGAGCGCGACGGCAAGGAGATCCGGATCGCGCTCGTGCTCGGCTCCTCCGACGCCGACTGAAACACCCCGAAAACCGTGACCCGCCAAGACTTACAGAAACGTCACAGTCCGGACCCGCCAAGCCGCCCCATCAGCGCCCCCACAAGGCAAACAATTCCGAAAACCGCACTCCTACCCGCATTCGGAGGCCTCGGGACAGTACCGGTCGTACGGCATCGCCGGGTACCGTGGACCCGGCCCGGACCACGGAAGACCCACACAGACCACCGAGGGCCGAGGACCGAGGGACTCGCAAGGAGCTTCAGGTGTTCAATGACATAGGACCGCTCGAGCTGATCACGCTCGTTGTCCTCGCCGTGCTCGTCTTCGGTCCGGAAAAGCTTCCGAAGGTCATCCAGGACGTCATGCGGACCGTCCGCAAGATCCGTGAGTTCTCGGAGAGCGCCAAGCAGGACATCCGCGAGGAACTCGGGCCGGAGTTCAAGGACTTCGAGTTCGAGGACCTCAACCCCAAGACGTTCATCCGCAAGCAGCTGGACAACGACGAACTGGGGATCAAGGAGATCCGCAACGGCTTCGACCTGAAGAAGGAGATGGCCGAGGTCACGGACGCGGTCCAGGGCCGCGACGCCGACTCCTCGTCGTCCTCGTCCTCCGCCGCGTCGTCGGGTTCGTCCGGCTCCCGCATCGACATGACGAAGAAGCCCGAGAGCCCGCGCGACGAGCGCCCGCCGGTCGACTACGACGCCACGTGAGCGTTCGTACGACGCCGGCTGAGCAGTGCGTACGACGCCGCCAGAGCCGTACGGCCGCGGCGCCCGCCGGCGTCGTACGTGACGCGTTTCATACTCCGCCGCTGCGCCCTGCGGCCTGAAGACGGCGTCCGAGCGGCCCACGCGCCGGGCGATTTCCCGGCTGCCCCGAGTGCTGTGGATATGCTGCCGAGTTGTTGTGCGGACCGGATGACCGCGCCCGAGAGGGCCGGCCGTCCCGGGCCGACGAGAGCAAGGGGGGCGGGCCGTACCGGCCCGACACGAGCGAGGAGGCGTCCGGGCACATGGAGACGACGAGTCGAGTCGCGCAGCCTGCAGCCGCGGAGGGTGGACAACAGGTCCCCTCCGCCCGGCATACGGTCGACGGCTACCTGCTGGCGTCCTTCCCGTGGTACGGCCTCGACGAGGCCTTCACGGGGCCGCGCTGGCTGATGCAGGTGGGGACGGCGGCCGACGGGGCGGTGGAGCACGGGTCGATCGGGCACGGTGACGAGCCCTCCGTCCGCAGCGAGACCGTTGCCGCTGCCGATGCGAGGGAGAAGTTCGCGGTCGTGGTGACCGTCGCGGCGAATCCGTCCCGGCGGAGCGCCGACGGTACGGGGCTGCTGGAGGCCACGTCGGTGTCCTCGGCGGCGTGGCTGGCGGGGGTGGGGCTGCTGTCCTTCACCTGGCCCGGGCAGATGGACCACTCCCTGCGGGACGACTGGCTGGAGCAGCAGACGGAGACGGCGTGGGCGCTGGCCGACGATCTCGCCGGGTCGGCGTGGTCGACGTTGTCCCTGCCTGTGGACGGGGTGCCTACGCCGTTCCACTACCGGGAGTCCGAGTTCGGCTGGGTGCTGGCCGGGTCCACGCCGGAAGGGGTGCATGTGGGGGCGTACGGGAGAGGGATGAGTGCGTATGGGCTTGGCTTCGCCGTGATCAAGGACGTTGCGGCGTACGCATGACAAAGGGCGCCGCCGGGTTTGCGGCGCCCCCTCGCCGTAGGGCCTCAGGTTGTGTGGCGAGTGCGGGTCGGTTGTGGCTTGTCGCGCAGTTCCCCGCGCCCCTGAAGGCGTTTCCCCGCCGTCCGTTAAAACTTGTTCCTCGGCGTGATTCCCAGCGACATGCCCGACAAGCCCCTCTGCCGTCCCCCCAGCTTCCCCGCGATCGCCCGTAGTGCGGAGCCCGCGGGGGAGTCCGGGTTGGTCAGGACGATCGGCTTGCCCTCGTCGCTGCCCTCGCGGAGGCGGACGTCGATGGGGATGTTGCCGAGGACGGGGACGTTCGTGCCGGTGGTGCGGGTGAGGCCGTCGGCGACGACCTGGCCGCCGCCCGTGCCGAAGACGTCGACCATCTCGCCGCAGTGGGGGCAGGGGAGGCCGGACATGTTCTCGACGACGCCGACGATCTTCTGGTGGGTCTGGACGGCGATGGAGCCGGCGCGCTCGGCTACCTCGGCGGCGGCCTGCTGGGGCGTGGTGACTACGAGGATCTCCGCGTTCGGCACCAGTTGGGCGACCGAGATGGCGATGTCGCCCGTGCCAGGTGGGAGGTCCATCAACAGCACGTCCAGGTCGCCCCAGTAGACGTCCGCCAGGAACTGCTGCAGCGCCCTGTGCAGCATCGGGCCGCGCCAGACCACCGGGGCGTTGCCCGGCGTGAACATGCCGATGGAGATGACCTTCACGCCGTTGGCGGACGGCGGCATGATCATGTTCTCGACCTGGGTGGGACTGCCGTCGGCGCCCAGCATGCGGGGCACGGAGTGGCCGTAGATGTCGGCGTCGACGACGCCCACCTTGAGGCCGTCCGCCGCCATCGCCGCCGCGAGGTTGACGGTGACGGAGGACTTGCCGACGCCGCCCTTGCCGGAGGCGACCGCGTACACGCGGGTGAGGGAGCCGGGCTTGGCGAAGGGGACCTCGCGCTCGGCCGTGCCGCCGCGCAGGGCGGCGGCCAGTTCCTTGCGCTGCTCGTCACTCATCACGTCGAGTTCGACGTCGACGCGGGTGACGCCTTCGACCCGCGACACCGCCTCCGTCACGCGCTGCGTGATCGTGTCGCGCATCGGACAGCCGGAAACCGTCAGGTACACGGCGACCGCGACCGCTCCGTCCGCACCGATCTGAACCGACTTGACCATCCCGAGTTCGGTGATGGGGCGGTTGATCTCGGGGTCGTTCACCGTCGACAGTGCTTCGCGCACCGCGTCTTCCATAGCCATAAGGACGATGGTACGGCGCCTCACAAGTACCCCGGAAAGCCCGTCAGCGGTCGTCTACGTCACGTCCGTGCGGCCGTTCCGCCGGGAATACGCCGTGCCCGTCCTGCCGGTCCTCCAGTTCCTTGACCACATCCTGGAGTTCCGAGCGGATCCAGTCCCGGGTCGCGACCTCGCCGAGGCCGATGCGCAGGGCGGCGATCTCCCGGGTCAGATACTCGGTGTCGGCGATCGACCGCTCGTTCTGCCTGCGGTCCTGTTCGAGGTTGACCCGGTCGCGGTCGTCCTGCCGGTTCTGTGCGAGCAGGATCAGCGGCGCGGCATAGCTGGCCTGCAGCGACAGCATCAGCGTCAGGAAGATGAACGGGTACTCGTCGAAGCGCAGCACGCTGGGCGCGGCCACGTTCCACAGCACCCACATGATGATGGCGAACGTCATCCAGACGAGGAACCGCCCGGTGCCGAGGAAGCGCGCGATGCGCTCGCTGAACCGCCCGAAGGCCTCCGGGTCCCACTCCGGCAGGACCCGGCGCCGGGGCGGGGCGGGCTGGTCGAGGCGGGGGTGGCGCGGCCTGGCGGCGGCCGTCGCGCCGGCGGGCGTGCGCTCGCGGGTCGCGGTCTCGCGCTCAGGGACCACTCGACGTCACCCCCTCGGCGGTCTCGCTCAGGTCGTCGAACTCCGACTCCCGCCAGTCGTCGGGCAGCATGTGGTCGAGTACGTCGTCCACGGTCACCGCCCCGAGCAGCGACCCCGACTCGTCGACGACGGGCGCCGCGACCATGTCGTACGTCGCGAAGAAACCGGCGACGATGGGCAGCGCCGCATCCGGGGCGAGCGGTAGCAGGTCGTCGTCGACGAGCGAGCTGACCAGGGTGTACGGCGGGTCGCGCAGCAGGCGCTGGAAGTGGACCGTGCCGAGGTACTTGCCGGTCGGGGTCTCGTCGGGCGGGCGGCAGACGTAGACCTGGGCGGCGAGTGCGGGGGACAGGTCGGGGTTGCGGACGCGGGCGAGGGCGTCGGCGACGGTGGAGTCGGGGCGGAGGATGATCGGCTCGGTGGTCATCAGGCCGCCCGCCGTGCGCTCCTCGTACGCCATCAGGCGCCGTACGTCGGCCGCTTCGGCGGGCTGCATCAGACCCAGCAGCCGCTCCTTCTCCTCCTCCGGCAGTTCGCCCAGCAGGTCGGCCGCGTCGTCGGGGTCCATGGCCTCCAGGACGTCCGCCGCGCGTTCCTCCTTCAGCTTGCCGAGGATCTCGATCTGGTCGTCCTCGGGGAGTTCTTCCAGTACGTCGGCGAGGCGGTCGTCGTCCAGGGCGGCGGCGACCTCCGCGCGCCGTTTGGGGGAGAGGTGGTGGAGCACATTCGCAAGGTCGGCGGGGCGCAGTTGCTCGAAGGTGGCGAGGAGGCTCTCGGCGCCCTGTCCGTGCTCCTCCAGGGAGAAGCCGGTGACGTGGGACCACTCGACGGTCAGCGTCTCTCCCTTGGCCCGCCGGAAGGCGCCGCCCTTCCTGCCCTTGCGCACGAACACCCGGTCGATCTCCCAGTCCCTACGCGCCGGCAAGTGCTGCACCGACACGTCCAGCACCGTGACCTCCTCGCCGGTCTCCGCCAGCGTCACGCGCCGGTCGAGCAACTCACCGAAGACCAGCCGCTCGGTGGGCCGCTGCTCGAAGCGCCGGACGTTGAGCACACCGGTGGTGATGACCTGGCCGGACTCGATGCCGGTCACCCGGGTCATGGGCAGGAAGATCCGGCGGCGGGTGGCGAGTTCGACGACCAGTCCGATCACCCGGGGCGGACGCCGCCCGACACGCAGCACGACGACGAGATCGCGTACCCGCCCGACCTGATCACCGGCCGGATCGAAGACGGCGACGCCGGAGAGGTGCGAGACGAAGATCCGGGGGGCGCCGGCTGCCATGGCTGCGCCTCCTTCTCGTACGGGTTGCTGCATCTGTTCCGAAGTGTCGTACAGGTTGCTCACACATGTTCTGAATTGCCCGCTCGAACGGCCTTCAGGCTAGCCCGTCCCGATCGGGTCCGCCCTGGTGAGCGGTCCGGACGGACTGGCTCCGCCGGACCCGCCCGGCCCCGGTACTCTGCGGTACGCCGCTGAAGGAACCCTCGTCAGAAAGGCAGCTCCACCTGTGACTGCGATTCCCCAGGGCCGTACCCGCAGTGCCACGCTGGTGAGCGCGATGTGCGCCCTGGCCGTGACGGGCACGGCGGCACTGACGGGATGCAGCGAGGACCCCGACGCGGGCACGAACGGGGTCGGCAAGCTGCCGGCCGACAAGATCCAGAGCCGGACTCGCACGGCCGCCGAGTCCGCCACCGCGGTACACCTCTCCGGAACCGTGGTCACCAGCGGGCGCACTTACAAACTCGACATGCGCCTGAAGTCCGACGGCGGCTCGGGCGAGGTCAGCGCCGAGGGGACGACGTTCCACCTGCTGCGGATCGGTGAGCAGCTGTTCCTGAAGGCGGACGCGGAGTTCTGGCATCCCGAGCACGCCAAGGGCGACGCATCCGACGACACCGACACGGCCGCCGCCGACAAGCTCGAGGGCAAGTATGTGAAGGTGCCCCAGGGCGACCCCTCGTACAAGAAGTTCAGCGGCTTCACCGACAAGGGCGTCCTCCTCGACGGCCTGCTGACCCTGCACGGCACCCTGGAGACCGACGGCCACCACGAGGAGTCCGGCACCCGCACCATCCGCATCGCCGGCGACAAGGGCTCCGGCGGCACCCTCGACGTCTCCCTGGAGGGCCGGCCGTATCCCCTCCGCCTGGTCCGCGCGGGCAGCGCCGGCACCCTGCTCTTCACGGACTGGGGCAAGGACTTCAAGATCGAGGAACCGAAGCAGGACGACACGGTGGACTACGGCAAGGCGCTGCCGACGTCCTAGCGGTTACTTGCGCCGACGCTTCTTCATCAGCAACTTCGGCAGTCCCGCAGGAATCGGCTCACGTGTCGTCGCCGACGTCGGCAGCGGTGGCTCGGCCAACCGGTCAGCAGGCAAGGGCGCAATCGTCCCCGTCGGTTCCAGCCGCACCACGCGACACTCCCGAGCCCACCGCTCCGGCATCGCCTCTCCGTCGGGTGCGTTCAGCCGCTTGCCCTTGAGCTCGGCGACCGTGGCGTCCCACTGCTCGGATCCCGGCGACAGCTCGACGACCTTCGCCGCCCAGGAGACCAGCCGACCGCCCTTGTCCTTGCTGCGGACGGTCACTTCGGCGGCGGCCCCGTCGGCCAGCCCCGGCAGCGGCTGCTCGCCCGGCCCGTCGCCGATCAGACAGGCCGCGCCCTCGTGCCACACATGCCACAGCGCACGGACCGGTCCGCCGGGCCCCTTGACCCAGATGAGCCCGGACTTCTTGGTGGCCTCCTCGACGAGGGCCTGCTCGAGCAGCTCACGTGTCATGAGCCCAGCCTAGCCAGCGACCCTCACAGCCAGCCGTTGCGCTTCAGGGTGCGGTGGATGCCGAAGCAGATGGCGACGGTGATGGTCAGGACCATCGGGTAGCCGAACTTCCAGTGCAGCTCGGGCATGTACTCGAAGTTCATGCCGTACACACCACACACCATCGTCGGTACGGCGATGATGGCCGCCCAGGACGTGATCTTCCGCATGTCCTCGTTCTGCGCGACGGACGCCTGCGCGAGGTTGGCCTGGAGGATCGAGTTGAGCAGCTCGTCGAAGCCGACGACCTGCTCCTGCACCCGGGCCAGGTGGTCGGCGACGTCCCGGAAGTACTTCTGGATGTCGGGGTCGATCAACCGCATCGGCCGCTCGCTGAGCAGCAGCATGGGACGCAGCAGCGGCGCTACGGCACGCTTGAACTCCAGCACCTCACGCTTGAGTTGGTAGATCCGCCCGGCGTCCGTGCCGCGCGGGGTGCCCTTGCGCCCCGGCGAGAAGACCTCGGTCTCGACCTCGTCGATGTCGTCCTGCACTGCGTCGGCGACCGCGACATACCCGTCGACGACGTGGTCGGCGATCGCGTGCAGCACCGCCGAGGGGCCCTTGGCGAGCAGCTCGGGGTCGTCCTGCAGCCGGTGCCGCAGTGCCCGCAGCGAGCCCTGTCCGCCGTGCCGGACGGTGATGAAGAAGTCCCGTCCGGTGAAGCACATGACCTCGCCGGTCTCCACGATCTCGCTGCTGGCGGTGAGTTGGTCGTGCTCGATGTAGTGGATGGTCTTGAAGACGGTGAACAGGGAGTCGTCGTAGCGCTCCAGCTTGGGCCGCTGATGGGCCTGGACGGCGTCCTCGACGGCCAGCGGGTGCAGCCCGAACTCGCTTGCGATCCCGGAGAATTCGGCTTCGGTGGGCTCGTGCAGCCCGATCCAGACGAAGCCCCCGTCGCGCCGCACCTGGCGCATCGCCTCGTGCGGGGTGAGCGGCGTCGGGGTCTGGAGGCGGGCGCCGTCGCGGTAGATGGCGCAGTCGACCACGGCCGAGGGCGTCGACGGGTCGCGCGTCGTGTCGTACCCGGCGGTGTCCTTGCGGAGCGACGGACGGGACGGACGGACGGCGGCACGCAGGTCGCGGATCATCGACATGGCAGGCTCCTTCGCGGACAGGCAGCGAAAGGCTCCGACGAGGGGTGGAACTACCCGGAATGGGGACGTCCTGACTTCACATGTTTGGCACGTCCACAAAGCGGGGAGCACCGCACCATCGCGGTGGTGAGCTTCGCTACTGATTCAGCTACTGCTGCGGGACAGACAGATCAGGCAATACGAAACGAAGGCTCTTCCGCGGTGAAGAACGTGCGAGAGGTGGCGGCCGGCTAGAGAAGCAGAGCGGCTACGTCAGCGGCGGGAAGAGCGGGTGCTACTGCACGGTCGACTTCGATCCATTGCAGCCCCACCTCCTCCGGCCGGTCCCTCGTAAGGGAGTGTCGTCGGCGTCGGGACTCGATCGCGACGCCGCAGCGTGCTGCCCCGAACCACGGGCAAGAGTATCAGCCGACTGAAGTGTCAAGGTGCTCGTTTGCCCGGTCCTGACGAGTTCTATGCTCACCGCATGGTTGATGTTCTTCCTCTGGTCGAGGCCCGGTTGCGCACCGCGCTGGGCGAACCGGACGCCCGCGCCGCGGTCACCTTCCTCGGTACCGACCGCATCGAGGTGCTGCGTTTCCAGCAGGACGACATCGTCCGCTACGCCACGCTGGGTATGTCCGCGCACCCCATGACGGACCCCACCGCGGTCCTCGCCGACCCGGTCAAGGGCCCTCGCGCCGAGCTGGTCCTCTCCGTACGATCCGGGCTCGCCGACACCGACAAGGTGCTCCGCCCGCTCGCCGTCCTCGCCGCCTCTCCGCAGGTGGAGGGTCTGATCGTGGCTCCCGGTGCGTCCCTGGACGTCGGCGATCCCCTCTGGCCCGGCGCCCCTTTCACCTCGGTCCTGGTCGCCGAGCCGGGCGGCCTGGTCGAGGACCTGGACCTCGATGAGCCGATGGACCCCGTCCAGTTCCTGCCGCTGCTCCCCATGACGCCGAACGAGGCCGCCTGGAAGCGCGTGCACGGCGCCCAGGCCCTCCAGGAGCGTTGGCTGACGAACGGAACGGACCTGCGGGATCCGTCCCGCAGGTCCGTCCCGCTGGACTGACCGCCCGAGTGACCCATCTCACCAACCGCATACAGTTGGTTGGCTCGGCTAATTAATGTGAGGCGCATCTGGTTACGCCCGGTCAGGCACTCCGGCCGGACGGGTGATCGTCCTTGACGTGGCGGAGCAGGGGTAGGACCGTGGGGCCCTATGAGGGGCGAACCCAGTTGCCCGAAGTGCGGTGGCCGGGTCAGGGCTCCCGGACTCTTCGCCGATTCCTGGCAGTGCGATGTGCACGGCACCGTGCATCCGCTGCAGCCCGTGATCCCGCCCAGCGTCGAGGCCCTCAGTGTCGTGGTGCACCGCACGCAGGTACCCGTGTGGATGCCGTGGCCGCTCCCGGTCGGCTGGCTGTTCACCGGTGTGGGCTGTGCGGGCGACGACCGCAGCGGGGGGCGTGCGACGGCGGTGGCGTGCTCGGGGCCGGGGCCGCTCGGCGGTATGGGCGAGTTGATTCTGGTCGCCGAGGAGCTTGGTGTCGGACTCGGTGCGCGATATGCGGGGATCGACGGGCCCGACCCGGGGCCGTACATGAACGTCGAGAAGCCGCCGCAGGCGAAGGTGCTGGCCGCGGGGCGGCCTACGCCGTTGTGGCATGTCGCCGGGTCGCCCGACGACCGTGCGGTTTTCGCCGGTGAGGCGCGGGGGTTGTGGCTGTGGGCGGTGGTGTGGCCCGAGCAGTCGGGGCTGCTGATGTATGACGAGCTGGTGCTTACGGATTTGCGGGATGCGGGGGCTGAGGTGGACTTGGTTCCCTGCGGTGCGTTGTCGCCGCGCTTGCTGGAGCCGTAGCGCCCAGTAGCTCGGGGCTGCTGATCGTCGGCGGCTGCGGGTTCGTTGGGGCTTGTCGCGTAGTTCCCCGCGCCCCTGGGTGGGCCCAGCAGCCGTTATTGTTGGGTGTCCCCCTTGGTGCCGTCCCGCTTGGAGTGTTTTGCGTCGTGCGAATAGATCTGCACACCCACTCCACTGCTTCCGACGGTACGGATACCCCAGCTGAGCTGGTGCGCAATGCCGCCGCGGCTGGACTGGATGTTGTCGCGCTGACCGATCACGACACGACCCGTGGGCACGCCGAGGCGATCGCCGCGCTGCCGGAGGGGCTGACGCTTGTCACCGGGGCCGAGCTGTCCTGTCGTATCGACGGGATCAGCATGCACATGCTGGCCTATCTGTTCGATCCCGAGGAGCCGGCGCTGCTGGCCGAGCGTGAGCTGGTGCGGGACGATCGGGTGCCGCGGGCCAAGGGCATGATCGGGAAGCTGAACGAGCTGGGTGTGGCGGTGACGTGGGAGCAGGTCGAGCGGATCGCCGGTGGCGGGTCCGTGGGGCGGCCACATGTCGCCTCCGCGCTGGTGGAGCTGGGCGTCGTGCCGACCGTGGGGGACGCCTTCACGCAGGACTGGCTGGCGGACGGCGGGCGGGCGTTCGTCGAGAAGCACGAGACCGACCCCTTCGAGGCGATCCGGCTGATCAAGGCAGCGGGCGGGGTCGCGGTGTTCGCGCATCCGGCGGCCAGCAAGCGGGGGCGCACCGTGCCGGAGTCCGCGATCGCCGAGATGGCCGCCGCGGGCCTCGACGGCATCGAGGTCGACCACATGGACCACGACCCGGAGACGCGTGAGCGGCTACGAGGGCTGGGGAAGGAACTGGGGCTGCTGACCACCGGCTCCAGCGATTACCACGGCAGCCGGAAGACCGTCCTGCTCGGCGAGTACACGACGGATCCCGAGGTGTACGGGGAGATCACGCGGCGGGCGACCGGGGCGTTCCCGGTGCCGGGGGCCGGCGGAGCGGGCTGAAGCTCAACCCCCGCTGACCAGTCACCCACTCTCTCGCAAGGCTCACCCATGTTCGACGTCGCTGTCTTCGGCTCTCTCTTCCTCACCCTTTTCGTCATCATGGATCCCCCTGGGATCACCCCGATCTTCCTGGCGCTGACCTCCGGCCGTCCGGCGAAGGTGCAGAAGCGGATGGCCTTCCAGGCCGTCTGTGTCGCCGGCGCTGTGATCACCGTGTTCGGGCTGCTGGGGCATCAGATCCTCGACTATCTGCATGTCTCCGTCCCCGCGCTGATGATCGCGGGCGGGCTGCTGCTTCTGCTGATCGCGCTCGACCTGCTCACCGGAAAGACGGACGAGCCGAAGCAGACCAAGGACGTGAACGTGGCGCTCGTACCGCTGGGCATGCCGCTGCTCGCCGGGCCCGGTGCGATCGTCTCCGTCATCCTCGCCGTGCAGAAGGCCGACAGTGTCGCCACGCAGGTGTCGGTGTGGGTGGCGATCCTGGCCATCCACGTCGTGCTGTGGCTGGTGATGCGGTACTCGCTGCTGATCATCCGGGTCATCAAGGACGGCGGCGTGGTCCTGGTGACACGGCTCGCGGGAATGATGCTCTCCGCGATCGCCGTGCAGCAGATCATCAACGGGGTCACCCAGGTGATCCAGGGGAGCTGAACCCCGTGCAAGCGCAGAGCCCCCGCCCGGCGTCGGTGCCGGGCAGGGGCTCTGAAGCTTCTGCGGTGATCCGCGTCTGTTACGAGGCCGTGGTGTCGGCCGGACGGATCCACAGCCGCTGGCCTATGGCGGCGGCCTGCTGAACGATCCGCTTGACGGAGGCGGCGTCCACAACGGTGGTGTCCACGGGTGTGCCGTCGACGTCGTCGAGTCGCATGATCTCGAAGCGCATGGCTTCTCCCTTCGTCTGGTCATCCTCCTGAGGAGAATTGCTGTACGTGTGTAGTCAACGAGCTGCGTGTTACAAACATTCCCTACGCTAAGGAAATTTTTCGAACGGCTAACTACTGTCGGGTACAGGAGACTTCGGAGACCCTTTGGGACCGGTTGTGTTCACAGCGTGACCGCCGGGACAATGGAGGCGATGAACGACGACCTCGCGGCGCTCGGCGCCCGTATCGACCGCACCAATGAGCTGCTCCAGCGCATGCTCGCCGAGGTGGCGAAGACGCCATCGACCCATGCGATCTTCGTCGACGCCGGGTATCTGTATGCGGCCGCGGGTCGGCTCGTCGCCGGAACCGAGGACCGGCGCGCCTTCGACCTCGACGCCGAGGGACTGATCGACGCGCTCATCGACAAGGCCCGCACGATCTTCGCGGACAGCCGGCTGCTGCGGGTCTACTGGTATGACGGTGCCCGGCGCCGTATCCACACCGCCGAGCAGCAGTCCATCGCCGAACTCCCGGACGTCAAGGTGCGGTTGGGCAATCTCAACGCCAACAACCAGCAGAAGGGCGTCGATTCCCTCATCCGCTCCGACCTGGAGTCACTCGCCCGGCACCGCGCGATCAGCGACGCGGCCCTGCTCGGCGGCGACGAGGACCTGGTGTCGGCCGTGGAGGCGGCGCAGGGGTACGGCGCGCGGGTGCACCTGTGGGGCATCGAGGCACCGGAGGGCCGCAACCAGGCGGAGCCGCTGCTCTGGGAGGTCGACAGCCAGCGCACCTTCGACCTCGACTTCTTCAAGCCGTACGTCGCCCGGCGCACCGCCCCCGCCTACGACGCCATGGGGACCCGGCCCACCCGCGAGGACGTGCGCTTCGTCGGCGCGCAGATCGCCGCGAAGTGGCTGGCGGCGCGCGGCAGGGAGTCGCTGGTGGAGCTGCTGCCCGGGCATCCGTATCTGCCGGGGTCCGTGGACCAGGACCTGCTGGTGGAGGCGGAGGGCCTGCTGCAGTACTCGCTGCGCGGCCAGGCGGACCTGCGGCGGGCGCTGCGCGACGGCTTCTGGGAGCACCTGCAGACGCTTTACTAGCTCAGGTCCTGGCCGGCGTCGTCCCAGAAGTCCGCGAGGGCGTGGGCCGTGGGGAGCGGCTGGTCCATGTTGGGCGAGTGCTCCGCACCGGCCACGACCGAGCGGCGCGCCTTCAGCCGTACGGCCATGTCGTCGAGGAGCGTCACGGGCCACGCGTCGTCGCGGGAACCCGACAGCACATGGAACGGGAGCGGGACGGCGGCGAGTTCGGCGACTCGGTCCGGCTCGGTGCACAACTGGCGGCCCGTCGCGATGAGCTGGGCGGGTTTGTTGCCCAGCCAGCGGCGCTGGAGCTGGCCCAGGTCGCCGATTCCGCGGGCCGGGCCGCCGACCTCCTCCGGGGGGCCCATGGCCAGGATCGCCTCCCACACCTCGGGCATCGTCAGCACCGCGAGCGTGTCCCGCAGCAGCTTGATGCGCTGCTTCTGGGAATCGGAGACCTCGGCGGGACCCGAGGACATCAGGGTGAGCGAGCGGAAGGGCGAGTGGTCGAGGAGGACGGCGGCGCGGGCGATCAGGCCGCCGAGGGAGTGCCCGAAGAGATGCAGGGGCGTGCCGAGTGCCGCGGCCTGTGCGAGCACGTCCTTCGCCAACTCGTCCTGCGCGTAGGCCGATTCATCGTGCTCCGGGCCGTCGGACTCGTGCTGTCCGCGCCCGTCGACGGCCACGACCCGGTAACCGCGCGCGTTCAGCGGCTCATGCAGCAGCGTGAAGTCCTCCTTGCTGCCCGTGAAGCCGGGAACCATCAGCACGACGCCCCTCGGCTCGACGCCTGAGGGCACCGGCGAGTCGACGACGGCGAAGTCGCCACGGGCCGTGTGCAGGCGGTGGAGGCGGGCGCCGGGCGGCGGGGGAACGGGCGCTGAGCTGGTCACGAGGTGAGGCTATCGGGTGGGGCGGCGACGTCGGTGCCCGGTTCCCGGTCGTTGTCGGGCCGACGGTGCGTAAGAACGCCGATGGCCCGGCCCACGCGAGGTGGGACCGGGCCATCAGGGTGCGCTATCAGCCCTCCGCGGGCTCCGCGGCGGCCGTGGCCTTACGCGTGCGGCGCGGCTTCGGCTCCGTGGTCTCCGGCGCCTCGGTGGCCGCCGTGGCCTTGCGGGTACGGCGGCGCGGAGCGGCAGCCTCCGGCTCCTGCGTGGCCTGCGCCGGAATCTCCGCTGTCTCGACGGTGGCGGCGGCCTTGCGGGTACGGCGGACCTTGGGCTTGGCTTCCTCCGTGCCGTCGACGGCGTCGACCGCGGCCGTGGCCTTGCGGGTGCGGCGCGGCTTGGGCTCCGTGGCTTCCGGCGCCTCGGTGGTGGCGGCAGCCTTGCGCGTACGGCGCGGCTTGGCCTCCGTGCCTTCGGCCGTGTCGACCGCTGCTTCGGCGGCGGCCGTGGTCTTACGGGTGCGGCGGACCTTGGGCTTGGCTTCCTCCGTGCCGTCGGCGGTGTCGACCGCGGTCTCGGCCGCCGTCTTCCGCGCCCGGCGCGGCTTCGCCTCGGTGGACTCCGGTGCCTCGGTGGTGGCGGCAGCCTTGCGCGTACGGCGCGGCTTGGCCTCCGTGGCCTCGGCCGTGTCGGTCGCCACCTCGGCGGCGGCCGTCTTCTTGCGGGTGCGCCGGGGCTTGGGCTCCTCCGCGCTCTCCGCCGTGTCGACCGCGGTCTCCGCGGCGGCCGTGGCCTTGCGGGTGCGGCGGCGCGGGGCGGGAGCCTCGGTCTCGGGGGCCTCGGCAGCCGCCGGGGTCTCCGACACCTGCACGGCGGACGCGGCCTGCGTGTCCTCGGTGGCCGTCGCCGGCTCCGTCGACTTGCGCGTACGGCGGCGGCGCGGCTTGGCCGGGGCCTCGGGGGCGTCCAGGGCGGGGCCCTCCGTGGTCGCTACGGCGGTTGCCGCGGGCTCGGTGGTCGGCTCCGTGGCCGTCGTCACCGGCTCCGCCGCTCCGCCGCGGGTGCGGCGACGCCGGCGCGGGGTGCGGGGAGAGGTCACGTCCTCCGCGGTGGTCTCCGACGGGGTGTCCGTCGTGGGGGCCGTACCGCTGGGAGCCGTCTCGTCCAGTTCGGACCCGCCGCGCGTACGGCGGCGGCGACGCGGCGTACGGGCCGGGCGCTCACGGTCGGCGGAGCGGGATTCGTCCCGGCCGCCACGACCACCACGGCCGCGCGGACCGCCACGTCCGCCCGTCTCGCCGAGGTCCTCGACCTCCTCCGCCGCGAGCCCGGCGCGCGTGCGCTCCGAGCGCGGCAGGACACCCTTGGTGCCCGCGGGGATGTTCAGCTCCTCGAAGAAGTGCGGGGAGCTGGAGTACGTCTCCGCCGGGTCGTTGAAGTTCAGCTCCAGCGCCTTGTTGATCAGCTGCCAGCGCGGGATGTCGTCCCAGTCGACGAGGGTGATCGCGATGCCCTTGGCGCCAGCGCGGCCCGTACGGCCGATGCGGTGCAGGTACGTCTTCTCGTCCTCGGGGGACTGGTAGTTGATGACGTGCGTCACGCCCTCGACGTCGATGCCGCGCGCGGCCACGTCGGTGCAGACGAGCACGTCCACCTTGCCGTTGCGGAACGCCCGCAGCGCCTGCTCGCGGGCGCCCTGGCCGAGGTCGCCGTGGACCGCGCCGGAGGCGAAGCCGCGCTGCTGCAGCTGGTCGGCGAGGTCCGCCGCCGTCCGCTTGGTGCGGCAGAAGACCATCACGAGACCGCGGCCGTCGGCCTGCAGTATCCGCGAGACCATCTCCGGCTTGTCCATGTTGTGCGCGCGGTAGACGAACTGCGCGGTGTTGCGGACCGTCTGGCCCTCGTCGTCCGGCGCGGTGGCGCGGATGTGCGTGGGCTGCGACATGTAGCGGCGCGCGAGACCGATGACCGCGCCCGGCATGGTCGCCGAGAACAGCATCGTCTGACGACGGGCCGGCAGCATGTTGATGATCTTCTCGACGTCGGGCAGGAAGCCCAGGTCGAGCATCTCGTCGGCCTCGTCGAGGACGAGCGCCTTGATGTGCTTGAGGTTGAGCTTCTTCTGGCCCGCGAGGTCGAGCAGCCGGCCCGGGGTGCCGACGACGACGTCGATGCCCTTCTTGAGGGCCTCGACCTGAGGCTCGTACGCCCGGCCGCCGTAGATGGCGAGCACCCGGACGTTGCGCACCTTGCCCGCGGTCAGCAGGTCGTTCGTCACCTGGGTGCACAGCTCGCGCGTGGGGACCACGACGAGTGCCTGCGGGGCGTCGGTGAGGGCCTCGGGCTTGGCGCGGCCCGCCTCGACGTCGGCGGGGACGGTGACGCGCTCGAGAAGCGGAAGGCCGAAGCCCAGCGTCTTGCCGGTGCCGGTCTTGGCCTGGCCGATGACGTCGGTGCCCGAGAGGGCGACGGGGAGCGTCATCTCCTGGATGGGGAAGGGGTTGATGATGCCGACGGCTTCAAGGGCCTCGGCGGTCTCGGGAAGGATGCCGAGCTCTCGGAAAGTAGTAGTCAGGGTGCTGCCTCTTCTGTGTACGCGGCGCGAGGCGAGCGCGGGGGTCGTGTCAGACCGTGCCGGGGACGTCGGCTGCCGTACGGCGAGCCGTATGGCACGGGAGACCTCTGCCGACGCTCTAGCGCTCGAACCGCTGAGGGTCCCTCCAGGCTTTGTACGCAGAGTGCCGTACGGCCGTGGAGAGCTGTCTGGTCGGAGCCGATCGGGCCACCGACCGGGCATCCTCATACGTGCGGCCTGTCGAGTAACCGTCGAGCTACGTCGATGTACTCAGCAGGCGCATTACCACCATACCCCGGAAACGCGCACATGCGATGGCCGATTAGGTCACGTTGTTGTCGTCACACCACTTCACGTAGTCGTCGTCACAGTGACTGACCAGGGACTTCCTTAGTGCGGCGAGCGGGCTATTGTGCGCTTCATGACGACCTCTGACAAGCCTGACAACGCCTCCGACGCCCCCGCCGAAGCCACCGGAGTCGCCGCCCAGGACTGGGCGAAGGCCGCCGCCGACCCGCAGTACCGCGCCGCGGTCGTCGACCTGCTCGGCGCGCTCGCCTATGGGGAGCTGGCCGCGTTCGAGCGGCTGGCGGAGGACGCCAAGCTGGCGCCGACGCTGGCGGACAAGGCGGAGCTGGCGAAGATGGCGTCGGCCGAGTTCCACCACTTCGAGCGGTTGCGCGACCGGCTCACGGAGATCGGTGAGGAGCCGACTCGGGCCATGGAGCCGTTCGTCGCCGCGCTGGACGGCTTCCATAAGCAGACGGCGCCTTCGGACTGGCTGGAGGGGCTGGTCAAGGCGTACGTCGGCGACTCGATCGCCAGCGACTTCTACCGTGAGGTTGCCGCGCGGCTCGACGCGGACACGCGTGAACTCGTCCTGGCTGTGCTGGACGACACCGGGCACGCCGGGTTCGCCGTGGAGAAGGTGCGGGCGGCGATCGATGCGGATCCGCGGGTGGGTGGGCGGCTCGCGCTGTGGGCGCGGCGGCTGATGGGCGAGGCGCTGTCGCAGTCCCAGCGGGTGGTGGCCGACCGGGATGCGTTGTCGACGATGCTGGTGGGTGGGGTTGCCGACGGGTTCGATCTCGCTGAGGTCGGGAGGATGTTCTCGCGGATCACTGAGGCGCATACGAAGCGGATGGCTGCGTTGGGGTTGGCGGCGTAGCGCTCCGTGGGGGGTGCTTCTGTTGATTCGCGGCTGCGGCCGGTGGGGGCTTGTCGCGCAGTTCCCCGCGCCCCTTTCGGGGCGCTTGCCTGGACGGCGTTGTCAGTCAGGGTCTACGCCGTTGCTGACTGTCGCCTCAGTTTTCCCGTGGGGCGCACCAGCAGGGACAGGGACGCTGCGGAGACGGTTGTCGCGCCGGTCAGGATCAGGAGGACGTTGCCTGCGTCCAGGGCGCTGTGGGTGAGGAAGGCGCCGAAGAGGGCGCCTGCTGCGCCGGTCGGGAGGACCAGGGAGCGGGCGGGGAGGCGGTGCGAGAGGCGGTGCATCGCGGCCCAGGCCAGTGCGAGGCCGAGCACTGCGGAGCCGAGCGCTTCCAAGATCATCACGGGGTCCCTCCCACACGGCCTGCCTGCGCACCACGGACGTAGCCCGTCATACCCGTGACCTGCGGAATGCAATCCTCGCGTGTGCTCGATATGTGCTCCGCCCGTGAAGGAAATCGGCCAGGGGACAGGGAAGGGCCCGGCAGTCGAGCGACCGCCGGGCCCTTTCCTTCACACGTGACTACAGCGCGCCGAAGCCCACCTTGCGCGGCGCCGGCTCGCCGAGCTCGACGTAGGCGAGGCGGTCCGCCGGGACCAGGACCTTGCGGCCGTGCTCGTCCACGAGGCTCAGCAGCGCCGACTTGCCGGCCAGCGCGTCGGACACCGCCCGCTCGACCTCCTCGGCACTCTGACCGCTCTCCAGAACGATCTCGCGGGGCGCGTGCTGCACGCCGATCTTGACCTCCACGGCTATGTCCCTCCGACGGTCAGTTAAGTGCGCGACCTTCCGCGCCGTACGCAGCACACATTAGCCCGGTGAGGGGATGTACACGTTGCGCAGGGGAACGCCAGGAGCGAACAGCGGGCGGGAACAAACGGACGGTCATGGTGCCTCGGTGCCTTGGTGCCGTACGGCGGTCAGTGGTGCTCGCTGCCGTGCAGCGGGAAGCCGGCGATGCCCCGCCAGGCCAGTGAGGTCAGCAGCTGGACCGCCTGGTCGCGCGGGACGCTGCGGTCGCTGTGCAGCCAGGAGCGTGCCACCACTTGGGCGAGGCCGCCGAGACCGGAGGCGAGCAGCATCGACTCGGCGCGCGAGAGGCCGGTGTCCTCGGCGATGACGTCGCAGATCGCCTCGGCGCACTCGTTGGTGACCTTGTCGACGCGCTCGCGCACCGCGGGCTCGTTCGTCAGGTCGGACTCGAAGACCAGGCGGAAGGCGCCGCCGTCGTCCTCGACGTACGCGAAGTACGCGTCCATCGTCGCCCGTACGCGCTGCTTGTTGTCGGTCGTCGACGCGAGCGCGTGGCGTACGGCCTGGATCAGGGACTCGCAGTGCTGGTCCAGCAGGGCGAGGTAGAGGTCGAGCTTGCCCGGGAAGTGCTGGTAGAGCACCGGCTTGCTGACGCCGGCGCGCTCGGCGATGTCGTCCATCGCGGCCGCGTGGTAGCCCTGTGCCACGAAGACTTCCTGGGCGGCGCCCAGCAACTGGTTCCGCCGGGCCCGGCGCGGCAGGCGCGTGCCCCTCGGGCGTGCCGCCTCTGTCTGCTCGATGGCTGTCACGCCGCCTCCCAAAGTCGTCCACTTGCGGTGTGCGCCGCGCGGCCATCGTACTTTTCGGTAACCGTGGTGTGCGCGGTGCGAGCGCAGAATTTCACGGACCGGACGGCTACGAAAGCGGTGTGAAGGGTTTCAAACAGGGGTGGGTCGGGCATTGTGCCGCCTCATTGCTGCTCACCGGTAGTCGTCCTCGTCCAGTGACACCACGCGGGCCTGTTCCAGCAGATCCGCCTCGCTGGCGCGGTCCGGCTCCACGCCGTTCAGCGAGTCGTCGCGATCCGGCGCGACATCGGCCTGCTGCTCGGCGGCATCGCCTTCCGGGGCCTCGACGTCGATCTCCTCGTCGCTCTCCTCGATCTCCTCGAAGGTGTCGGGATCGGTCGGGTCTACGGCCATGACGGGCTCCCTTCCTACGAACGTCCCTGGGAAAGCAGGGGCCACATGCGGGTGCCCTCTGTACGAGCCTAGGAGACACCCGATCCGGACGCTATGCGATCCGCGTCCGGATCGTGACGCGGTGCGTCCGCGCGGGGGGAGCGGGGGGGGATGATTGTCCTGATTCGCGCGTGGCAGGGCACAGGCTCCCGTGATTCGCGCGGGGCTTGTGATGGCGAACACGTGAACCACTGCGTGATCGTCTCGTAACATTGCTGCATGTCTTCGACCGAGCTTCCGTCCGCACCGGCCAGCAGTGCGCTCCCGAAAGTGGCGCCCGTCAGGGTCGCGGAGGGCGAGCGGCTCAGGTCGGTGCGGCTGCCGGGAATCACGCTGACGGTCCGGTCGAGGCCCGCGGCCCGCGCAGGTCTGCCGCCCGCGCTGTACGTCCATGGACTGGGCGGTTCCTCGCAGAACTGGTCGGGGTTCATGCAGCTGCTCGATGCGCATGTCGACAGCGAGGCCCTCGATCTGCCGGGCTTCGGCGATTCCCCGCCACCGGACGACGGCGACTACTCCATCACCGCCCATGCCCGCGCGGTGATCCGTTATCTCGACTCCTCCGGGCGCGGGCCCGTGCACCTCTTCGGCAACTCGCTCGGCGGCGCGGTCACCACCCGCGTCGCCGCCGTGCGCCCCGATCTGGTCCGTACGCTCACGCTCGTGTCGCCCGCGCTTCCGGAACTGCGTATCCAGCCCACCGCCGTCCCGACGGCCCTGCTGGCGCTGCCCGGTGTGGCGGCCCTGTTCACCCGGTACAGCAGGGACTGGTCCGCGGAGCAGCGGGTGCGCGGGGTGATGGCGCTCTGCTACGGCGATCGCGGGCGCGTGACGCCCGAGGAGTTCGACAACGCCGTGGAGGAGATGGCACGGCGGCTGCAACTGCCGTACTTCTGGGACGCGTTGGCGCGCTCCGCGCGCGGGATCGTCAACGCGTACACGCTGGGCGGCCAGCACGGGCTGTGGCGCCAGGCCGAGCGCGTCCTCGCGCCGACCCTTCTCATATACGGCGGCCGGGACCAGCTCGTCGGCTACCGCATGAGCCAGAGGGCGGCCCGTTCCTTCCGCTCCTCCCGGCTGGTGTCCTTGCCGGACGCCGGACACGTGGCCATGATGGAGTACCCCGAGGTGGTGGCGCGGGCCTTCCAGGAACTCCTCGCCGACAGCGGTGAGTTGAGTGCCGTCACGGGGACCGCCGTCGAGACCGCGGGGAGCTGAGGGGCGAGGTGGGACGCCACAGTCGGCGCGGATCTGCGCCCAAGGGCGCGGTCAAGGGTGATTCCGACGGCACTCCGGCGCCTCGGAGTGCGCCGAGGGTTCCTGACGGTTCCTCTCCTCTGGGTGCACCGAGGCTTCCTGACGGGACGCCGGCGCATGGCTTTCCGAGGCTTGCGGAGGGGGCACCGGCTCGGGGAGTTCCCAGGGTTCCCGACGGCACGCCGGCCCATGGCTTTCCGAGGCTTCCCGACGGAACTCCCGCGCATGGTTTCCCGCGGCTTCCCGACGGTACGCCTGCCCATGGCACCCCGCGGCTTCCCGACGGCACTCCCGCTCACGGCACCCCCCGTTACGCCGACGGCACGCCCGCGCGTGGGGTCCCCCAAGTCCGGGGTGGCCACCCCGAGCAGCGGGAACCCGGCCAGGGCTGGGGTGAGCCGAGGGGGCGCGGTGGGGGCGGGTACGGGGCTGCGGCCGGGCCGGGCGCCTCGATACCGCGACAGCGGCAGGCGCCTCCAGGCGAGCCGCGCCAGGAGTACGTCGACGCCTTCGGCGAGAACGTCGACGTCTTCTCACGCCGTACGCCCGCCTCCGACCCGTATGCCTCCGTCACCGAATGGTCCGCCGCGGCGACCGGTATCGCGAACGACACCGAGGCCGACGCCGACGACGCGCCGCCCACCGGCGTGCCCGCACAGGCCAAGGGCGGCAAGGGGCGGACCTTCGCGGGGATCGCGGCCCTCGCGGTCACGACCGTGCTGGCCGTCGTCGTGGCCGGCCAGGTCATCGGGGGGCGCGACGACGACGTGCAGTCGCAGTCCGCCACCGACCAGGCCCGGGACGCCCGTGACGGTGCGTCGCGCGCGGACGGGCGGCCGACGCCCTCCCCGCCGCCGAGCGAGGCGACGCTGACGTATGCGCAGAAGATGGACCGGAAGTACCCGCTCAGCGCCACGCTCGACGGCTCCGGCACGTTCGACGCGGTCGCCGGTATCGACAAGGCGCCGGGCACGGGACAGAAGTACACCTACCGCGTGGACGTGGAGCAGGGGCTCGGGCTCGACGGTGAACTCTTCGCGCAGGCCGTGCAGCAGACGCTCAACGACGACCGGAGCTGGGCCCACAGGGGCGCCCGTACCTTCGAGCGCATCTACTCCGGCAAGCCCGACTTCGTGATCACGCTCGCCAGCCCCGGCACCACCGCCGAGTGGTGCGCCAAGTCCGGTCTGGACACGACCGAGGACAACGTGTCCTGCGACTCGGCGTCGACGGAACGCGTGATGATCAACGCGTATCGCTGGGCGCAGGGGGCGGAGACATACGGCGATCAGATGTACGCGTACCGCCAAATGCTGATCAACCATGAGATCGGCCACCGGCTCGGCTACGGCCACGTCACCTGTGACAAGAACGGCGACCTCGCCCCGGTCATGCAGCAGCAGACCAAGTTCCTCGACCACGACGGGATCCGCTGCCGGGCCAACCCCTGGCCGTATCCCGGGAGTTGACAGAGCGATCAGGCGTGAGCCGGCCGTGGCCGGACGGGAGTTGGTCGCGATCTAACGAAGCGTAACTGCTTGATCTCTTAGCGCGATCGAACGCGATCCGCGCGGGAAAGTTACGACCGTTCACCCCTTTTGGTGGCGTGATGGACAACCGTCCGTCGCGGCACCGCCTTGTCCGCATACGTTCTTCCCGCTGCGAGCCGTCGAGTCAACGGCGGCTCCCCATACGGGAGATCGGGGGTGCACTTGTGCGCATCGGACTGCTTACGGAGGGTGGCTATCCGTATGTGAGCGGTGACGCCAGGCTCTGGTGCGACCGGCTCGTGCGCGGGCTCGAGCAGCACGAGTTCGATGTCTACGCGCTCAGCCGCAGTGCACACCAGGAGGACGAGGGCTGGGTGCCGCTGCCGTCGCAGGTCGGCCGGGTACGGACGGCGCCGCTGTGGACGGCCGAGGACGACGGTGTCCGGTACGGGCGGCGGGCGCGGCGGCGTTTCGCCGACTGCTACGGCGAGTTGGCGGCTGCCCTGTGTGCGACGGGAGGCATCGGGGCGGAGGCCACCCCTGAGGCAGGGACCACCTCTGAGGCGGACCGTTTCGGCAGCGCGTTGTACGGGCTCGCTGAACTCGCCCGCGACGAAGGCGGCCTGATGGGAGCGCTCCGCTCCGAGACCGCCGTGCGCGCTCTCGAACGCGCCTGTCGCGCGCGCGGCGCCCTGGGCACGGTGCGGGAGGTGCGCGTACCCGAGCTCCTCACCGTCGCCGCGCACCTGGAACGCGCCCTGCGCCCCTTGTCGCTCGACTGGTACGAGGACGACGGGCTCGGCTCGGTCGACCTGTGCCACGCGGCGTCCGGCGGCCCGGCCGCCCTGCCCGGGCTGGTCGCCCGCCACTTCTCGGGCGTACCGCTGCTGGTGACCGAGTACGGCGTACAACTGCGCACGCACTATCTGACCGCCGGCGACGCGGCACCCGCCGTACGGGCCCTGCTCGCGGCCTTCCACGGTCGGCTCGCCGCCGAGATCTACCGCCGGGCAGCCGTCATCACGCCCGGCAACTCGCACGCCCGCCGCTGGCAGGAGCGCTGCGGCGCCGATCGCGAGAAGCTGCGCACGGTCTACCCGGGCATGGAGGCCGCCCGTTTCACGGAGGTGGGCGAGGCGCCGGAGTGCGTGGATCCGGACACCCTGGTCTGGGTCGGCCGGATCGAACCCACCAAGGACCTGGTCTCCCTGCTGCACGCCTTCGCGGAGGTGCGCAAGGAGGAACCGAAGACCCGGCTGCGGATCATCGGCACCCCATCGGGCGCCGAGGGCACGGCCTACCTGGCCCACTGCAAGGCACTCGCCGCCCAGCTCTTCCCGGACGAGGCGGAGGGCCCGCACGCGGTCGGCCGCAACCCGGTGACCTTCGAGGAGATCGGCGGCCCCGAGGCCCCGACGCTCGCCGAGGCGTACGCCGGGGGAGCGGTGGCCGTTCTGTCCAGCGTCGTCGAGGGCTTCCCGATCGGCCTCGTCGAGGCCATGTTCTGCGGTCGCGCCACGGTGTCCACCGACGTCGGCGCCGTCGTGGAGGTCATCGGCGGCACCGGACTGGTCGTGCCGCCGCGCAATCCGCGGGCGCTCGCCGACGCGTGCGTGGCGCTGCTGCGCGACCCCGAGCGCCGTGCACGCCTGGGCGCCGCCGCTCGCGCCCGGGCGCTCGAACTCTTCACGGTCGAGCAGAACACCGCGGCATTCCACGGCATTTATCTGGAGATCGTCTCGCAGTGCCCGGTCCGCCGAGTCGTGCTCGACGACACCGGAGAACCCCTGCCGTTCGGTGTCCCCGCCGAAGCCCACGTCCCCGGCCGCTGGACCGACCCGGCGGCCCGCGTGGCGGCCCGCGGCGGCCCCGGCTGGGCGACGGGACGGCCGGTACGCGGGGGCGGCCCCGTACCCGCGACGGAGGGAGCACGATGAGCGACCTGGGCGAACTGGACCGCCCCGGCACACCGGCCGGCGCCGGAGCGTGGGACACGCGCTCGGAGGAGTGGCTGTCGGGAGCCGCGTGCTTGAGCGATGACGGGCAGCCGCACGCACAGAGCGAGGCAGAGCCCGACAAGCCCGCTCCCGACACTGCCCCTGCCCGCGTTCCCGGCCGCCGTGCCGCTGCCGCGGATCCGGTGAAGGCACTGATGCACCGTCACCGTGAGCTGTGCGAACGCGCCGTGGATCCCCTGGAGATCGCGGCGGGTCTGGAGGCCCACGGCGTCACCGACCGCACCGCGTCCCGCTTCCGCCACCGGGACGTCTTCTCGCTGGCGGAGGAGATGTACGCCCGCGTCCCGCGCGACGGCGAGACAACCCACCGCCCCACGCCGCCGACGGCCCTCCGGCTCCGAGCCGACTGGGCGCTGCTCACCCTGCTGCCGGGCGCACTGTGCGCTGCCACGCTGACCGGCCTGCGCCTCACCCACGGCCAACCACGCCTGATCACGGCGGCCGTGGGCGTCCTGGCCGTGGCCCTGGGCATCCGCGCGGCCCTGTCCCGCGGCCCGCTCGCCCCGAAGAGCCGCACGCCCGAGCCCGGCAGCGGCCCCTGGACCTGGTGGCTGGTGGCATACGCCGTCCTCGGCGACGGACTGCTCCGCGCGGCCGTGGCCGGAGGACCCGACGGCCTGCCCACCGGCACCACGGACGGCGGCCCCTGGCCCCTCGCCACCGCACCGGTCCTCGCCCTCGCCCTGGCCTGCGCCCCCGCGGCGTGGAGCGCCCACCTCTTCGCCGCGCGAGCCCGCCGCAAACTGACGGCCAGCCGTGGCCTGAACGAGTTCACCTCCTCCGTACGCCCCCTGCTGTGCGGCACGTTCGCCCTGTTCCTGTGCCTCCTGACCGCCCTCCTCGCCCTGACCGGCGCCGCCCTCGACGAGCCCGCGCCCTACGCCCAGACCGTCGCCCTGGGCGCCCTCCTGTTCCTGGCCCGCCTCCTCACCGCCCACGGCTTCACGCACGCCCCCGCGGTCGTCCTCATCGCGACGGCGACCGTCGAAGGAGCGGCCCTGGCCACGGTCTTCGCGGGCCGCCTCCCCGGCTGCGGCTTCCTGGCCACCCCGGTCGACACGCTCGTCGAGACCTGGGGCCCCGGCAGCGTCCCCGCCCTCGCCTGCGGAGCCGCCGCCCTGACCCTCCTGCTCCACGCGAACCGCCGGCTGACGAGGGCGTCGGCCCACGCGCGATCGGACGGGTCGCCATGAGACGCGCACCGGACGAGTCGCCATGACACACGACGCGACAGCGGGCGACACACATCCCGGCCGGTCGGCCGCATGCCGGCCGCCCCGAACCACCACCCCCGAGAAGGAGAACCCCAGATGATCACCTCCCGACCCGGAACCTCGGCCCCGGGAGCCGCCCGATGAGGGTCCTGCTGATCGGAGCCAACGGCTACCTCGGCCGCTTCGTCGCCGACCGTCTGCTCGCCGACCCGGCCGTCCAGCTCACCGCGCTCGGCCGCGGCGACGACGCGGACGTCCGCTTCGACCTCGCGTCCGGCAGCCCCGGCGCGCTCACCCGCTTCCTCGACGCGGTGCACCCCGGCGTGGTCGTCAACTGCGCCGGAGCCACCCGAGGCGGCGCCCGGGAACTCACCCGCCACAACACCGTCGCCGTGGCCACGGTCTGCGAGGCTCTTCGCCGCAGCGGCTGTGGCGCCCGCCTCGTCCAGATCGGCTGCGGCGCCGAGTACGGGCCCAGCCAGCCCGGCTCCTCCACGGCCGAGGACGCCGTGCCCCGCCCCGGCGGCCCGTACGGCGTCAGCAAACTCGCCGCCACCGAACTCGTCCTCGGCTCCGGCCTGGACGCCGTGGTCCTCCGCGTCTTCTCACCGGCAGGCCCCGGCACGCCCGCCGGCTCCCCGCTCGGCCGCCTGGCGGAGGCCATGCGTCGCGCCATGCAGTCCGGCGACGGCGAGCTCAAACTCGGCGGCCTCGGCGCCCAGCGCGACTTCATCGACGTGCGCGACGTCGCCCGCGCCGTGCACGCCGCCTCGCTCTCCGCCGCGCAGGGCGTCATCAACATCGGCTCGGGACGCGCCGTCCGTCTCCGTGACGCCGCGGCGGTCCTCGCGCGCGTGGCCGGATACGGCGGGGCCCTCCACGAACTCGACGGGCACCCCGGCCCGTTGAGGGCGTCCATCGGCCACCCCCGCTCCGAATCGGACCACGCGGCCCCGGTCGCGTACCCGTACCCGGACGGCTGCGGCAGCTGGCAGCAGGCCGATGTGCGCACCGCACGTGACCGGCTCGGCTGGCGCCCCCGGATCAATCTCGAAGAGTCCCTCGCCGACATCTGGATGGAGGCGGCATGCCGCATCTGACCAGCACCAATTCGAGCACTGCCAGCACTGACCTGCGCACCGGATTCGGCATCCCGGGTTTCGCGCACCCCCTCGTCGCCCCCGCCGAGTGGGCCGAACTCACCCGCCCCGGCACCCCGGTGCACTGGGCCGTCCTCAATGTCGCCGACGGCCCGGGCACCCGCCCCGACCCGCACTGCCTGGAAGCGGCAGGCCGGCTCCGCAACGCGGGCCTGCGCGTCCTCGGCCACCTCGACACCACCTACGGCGCCCGGGTCCTCGGCGAGCTGATCTCCGAAGCGCACCGCTATCTCGACTGGTACCAGGTCGACGGCTTCCTCCTGGACCGCTGTCCCACCGAAGGCGCCGCACTCCCGGAGATCCACCGCACGGTCACCACGCTCCGCGCGATCAGTGACGACCCCCACATCGTCCTCGGCCACGGCACCCATCCCCACCCCGGCTACGCCGAGAGCGCCGACCAACTGGTCACCTTCTCCGGGCCGTGGAGCGACTACCGCTGGTCGCAGGTGGCGGAGTGGACCGCCGACCACCCGCCCGAGCGCTTCTGCCACTTGGTGCACGGAGTGCCCCTCGGACACCTCGACGAGGCTCTGCGCATCGCCCGCTGGCAGGGTGCCTCGACGATCTGGTTCACCGACCGCACGGACCACGGCGGCCGCACCGACCCCTGGGAGACGATGCCCGGCTACTGGGACGAAATCGTCTCGCGGGTCGGAACGGGTGTCTCGGAATGAAAAAGCGCATGGCACTGTTACGGGGAGAACAACTGTAGTGATTGACCGACCAACGGAGCCCCCGTGTCGCTGCCACCCCTGGTCGAGCCAGCTCCTGAGCTCACCGTAGACGAGGTCCGCAGGTACTCCCGTCACCTGATCATCCCTGACGTCGGGATGGACGGGCAGAAGCGGCTGAAGAACGCCAAGGTGCTCTGTGTGGGCGCCGGCGGCCTGGGCTCGCCGGCGCTGATGTACCTGGCCGCCGCGGGCGTCGGCACCCTCGGCATCGTGGAGTTCGACGAGGTCGACGAGTCGAACCTGCAGCGCCAGATCATCCACAGCCAGGCCGACATCGGCCGCTCCAAGGCCGAGTCGGCCCGCGACTCCGTCAAGGGCATCAACCCGTACGTGAACGTGATCCTTCACGAGGAGCGGCTCGAGGCCGACAACGTGATGGACATCTTCAGCCAGTACGACCTGATCGTCGACGGCACGGACAACTTCGCGACCCGCTACCTGGTCAACGACGCCTGCGTGCTGCTGAACAAGCCGTACGTCTGGGGTTCGATCTACCGCTTCGACGGCCAGGCCTCCGTCTTCTGGTCCGAGCACGGCCCCTGCTACCGCTGCCTCTACCCGGAGCCCCCGCCCCCCGGCATGGTCCCCTCCTGCGCCGAGGGCGGTGTCCTGGGCGTGCTGTGCGCGTCCATCGGCTCCATCCAGGTCAACGAGGCCATCAAGCTCCTCGCGGGCATCGGCGAGCCGCTCGTCGGCCGCCTGATGATCTACGACGCCCTGGAGATGCAGTACCGCCAGGTCAAGGTCCGCAAGGACCCCAACTGCGCGGTCTGCGGCGAGAACCCGACCGTCACCGAGCTCATCGACTACGAGGCCTTCTGCGGCGTCGTCTCCGAGGAGGCTCAGGAGGCCGCGGCCGGTTCGACGATCACTCCCAAGCAGCTCAAGGAGTGGATCGACGACGGCGAGAACATCGAGATCATCGACGTCCGCGAGATCAACGAGTACGAGATCGTCTCCATCCCGGGCGCCAAGCTGATCCCGAAGAACGAGTTCCTCATGGGCACCGCCCTGGAGACCCTCCCGCAGGACAAGAAGATCGTCTTGCACTGCAAGACGGGTGTCCGCAGTGCGGAAGTCCTCGCCGTGCTGAAGTCCGCGGGCTTCGCGGACGCCGTGCACGTCGGCGGCGGTGTGATCGGCTGGGTCAACCAGATCGAGCCGAGCAAGCCGGTCTACTGACCTCAGATCTCCCGAACGGCGGGGGTCGCATGCACCACGGGTGCGCGCGGCCCCCGCCGTCGTCATGAACAGACCTTGCCGTCCTTCGGCACCTTGCCGTCGAGCAGATACGCGTTCACGGTCGAGTCGAGGCAGCCGTTCCCGTTGCCGTACGCGCCGTGACCCTCGCCCTTCCAGGTCAGCATCACGCCGACGCCCCGGCCCAGTTCGTCCGCCATCCTGCGGGCGCCCTCGTACGGCGTCGCCGGGTCGCCGGTGGTGCCGACCACAAGGATCGGCGCCGCTCCCGGCGCACTCACTTCCGGGGTCTCGTGCTGTCCGGGCACCGGCCAGTCGTGGCAGAAGCCGGCCGTGTCCCAGCCGAAGAAGTCCCCGAAGACCGGCGAGATCTTCTCGAACTTCGGCAGCAGCTTCTTCGTCTCGGCGGCCTTCGGCCGCTCCTTGTCGTCCAAGCACGATATGACCCGTTGTGAGTGGGTCGTCGTGCCGTAGTGCCCCGAGGCGTCGCGTTCGTTGTAGCCGTCGGCGAGCGCCAGGAGTTCGGAGCCGTCGCCTTCCTCCGCCGCCGTCAGGGCACTGGTCAGCGTCGGCCAGGCCGACTGGTCGTACAGCGGCAGCGCGATGCCGATGACCGCGAGCGTCTGCGTCAACTCCCGGCCGGACGACGTCGGCAGCGGATCCGCCTCGATCCGGTCCAGTAGGCCCGCGATCTTCCGGGAGCCCTCCGCTGGGTCCTGGCCGGTGGACTTCACGTAGTTGTCCAGCGCGCGCTGGAAGCCCCTGGCCTGGTTC
The DNA here is from genome assembly GCF_030499575.1 of Streptomyces sp. DG2A-72. Taxonomy (NCBI): domain Bacteria; kingdom Bacillati; phylum Actinomycetota; class Actinomycetes; order Kitasatosporales; family Streptomycetaceae; genus Streptomyces; species Streptomyces sp. DG2A-72. The sequence goes on from NZ_JASTLC010000001.1 coordinate 6,767,411, forward strand.
TCGGCGTGACCCACCGTCCCGGCGGTCGGGTCGACGACCGCGTCCAGGATCAGCCGCCCCACGTTCTTCGGGAACAAGTGGGCGTAGACGCCGCCGAGTTCGGTGCCGTAGGAGATGCCGAAGTAGTGCATCTTGGCATCGCCGAGGACCTGGCGCATCAGGTCCATGTCGCGGGCGGTGTCCGTGGTGGACACATGCGCCATCAGCTTCCCGGCGTCCTGCTCGCAGCCCCCGCCGAAGTCGGCGGCGTCCTGGAGGTAGGCCCTTTCCTCTGCCGCGGTGTCCGGTGTGGTGTCGATCGCCTCCGCGGCCTGGATCTCCTTGTCGCCGCGGCAGCGGACACCCTCACTGGCGGCAACGCCGCGCGGGTCCCAGCTCACCAGGTCGTAGCGCTCGCGGAGCAGGGAGTACGACGGTGAGAACGACGGCAGGGCGGAGACGCCCGAGCCACCCGGGCCGCCGAAGTTGAACAGCAGCGAGCCGATGCGGTCGTCCCCGGTGGCCTTGGCACGGATCAGCGCGAGGCCGATCGTCTCGCCGTCCGGCTTCGCCCAGTCCAGCGGCACCTTGAGCCTCGCGCACTGCCAGTCGCCGCCGGGCGCGGGCGAGTCCGCGGTGGCCTCGCAGCGCCCCCAGTCCAGCTTCTGTGAGGTCAGTGAGGAGGGCAGCGGATCCGCCGTACCGCCCGCCGTGCCGGAGGAACCGGACGACGGCGCCGTAGCCGAGGACCGCCCCCCGCTGCTCTCCTCCCCGTCCTTGCCGTCGTCGGACGAGCCGCTGCCGCAGCCCGCCGCCAGCAGTGCGGCGGCGGCCGTCAGAGCCGTCCACCGGACGATACGCGCCATGTGCACTTCCCCCCTCGCAAGCCGTCCGCGTGGATCCGCGGATGGCGGTCAGGCCATGGTAGGCGGATCTCGCAGCACCTGCCGGGCCTTGTGGATAACCTTTTGACCTGCATTTTTGCCTGGATTTCAGTCCCGGCTTCAGGAGCAGACGGTCCCCGCGGCCGGGACCTTCCCGTCCAGCAGATAGCCGTTCACGGCGCTCTGCACGCACTTGTTCTTGCTGTCGTAGGCGCCGTGCCCCTGCCCCTTGTACGTGAGCTCGACGCCGACGCCCTTGCCCAGGGCCTGCGCCATCTTGCGCGCGCCCTCGTACGGTGTGGCCGGGTCGCCGGTGTTGCCCACGACCAGGATCGGGGCCGCGCCGGGCGCGCTCACGTCGGGGTGGTCGGCGGAGCCTGCCACGGGCCAGTCCGTGCAGCTGATCATGGACCAGGCGAGATAGTCGCCGAACACCGGCGAGGCGGCCCGGAACTCCGGCAGTTTCCGCTCCACGTGGGCGGGGGTGTAACGCGGTTTGTCGTCCGCGCAGTTGATGGAGATGTTGGCCGCCGTGAGGTTGCTGTACTCGCCGTTCTCGTTGCGCCCGTTCAGTGAGTCGGACAGCAGCATCAGGATCTGGCCGTTGCCGTCGTACGCCTGGTCCAGGCCCTGAGTGAGGTACTCCCAGAAGTCCTGGGAGTACAGCGCCTGTGCGATGCCGCTGGTCGCCGCGGTCTGGGTCAGCTCGCCGGGGAAGACGCCGGTGATCGGCTTGCGGTCGAGGTCCTTCAGCAGCTTGGCGATGCGGTTCTTGACGTCCTGCGCGCTGTCGCCGATCGGACAGTCCTCGACCTGCGAGGTGCAGTGCTCGGCGAAGTTGTCGAGTGCGAGCTGGAATCCCTCGGCCTGGCCGAGGGAGCCCTGCTCGGGGTTCTCCGTCGGGTCGACGACCGCGTCGAACACGGCACGGCCCACGTTCTTCGGGAACAGGTGGGCGTAGACGCCGCCGAGTTCGGTGCCGTAGGAGATGCCGAAGTAGTGCAGCTTGTCGTCGCCGAGGACCTGGCGCATCAGGTCCAGGTCACGGGCCGCGTCGGTGGTGCGCAGATGCGGCAGGACCTTCTTGGAGTTCTTCTCGCAGGCCGCGTTGAACTCCTTGGTGCTGTCCAGGAGTTCGGTGCGCTCGGCGGCGTTCTCGGGGGTGGCGTCCTGCTGGAAGTAGGCGTCGAGCTGCTGGTCGTTCTCGCACTTCGCAGGGGCGCTGCGGCCCACTCCGCGCGGGTCGAAGCTCACCAGGTCGTAGCGGGTGCGCAGTTTCGCGTAGTCCTCGCCGAAGGCGGGCAGCGTGGTGACGCCGGAGCCGCCGGGCCCGCCGAAGTTGAAGATGAGCGAGCCGATGCGCTTGCTCTCGTCGCCGCTCGCCTTCGCGCGGATCAGGGCGATACCGATGGTGTCGCCCTTGGGCTCGTCCCAGTCGAGCGGCGCCTTCATGGTGCTGCACTGCCATTCGTCGCCGTTCGCCAGAGGTGACGGGGCGCCTCCGCCGCCTTCCGCCTGGGACGGGGCCGGGCAGTCCTTCCAGCTCAGCGACTGGTCCGACAGGTCCTCGTCCCGCGAGTCGTCGCCGCAGCCCGCCAGCACGGCGGACAGCAGCACGGCGGTGGCGGTCAGGGCAGCGGCGCGCAGCCGGGAGCGGTTGGGCATGACCCCATCCTGCGGTCGCGCACGGACGTGCGCTCGGGGCGCGAGCCGTACGAGGTACGACCTACAGGGCGCCCTTGCGCGTCAGGTGGTTGAAGGCCAGCCAGCCCGGCAGCACCGGCAGCCACAGTGTCAGCAGCCGGAACAGCAGCACCGAGGGGGCGGCGACCTCACTGGGCAGCCCCACGGCGATCAGACCGACCGTCAGGGTCGCCTCGACCGCGCCCACACCACCCGGTGTCGGGGCGGCGGACCCCAGTGCGTTGCCGGCGAGGAAGACGACGGCGACGCTGGCGATGCTGATCGACGTCGATTCGTCGCCGAACGCCCGGATCGACGCGTCCAGGCACATCACGAAGCAGGCCGTCAGCAGAAGCATGCCGCCGATGCCGGTCAGCAGCTTCTGCGGGCGCTGCAGCACGTCGAGCATGCGCGGCACGACACCCGCGAACAGCGACCTCACGCGCGTGGAGATGAATTTCCGCAGGAACGGCACCGAGGTCACCACGAGCACCAGCACCGCCACCGTCAGCAGACCCGCGATGACCGTCCGGGACGGCGACAGTGACGGTGTCTTCTCGGTGCCGGTGAGATAGCCGAAGGCCAGCAGCATCATGATGTGGGCGCCGAGCCCGAACAGCTGCGAGGCGCCGACACTCGCCACCGCGAGCCCCGGCCGCACGCCCTCGCGCTGCAGGAACCGCGTGTTCAGAGCCACGCCGCCCACCGCGGCCGGGGCGACGATCTTCACGAAGGACCCGGCGACCTGGGCGGCCACGGTCCGCAGGAACGGCACCCGCTCCGGCACGAACCCCAGCAGCGCCATCGCCGCCGCGAAGTAACTGCCCGCCGAGAACAGCACGGCCGCCGCGACCCAGCCCCACTCGGCGTTGGCGATCAGCGGACCGAACTCGATGTGCGTGAGCTGCGTCAGCAGGAAGTACGCGCCGATCGCACCGGCGAAGAGGCTGATCAGGGTGCGTGGCCGCACCCGCTCCAGGCGGGCCGGCTCGACCGGCGCCTGCGGCCTGATCCGCAGCACCTCGTGGCGGATCTGCGTGAGCAGATCCTCCTCGCGCGCCTCCTCCACCGCCTCGTCGATGGCCCGCTTCTCGGCTCGCTGCTCCGCTCGTACGGCCTTCTTGTCGAGCTTGTCGAGTACGGGCTTCGTGTCCTCGTGGGCCTCGTCCAGCCGGGCCTGCTTGGCCTGCCGGGACGACTCCAGGACGGCGTCACGTTCGCGCTGCGCCCGCTCCCGGGCCAGTCTCCGCAGCGTCGCGCGCGTGGAGCGCGTCAGGGCGATGGGCTGGAGCATCGGCAGGCAGTCGGCGACGGCGTCGGGACCGAGGACCTCGACCGCTGAGGCCACCGCGCGCTCGGCGCCGACGCGCAGCCCGAGCGTCGTCACCAACTGGGCGATGTCCATGCGCAGCAGCAGTTCACCGGCCGCGATCTCGCCGCCGCGCAGATCGGTGAGGATGACCGTGCCGGAACGATCCACCAGAATCGCGTCGCCTGCCAGCCGCCGGTGCGCGATCCGCCGCGACTGCAGCGCCTGCACCTGGTGCCAGGTGCTGCGCAGCAGATCGTCGGTGATTTCCGTGTCGTCCAGCGAGTCGAGCGTGCGTCCGCCGGAGTGTTCGTAGACGAGCATCACGGCGTCCGGGCCGAGCTCGGAGGTAGCGATCAGCTTGGGCGCGTTGGCACCGGCCGCGATGGCCGCGTAGGCGAGCAGCGCCTCCTGCTCCAGCGCCTGGCGCAGCGACTGCAGACTGCGGCGGGTGGCGATGCCGCGCAGCGTCAGGTTGCGCCACACCCGGTAGAAGAAGCCCTGTGCCTGCTGCTCGCGGTCGACGACCGTGACGTCCAGAGGCGGACCGTCCTCCAGGGTGACGAAGTAGCGCCGGCCGCGGTCGCCGCTCTCCGCCGTCTCCTGTGCGTCCTCGCGGGACGCGGTCACCGGACGGAAGCCCACATGCCTCAGGCCCGCCATCAGTGTCCGTCCGGTAGGACGGACGTTGGGCGAGCCGACCGCGTACAGCGTCCCGTAGGCGACGGTCCAGCCGATCAGCACCGTCAGGATGATCGAGAACGGCGTGGTGTAGCCGGTGACGAGCATCGAGAAGGCGTCCAGGAGCAGCACGATCCACAGCACGGCGCGCCAGCGTGGCCGACGCGACATGCCGACGGCCGTCATGTACGCGATGACCGGGGCGAGATAGCCGTGCACGGGGTCGGTGAGGGCGTGGATGTCGCCGGGGGAGGGCTGGGTGAGCGCCTCCTGGATCGAGTCGGGGGCCGCCTTGGCGACCCACAGATCGGTGGCGAGCGTCACTCCGTGCGCGAGGACCGCCGCGAGCACACCGTCGGCGATACGCAGCCCGTCCCGCTTGATCAGCCGCTCGATTGCGAACGCAACCGGCACCAGGAGGATCGCGATGCTGGACGCCAGTCCCGCGATCTTGATGAGCAGATCGGGTGCCTGCCCGGTGCCCTTGTTGATGTCCTGTTCGAGGCCCGAGGTGGTGCCGTGCGCGAACGCGGCGATCGCGATCAGTATGGCGACGGCCAGCACGCCCACCAGGAGCCGCATCAGGTCGGACGGGCGGTGCACGCGCGCGGGGAGGAGTGGTTCGTCGCCCTCGACCTCGTCGGTGTGCGTGTCGTCCTCGTCGGGGTGGGCCTCGTCGAAGTGCTCGGCACCTGGGCCGGAGATGCTCGCGACCACCGCCTCCTCGGCTGTGTCGTGCGCGTCCTTGTCGTCCGCGTCGGCGGTGTGCGGGTGCGACGAAGCGTCAGAGGTGCTCTTCGCGTCCTCCGGGTGCACACCCTGCTGCTTCATCGTCTCTTCTTGATCTCGTATCACCGATCACCGCCCGCACGATGGTGGCATGCCCCACCGACACACAGGGGCATCAGGGTGCAAACGCGGGGCGCACAGTCTGCCCGAAGCGCCGCTCGGGAGCGAGGGATACGCACAGTCACGAGTGCGTCACATTGTCGGTGGGGTGCGGCAGGATGGGACGGATGAGCGAGGAGAGCCTTCCGGAGTACGCAGAGCGGGTCCTCGAGGTCGCCGAGCTGATTCCGCCGGGGCGCGTGATGACGTACGGCGATGTCGCCGAGTGGCTTCAGGAGGGCGGGCCCCGCCAGGTCGGCCGGGTGATGGCGCTCTACGGAGGAGCTGTTCCGTGGTGGCGGGTCATCCGCGCGGACGGCGTCCTGCTGCCCGGTCACGAACTGCGGGCACTCGACCACTACCGCGCGGAGGGCACACCGCTGAAGGAGGCGAGCAGGGCGGCCGAGGGCCACCTGCCTCGGGTCGACATGAAGCGGGCGCGGTGGGACGGCGGCGAACACGCGGAACCTCACACCTGACAGCTTCCGCCATCGGACCCACCCAGGGGCAACCTGTGGCCCGTACGGGGGAAACATGGCACGTCCGTGGCATGCCGTACGTTCGTGGGATGAGGGACGCACGAGACATGAGCGCACTGACGGGACGGATGCGCCAATCGGAAGCCCTGCTTCCGTACCATCCGTCGGCGTAGCGTCGGCGGCGCGCGTCCCCCTCACCACGCGGCCAACGTCCTGAACGCGCCGCAGATCGCAAACCAGCACACCCACCAGGACCGGCGAACCACGTGAGCTCCTCTTCCTCCACCAGGCGCCTGTCGCACTCCCAGGTGCGACAGGGGAGCCGTGGCGCTTACCGACTGGTCCGTACCCCGCCGGCGCGAGTGGTTCCCCCTCATCTGGACGCGGCCCAGCGCTCGGTGGTTGACCACGGCAGGGGTCCACTGCTCGTCCTCGCCGGTCCGGGCACCGGCAAGACGACCACGCTCGTGGAGTCCGTGGCGGCCAGGATCGCCCGGGGCGTGGACCCCGAGCGGGTCCTCGTCCTGACGTTCAGCCGCAAGGCGGCCGTCGAGCTGCGCGACCGCATGGCACTGCGCATAGGGGCGGCGCGGGCCCCGCAGGCGACCACCCTCCACTCGTTCTGCTACGCCCTGGTCCGCGCCCACCAGGACAGCGACCTGTTCGTGGAGCCCCTACGGCTGCTGTCGGGCCCCGAGCAGGACGTCGCCGTCCGGGAGCTGCTCGCCGGCCAGCCCGATCTGGAGCGGCTCGGCCTCGCCCATGTGCGCTGGCCGGACGAACTGCGCGCCTGTCTGACCACGCGCGGTTTCGCCGACGAGGTCCGGGCGGTCCTCGCCCGCAGCCGCGAACTGGGCCTGGGCCCCGATGCCCTCGATGCCTTCGCCCGCCGTATCGGACGCCCCGACTGGCGGGCGGCGGCCACCTTCCTCGCCGAGTACCTCGACGTTCTCGACCTGCAGGGCGTACTCGACTACGCGGAACTCGTCCACCGCGCGGTGCTCCTGGCACGTCGCCCCGAGGCCGCCGCCCAGCTGGCCGACCGGTACGACGCCGTGTTCGTCGACGAGTACCAGGACACCGATCCGGCTCAGGTACGGCTGCTGGACGCACTGGCGGGCGGCGGTCGCACCCTTGTCGCCTTCGGTGACCCCGACCAGTCGATCTACGCGTTCCGGGGCGCCGACGTGAACGGCATCCTGGAGTTCCCGGACGCCTTCCCGCGCGCGGACGGCCGCCCGGCGCCCGTGGAGGTCCTGCGCACCTCCCGTCGCTCCGGCGCCGACCTGCTGGGCGCCACCCGGCTGCTGACCCAGCGGATGCCGCTGACTCGGCTGCCCGCCGACAAGGTCCGCGCCCACCGGGCGCTCACTCCGGTCCGCGACGGCGGTCGCGTCGAGGTCTACACGTACCCGACGCCCGGCACCGAGCTGGACAACATCGCCGACATCCTCCGCCGGGCACATCTGGAGGACGGCGTCCCCTGGAGCGACATGGCCGTCCTGGTGCGCGCCGGGTCCCGCACCATCCCGACGGTCCGCCGCGCACTGACAGCGGCCGGCGTCCCTCTGGACATAGACGGCGACGACCTGCCCCTCCGGCACGAACCTGCGGTGGCACCACTGCTGACGGCACTTCGGGCGGTGGCGACGGCGGAGGCGGCCGAGGGGGGCGTACGGGATGAGGGGGCAGGCGAGGCCGGCGCCTCTGAAGAGGCCGGCGCCTCTGAAGAGGCCGGCGCCTCCGGAGAGGCCGGCGCCTCCGGAGAAGCTGAGTCGGACACCTCCTGGCTCGATACCGAAACCGCCCTCACCCTGCTGGCCTCCCCGCTCGCCGGCATGGACGCGGCCGACCTGCGCCGTCTGGGCCGGGCGTTGCGCGAGGAGGAGCGGACCGGCGGCAACCCGCTGCCGCCGCCGTCGGACGACCTCCTCGCGCGGGCGCTGGCCGAGCCGGAGCGGCTGGTCGCGCACGATCCGGCGTACGCGCGGGGCGCTCAGCGTCTCGGCGCGCTGCTGCGCAAGGCACGTGAGCGCCTGGCCGGCGGTGGTACGGCCGAGGAGGCGCTGTGGGAGCTGTGGGACGGCACTCCGTGGCCCGCACGGCTGGAGCGGGCCGCCCGGCGCGGAGGCGCGGCCGGGCGCAACGCGGACCGCGACCTGGACGCCGTATGCGCCCTGTTCGCCACCGCGGCCCGCGCCGAGGAACGCACCGGCGGGCGTGGCGCCCTCAACTTCCTGGAGGAGATCGAGGCAGAGGACATCGCCGCCGACACACTCACGAGGCGTGCCGTACGACCGGACGCGGTGCGCCTGATGACCGCGCACCGCTCGAAGGGACTGGAGTGGCGCCTGGTCGTCGTCGCGGGCGTCCAGGAGGGCCTGTGGCCGGACCTGCGCCGCCGCGGCTCCCTCCTGGAGGCCGACCGCATCGGCCGCGACGGACTGGCCGAACCGCTCGCGCCGGGCGCCCTGCTCGCAGAGGAGCGCCGCCTGTTCTACGTGGCCGCCACGCGCGCGCGTGAACGCCTCGTCGTGACGGCGGTGAAGGCGCCCGCGGACGACGGCGACCAGCCGTCCCGCTTCCTGACCGAACTGGGCGTCGAACCCAGGGACGTGACGGGCCGCCCGCGCCGCCCGCTGTCCGTGGCGGCGCTCGTGGCCGAACTGCGCGCCACGACGGTCGACCCGCGTGTCTCCGACACCCTCAGGGAGGCTGCCGCCCGCAGGCTGGCCCGGCTCGCCGCGCTAGCCGACGAGGACGGCCGCCCCCTGGTGCCGTCCGCGCATCCCTACCGCTGGTGGGGCCTGTTCGAGCCGACCGAGTCCAAGGTGCCGCTGCGCAACCGCGACCAGCCCGTCGTCCTCTCCGGCAGCGCCCTCGACCAGCTCGCCAACACCTGTGCCCTGCAGTGGTTCCTGGGCCGCGAGGTGAAGGCGGACGCGCCCGCGACCGTCGCCCAGGGCTTCGGCAATGTGGTGCACGTCCTCGCCGACGAGGTCGCCTCCGGGCACACCCCGGCCGACCTCGCCGTCCTCATGGAGCGACTGGACTCGGTGTGGAACGCGCTCGCCTTCGACGCGCCCTGGAAGTCGGCGCAGGAGAAGGAGCACGCGCGCGTGGCGCTCGAACGGTTCCTGAAGTGGCACGTCATGGACCGGGCGGGACGTACTCCGGTCGCCAGTGAGCACGACTTCGACGTCACCCTCGAAGCGGGCGACTACGAGGTGCGCATCCGCGGCCAGATGGACCGTGTCGAGGCGGACAGCGAGGGCCGCGCCTATGTCGTCGACTTCAAGACCGGCAAGCAGGCGCCCACGGCTGCCGAAGTCGCCCACCATCCTCAACTCGCCGTCTACCAACTCGCGGTCCGCGAGGGCGCCATCGACGACACCTTCGACGGGCGCCGCCCCGAGCCGGGCGGCGCCGAACTCGTCCAGCTGCGCCAGGGCGCCGCCCAGCGGGACGGCGGCGAGAACCTGCCCAAGGTCCAGGCGCAACAGCCCCTGGAGGGCGAGTGGGTCGGCGACCTGCTGGCCACCGCCGCGGGCAAGGTCCTGGACGAGCGGTTCACGCCGACATCCGGCCAGCACTGCGCGCACTGCGCGTTCCGGGCGTCGTGCAGCGCGCGCCCCGAGGGACGCCACGTGGTGGAGTGATATACCGCACCACCTGTGCTGACCTGCGCTTCCTCCACCCCGGTGGCCGATTCGGCATCCACTGTCAGTGACCGCCGCTAGCCTCTCTGAGGTGCCCGCTCGTATCACCGACCCCGAACAGCTCAAGGAGCTCCTCGGCATCCCGTTCACCCCGGAGCAGACGGCCTGCATCACCGCGCCGCCCGCCCCGCAGGTGATCGTGGCCGGAGCCGGTTCGGGCAAGACGACGGTGATGGCGGCCCGCGTGGTGTGGCTGGTCGGCACCGGCCAGGTCGCCCCCGAACAGGTCCTCGGCCTCACCTTCACCGACAAGGCGGCCGGCGAACTCGCCGAGCGCGTCCGCAAGGCACTGATCAGGGCGGGCGTCACCGACCCCGATGTCATCGACCCGGACAACCCTCCGGGCGAGCCGGTGATCTCGACGTACCACGCCTTCGCGGGCCGCCTGCTGACCGACCACGGCCTGCGCATCGGCCTCGAACCGACCTCCCGCCTGCTGGCCGACGCCACCCGCTACCAACTCGCCGCGCGTGTCCTGCGCGAGGCCCCGGGGCCCTACCCGGCGCTGACCCGCTCCTTCCCCGACCTGGTCGGCGACCTCCTCACCCTCGACGCCGAACTCGCCGAGCACCTCGTACGGCCCGAGGACCTGCGCGCATACGACGCCGAGCTGCTGGGGGCCCTGCAAGGCGTCAAGCTCACCAACGCCGACCTGCGCAAGGTCCCCGAGGCCGCCGCCGCGCGCCGCGAACTCGCCGAGCTGGTGCTCCGCTACCGGGCCGCCAAGCGCGAGCGCGACCTGCTCGACTTCGGCGACCAGATCGCCCTGTCGGCCGGCCTCGCCGGGCTTCCCGAAGTGGGCCGCATCCTGCGCGACGAGTTCCGCGTGGTGCTGCTCGACGAGTACCAGGACACGTCGGTGGCCCAACGCGTCCTCCTGGCCGGTCTGTTCGGCAGCGGCACGGGCCACCCGGTGACCGCCGTCGGCGATCCCTGCCAGGCGATCTACGGCTGGCGCGGCGCCTCCGTCGCCAACCTCGACGACTTCCCCGAGCACTTCGCCCACGCCGACGGCCGGCCCGCCACCCGCCAGGCACTCAGCGAGAACCGCCGCAGCGGCGGCCGCCTCCTCGACCTCGCCAACGGCCTCGCCGAGCCCCTGCGCGCCATGCACGCCGGCGTGGAGGCCCTCCGCCCGGCCCCCGGCGCCGAACACGACGGCCTGGTCCGCTGCGCCCTGCTGCGCACCCACGCCGAGGAGATCGACTGGATCGCCGACTCCGTCGCCCATCTCGTACGGACCGGAAAGGCGCCCGGCGAGATCGCCGTCCTGTGCCGCACGGCGACCGACTTCGCCGAGATCCAGGGCGCGCTCGTCGCCCGCGACATCCCGGTCGAGGTCGTCGGCCTGTCCGGGCTGCTGCACCTGCCCGAGATCGCCGACCTGGTCGCCGTGTGCGAAGTCCTTCAGGACCCCGGTGCCAACGCCTCGCTGGTCCGGCTGCTGACCGGCCCGCGCTGGCGGATCGGCCCGCGCGACCTCGCTCTTCTGGGCCGGCGCGCCCGGCTTCTCGTGTCGCACGCGCGCGTGGAGGCCGACGACGATCCGGACCGCCGGCTCGCCGAGGCGGTCGAGGGCGTCGACCCGTCCGAGGTGATCTCGCTCGCGGACGCCCTCGACACGTTCCTGGAGATGCCGATCGAGGCGCAAGGGGAGGACGACGGGCTGCCGTTCTCGCCGGACGCGCGCGTGCGGTTCGCCCGGCTCGCCGCCGAACTGCGCGACCTGCGCCGCTCCCTGTCCGACCCGCTGATGGACGTCCTCCACCGCGTCCTCGCCGTCACCGGTCTGGAAGTGGAACTGTCGGCATCCCCGCACGCCCTGGCCGCCCGCCGCCGCGAGACCCTGTCCAACTTCCTGGACATCGCCGCCTCGTTCGCCGCGGGCGACGGCGAGGCCACCCTGCTGGCCTTCCTCGGCTTCCTGCGCACCGCCGCGCAGTACGAGAAGGGCCTCGACAACGCCCTCCCCGGCGGCGAGAACACCGTCAAGGTGCTCACCGCGCACAAGTCCAAGGGCCTGGAGTGGGACGTCGTGGCCGTTCCCGGCCTGGTCACCGGCACCTTCCCCAGCACCCAGGGCCGCGAGAAGTGGACCGCGCAGAGCAAGGTGCTCCCGCACGACCTGCGCGGCGACGCCGACACCCTGCCGGACGTCGACGCCTGGGACTCCCGAGGCCTCAAGGCCTTCCAGGAGGCCATGAAGGAGCACCAGCACACCGAGGAACTCCGCCTCGGCTACGTCACGTTCACCCGCCCCCGCTCCCTCCTCCTCGGCTCCGGCCACTGGTGGGGGCCCTCGCAGAAGAAGCCCCGCGGCCCGTCCGACTTCCTCCAGGCGCTGTACGACCACTGCGCTGCCGGACACGGCGAGATCGAGGCCTGGGCGGACGAACCCGCCGAGGACGAGGAGAACCCGGCCCTGCACCGGGCGACCGCCGACCAGGTCTGGCCCCTGCCCCTCGACGACACCGCCCTCGCCCGCCGCCGCGCCGCAGCCGAGACGGTCCTGGCGCACCTGGAAGACCTCGCCTCCCACACCGACGGCCACCCGGCGGCCACGCACGACCCGGACACGTACGACGACCCGGACTGGCCGCCACCGGAGGACGACGAGGTCCTGTACGACGAATACAACGAAAACGAAGAGGACACCCCCTTCGAGGAGGACCCGGGTGACTGGGAATCGTGGACCCCGGACCGTCCGGCCGTCCCGCACCAGGCGGCACCTCCGGACATCACCGAGCACTCAGCCGACACGGACCTCCCGCGCTCTCACTCCCGCCTTGCCCCGGAGGAAGCCCGCACCATCGCCTCCTGGGACCGCGATCTCGACGCCCTCACCGGCGAACTCCTGCGCGCCCGGCAGGGAAGCACGGACGTACCCCTGCCGACGACCCTGACCGCATCGCAGCTGATGCGCCTGGCCGCCGACCCGGACGGTTTCGCACAGGAGCTGGCCCGCCCCATGCCCCGCCCGCCGCAGCCCGCCGCACGCCGCGGCACCCGCTTCCATGCCTGGGTCGAAGCCCGCTTCGAAGAGCTGACGCTGCCCATGCTGGACCCGGAGGAGCTGCCCGGCAGCGAGGCCGAGATCGCCGACGAACGCGATCTGGAGGCCCTCAAGGACGCCTTCGAGCGCACCCCGTACGCGCACCGCACGCCCTACCGAGTGGAGGCCCCCTTCCAGCTCGCCATCGCCGGCCGGATGATCCGGGGCCGTATCGACGCCGTCTACCGGGAGAGCGACGGCGACAGGACGTCGTACGAGATCGTCGACTGGAAGACCAGCCGTGCCCGCACCGCCGACCCCCTCCAGCTCGCCCTGTACCGGCTGGCCTGGGCCGAGCAGCAGGGCGTGCCCCTGGAGTCGGTCAACGCCGCGTTCGTGTATGTGCGCGGTGGTGAGGTCGTACGGCCGCAAGACCTCCCGGACCGGGCCGCGCTGGAGCGGCTGCTGACGGAGGAGCCGTCGTGTGACGAACCGCCCAATCAGGATGTCGGTGCGGGCCGATAGGCTCGTGACCATGAGCCAGTCCGTTGACAGTGCCGTCAGCGCCGTCCGCACGCACATCGAGCAGCACCGCGTCGCCTTCCTCGACGACCTCGCCGAGTGGCTGCGCATCCCGTCCGTGTCGGCGCAGCCCGACCACGCGGCGGACGTGCGCCGCAGCGCCGACTGGCTCGCCGCCAAGCTCAAGGAGACCGGCTTCCCCGCGACCGAGGTGTGGCAGACACCCGGGGCACCTGCCGTCTTCGCCGAGTGGCCCGCCGACGACCCCGAGGCGCCCACGGTCCTCGTCTACGGCCATCACGACGTCCAGCCCGCCGCCCGCGAAGACGGCTGGGACAGCGACCCCTTCGAGCCGGTCGTCCGCGAAAACCGCCTGTACGCGCGCGGGGCTGCCGACGACAAGGGCCAGGTGTTCTTCCACACACTCGGCGTCCGCGCGCACCTCGCCGCGACGGGCCGCACCTGCCCGGCCGTCAACCTGAAGTTGCTGATCGAGGGCGAGGAGGAGTCCGGATCCCCGCACTTCCGCCCGCTCGTCGAGGAGCAAGCGGGCCGGCTCGCCGCCGACGCCGTGATCGTCTCCGACACCAGCATGTGGGACGAGCACACCCCCACCGTGTGCACGGGCATGCGCGGCCTCGCCGAGTGCGAGATCCGGTTCCACGGCCCCGATCAGGACATCCACTCCGGTGCCTTCGGCGGCGCCGTCCCCAACCCGGCGACCGCCGCCGCCCGCCTGGTCGCCGCGCTGCACGACGAACACGCGCGCGTGACGATCCCCGGCTTCTACGACGGCATCGTCGAACTCACCGACCAGGAGCGCGAACTCTTCACCGCACTGCCCTTCGACGAGGAGCAGTGGCTGCGTACGGCCAAGTCCTACGCCACCCATGGCGAGGCCGGGCACACCACCCTGGAGCGCATTTGGGCCCGGCCCACCGCCGAGGTCAACGGCATCGGCGGCGGCTACCAAGGCCCTGGCAGCAAGACGATCATCCCCTCGTCCGCCATGGTGAAGCTCTCGTTCCGGCTCGTCGCGGGCCAGGACCCCGACCGCATCGAGGAGGCGGTCCGCGCCTGGGCTGCCGACCAGGTGCCCGCCGGAATCCGGCACGAGATCACGTTCTGCCCGGCCACGCGCCCGTGCCTGACGCCGCTGGACCACCCGGCGCTGCAGACTGTGGCCCGCGCCATGAGCCGAGCCTTCGAAAGACCGGTCCTCTTCACGCGGGTGGGCGGCTCGGGACCGGCCGCCGACCTCCAGGAAGTGCTCGGCGCGCCCGTGCTCTTCCTGGGCATCTCGGTCCCGTCCGACGGCCAGCACGCCCCGAACGAGAAGGTCGAGCTGGATCTGCTCCTCAAGGGCGTCGAGACCAGCGCATATCTGTGGGGCGACCTCGCGGACAACTGGCGCCATGCTCCCTGAGCCCTCCGCACCACCCGGAGGTGTGCCCCGCGCGGGGCACACTGGAAAGGCCGCCCCGCACCGCCAAGCCGTCACCACCCGCCGCAGGTCCCGTCGAACCGCTCGCCGAAACAATCCGCTGCACCGGGGGAGTTGGAAGCACCCGTGACCACCTGGACCGACCCAACCGCCGACCGACCCATCTCGCTCACCACCCCCAGCGGCATCGACCGCGCCGCCCACCACCGGCTCGACGAGGCATGGCTCGCGGCGGCGTGGAGCCACCCCACGACCCGCTGCTTCGTGGTCTCCGGCGGTCAGGTCCTCATCGACGAGACGTCCGACGGGCGCACCGAAATCGTCATGACGCCCTCCTTCGAAGCCCCCCTCACCGAGGCACACCGCTATTTCCTCGGCATCGACGAGGACGGCGTCAGCTACTTCGCCCTCCAGAAGGACGCTCTCCCCGGCCGTATCGACCAGTCCGCGCGCGCGGCGGGGCTGCGCGAGGCGGGGCTGCTGCTGTCACCGCGCGACACGGGCCTGATGGTGCACGCGGTCGGTCTGGAGAACTGGCAGCGCACCCACCGCTTCTGCTCCCGCTGCGGCGAGCGCACGGTCATCGCCGCGGCCGGCCACATCCGCCGCTGCCCGGCCTGCGGCGCCGAGCACTACCCGCGTACCGACCCGGCCGTGATCATGGCTGTCACCGATGAAGAGGACCGCATCCTGCTCGGCCGCCAGGTCCACTGGCCCGAGGGCCGCTTCTCCACGCTCGCCGGCTTCGTCGAGCCCGGCGAGTCCATCGAGCAGTCCGTGCGCCGCGAGGTCTTCGAGGAGGCCGGCATCACCGTCGGCCAGGTCGAGTACGTCGCCAGCCAGCCCTGGCCCTTCCCGTCCAGCCTGATGCTCGGCTTCCTGGCCCGCGCCACCACGACCGACATCGAGGTCGACGGCGACGAGATCCACGAGGCCCGCTGGTTCTCCCGCGACGAGCTGCGCGCCGCCTTCGACTCCGGCGAGGTCCTGCCGCCGTACGGCATCTCGATCGCGGCCCGCCTCATCGAGCTCTGGTACGGCAAGCCACTGCCGACGCGCAGCGTGTTCTGACACGCAGGAAGGCGGTCCCGAGCTGTCTCGGGACCGCCTTCGTGCACTGCCCTGGTTACGCGCCGATCTTCTGCTTGACCTGGGCCAGCGAAGGGTTCGTGAGCGTCGAGCCGTCCGGGAACAGCACGGTGGGCACCGTCTGGTTCCCGCCGTTCGCCTTCTCCACGAAGGCGGCCGACTCCGGGTCCTGCTCGATGTTGATCTCGTTGTACGCGATGCCCTCACGGTCCATCTGGCTCTTCAGCCGACGGCAGTAGCCGCACCACGTGGTGCTGTACATCGTCACAGTGCCCGGCATGTCTATCGCGCTCCTCGGCGGTTCGGGGGACGGGTGGTCGCAGGAAGGGAACGTACGCGACCGCGCCGCCATTCCCGCGGGGGGTATCCGTCCGCACGTGACGCCTGCCGCATTAGTGCGACTGCGGGTGCTTGCCTGTGGACAACCGGCTCACCCGTCTCCGGCGACCTGGCAGCATGGCCGTGTGACAGCAGCAACGCACTCCACGCTCTTCCCGCAGGCACCGGGCTCGGCCGACGCGGTGCTCGAAGGGCTCGACCCCGAGCAGCGCGAGGTGGCCACCGCCCTGCAGGGCCCGGTCTGTGTGCTGGCGGGCGCCGGCACGGGCAAGACACGGGCGATCACCCACCGCATCGCCTATGGGGTGCGCGCCGGAATCCTCCAGCCCTCCAGCGTGCTGGCCGTCACCTTCACCAACCGTGCCGCCGGGGAGATGCGCGGCCGGCTGCGCCAGCTCGGCGCCGTCGGCGTCCAGGCCCGCACCTTCCACTCGGCCGCCCTGCGCCAGCTGCAGTACTTCTGGCCGAGGGCGATCGGCGGCTCCATGCCCCGGCTCGTCGACCGCAAGATCCAGCTGGTCGCCGACGCGGCCGCCGCCTGCAGCATCCGCCTCGACCGGGGCGAGCTGCGGGACGTCACCGCCGAGATCGAGTGGTCCAAGGCCACCCAGACCGTCCCCGCCGACTACGCTGCCGCCGCCGCCAAGTCCGGCCGCGAGATCCCCCGTCACCCGGCCGAGATCGCCCAGCTCTACTCCGCCTACGAGGACGTCAAGCGCAGTCGCGCCGTCATCGACTTCGAGGACGTCCTGCTGCTGACCGTCGCCGTCCTCCAGGACCGGCACGACATCGCCGAGCAGGTCCGCGCCCAGTACCAGCACTTCGTGGTCGACGAGTACCAGGACGTCAGCCCGCTCCAGCAGCGCCTGTTGGAGCTGTGGCTCGGTGACCGGGAGAACCTGTGTGTGGTCGGCGACGCCAGCCAGACGATCTATTCGTTCACAGGAGCAACTCCGGACCATCTGCTCGACTTCCGCACCCGCCACCCCGGCGCCACCGTGGTCAAGCTGGTCCGTGACTACCGTTCCACCCCGCAGGTCGTCCACCTTGCCAACGGCCTGCTCGCGCAGGCCCGCGGACGCGCAGCCGATCACCGCCTGGAGCTGATCTCCCAGCGTGCCCCGGGCCCCGAGCCTGGCTACACCCAGTACGACGACGAGCCCGCCGAGGCAGAGGGCGCCGCCCGTCGCATCCGAGAGCTCATCGACGCCGGTGTCCCGGCGAGCGAGATCGCGATCCTGTTCCGCACGAACTCCCAGTCCGAGACCTACGAACAGGCCCTCGCCGACGCCGGGGTCTCCTACCAGCTGCGGGGCGCCGAGCGGTTCTTCGACCGGCCCGAGGTCCGCAAGGCCGGCATCGCCCTGCGGGGCGCGGCCCGTTTCGGCGGCAACGACTCCCTGCTCGACGACGCGGTCGACCTCCCCTCCCAGGTGCGTGCCGTGCTCTCCGGCGAGGGCTGGACGCCGCAGTCCCCGGCCGGGTCCGGTGCCGTCAGAGAGCGGTGGGAGTCCCTGGCCGCCTTGGTGAACCTGGCGGTGGACTTCGCCGCCGCCAGCCCCGGCGCCACCCTCGGCGACCTGGTCGCGGAGCTCGACGAGCGGGCGAACGCCCAGCACGCCCCGACCGTGCAGGGCGTCACCCTCGCCTCCCTGCACTCGGCCAAGGGCCTGGAGTGGGACGTCGTCTTTCTGGTAGGCGTGGCCGATGGCATGATGCCGATCACCTATGCGAAGACGGAGGAGCAGATCGAGGAGGAACGCCGACTCCTCTATGTCGGCGTGACCCGCGCTCGAGAACAGCTCCATGTTTCCTGGGCGTTGTCCCGCTCGCCCGGCGGCCGTCCCAACCGCAAGCCCAGCCCCTTCCTCGACGGGCTGCGCCCCGGTTCGACCACCACCGCCGGCCGCGCAGCGACGGTCGGCGCCGGTGGCGTCGAGCGTGGCTTCACCACCAGCGCCCCGGCCGTCGCGCCGAGACGCAGACAGCGCAGCCCGGCCCGCTGCCGAGTCTGCGGACGCACCCTCACCGACGCCGGCGAGATGAAGCTGATGCGCTGCGAGGACTGCCCCTCCGACATGGACGAGGGCCTCTACGAGCGGTTGCGTCAGTGGCGTGCGGATCAGGCGCAGCGCAGCGGCCAGCCCGCCTTCTGCGTCTTCACCGACAAGACGCTGATGGCCATCGCCGAGGCCGTGCCCGACGACGACGGCGAGCTGGCGCGGATCCCGGGCGTGGGCGTGCGCAAGCTCGACCGCTACGGCGCCGATGTGCTGGCCATCTGCGCAGGCCGGGAGGGGCTGGGAGAGGAAGACGCAGGCTGAAACGAACTCGTCGAAAAAATAGTTTGCGCATGCCCCAGCAATCCCCATAGGTTCTTAGCCACGGGGACGGAGGCCTTCTCGGAGGCCCCGATTCCGTGTTGTACTTGCATTTCCGTCGGACTGGCTCACCCCAGTCCCCCGAGACGCCGAGAGGAGGCGAGTCCTGTGATCAGCATCAACACCAGCTCCGTCAGCACCGTGAAAATGACCGATCGCTCGGTCGTCGCCTCCCTGTGCATGCTCGGCGCCTCCAACCGGGGCACCGGTCTGTCCGGCATTCGTGCCGCGCGTCCGGCGTCCTCCGTGTCTCCTGCGGGCCTTCCCGTCAGCGAGCGCAATGAGCGACCGACCAAGGCACTGGAAGCGGCTGTAGTGGCACAGGCCAACGCCTATGCCTTTGCGGCGACCGGTGCCGGATTCCGGAAGCAGACGACGCAGCACCACCTGATGTGGGCCTTCCGTGGGCCAGAACCCTGGAGTGATCCAGCCTGATTGATCAGGCCGGCGCCTTCAGGGCCGCGGAACCCCATCCGGGATCCGCGGCCCTTCTGTTTGTCCCCGACCAGGGACGGCGGAGCGAAGGGGCCTCGGGACAAGAAAAGAACCCGGTACCAGCCGACCACCGGCCCAACAGGGCCGGACCGACCAGACGAGGAAGACGAACCGTGCAACTCGAAGCGCACGCCCCGTCCGTACCGCCTTCCGACACGATCCCCAAGCCCGGCCTCACGGAGGACTCCACCTTGACCCCGCTCACCGCGCTGGACGACGCCATCGAGAACCTCGGCGTGCCCGTCCCCTGCCGTTCCTACGACCCGGAGGTCTTCTTCGCCGAGTCGCCGGCGGACGTCGAGTACGCCAAGTCCCTCTGCCGCACCTGCCCGCTGATGGAGGCCTGCCTCGCCGGCGCCAAGGAGCGGCGTGAGCCCTGGGGCGTCTGGGGTGGCGAGCTGTTCGTCCAGGGTGTCGTCGTCGCCCGGAAGCGGCCGCGTGGCCGCCCGCGCAAGAACCCGGTCACGGCATGAACACCGCAGGAACGATCGACCGCCCCCTCACGCACGACCCCAAGAAGCAGGCCCCGATGAAGCCGTCCACCAACGAGCCCGCCGGCTCCGCGATCGAAGACGTCACCACCACCGGCGCGATCGACTCGCGTCAGAACAGGACCCGAGAGATGCAACTCATCCCAGAAGCCATGGCTCGTGCGCATATGCGCGAGCGCCTGTACGAGGCCGAGCGGGAACGTCAGGCCGTGCGCCTGGCGGCCGCTCGCCGGATGCAGCGCCGGGCGGAGCGCGCGTCGCTGCGCGCCCGCCGTGCGCTCGCCATGGCCGTCATGCAGTGATCGAGAACACCTGAAGCGGTGGCCTCCCGAACAGGGGGGCGAGAGCTGTCCCGCGGGGGCCGGTCCGTCCGAACGGACCGGCCCCCGCGGTGCGTTGTGCCCGCCGATCCACCGGCCACGGCGATATCGTCACCGGGTGACGAGTCTTCCCGGAGGCAGTGACAACGGCGATGCCGACACGGAGCCGACCTCCCTCGTGTGTGCCCGCTGCGGCACCCGTGCCTCGGGTCCCCAGCCCACCTGGACCTGCTCCGTGGAGAACGGCACCCGCCACTACTTCTGCGACACCTGCTCCCGGGAGAACCTCAGAGCCATCGAGGGTCGGCTGGACTCGGCCTGGTGGTGAGCCCGGCTCACGCCTCGCCGCGGCTCACGCCTCCGCCGCCGAATCCTCCTCGTCCAGGATCTCCTCAGGCACGAACCCCGGCAGCCACTCCTCCAGTTCCTCGCGCAGTCGCACCGTCGCTCCCAGCTGGCACAGCACGCCGATCGTGCTGAGGGTCACCCGGTGTATCAGCAGATACGCCGGAGGCAGATTGAGCTGCTTGCCCAACTGGTAGGCGGGGGAGCGCGGGTCGGCGACTCGGGCCGCCTGGCTGCGCATCCAGCCGCGGGTGAAGGTGAACTCGTCCACACGGGCCGGTTCGATGATCGGCAGGAGATAGTCGAGGACGGCGTCGGGGTCCAGGTCTATCGATTCCTTGACGAAGCCCTCCGTGCACAGCAGTTCGTAGACGGCGTCCGCCTCGCCGTCGAGCGTCATGCGCAGGGAATCGCCGATCGGGGTCGGCAGTCCGCCCGGGAGGCGGTCGACGGTGCCGAAGTCCAGCACACCCAGGCGCCAGTCGTCCTCGCCGTCGGGTCCGCCGGGCAGGAGCCGGAAGTTGCCCGGGTGGGGGTCGGCGTGCAGGAGGCCGGTGCGGGCCGGGCCGGAGAAGAGGAAGCGGGCCAGGAGCTGCCCGGCACGGTCGCGCTGGTCCTGGGTGCCCTCCGAGATGATCTCCGACATGGGGATGCCGTCCATCCACTCGGTGATCAGGACCTGCTCGCGCTGGTGGACCACCTCGGGCACCACGACGTCCGGGTCGTCCGTGAACTCCTCGGCGTGCGCCTGCTGAGCCTGCGCCTCCAGGTCGTAGTCCAGCTCCTCCGAGACCCGGTCGCGCAGCTCCGCGATGAGGGGTTTGATGTCCATCCCCGGGATGAGCGGGCCCAACAGGCGGGCGAAACGGCTCAGTTGGTTCAGATCGGACAGCAGGGCTTCACCGGCGCCCGGGTACTGCACCTTGACCGCCACCTCGCGGCCGTCGTGCCACACTCCCCGGTGCACTTGGCCGATCGAGGCTGCCGCGGAGGGCTTGTCCTCGAACTCGAGGAACAGGTCGTGCCAGTCCTCGCCGAGCCGCTCCGACAGCACGGCGTGCATGGTGCGCGTCGGCATAGGCGGGGCCGCGTCCTGCAGCTTGGTCAGCGCCGCCCGGTAGGGCCCGGCGACCTCCTCGGGCAGCGCGGACTCGAAGACGGACAGGGCCTGCCCGAACTTCATCGCCCCGCCTTTCAGCTCGCCGAGGACCTTGAACAACTGCTCCGCGGTGCGCTGTTGCAGTTCGCGGCCGACGATCTCCGCGGACTCGCCGACGATCCGCTTGCCGAGTCCCCAGGTGGCCCGCCCGGCGAAGCCGAGCGGGAGTGCGGCGAGCTTGGCGGTCCGGGTGACCGCCTTCCGGGGAAGATCAGACATGCGCCCTCCAGGTCCCAGCCAGCCGCGCCGTGTGTGTCGTACGGCGAAACTCCTTCGACGGTTGTTGCTCTGCCATTGTCTCGTGTGACTCCTCGTCCTCCGAGGAGTGTTCCCCCTTAGCTTTCTCCGCGGCGCCGCAGGGGCATGCGGGATGGGCCCAGATCGGCCGCGCATGCCAGTGGAGGGAGGGCAGGGACACCTCCCAGCGGGCGCCGGCGGTCGACGGCAGATGGCCGTCCAGGAAGGCGAGCGCATGCGTGGCCGCGAGCCCGGCGACCGTGGTGGCCAGCGCCAGATCACAGGGTCCCACCTGCCGTTGTTTCCCCGAACGCCACTGGGCCACCAGGCGCGGCCAGGCCGGATCCCGGTCCGTGCGCCCCTCGTGCAGACAGCCCGCACAGCTGGTCTCCCCGGGCAGGACGAGGGGGCCGACCACGCCGGTTCCCTCCACGACGCCGGCGTACAGATGAGGCGTGCCGGAGGTGATCAGGGGCTCGGCGGTAGCGGGGACGGGCGCGTGCACACCGACGTCGTCCCGTGGCGCGAGAACGACCAGGGAGTATCCCGGGTCGCGGTCCTCGAGCGGGGACTGCGGGCCGCGGCGTGGCGGGCGGTCCGGTGCCGCCCGGCGTACGGCCCGGCGGGCCGCTTCGGCTCTGCGCTCGCCGATCGACTCGGCGGGCAGCCCACCCGGTGCGATGTCCCACGGCTCGACGGTGCCGCCGTCGAGCACGTCCACCTCGCCGACGCCGGCCCCTGACAGCAGGGAGGCGAGAACCGCTCCCACCCGGCCCGCGCCCCGCACCTGGACCCGCAGGGAGCGGCGTGCCGTCAGCTGCCGCATCGCGTCGCCCGGTGCGGAGGTGGTCAGGGTCAGGGAGGCCAGATCGGGGCGCAGCCGGTCCAGGACCTCCTTCTTCTTGCGCAGCGCCGCGGCAGCCGGGCCGCCGCCTGTCGCGTCGTCGACGAGGCCGGACCGCGTCAGCCGCTCCACCAACTCGTCGACATGTCCGTCCGGTAGATCCATTCGCCGGCCCTCTTCGCGCAGCAGTGGGAGTCCGCGCGTGCCGTTGAGCAGATCGAGAAAGCTTCCCGTCGCCGTGTCCATCGGGCCCAGGGTCATCGCGTGCGCCGGTGTCATGCCGAACTGCACGGTGTTGAGGTCGCGCCAGCCGCGCCTGAGCGCGGGCTTCACCATCGGATGCATGTCAGGCCCCCGTAGCCCTGTGAAAGATCCCCGTACGTCCCCGTTCGTCGGAGAGGCGTGGTCAGTGCTCTGCCGACGAGTGCCAGCATGCCCGCCCCCGCGGCCGGACGACGAAAGTTGTCCACAGGCGGTGGGTATTCTTCGTACAAATCAGACGCCCGGTGGGGGATCGGAATCGAACCGTCCCGGAGTCGGGACTTCACCCATGTGCAGCGGGTAACGTCGGGGCGTGTCCGCCGACCCACTGCACCGTGCCGGAACTCCACAGCGCAGTACGACGAGCCCGCCGCCGAGCGGCCCGGGGGCGAGCGCGATCGAGGTGCGCCGGAGCGCCCGCAGACGCAGGACGGTCTCCGCGTACCGCGAGGGCGATCGCACCGTAGTGCTCATTCCTGCCCGGATGTCCGAGGCGGAGGAGCAGCGCTGGGTCAACGTCATGCTCGACAAGCTCGCCGCCCAGGAGAGCAAGCGGCAGTTGGGCGACGCCGAGCTCGCCGAGCGGGCGGAACGGCTCTCGGACCAGTACTTCGGCGGTCGCGCCCGGCCCACGTCCGTGCGCTGGGTCACCAACCAGAACACACGCTGGGGCTCGTGCACCCCGGCCGAGGGCAGTATCCGGCTCTCGCACCGGCTGCAGGGCATGCCCGAGTACGTCGTCGACTACGTCCTGCTCCATGAGCTCGCGCATCTGCTGGTCCCCGGACACGGGCCCCGGTTCTGGCGCCTGCTGGAGGCGTACCCGCGCACCGAGCGGGCCCGCGGCTATCTCGAAGGGGTGGTCGCCGCCGACCGGCTGCCGCATCTGCCCGGCGAGCGCACCGAGTGACCACTCCTGCCGACGGGGCCCGAAGTGCCGTCGAAGGGTCATTGTGTACCGGGTCTGTACCGACTTCGTCCGGTGCCCGAGTTTGCAGTTAGCCTGACGCGACGCACTCACATTCGGGATGGGGGACGGTCGTTACGCATGGCCAGGGAATTCCAACGCGGCCACAAGGCCAAGATCAGTGACCTCACCGCGGGCACGGATCTGTACGTAGGTGTGCAGATTTCGGGCCCCGGGCTGAGCTTCGACATCAGCTGCTTCGGCCTCGACGCCGACGAACGGCTCTCGGACGACCGGTACTTCGTCTTCTTCAACCAGCCGAAGTCCCCCGAGGAGTCCATCCAACTGCTGGGGGCGCAGGCCGGCGACACGGAGTCCTTCCGGGTCACGCTCGACAGGATCCCGCCGCAGATCCAGAAGCTGTCCTTCACGGCGACGCTGGACGGCGCCGGTCAGCTGTCGCAGATCGCTCCCGGATACATCCGCATCGTCGCCGGTGGCGAGGAAGTGGCCCGCTATCCCTTCAACGGCTCGGAGTTCTCCACCGAACGGGCCGTGATGCTGGGCGACTTCTACCTGAAGGACGTCTGGCGGTTCGCCGCGGTCGGCCAGGGCTTCGACGGCGGCCTCGACGCACTGCTGAAGAACTTCGGCGGCGAGGTCCTCGAAGAGGAGACGCCCGAGCCGCAGCCGCAGGCCCAGGCAGGTGCGGCTCCCGGTTTCGCGCCGCCCGCGCAGGCCGCCGCGCCGCCTGCCTTCGGCGCCCCGTCCACTCCGGAACCCGCCCCCGCGCCGACCCCGGCGCCTCCGGCACCGCAGCCCGCCGCGCAGGGCTTCGCGCCCCCGCCCGCGGCCACTCCGCCGGCAGCACCTCAGGCCCCGGCGCCCGCACCCTCCGTGCACGCCGCGCCCACCGTCGTCGCCCCGATGAGCCCGCCCGGCGGTGCCCAGGTGCCGCCCCCGGCCCCCGCCCCGGCGCCCTACGGACAGCCCCCCGGCCAGCAGCAGCCGCCGTACGGCCAGGCTCCCGGCCAGACCGCCCCGCTGCCGCCCGGCTACGCCCAGCCCCAGGCACCGCAGGCCCCGCAGTCACCGCAAGCCCCCACGCCGCCGCCCGGCTACGGTCAGCCGACCCCGCCCCCGGGCTATGGACAGCCGCCGCAGTTCGGACAGGCCCACGGCCAGCAGGCAGCCCCGTACGGCGCTCCCCAGGGAACCCCGCAGGCTCCCGGTGTGGCCGCCGCGCTCCAGAAGTTCAAGGAGACGCCCACCGGGCAGCGCTGGACGCAGCAGAACAAGAAGATGGTCCGCGTCGACCTCGGCGTCGGCGGGCAGCCGGTGCTGGCCCGGCAGGGCAGCATGGTGCTCTACCAGGGCAAGGTCGACTTCAGCTACAAGAGCGCGGGCTTCGCCGGCCGGATCGCGGGCAACGCGACCGGCCAGGAGATGCAGCTGATGCGCTGTACCGGCCAGGGCCAGGTGTTCCTCGCCGAGAACTCCACGATGCTGCACCCCATCGAGCTCCAGGGCGACGGCATCTGTGTCTCCGCCGATAACGTCCTCGCCTTCGACGAGAGCCTCCAGCACGAGGTCCGCCGTATCGAGGGACACGGCATCCCCGGAGGCGCGCTGTTCACGATGCAGTTCACCGGGACCGGCACGATCGTCGTGAAGACGCACGGCACGCCCGTGGTGCTGCCGGTCACGCCCACGACGTTCGCGGACTGCAACGCCGTGGTCGCCTGGTCGGCCGCCGCCCAGGTGGTCGTCTCCAGCCAGGTCCGCATGCGCCGCAACGCCTACCCCGGCGACACCGGGGAGAGCGTCAACCTCCAGTTCCGTGGCGCGCCCGGCAACTTCATCGTCGTCCAGCCGTACGAGATCTGAGGGAGAGCCCGTCATGAACCAGCCGCTCGCGGGCTACGCTCCCGCACCCGTCACCGCCCGCATGGAGAACCACGGCAACCACATGCTGAAGGTCGCCATGCAGACCGGAAACGACCTCCTCGCGCGCGTGGGGTCGATGGTCGCCTACGAAGGGTTCGTCCAGTACGAGCCCAACCCGCCCGCCGTCCGCCAGATCGCCCGCGACTGGGCCACCGGCGAGGGCGCGCCCCTGATGAAGTGCTCCGGCGACGGCCTGCTCTACCTCGCCGACTACGGCGCCAACGTCGTCGTGATCAACCTCAACGGCGACGGGATCTCCGTCAACGCCACCAACCTGCTCGCCTTCGACGCCCACCTCACCTGGGGCGTCGAGCGGGTCAAGGGGCTGGCGAAGTTCGCCGGGCAGGGCCTGTGGAACACCAAGATCTCCGGGCAGGGCTGGGTCGCGCTGACCTCCCGGGGCAAGCCGATCGTCGTCGACTGCGGCGGTGGCGAGGACGAGACGTACGTCGACCCGGACGCGCTCGTCGCCTGGTCCCCGAACCTCAAGGTGAAGGGCAAGCGCAGCTTCAAGGCGCAGTCGCTCATCGGCCGGGGCAGCGGTGAGGCCTTCCAGATGGCCTTCTCCGGCCAGGGCATCGTCGTCGTCCAGCCCAGCGAGGACAGCACCGACCGTCTCCGGGTCCGGGGCTGAGGGGGAGCACCACCATGCAGAGTCCGCTTTTCGCCTACAACGACCAGCAGACCCAGGAGCGTTGGAGCCTGCAGAACAAGCAGATGCTCCGCGTCGCCGTGGATGGTCACGAGGACCTCCTCGCCCGCAAGGGCACGATGGTCGCCTACCAGGGCCTCGTCGAGTTCGACGCCGAGTACCAGAGCCGCAATCAGGGACGCGCGCGTGCCCGCACCGGCGAGGGCCTGGACCTGATGCGCTGCCACGGACAGGGCACGGTCTACCTCGCCAACCTCGCGCAGCACGTCCATGTGATGGAGGTGGACCACGACGGGCTGACCGTCGACAGCAGCTACGTCCTCGCCATGGACTCCTCGCTGCACCACGAGGTCATCGCCGTCGACAGCCTCTACGGCATCTCCGGCTCCGGGAAGTACCAGCTCAACATCACCGGCCGCGGCAAGGTCGCGCTGATGACCTCGGGCGCCCCGCTGATGATGCAGGTGACACCCGACAAGTACGTCAACTGCGACGCCGACGCCATCGTCGCCTGGTCGACCTCCCTGCGCGTGCAGATGCAGGCCCAGACGCACTCCTCCGGGATCTGGCGGCGCCGCGGCAACACCGGTGAGGGCTGGGAACTCAGCTTCATGGGCAGCGGCTACGCCCTCGTCCAGCCCAGCGAGCTGCTTCCGCCGCAGAACGCCCAGGTCGGCTCGGGCGCCGCCGCGCAGTTCGGCATGGGGCAGCAGGGGGCACGGGGGCAGAACCAAGGCAACGTCTGGAGCTGACCGCACGTGACAGGTAAGGGGTGACCACCAATGGCGGTCACCCCTTACACGTTCACAGCCTGGCGCGCGTCGCTTCCAGCAGTCGTACGACCGACTCGTCCGCTACGGTCGCCACCTCGTCGTAGGCGAACCAGCGCAGGTCGAGCGACTCGTCGCTGATTGCTTCCACGGCCCCGGCCGGAGCAGCCGCCGCGTACTGGACGTCGAGGTGCCAGGCGCAGGGCGTGGGATGCCGGTCCAGGCGCACCGGGCCGCCGGACAGCAGGGCCAGGCCCGCGATGCCCGACTCCTCGGTCGCCTCGCGCAGCGCGGCAGCCTGCACAGAGGTGTCCTGCGGCTCGCAGTGGCCGCCCATCTGCAGCCACATCCGCAGCTTCTTGTGCAGGGTCAGCAGGACTCGCCCGCGCGAGGGGTCGATCACCAGCGCGCTCGCCGTGATGTGCCCGTCCTTGCAGGCCTTCCACATGCCGTCCGGGTGTGCCGCGAGATGGTCCAGGTACGCCTGGCGCAGCTCTTCCTGGCCCTCGTACCCCTTCAGCACGAGGACCGCGTCGTCGTACAGGCTCACTCGGTGTCGTCGTCCTCGCTCTTGTCCCGCTTCTTGAGGTCGGGCTTGTCCGCGGCCTCGCCGAGCATCTTGTCCAGCTCGGAGAAGTCGAGCTGCTCGCGGTGCACGAAACCGTCGGGGTCGTCCAGGTCGGAGGCCGTCGGCAGCATGTCCGGGTGGGCCCACAGGGCGTCCCGGCCGTCGACACCGCGCGCGTCCGTCAGGGAGGCCCACAGACGGGAGGCGTCCCGCAGCCGGCGGGGGCGCAGCTCCAGGCCGATCAGCGTGGCGAACGTCTGCTCGGCCGGGCCGCCCGAGGCACGACGGCGGCGCAGGGTCTCGCGCAGCGCGTCCGCGGACGACAGACGGGGCTTGGCGGCCGCGTGGACCACCGCGTCCACCCAGCCCTCGACGAGCGCCAGAGCCGTCTCCAGACGGGCCAGAGCGGCCTTCTGCTCGGGCGTGTCCTCCGGCTGGAACATGCCCTGCTGGAGGGCGTCCTGCAGTTGCTCGGGGTTCTGCGGGTCGAACTGGCCGACCACGTCCTCCAGCTTGGCGGTGTCGACCTTGATCCCGCGCGCGTACCCGTCGACTGCGCCGAACAGGTGCGAGCGCAGCCACGGCACATGTGCGAAGAGGCGCTGGTGGGCGGCCTCGCGCAGGGCGAGATACAGCCGCACCTCCTCCTTCGGCACACCGAGGTCCTTGCCCAGCGCCTCGATGTTCACCGGCAGCAGCGCGGCCTTGCCGGCCGGGCCGAGCGGCAGGCCGATGTCGGTCGAGCCGACGACCTCGCCCGCGAGCACGCCGACGGCCTGCCCGATCTGCGTGCCGAACATGGCGCCGCCCATGGAACGCATCATGCCGATCAGCGGGCCCGCCATGGCCTGCATCTCCTCCGGCAGGACATCGCCCATGGCCGCGCCGACGCGCTCGGCGACCGGGTCGACCAGCTCCTTCCACGCGGGCAGGGTCGCCTCGACCCACTCCGCGCGGCTCCATGCCACGGCGGTGCCCGCGCCGGACGGCAGCGAGGTCGCGTCGTCGAGCCACAGGTCGGCCAGGCGGACGGCCTCCTGGACCGCGGTGCGGTCGGCGGGGCCGACGCTCGCGTCCTTGACGCCGTCCGACGTGCCCTGGGAGACCGTCTGGCGGGCGATCTGCTTGGCCATGTCCCAGTTCACCGGCCCGCCCTCGTACGAGAGCATCTGGCCGAGCTGCTGGAACGCGGCGCCCAGGTCGGTGGGGTTCAGCGAGCCGAACATGGCCGCGAACGGATTGTCCGCACCGGAGCCTGAAGCTCCGGGCAGCCCGCCGAAACCGAACGGGTTGGCCGGGCCCTGACCACCACCGCTCTGCTGGTCCTTCTTCTTGCCCTCGTCGCCGTCTTCCGGCTCCTCCGGCGGAAGGCCGAATCCGAATGGGGTGTCACTCACGGGATTCCTCGGCTGTTAAGGCCACCGGTTGGCTCCGGCGGCACGACTGCCCGATAACACCACCCAGCGTAGACACCCGGGGCCGTTCGGGCCTCGGTGCTCCGCCGACTCTTGGCCTGCGGCAGGATGGATGCACCTGGTACGCACGCGTCGCTCGCGTTCGTACTGAAGACAACCGCTGGAGACGCCCGGTGAGTTCCCCAGATCCACAGGTTCGCGCAGCGCGAAACCACTCAACCACGCCCGCGTCCGCTCTGCGCGGGCCCGTCGTCGCGGTCACCGGTGCCGCGTCCGGCATCGGTGCGCTGCTCACCGAGCGGCTCGCCGCGTCCGAGGAGATCAAGCAGGTCATCGCGATCGACGAGCGGCGCGGCGAGTGCGCCGGTGCCCAGTGGCACATCCTCGACGTGCGGGATCCGGCGATCGCGGACAAGCTGCGGGGCGCGGACGTGGTGGTGCATCTGGCGCTCGACCTGGATCTGGAGACCGACGCCGCGGCCCGAACGGCCTACAACGTCCGGGGGACACAGACCGTACTGACCGCCGCGGCGGCGGCCGGGGTGCACCGGGTGGTCGTGTGTACGTCGGCGATGGTCTACGGGGCGCTGCCGGACAACGAGCTGCCGTTGTCCGAGGACGCGGAGCTGCGGGCCACGGCCGAGGCCACCGGGGTCGGGGATCTGCTGGAGATCGAGCGGCTCGCGCGGCGCGCTCCGCGGGCGCATCCGGGGCTCAATGTCACCGTGGTCCGGCCCTCGGTGCTGGTCGGGGGCACCGACACCGCGCTGACCAGGTACTTCGAGTCGCCTCGGCTGCTTGTCGTCGCCGGGTCCCGGCCCGCCTGGCAGTTCTGCCATGTCGAGGATCTGTGCAGTGCTCTGGAGTACGCCGTCCTGGAGAAGGTCGACGGGGAGCTGGCCGTCGGATGTGACGGATGGCTGGAGCAGGAGGAGGTCGAGGAGCTGAGCGGGATCCGGCGGATGGAGCTGCCGTCCGCGGTCGCGCTGGGCGCGGCGGCTCGGCTGCACCGGATCGGGCTCACGCCGTCTCCGGCGGGGGATCTGGCCTACACGATGTATCCGTGGGTGGTGAGCGGGAGCCGGCTGCATGACGCCGGGTGGCGGCCGCAGTGGACCAATGAGGAGGTCCTTGCGGAGCTGCTGGAGGAGGTCTCCGGTCGGCACACGGTCGTCGGGCGGCGGCTGGGGCGCAAGGACGCGACGGCGGCGGGGGCCGCGGGTGCGACGGTGGCGCTGCTCGGTGCGGCGGCCGTGGTGCGGCGGGCCCGGAAGGCCAGGCGTCGGGTCTGACGGGTACGAGTTCCCGGACCCGGGCGTTTGTAGGAGGCTCCGAAGCTCCACGCGCGCGTGCCTGGTGAAAGTTCTCTTCCGGGTTGTCAGTGGCGTGGGGCACGATGGAGACATGGCACCCACGAACGATCATCCCGGTGAGCAGGCCGCGCACGATCCCATCAAGCTGATCGCCATCCGGGAGACGGCCCTCTCCCTCGACGAGGTCTTCAAGGCCGTCGGGGACGACGCCGCCGGCGGGACCGCGCTGTTCGTCGGGACCGTGCGGAATCACGACGGGGGCGCCGATGTCGATGAGCTCGGGTACTCGTGCCATCCCAGTGCCGAGGCCGAGATGCGGCGGATCGCCGAGAAGGTCGTCGCCGATTTCCCGGTGCGCGCGCTCGCGGCGGTGCACCGGGTCGGGGACCTCAAAGTGGGGGACCTCGCCGTCGTCGTCGCCGTGTCCTGCCCGCATCGGGGTGAGGCCTTCGAGGCCTGCCGGAAACTCATCGACGACCTCAAGCACGAAGCGCCGATCTGGAAGCACCAGAAGTTCTCGGACGGCACAGAAGAATGGGTTGGCGCGTAGCGCCGTCGTTGAGGGGTGGTGGTCGGGCGACGGGAGGGCGGGTCGGCGCCTGCTGACCGAACGCCGGGCCACCCTTCCGGTTGCGTAACCCGACCCCCGGCGTGAGCGTTGTCCGTGCAGCTGGTTAATCTGCTGATCAGTCAGTTGCGGTCGCTCATGGGGATGGGAGGACGGCATGGCGGCGCTCGCCTGGTTGCTGATTCCGCTTTTGGCTGCGATCGGTGCCGGTCTGTGGGGCAGTTGGGCCAACCGGACCCGGAAGGCGCGAGGCGACGGTCCCGAGCTCGACGGGTACGCGCGCTTCCGCGAGGCCATGGAGAAGCCCCGCACCCATACGTGACAGGGGCCGGCCGCCCGGACGGACGGCCCTGACGGTCCGCTGACAGCAGTGTCCCGTACTGTCGTTCCATGCCACGCCGCACTGCGACGATGCTCGCCTCCACCCTGATGCTGATAGCGCTCCTGTGCGCCGGAGTCTTCATCACCGTGCCGTATTCGGAAATGTCGCCGGGCCCGACGGTGAACACGCTCGGGGACCACGACGGCGAGCCGGTGCTGCGGATCTCCGGGCGGAAGACGTACGAGACGAGCGGGCATCTGAACATGACCACGGTGCGGGTCACCAGCGCCGACTACCGGATGAACCTCGTCGAGGCGGTCTACGGCTGGCTCGCGCACGACAACAAGGTCGTGCCGCACGACACGATCTACCCGGACGGCAAGACCGAGGAGGAGTCCACCCAGGAGAACGCCGAGGAGTTCAGCCAGTCCCAGGAGAGCGCCAAGGTCGCCGCCCTGAAGGCGCTGGACGTCCCGGTGAAGTCCTGGGTGATCGTCTCGACCGTCCTCAAGGACTCCCCGGCCGAGGGCCGGCTGCACGCAGGCGATGTGATCAAGGCCGTCGACGGGACGACCGTGAAGAAGCCCGAGGACGTCGCCGAACTGGTGACCAAGCACAAGCCCGGTGAGGATGTCGCCTTCACCATCGTGCCCGCCGAGGAGCAGACCGCCGCCGAGAAGGAACAGCGGGCGGCGACCAAGACCGAGAAGGTCACCATACGGACCACGAAGTCCGACGACACCGGCGAGGAGCGCGCCATCGTCGGGATCTCCGCCGGGACGGACCACACCTTCCCGTTCACCATCGACATCAAGCTCGCCGACGTCGGCGGGCCGAGCGCCGGTCTGATGTTCGCGC
Organism: Streptomyces sp. DG2A-72; assembly: GCF_030499575.1. Classification (NCBI taxonomy): domain Bacteria; kingdom Bacillati; phylum Actinomycetota; class Actinomycetes; order Kitasatosporales; family Streptomycetaceae; genus Streptomyces; species Streptomyces sp. DG2A-72. Next base: position 6,799,272 of record NZ_JASTLC010000001.1, read on the forward strand.
TCGGCATCTACGACAAGCTCACGCCGGGCAGCCTCACCGGCGGGTCGTTCGTCGCCGGGACGGGCACCATCGACGACGCCGGCAAGGTCGGCCCGATCGGCGGCATCGAGATGAAGACGGTCGGCGCGCGCGAGAAGGGCGCCCAGTACTTCCTGACGCCCGCCGACAACTGCGCGGCTGCCGCCGCCGACAACCCCGACGGCCTCACCCTGGTCAAGGTGAAGACCATCGACGATGCCCTCGGCGCCCTCAAGGACATCCGCAGCGGCGACACCGCCGATCTGCCGAAGTGCACGACGAAGTAGCCGACCGAGCTACTCCTCGAACGTCGCCGCCAGCGCCTGAGCCAGCCCCGGCACCAGATCGGAACCGGTGAGGACCTCCGTCGGCGTGTCCTTCTCACGCAGCCTCAGGGCCGATTCACGGTCGCCGCCGCGCAGGACCGCGACCGTCATACGGACCTCCTGGCGCTCCGGGTGGTCGGCGACCCACTGGGCGAGCTTCTTCTCGCTCATGCCCTCCGGAACGGACGCTTCGGCGGACGGCGGCAGCATCAGGCGTTCCACGCTGAGCGCGCAGCCGACCACCGAGTCGGGCCAGGCGATGGTGCCCAGGAACTCGTCGAGCGGCTTGCCCGTTGGAATTTCGTCCTGCTCGATCGGAGTGAGACCGGAGGTGGTCTGCTGCTCGTCCCCCAGGCCGAGCCGGTCCGCGAGCGAGGGCTGTTCGGCCCGCAACCGGGCGGTGTCTACGAGGGCGAAGAGGCGCGCGGGCTGGTCCCAGCCGAGGCCGGAGACGTACTCGTCGATCTCGAGTACGGCCCGGGTCAGGGGGCTCGCTGCCATGGGAGTGTTGGACATGGTCACAATCCTGCCTCGTTCCCTACCGGAATCGGGAACCGAGTAAAGCGTGAGTAAGTTGCATAGGTGAGGGCCTACGATCACGGGGCCCTTCGGACGGCCCGCGAACACGAGGGCCCGACAGACCAACAGCGAACTTCGAGGTGCACACCTTGGCTTTCCAGATGCCGGACCGCGGCGGAGGCCCGACGGGGCCACGGATCAGAGTGGGCCGACCGTCCCGGCGGGTCCGGACCCTGCTCATGACGCTGGGCGTCCTTGCCGTACTCGGCATGGCGTTCACCATGTTCGCGGGTTTCTGGACCGACTGGCTCTGGTATCGGTCGGTGAACTACTCGTCCGTGTTCACGACCACGCTGTGGACCAAGATCGGGCTGTTCTTCGTCTTCGGTCTGCTGATGGCACTCGCGGTCGGCTTCAACATCTGGCTGGCCCACCGGCTGCGCCCGCCGCTGAGCGCCATGTCGATGGAGCAGCAGAACCTCGACCGCTACCGCATGGGCATCGCGCCGTACAAGAAGTGGCTGCTGCTCGGCATCACTTCTCTGATCGGCCTGATCGCGGGCGCTTCGGCGTCAGGGCAGTGGCGGACCTGGCTGATGTGGGTCAACGGCGTGCCCTTCAACCAGAAGGACCCGCAGTTCCACCTCGACGTCGCCTTCTACGCCTTCGACCTGCCGTGGTACCGCTTCCTGCTCGGCTTCGGCTTCGCCACCGCGATCCTCTCCCTGATCGCCGCCGCGCTCACGCACTACCTGTACGGCGGGCTGCGCATCACCAGCCCGGGTGCGCGCGCCACGGCCGCGGCCACCAGCCATCTGTCGGTGCTCATCGGCACGTTCGTCGCCCTGAAGGCGGTCGCGTACTGGCTCGACCGGTACGGACTCGCGGTCAAGTCCAGTGACTTCAAGGCGACCGACAACTGGACCGGCCTGAGGTACGTCGACGCGAACGCCTATCTGCCCGCCAAGACGATCCTGTTCTGCATCGCCGTCATCTGCGCGCTGCTGTTCTTCGCCACCCTGTGGCGGCGCACCTGGCAGCTTCCGCTGATCGGCTTCGGCCTGATGGTGCTGTCGGCGATCCTCATCGGCGGTCTGTACCCGGCGATCGTCCAGAAGTTCCAGGTCCAGCCCAACGAGCAGGCCAAGGAAGCGCCGTACGTCAACAAGAACCTCGAGGCGACGCGCCAGGCGTACGGCATCGACGACGCCAAGGTCACCGACTACAGCGGTGTGAGCAAGACCGAGGACAAGACCACGCTGCGGGACGACGTCGACGCCACGGCGAGCATCCGCATCATGGACCCGAACATCGTCTCGCCCACGTTCCAGCAGCTCCAACAGATCAGGAACTACTACGCGTTCCCGACCAACCTGGACGTCGACCGCTACAGCGAGAACGGCAAGGACCAGGACACGGTCATCGGTCTGCGTGAGCTGAACCTCAACGGCATTCCGAAGAACAACTGGATCAACGACCACTTCCGCTACACCCACGGGTACGGCGTGGTCGCGGCCAAGGGCACCCAGGTCGACTCCGAGGGCCGCCCGGTGTTCACGGAGTCCGACCTGCCCTCCAAGGGAGAGCTGGGGACGTATCAGCAGCGGATCTACTACGGCGAGAAGACCAGCGAGTACTCGATCGTCGGCGGTCCGCAGAAGGAGATCGACTACTCCGACGACAGCGGCGAGAAGACGTACAGCTACGAGGCCAAGAGCGGCGTCAACCTCGCCAACCCGGTCAACCGGGCCGCGTACGCGGTGGCGTTCAGCGAGCCGCAGATCCTCTACTCCGGTGCGATCGGCGAGGGTTCGCGGATCCTCTACAACCGCACGCCCAAGGAGCGCGTCGAGGCGGTGGCCCCCTGGCTGACCATCGACGGCGACGCCTATCCGGCGGTCGTGAAGGGCAAGATCCAGTGGATCGTCGACGCGTACACGACGACGAACGGCTATCCGTACGCGTCCCGTACGACGCTCGGTTCCTCGACGGCCGACTCGCTGACCGCGACCAACAACTCGCGCGCGGTGGTGGCCCAGCAGAACCAGGTCAACTACATCCGCAACTCGGTGAAGGCGACCGTCGACGCGTACACCGGCGAGGTCAAGCTCTACCAGTGGGACACCGAGGACCCGGTCCTGAAGACCTGGATGAAGGCCTTCCCGGGCACGGTGGAGCCCAAGAGCGACATCTCCACGGACCTGATGGCCCATCTCCGGTATCCGCAGGACCTGTTCAAGGTCCAGCGCGAGCTGCTGACCCGCTACCACGTCGAGGACGCGGACACGTTCCTCAGCGGCAGCGAGGTGTGGCAGGTGCCGGACGACCCGACCAACAAGTCGGGCAACGCGGTGCCGCCGTACTACCAGAGCCTGAAGATGCCCGACCAGCAGGCGCAGGCGTTCTCGCTGACGACGACGTTCACGCCCAATGGGCGGGACAACCTCAGCGCGTTCATGTCGGTCGACGCCGAGGCGGGCACCAGTGACTACGGCAAGATCAGAGTCCTGAAACTGCCGACGAGCACGACCGTCAACGGACCCAAACAGGTCCAGAGCCAGTTCAACTCCGAACAGGACATCGCGGAGCAGATCAGGCTACTGAAGGGCGGCGACTCCGAAGTCGAGTACGGCAACCTGCTGACGGTGCCACTGGACGGAGGACTGCTGTACGTCGAACCCGTCTACGTCCGTGGTGGCGGACTGAAGTACCCGCTGCTGCGCAAGGTGTTGGTGACTTACGGCGGCAACACCGCCTTCGAGAACACCCTCGACGCGGCCCTCAACAAGGTCTTCGGGGCCGAAGGCGCGCCGACCGAGCCACCGGACGAGGGCGGGGATACGCCGCCGCCCCCGACGTCCACCAACCCGACGGTCCAAGAGGCGCTGAACGACGCCCAGGAGGCCTTCGACGCCGGCCAGGAAGCCCTGAAGAAGGGTGACTGGGAGGCGTACGGGCGGGCGCAGGACGACCTCCAAGAGGCGCTCCAGCGGGCCGAGGACGCGCAGGCGAAGGCCGGCAACACCGGTGGCGGGAACGGCGGCTCCAGTCCCAGTCCCAGGGCCACTCCGAGCGGCAGTCCCAGTCCCAGCAGGAGCCCGGACAGTAGTTGATCGAGACCGTCCCGCGCCGTGATACGGTTGCCGAACAACGGCGCGGGGTGGAGCAGCTCGGTAGCTCGCTGGGCTCATAACCCAGAGGTCGCAGGTTCAAATCCTGTCCCCGCTACTGATCGCGAAGGCCCGGATCCTGAAAAGGATCCGGGCCTTCGGTGTGTGTGCGAACGCATGTGCCGACCTGCGGGATGGCCGTGCCGCCGTGGGGAGTTGAGCGATGTGTGTTTGACTTGTCGTTCTGTGGGCATGTCGACAAAACGCTGAAGTGACCTCAATGGCTGCGGTATACCAGGTGTACCCAGGTTGCAGGTGGTGCGACGATGGACGTTATGGGGGACAAGGCAACTCTGTTGGAGACAGGGCGGTTTGGGGAGCCTGCCGACGTTTCGCAGTCGACGGGCGATATGTCCGTGCCTGAAATCCCGTCGCCTACGGCCCCATTTGTGACCGATTTCGAGCGTCGCGTGAACGACTTCGTCCAGTCCGCGGACCGGGACGAAACCGGTGATGCCGCCGAGGAGGCCCGGCAGCGGCTCGCCGCCGAAGCCGGTGATGTCGAGGCGATGAGTGTCCTCGGGGCCCTGCTGCTGCGCCGCGGTGACCTCGACGGAGCCGAACCCCATCTGCGCGGCGCCACCGCGGCCGGTGACCGGGCCGCGGCCAACAACCTGGGTGTCCTTCTGCACCAGCGTGGGTACGCCGACGAGGCCGCCGGCTGGTGGCGTATCGCCGCCGTCGCCGGGTCCGCCGCCGCCGCGCATGCGCTGGGCCGTCACCACCGGGAGCGCGGCGACGAGCCCGCCGCCGAGTACTGGCTGCGTCAGTCCGCCGAGCAGGGGCACGCCCTCGGCGCGTACGCGCTCGCCGATCTGCTGGAGCACCGGGGCGACGACGGGGCAGGCGCGTGGATGAGGGCCGCGGCGGAGCGGGGGCACCGGGAGGCGGCGTACCGGCTGGCGCGGGCGATCGACCGCAAGGCCGCGCAGGAGGGCGAGACCGGGACCGCCGACGGTGCCGGTGCTTCGCTCGTGGGCGAGGCCGAGCAGTGGTACCGGCAGGCCGCCGCGCGCGGGCACCGGCGGGCCGCGCTGCACCTCGGGGCGATCCTGGAGAAGCGTGGGCTGTTGAAGGAGGCCGGGCGCTGGTACCTGACGTCCGCCAAGGACGGAGAGGCGCGGGCCGCCTGCGCGCTCGGGTTCCTGCTGCGGGACGCGGGCGACTCCGAGAGCGCCGCCGTATGGTGGCTGCGGGCCGCCCAGGACGGCGACGGCAACGCGGCGAACGCGCTGGGTGCGCTGCATGCCGAGCGCGGGGAGACCCAGACCGCCGAGCGGTGGTACCGGGCCGCGATGGACGCCGGTGACGTCAACGGCGCGTACAACCTCGGGCTGCTCTGCGCCGAGCAGGGGCGGATCGCGCAGGCCGAGCAGTGGTACCGGCGTGCTGCGTACGCCGGGCACCGGGAGGCGGCGAACGCGCTGGCCATCCTGCTGCTCCAGGGCGGCGACACGGCCGGTGCCGAGCCGTGGTTCTCCAAGGCCGCGGAGGCCGGGAGCGTGGATGCCGCGTTCAACCTCGGGATCCTGTACGCCGGGCGGGGTGAGGACGAGGTCGCGCTGCGGTGCTACGAGCGCGCCGCCGCCGCCGGGCATACGGAGGCGGCGCTTCAGGTCGGGATCGCGCGGCTGCGTGAGGGCGATGAGCGGGCGGCCGAGCGGCATCTGCGGTGTGCGGCCGGGGGCGGGAGTACCGAGGCCGCGTATCGGCTGGCGACCGTGCTGGACGCGCGGCGGCCGCCTGAGCCCGCGCATGAGCTCGGGGAGCCGGTGCGGGAGCGGAGCGAGTGCGAAGAGTGGTACGAGCGGGCGGCGTCGCAAGGGCATCGGCGGGCGCAGGTGCGGGTCGGGATGCTCGCCGCCGCGCGGGGCGACGTCGTGGAGGCGGCTCGGTGGTATCGGGAGGCCGCGGAGGCCGGGTCCCGGAACGGGGCGTTCAATCTTGGGCTGCTGTTGGCTCGGGAGGGGAGTGAGCCCGAGGCTGCCGTGTGGTGGACGCGGGCCGCTGACGCGGGGCATGGGCGGGCGGCGTTGCGGCTTGCCCTGGTCTACGCGCGTCGTGGGGAGCTGGCTGAGGGGCAGCGATGGGCTGATCGGGCCGTGACGCTGGGGCCGGCGGAGGTTGCGGAGCGGGCGGAGCGGTTGCGGGACGCTCTGCGGGAGGAGCTGTCAGCTTGACGTGCGGTTGGTTTGACGGTGCCGTCGGCTGGTGCTGGTGTCGCGGTGTTTCGCCCCCGCCGCCCTTACCCGTCCCATCCCTGGGGGGCTGCGCCCCCCAGACCCCCGCTTCGGCCTGAACGGCCTCGTCCTCAAACGCCGGACGGGCTGGATTTCGCGGCCCTCGATAAGCGATTTGCCTCTGTCCGCGTCCTTGACGTAATGTTCCATTCATCGACGCGGGGTGGAGCAGCTCGGTAGCTCGCTGGGCTCATAACCCAGAGGTCGCAGGTTCAAATCCTGTCCCCGCTACTGAAGGCCCAGGGCCCGGATCCTCTAGAGGATCCGGGCCCTAGGTGTGTGTCAGGGGCGGTGGCCCACTGCCTCCTCGTAGAGGGTTCGTTCACCGTCTGTGATTCCGGTAGGGGGCCGCCCTCCGCCACGCCCTGGGCGGCTACGCGGACTGGAGGCGGTCCGTCGTGCCCGCGCGGATCTCCCAGTCCATGCGGAGGGACGGGGTCGACTGAAGGATCTCCTTGTCGGCCTTCAGGAGATTCGCCCAAGTATGTGACGACCCACTTGATGTCGAAGCCGCCCCGCTGCCCTTGGCCAGCAACGGCAGCGCGTCCGGCGTGGGCAGCACCTTCAGGGTGACGTCCAGGCCCCCCGCTTGAACTCGCCCTTGTCGAGGGCTACTTGCAGCGGCGCCACATACTCCGCGCTCAGCGTCCCCGTCGCGATAGGACCGATGAGCGGTAGGGAGCGATCGTCGTCATGCCGGCACCGCCTCCTTGCGCAGCAGGTCCCACAACTCGGTCTTCAGGGTCGTGAATTCGAGGGTGGAGCGGATGTCGCCGGTGCGCGGGCGTGGGAACGGAGGGTGGCGTTCGGCGATGAGCCGGCCCGGGCGGGCCGATATCACCAGGACGCGGTCGCCGAGGACGATCGCCGCCTCCAGGCCCACCAGTTGGATTAGCCAACAGTAGTGACGATGTGGCAGAACGTGACGCGCATACCCGGCGCCCTGGCGACTTCCGTCGTTCGGCACCAGGGGCGAAGGCGATTGTCAATCAGAGACGCTGTGGGTGATGAAGAGAACGGTCACCTTCTGGAGGAGCTCCAACCCTCACCCGTGCTCGGGCGGAGCAGGTCCGCGGCGATACGCAGCAGCGTGGACTTGCCGCAGCCTGAGGGGTCGACGAGGCAGACGAACTCGCCGGGGGTGACGGCCAGATCGACGGGGCCGAGGGCGTGCACGGCTCCCGGACCCCGGCCGAAGGTTCGGGTCGGACAGGTGGGCACCGCCGATGATATGACGACCCGTCAGGTACGGGAAGGTCGTACGCAGGAGAAGGTTGTACGTGGCAGAAGGTTGTACGCAGCAGATAACCCCGGCACTGGATCAGTGCCGGGGCTTGCAGCGGTATGTGTTACGCCGTGGCGCAGTTCGGGCACACCCCGCGGTAGGTCACCTCGACGTCCGAGACCGTGAAGCCGAAGCGCTCCGTGTCGGGGAGGTCGGCCAGCGGGTTGCCGGTGGGGTGGACGTCCCGGATGGCGCCGCACCGGGCGCAGACCAGGTGGTGGTGCGGCTGGTGGGCGTTCGGGTCGTACCGCTTGGCGCGCTTGTCGGTGGCGACCTCGAGCACCTCGCCGAGGGTCACCAGCTCGCCCAGCGTGTTGTAGACGGTCGCCCGGGAGATCTCGGGCAGCTTGGCCACAGCCCGCGCGTGGACCTCGTCGGCCGTCAGATGGACGTGTTCGCCGTCGAGGACCTCGGCCACGACGCGCCGCTGCGCGGTCATCCGCCATCCGCGTCCGCGCAGCCGTTCCAGAAGGTTGCTCATGCGCACCAGCTTAACAGCCAGGGACCAGAATCCGAATGGGTGTGAGTTTGGAAGCCTGCTTGATTTAGATTAAGTCTAATGTAGGATTGATTCAGAAGCAGCCGAGGAGAGAAGTAGCTCGGGGCAGAACTGACGCAGGAGGCGCACGTGACGCAGGGACCGCTCACCACAGAGGCCGGTGCCCCGGTCGCCGACAACCAGAACAGCGAGACCGCGGGCGTCGGCGGCCCGGTGCTCGTCCAGGACCAGCTGCTGCTGGAGAAGCTGGCCCACTTCAACCGGGAGCGCATCCCGGAGCGCGTGGTGCACGCCCGCGGCGCCGGCGCCTACGGCACCTTCACGGTGACCGCCGACGTGACGAAGTACACGCGCGCCAACTTCCTCTCGGAGATCGGCAAGCAGACCGAGACCTTCCTGCGCTTCTCCACGGTCGCGGGCAACCTCGGCGCGGCCGACGCGGTGCGCGACCCGCGCGGCTGGGCGCTGAAGTTCTATACCGAGGAGGGCAATTACGACCTCGTCGGCAACAACACCCCGGTGTTCTTCATCAAGGACGCCATCAAGTTCCCGGACTTCATCCACACCCAGAAGCGCGACCCGTACACGGGCTCCCAGGAGGCGGACAACGTCTGGGACTTTTGGGGCCTCAGCCCCGAGTCGACCCACCAGGTGACCTGGCTCTTCGGCGACCGCGGCATCCCGGCGTCGTACCGCCACATGAACGGCTACGGGTCGCACACGTTCCAGTGGAACAACGAGGCGGGCGAGGTCTTCTGGGTCAAGTACCACTTCAAGACCGACCAGGGGATCAAGAACCTCATGCAGGCCGAGGCCGACAAGCTCGCCGGTGAGGACCCGGACAGCCACCAGCGGGACCTGCGCGAGGCCATCGAGCGGGGCGAGTTCCCGACCTGGACCGTGCAGGTGCAGATCATGCCGGAGGCGGACGCGGCGACGTACCGCTTCAACCCTTTCGATCTGACCAAGGTGTGGCCGCACGCGGACTACCCGCCGATCGAGATCGGCAAGCTGGAGCTCAACCGCAACCCGGAAAACATCTTCGCCGAGGTCGAGCAGTCCGTCTTCAGCCCCGCGCACTTCGTGCCGGGCATCGGTCCGTCGCCCGACAAGATGCTCCAGGGGCGGCTGTTCGCGTACGGCGACGCCCACCGCTACCGCGTCGGCATCAACGCCGACCACCTGCCGGTGAACCGCCCGCACGCGACCGAGGCGCGCACCAACTCCCGTGACGGCTTCCTGTACGACGGCCGGCACGGCGGTGCCAAGAACTACGAGCCGAACAGCTTCGGGGGCCCTGTCCAGACGGACCGTCCGCTGTGGTCCGCCGCCGCCGTGAACGGCGGCACGGGCAACCACCCGGCCCCGGTGCACGCCGAGGACGACGACTTCGTGCAGGCGGGCAACCTCTACCGGCTGATGTCCGAGGGCGAGAAGGAGCGTCTGATCGACAACCTGGCGGGCTTCATCGCCAAGGTCTCGCGCGACGACATCGCCGAGCACGCGATCGACAACTTCCGCAAGGCGGAAGAGGACTTCGGCAAGCGGCTGGAGGTCGCGGTCCAGGCCCTGCGCGGCTGACACACCCACCAGCACTGGATCGCTTGCCGAAGCGGGCCGGATTCCCGCACAAGGGGGGTCCGGCCCGTTCGCGTGAGCTCAGGCCGGTACCTGCTGCCGCAGGGGAGCCCAGCAGCGGATGATGTCGCGGACCGAGACGATGCCGACGGGCTCGTCGTGGTCGAGCACGATCAGGTGGCGGAAGCCGCCGTGTGCCATGGCGTGAGCGGCCTCCTCCAGGGTCCAGGACGGAGCCGCGAACACGACGTCGGTGGTGGTGTGCGCGTGGGCGTACTCCGTGTCCGGGTCCTCACCCAGGCCGACGGAGATCAGGATGTCGCGTTCGGTGAGGATGCCGATACCGCCGGCGTCGGGGTCGAGGACGACGGCCGCGCCCACCCGGCGGGTGGACATCAGCGCGGCGGCCTGGCGAAGGGTGTGGGCGGGGCCGATGGTGAGGACCACTGTGCTCATGGCGTCGCGGACGAGCATGGATGCAGCCACCTCCTGAGGGTGTCCGCCGCTTGTTCATCGTTTCACAAATTCACAAGGGGCGGGACTTTCAGAGTGACAGGCAAAGAGAGGGTCAACAAGGGGGCGCGTGGAGCTCAGTAGCGCTGGTTGAGATACCCCAGGAACTCGTCGTGCAGCAGCCCGTTCGACGCGGCCGCGTTTCCGCTGTGCGGGCCGGGGCGGCCGTCGAGGCCGGTGAAGGAGCCGCCCGCCTCCGTCACGATGATCGCGTTCGCGGCCATGTCCCACAGGGACAGCTCGGGCTCGGCGCAGATGTCGACAGCGCCCTCGGCGACCAGCATGTACGGCCAGAAGTCGCCGTACGCGCGCGTGCGCCACACCTCTCGGGTCAGGTCCAGGAAGCCGCCCAGGCGGCCCTGGTCCTCCCAGCCGGTGAGCGAGGAGTACGCGAAGGAGGCGTCGGACAGCTTCGAGACGCGGGAGACGTGCAGCCGGGAGGCCGAGGAGAGACTGCGCCCGGTGAAGGCGCCGTGCCCCTTCGCGGCCCACCAGCGGCGGCCCAACGCGGGGGCGGAGACAAGGCCGACGACGGGCTCGTAGCCGCCCTCGCTCGCCTCTGTCAGGGCGATGAGCGTGGCCCAGACGGGCACGCCGCGTACGTAGTTCTTGGTGCCGTCGATCGGGTCGACGACCCAGCGCCGGGGGCCGGTGCCCTCGATGCCGTACTCCTCGCCGAGGACCGCGTCCCGGGGGCGGGCGCGCTGCAACTGGCCGCGGATGAGTTCCTCGGTGGCCTTGTCCGCTTCGCTCACCGGAGTCATGTCCGGCTTCGTCTCCACCTTCAGGTCGAGGGCCTTGAAGCGGGCCATGGTCGTCGCGTCGGCGGCGTCCGCGAGGACGTGGGCGAAGCGGAGGTCGTCGAGGTAGTCGGCCATGCGTGAACCGTATCTTTCGCGGTCACGGCCGGGCTACAGCGGGATGTGGGGGAACGGTGTGCACGGCACCCGGTCGCCCGGATGGCCTACGACAGCGTCGCGCGCCCCCTTGTGCCCTCGCGAACCCTTGACAGTGCCCCCGCGCGCGTCAAATCTGGGCGCAGAGTCGGTCGGGCTCGGGAGGCGATGATGCCTGCAGCGCGGGAATCCCTACTGGACGCCGCATACACGGCGCTGGCGCGGCGGCCATGGGCCGCGGTGCGGATGGTGGATGTGGCCGCGGCGGCCGGCGTGTCCCGGCAGACGCTCTACAACGAGTTCGGGAGCAAGGAAGGGCTGGCCAGGGCCCTCGTCCGCAGAGAGGCCGACGCCTATCTCGCCGGCGTCGAGCGGGCCCTCGCCACCAACCACGACGCCCGCGAGCGGCTCACCGCCACCGCCGAGTGGACCGCGTCGGCGGCCCGGGAGAACGCGCTCGTACGGGCCATGCTCACCGGCTGCTGGAGCGAGCGGCTGCCCTCGCCGACGCTCTCGGCCGTGCCGTCCACCTCGGCGGTGCCGGCACAGCGGCGGGCGGACGGGCCGCTGCCCTCACCCGGCGACCTCGTGGCCCTGGTCCGTGACCGTGCCGTGGCGGTGCTGGCCGGACCCGGCACCCACAAGTCGGAAGCCGCCGACCTGGCCCGCTCCTGCGAACTGGTCGTCCGGCTGGCGCTGTCCTGCGTGGCGGCCCCGCCCGGCGAGGGAGGCGTCGCGGATCTCGTACGGGGCGCGCTGCACCGGCAGTTGGTGTGATGCGGGGTCAGTGGGCCGAGCCCGACAGCTGGAGCCCGATGACGCCCACGATCACCAGGCTGATCGAGACGAGCTTCAGCGTCGACACGAGGTCGCCCAGGAAGACCATGCCGTAGATGGCGGTGCCCGCCGCGCCGATGCCCGTCCACACCGCGTAGGCCGGGCCCACGTCGAGCTTCTTCAGGGCCAGCGTCAGCAGGCCGAAGCTGCCGAGCGCGAAGATGCAGAACGCGACGGTCGGCCACAGCCTGGTGAAGCCGTGCGACAGCTTCAGGCAGACGGCGAAACCGGTTTCGAGGAGTCCTGCCACAACCACCAGCAGCCACGCCATGTCTTGTCCTCCCGTGTACACGTCGACTGCTTCATCTGGCTTGGATCGGACTCGGTGCGATTATGCACTTACCGACCTTGCGTTAAGACAAACAACGCGAAGGTCAGTCGCCTTCCTTCCGTTCCCTCGTGGACAGCAGCCGACGCAGGGAGTAGAGCCGTGCCGGGTCCGCATGTCCCTCGGCCACCCACTCGTCCAGCGCGCAGTCGGGCTCGTCGTGACTGCACGCGCGCGGACAGCCCTCGGTGCCCGGCTCCAGGTCGGGGAAGGCATGGATGACCCGGGACGGATCCACGTGGTGCAGCCCGAAGGACCGTAGGCCCGGGGTGTCGATGACCCAGCCGCCGGCCAGCAGCGGCAGCGCGAGCGCCGATGTCGTCGTGTGCCGGCCGCGGCCGGTCACCGCGTTCACATGTCCGGTGCTGCGTCGGCGGTCCTCCGGCACCAGAGCATTGACCAGCGTGGTCTTGCCGACGCCGGAGTGGCCCACGAACGCCGTGATCTTGCCGTCGAGTTGCTCGTGCACCCAGTCCGCCGCTTCGCCGTTCTCCAGCTCCTCGCGGCTGGTGACGACGTGCGGGATGTCGAGGGCGCCGTACAGCTCCAGGATCTTGTCGGGCGGGGCGAGGTCCGACTTCGTGAGCACGAGCAGCGGTTGCAGGCCGCCGTCGAACGCCGCCACCAGGCAGCGGTCGATGAGCCGTGGGCGCGGTTCGGGGTCGGCGAGCGCGGTGACGATGGCGAGTTGGTCGGCGTTGGCGACGACCACGCGCTCGTACGGATCGTCGTCGTCCGCGGTGCGGCGCAGGACCGAGGCGCGCGGCTCGATGCGGACGATGCGGGCGAGGGCGTCCTTCTTGCCGGACAGGTCGCCGACGATGGCCACCCGGTCACCGACGATCGCCGCCTTGCGGCCCAGTTCGCGGGCCTTCATCGCCATCACGATCCGGTCGTCGACGAGGCAGGTCAGACGGCCGCGGTCGACGGTGAGGACCATGCCCTCGGCCGCGTCCTCGTGCTTGGGGCGGATGTTCGTACGCGGCCGGTTGCCCTTGCGGTTCGGGCGGCTGCGGATGTCGTCCTCGTCGGTGTGCTTGCCGTAGCGACGCATGGCGTGTGTCCCCTACGCCCCGTCGCTCCCGAGCATCCCGGTCCACAGGTCGGGGAAGTCCGGCAGCGTCTTCGCCGTCGTCGCCACGTTCTCGATCTGCACGCCCTCCACCGCGAGGCCGATGACCGCGCCGGCGGTGGCCATGCGGTGGTCCTCGTACGTGTGGAAGACCCCGCCGTGCAGCGCGCGCGGGCGGATGTGCAGCCCGTCGGCGGTCTCCGTCACATCGCCGCCGAGTTCGTTGATCTCCTTGGTCAGCGCGGCCAGCCGGTCCGTCTCGTGCAGCCGCAGATGCGCCACGCCGCGCAGCGTGGAGGGGGAGTCGGCGAGGGCGGCCACGGCCGCGATGCCGGGGGTGAGTTCGCCTACGTCGCTCAGATCGACATCGATGCCGTGGATCGCGCCGGACCCGGTGAACTCCAGGCCGTAATCAGTCAGTTGGCAGGAACCGCCCATCTCGGTGAAGATCTCCCGCAGCCGGTCACCGGGTTGGGTGGTCCGCGTCGGCCAGTCCGGGACGAGTACCTTGCCGCCGGTCACCAGCGCCGCCGCCAGGAACGGCTGGGCGTTGGACAGATCCGGCTCCACCGTCAGGTCCCGGCCGAGCAGCGCACCCGGCGTGACCCGCCAGACGTTCGGCTCGCCGCCCGACTCCGGGGTGTCCACCTGGGCGCCGACGCCGCGCAGCATGTCGACGGTCATCCGGATGTGGGGCACGGAGGGCAGCGTCGCGCCGATGTGGCGGATCTCCACACCCTGGTTGAAGCGCGGGCCGGAGAGCAGCAGCGCACTGACGAACTGGGACGACGTGGACGCGTCGACCTCCACCGGGCCGCCGTCCAGCGCACCGCCGCCGTGCACGGTCAGCGGCAGCGCGCCGCGGCCGTCGTCGTCGATCCGGGCGCCGAGGACGCGCAGGGCGTCGATCACGCCGCTCAGGGGGCGCTCGTACGACCTCGGGTCGCCGTCGAAGCGGATCTCGCCGTCGGCGAGGGCGGCGACGGGAGGCAGGAAGCGCATGACGGTGCCTGCGTTGCCGACGTCGATCGTGGCGGGGCCGCGGAGCCCTGCGGGCAGCACGCGCCAGGTCTCGCCCGTGCCGTTGGGGCCTACGCCCTCCTCGATGCCGACGCCCATCGCCCGTAGGGCGTCGGCCATCAGCAGGGTGTCGCGGGAGCGGAGGGGGCGGCGCAGCCAGCCGGGCTCGGAGGCGAGGGCAGACAGCACGAGGGCGCGGTTGGTGACGGACTTGGACCCCGGTACGTGGACCGTCGCGTCGACGGCTCCGCTCGCGTGCGGGGCGGGCCAGAGGGCGGTGTCTGAGGGGTTCAAAGCCATAAGCCCACTCTAGTAGGGGGTTGTGTTTCGGGTGCGGCGCCGTCGTGGCTGGTCGCGCCCCGCGGCGGAGCCGCTGATAGACACAGCCCCGAGCCCCTGAAGGGGCGCTGACCTCACGCGTCCAGCAACCAACGGCCTCCGCCTATCAGCGAACACAACGACACCGCGTGGAACAGGAACAGCCACAACCCCGCCGGCACATGCGTCAGCCTCGACAGTTGATCAGCGTCCGAATCCCCCGCCCCTCCCCGCGCCCTCTTCGCCTGCAGCTCGAACGCCGGGCGTACCCCGCCGAGCAGCAGGAACCACACCACCGCATACGCGAAGGCCGCCTGCACCTGGGGACCGGCCAGCCAGGACACCAGGACGAAGGTGCCGCCGGTGAGGACGACCGTCACGGCACCGTACGCGTTGCGGATCATGACCAGCATCGCCAGCAGCAGGGCCGTGGCCAGCCACAACAGCAGCGTGATGCGGCCCGCGCCGAGCAGAGCCGCGCCGCCGAGGCCGAGGAGTGGGGGAGCGGTGTAGCCGGAGGCGGCGGTGAGGATCATGCCGAGGCCGTACGGCTTGCCGCGGCTGACCGTGAGGCCGCTGGTGTCGGAGTGGAGGCGTATGCCGGTGAGCTGTCGGCCGGTGAGCAGCGCGACCAGGCCGTGGCCGCCTTCGTGGGCGATGGTGATGGCGTTGCGGGCGAGGCGCCACAGGCCGTGTGGGACGACCACCACGACCGCGGCGACGAGGGTCGCGATCACCACCCACACGTCCGGGTCGGTCTGGGTGCCGATCAGCTCGTCCCACAGAGAGGTCGCTGTGCTGCTGTCCATGTGTCCGGGGTGCTCCCTCTGTTCATACGGAGTCTGGCAGTGTGGCACGTATGTGCGGACGGTATGCATCGAGTCGTAGGCCCGAGGATCTCGCAGGAATCTTTGAGATCGAGAAGTGGGAGCCAGAGGAGACTCTGGAGCCCGACTACAACGTGGCCCCGACCAAAGAGGTCTACGCGGTCCTGGACCGTCCTGTGAGAGACGCCGACGAGAAGCGACCGGTTCGGCAGCTGCGCAAGCTCAAGTGGGGGCTCGTCCCTTCCTGGTCGAAGACTCCCGAGGGCGGCGCGCGGATGATCAACGCGCGGTCGGAGACGGTGCACGAGAAGCCGTCGTACCGCCGTGCCTTCGCCGCTCGCCGGTGCATCCTGCCCGCCGACGGCTACTACGAGTGGGTCACCGGCAAGCAGGAGCGGGACCTGGAGGAGGAGGGGAAGAAGAAGCGGCCGCGCAAGCAGCCCTACTTCGTGCTCCCCGCCGACGGGTCCGTGTTCGCCATGGCCGGGCTGTACGAGTTCTGGCGGGACAAGACGCTGCCCGACGAGCATCCGCAGGCCTGGTGGGTGACCTGCTCGGTGATCACGACGGAGGCGGAGCAGACCCCGCTGGCCGTGGCGCCCGCCGACGGGCCGTACACGCTGTCCGACATCCACCCCCGGATGCCGCTGATGCTGACGCCCGACCGCTGGGACAGCTGGCTCGACCCGTCCCGCACCGACCCCGACGAGCTGCGTGAACTGCTCGCCCCGCCGCCCCCCGGACTGATGCGCGCCTATCCGGTCACCACCGCGGTCAGCAATGTCCGCAACAACGGGGCGGAGTTGCTGAAGGAGCTGGAAGGGCCCGAAGAGGGCACACTCTTCTAGCGTGACGACCGAGATCATCAGCACCGACGCGGGGGACGCCCGCATCACCTGGCACCGGGCGAAGAAGCCGCGGCTCGTGCTGGCGGTGAGCCATGGCGCGGGCGGCGGCATCGAGGCGCGGGACCTTCGGGCGATCGCCGCCGAGCTGCCGGGGCACGGCGTGAGCGTCGCCCTCGTGGAGCAGCCCTGGCGGGTGGCCGGGAAGAAGCTGGCGCCCGCGCCGAAGACCCTGGACGTGGGGTGGCGGGGTATCTGGCCCGCGGTCGCCGAGTCCGGGCTGCCCGTGATCTCGGGCGGGCGCAGCGCCGGGGCCCGGGTCGCCTGCCGTACGGCCGTGGAGCTGGGAGCCGCCGGCGTCCTCGCCCTCAGCTTCCCGCTCCACCCGCCGGGCAAGCCCGAGAAGTCCCGCGTCGACGAACTGCTCGGCGCCGGGGTGCCCGCGCTCGTCGTGCAGGGCGGCAACGATCCGTTCGGGAGGCCCGAGGAATTCCCGAAGGGCACTTATGAACTGGTCGAGGTGCCGTACAGCGATCATGGCTTCGCCGTGCCGAAGCGGGCGGAGATCGGGCAGGACGAAGCCGTGGCCATCGTCACCGACGCGGTCGTGAAGTGGACCGGGTCACTGGGGTAAAGGCCCGGGAATGTTGGGCCGCGGACCACTGTTGAGCGGGACAGAAGTGCTGAGAGACCAGCACCGACGTCGTGGGAGAGGGAGTCCGCCGCATGGGTTCGACCGCATGCCCGAGCCGCAGCAGCCGCACTGACCTGGACTGGACGGTGCTGCGCGCGGCCAAGACCACCCCTATTCGAGGGGCGGCGGGGACGGGTCGTCGTCTATCCTCCGAATCTGGTGACACCGGTATCGGTGCTGCCCGGAATCTTGAGGAGGTGGGTCCGGTCACTGGGATCGACGCAGGGACCGACAACGGCCAGGCGGAGCAGCCCGAGGGCCTGGGCACGAGCGTGGACACGTCCGCGGAGACGACCGCCGAGCGCAGCGCGCGCTTCGAGCGGGACGCGCTCGAATTCCTCGATCAGATGTATTCGGCCGCGCTGCGCATGACGCGCAACCCGGCAGACGCCGAGGATCTGGTGCAGGAGACGTACGCGAAGGCGTACGCGTCCTTCCACCAGTTCCGCGAGGGCACCAACCTCAAGGCGTGGCTGTACCGGATCCTCACCAACACCTTCATCAACTCGTACCGCAAGAAGCAGCGCGAACCCCAGCGCTCCGCGGCCGAGGAGATCGAGGACTGGCAGCTCGCCCGTGCCGAGTCGCACATGTCGACGGGTCTGCGCTCCGCTGAGTCGCAGGCGCTCGACCACCTGCCCGACTCGGACGTGAAGCAAGCGTTGCAGGCGATCCCCGAGGAGTTCCGCATCGCCGTCTACCTCGCGGACGTAGAGGGCTTTGCGTACAAGGAGATCGCGGACATCATGGGGACACCCATCGGTACGGTGATGTCCCGGCTGCACCGGGGCCGCCGTCAACTGCGCGGCATGCTCGAGGACTACGCCCGTGAGCGCGGACTGGTCCCGGCCGGCGCCGGAGAGTCGAACGAAGCGAAAGGCTCGGGCTCATGAGCTGCGGAGAGCCGCACGAGACTGACTGCAGTGAAGTCCTGGACCATCTCTACGAGTTCCTCGACAGCGAGATGCCGGACGTCGATCGCGCCAAGTTCAAGCAGCACTTCAAGGAGTGCTCGCCGTGCCTGGAGAAGTACGGGCTCGAAGAGGCAGTGAAGAAGCTCGTCAAGCGGTGCTGCGGTCATGACGACGTACCCACCGACCTGCGCTCCAAGGTCCTGGGGCGGATCGACCTGATCCGCTCCGGGCAGGCAGTGCCGGACCATGACGTGACGGCGACCCCGCAGGAATCCTGAACGGGCTGTCGTCACTCGAACGTGCTAACCGCGGGTCATCGACCCGCGGCCGTCCCACCCGCCGCCCTAGGCTCCTGAGCCCGTACGGGCACGGTCGGGGAGGGACGTCATGGAGGCGATACCAGCACGGGCACGCGCGTACGTCGCCTGCGTCGCCCTCGGTGCGCTGCTCTGCCTCCTCCCGCTGCCGTCCGTGCACACGCCCTGGTGGGCGGTCGCGCTGCTCGCCGCGCTCTACGCCGCGTGCGAGCAGATCACCCGGTGGCGGTTCTACGGCACCTTCTATCCCGTCCTGCTGGCCGGGGCCTTTCTGCTGCCGCCGCCCGCCGCCGCGCTGGTCGCGGTGCCCGGAGCGCTGCTGTCCCCCGTAGCGGGTCGGCGCCGGGCGCTGCGGCGGATCTGGCGGGCGGCCGAACTCGTCGTCGCCGTCTGGGCGGCGGCCCGCGTCCACTGGGCGCTGGGCGGCCGGGACGCGGTCGTGGCATCCGACTTCCCGTACGCGCTGCTGCCCGCCCTGGCCGCGGTGCTCGCCTTCTGCCTGGTGCTCAGCGTGCTGGACGGGGGGATCCTGGCCCTCGCCGTGGGGGCGCCTCCCACGCCTTTCGGGCAGTGGGGGAGAGTGCCGGTACGGCGGGCCTGGCGCGGTCTGTTTCTACGATCCCTTGCGCCGATCGGTGTCCACGGGCTCGCCGGGCTGATGATGGCCGTCCTGTGGCGCAGCCCGTACGGGCCGTTCGCCGCGCTGCTCGTACTGCTGCCGATGTGCGTGTCGGCCTGGGTGTTCGCGCAGTACCACCGGGAGCGGGCGGCGCATCAGGCGACCATCCGGGCGCTGGTGCAGGCCGTCGACATCAAGGACGCGTACACGCGCGGGCACAGCGAGCGGGTCGGGCAGGCGTCGACGATGATCGCGCGCGAGCTGGGCATGGACGACGAACGCGTCGAAGTCCTGCGGTTCGCCGGAATCCTGCACGACGTGGGGAAGTTGGGCGTGCCGACGCGGCTGCTGCGCAAGGACGGGCCGCTGACCCCCGAGGAGCGGCGGGTCATCGAGCTGCATCCGGAGTACGGGCACGAGATGGTGCGCGGGATCGCCTTCCTGGGCGAGGCGCGGGCGGCGGTGCTGCACCATCACGAGCGGCTGGACGGGAGCGGGTATCCGTACGGGCTGGTGGGCACCCAGATCCCGGAGTGCGCGCGGGTGGTGGCGGTCGCCGACGCCTTCGACGCGATGACGTCCACACGGTCCTATCGGCGGGCCAGGCCCGTCGCGGTCGCGCTGGAGGAGCTGCGGCGGTGTGCGGGAGCGCAGTTCGACCCCCGGATGGTCGAGGCCCTGGTCCGGGCACTCGGCCGACACGGCTGGCACCCGGCGGTCACCGCGGGGGAGGAACCGCGCGTCACCCCACCCGCCGAGAGCCGCCAGGGAGCGCGGCGATGAGCGTCGCACGCCGGCGGCCGTTGGTGATCCTCATCCACGCCTGCGCGCTCTGTATCGCCGCCGCCTGTCTCGCCCACACCCTCTGGACCGGCCTCGACGACCGCTGCGTCGCCCTCGCCTTCGCCGTCCTCGTCGCCCTCGGTGAACTCGCCCGGTGGAGCGGGGCCGAGGTCAGGGAGTCCGCGCCGCTCGGAGCGGCGGGGGCGCTCGCGTACGCGCTGCTCGGGGAGGACGCGGGACGGGCCACGGAACATGGCGTCCCGCAGGTCGTCACCGTCGTGCTCGCCGCCTCACTCGTCGGGAGCGTGCCGCACATCGCGCGGGGACAGGGGCCGACGGCCGATCATCTGGCCCGGCGCGTCCTGACCGTCGCCTTCGCCGCCTTCTGCTTCCAACCGCTGTACAACCAGGGCGCGTTCGGCAAGGGCGCAGGACCCGCGTACGCCCTTCTGCTCGTCGCGCTGCTCACGCTCACCGCGCTGTGCGACGCCGTCCTCGCCGCGGCCCTCGCGCACTCCCGCACCGGGTGGCCCTTCGGACCGCTGCTGCGGGACGAGCTGCGGGGCATGCTCGGGATCGGGTCCGCGGTGTGCGCCACCGGGGCGGTCATGGCGCTCGCTGTGGCCGTCGTCGGACTGTGGGCGCTGCCCGTCTTCTCGCTGCCGCTGCTGCTCACCCAGCTCTCCTTCCGGCGGTACGCCGCCGTCCGGACCACCTACCGGCAGACCATCGCCTCCCTCGCCCGCGCCACCGAGATCGCCGGATACACCCCCGCGGGGCATGCCCGGCGGGTGGCCGCGCTCAGTCGGGCGGTCGGGCGCGACATGGGTCTGTCCGGGCCCGACCTCACCGTCCTGGAGTACGCGGCACTCATGCACGACATCGGCCAGCTCAGCCTCGTCGACCCCGTCCCGGCGGGAGCCACCGCCGCGCTCCCCGCGTCCGAGCAGCGGCGGATCGCGCTGCTCGGCGGGGCCGTCGTACGGCAGACCGGGGTGAGCCCCCTGGTCGCCACGGTCGTGGAACGGCAGGCCGACCCCTGCCGGGAGCAGCCCGTGGCCGCACGGATCGTACGGGCGGTGAACGCCTACGAGGAGAAGGCGCGGGACGCCGGTCCCGGCGGGCCGCTGCGGGCCCTGGAGGAGCTGCGGCTCGCGACCGCCGGGGACTACGCACCCGAGGTGGTGGAGTCGCTGGCCCGTGTGCTGGCCAAGGACTGTCTGACCCTGCCCGGGGCTGGGTAACCCATGGGTAATGAGCGCCCCTCCAGCCGTACGTGGTTTGATGCGCAGGAGAGGGTGTCCGGGGGCGCGAAAGGCACAGCCAGCCCACTCCACGGAACTGGCAGGCGGGAATCGTGAGGATCTTCGGCAAGGGACGGCACCGGCCCTCCGCCTCCTGGCGGCAGGCCACCGACCGTGCGTTCACACTGATCGGGGACGGTCGGTACGAGGACGCGGGCGCGCTGCTGACACGGGCCGCCGATCTGGAGCCCTGGCTTTCCGAGTCCTGGTTCAACCTGGCCCTGCTGCACAAATTCCGGCACGACTGGGAGCAGGCGCGGGCCGCGGGCCTCAGGGCCGTGGCGCTGCTCGACCGGGAGACCGGCGCACCTGACTGGTGGAACGTCGGGATCGCCGCCACCGCACTCCAGGACTGGCCGCTGGCCCGCCGTGCCTGGCAGGCGTACGGGCTGCGGGTGCCGGGCGGTCCCAGCGCATCCGGGGAGCCTGTCGGGATGGACCTGGGCAGTGCGGCCGTACGGCTGTCACCGGAGGGCGAGGCCGAGGTCGTGTGGGGGCGGCGGCTCGATCCCGCGCGTATCGAGGTGCTGTCCATTCCGCTGCCGTCGTCGGGGCGGCGCTGGGGCGAGGTCGTGCTGCACGACGGGGTTCCGCACGGCGAGCGGACCATCGCCGCGGGGCACGCGTATCCCGTGTTCGACGAGATCGAGCTGTGGGCGCCGTCCCCGGTGCCGACCTGGGTGGTCCTCCTGGAGGCGGCCAGCGAAGCCGACCGGGATGCGTTGGAGCAGTTGGCTGCCGATGCGGGGTTCGCTGCGGAGGACTGGTCGTCTTCGGTGCGGTTGCTCTGTCGGATGTGCTCCGAGTCCCGGATGCCGTCCGACGAGGGCGACGGGGAGCATCTCGATCCGCACGATCACAGTGAGCCGGGGCATCCCGGGCCGCTCGGGCATCGGACCGACGGGCAGCTGTGGGTGCCGGAGCGGGAGTGCGGGGTGGCTGCGCCGGCTTCGCTGGTTCGGGGGTTGCTGGACGGGTGGGTTGCTGACAGTCCGGATTCACGGGATTGGCGGGATCTCGAAGAGGTCTGCTGAGGACCGGGGACGACTGCGGGTCCGTTGTGGCTGGTCGCGCCCACGCGGCGGAGCCGCATATTGATACAGTCCCGCGCCCCTGACGGGGCGCTCCCCGTACCCTGTATCAGCATCACACCCTCTTTTCTTGTGCAGGAAGGCATACGTCGGTCATGGCCCAGCAGGACACCGAGCAGCAGCACGCGGGCGTGCTCCCCGTGGACGACGAGGGGTTCGTCGTCGACACCGAGGACGCGGAGGAGCGCGAGCACGCCTGGCGTGAGCACGGCACCTCGCGGCCGATCACCGTCGTCGGGAACCCGGTGCTGCACAAGGAGTGCAAGGACGTCACCGACTTCGGCGAGGAGCTCCAGCAGCTGGTCGCGGACATGTTCGCCTCGCAGCGCACCGCCGAGGGCGTGGGCCTGGCCGCCAACCAGATCGGCGTCGACCTGAAGGCCTTCGTCTACGACTGCCAGGACGACCAGGGCGTCCGGCACGTGGGCGTGGTCTGCAACCCGAAGCTGGTCGACCTGCCCGCCGAGCAGCGCCGGCTGGACGACAGCAACGAGGGCTGTCTGTCGGTGCCGACGGCCTACGCACCGCTCGCCCGGCCCGACTACGCCGAGGTGACCGGTCAGGACGAGCAGGGCAACCCGATCAAGGTGCGCGGCACCGGCTACTTCGCCCGGTGTTTGCAGCACGAGACGGACCATCTGTACGGCTACCTCTACATCGACCGGCTCTCCAAGCGCGAACGCAAGGACGCGCTGCGGCAGATGGCCGAGAACGAGCCCCGCTACGCCGTGGTTCCGAACGGCTGAAGCCGACCAGGGGCAACTGAAGCCCCACAACTCCCTTCCGTACGGCGCCTGGTCAGGATCCCCTTCCTGACCAGGCGCCGTTCGCATGTCCGTCGCACGTTCGATCGTATGCGTGCAGCCGGTGACCCATATTCAGTCACACAAGGGGACGTTCTCGACATCGTGGGGTAGTGAAGGGAGCAAATGCGTTCCCAGATCGGTCAGTTGCGGTGCTGAATGGAAGTGCGGGGATACGCAACGGCGCACGCCCGGCACGGCGGGAGGGGTGTGTGCAACTGGCGGCTGAGAGGGGTTTGTTCGTGCATGCTTTCTCGCACAGCACCACATCGACACCGACGGCGGTCGCGGTCCCACCATCGCTCTCTCTACCGGTGATCGAGACAGCGTTTCCCAGGCAACTCCATCCGTATTGGCCCAGGCTCCAGGAGAAGACCCGCACCTGGCTACTGGAAAAAAGGCTCATGCCGGCGGACAAGGTGGAGGAATATGCCGACGGCCTGTGCTACACGGACCTCATGGCGGGCTACTACATTGGCGCCCCCGACGACGTCCTCCAGGCGATTGCGGACTACAGCGCGTGGTTCTTCGTCTGGGACGACCGGCACGACCGCGACATCGTGCACGGCCGGCCGGCGGCCTGGCGGCGGCTGAGGTTCCGGTTGCATACGGCCCTCGACTCCCCCGAGGGCCATCTGCACCACGAGGATGCCCTGGTCGCGGGGTTCGCGGACAGCATGGTGCGGTTGTACTCGTTCCTGCCCGAAACCTGGAACGCGCGGTTCGCCCGGCACTTCCACGCGGTGATCGATGCGTACGACCGGGAATTCCACAACCGTACCGAGGGAGTCGTCCCGACGGTCGAGGAATATCTCGCTCTGCGCCGCCTCACTTTCGCGCACTGGATCTGGACGGATCTGCTGGAACCGAGCGCGGGACAGGAACTGCCGGACAGCGTGCGGAAACACCCGGCATATCGCCGGGCGGCCCTGCTGAGCCAGGAATTCGCCGCCTGGTACAACGACCTCTGTTCGTTGCCCAAGGAAATCGCGGGCGATGAGGTCCACAATCTCGGAATCAGTCTCATCAAGCATGAGGGGATGACACTGGAAGCGGCGATCGGGGAAATGCGGCGACGCGTCGAGGGATGCGTCTCCGAGTTCCTGGTCGTCGAAGAGAAGGCCCTGCGTTTCGCCGACGGGCTCGACGACGGAACGGTGCGGGGAAAGGAATTGAGCGCCGCCGTGCGGGCCTGCGTCTGCAATATGCGGAACTGGTTCAGCACGGTCTATTGGTTCCACCACGAGTCCGGCCGCTACAGGGTCGACTCCTGGGACGACCGGTCCACGCCCCCGTACGTCAACAACGAAGCGGCAGGTGAGAAATGACCGTCGAGTCCGTCAAGCCCGATACACAGCCCCGTGCGGCTTCGGAGCTGCGTGAGCCGCCCCTCGCGGGTGGCGGAGTCCCGCTTCTCGGCCACGGCTGGAAGATGGTCCGTGATCCGCTGTCCTTCATGGCCGCACTCCGGGAGCACGGCGATGTCGTACGGCTCAAGCTCGGCCCGAAGACGGTGTACGCCGTCACCACGCCGGACCTCACCGGAGCGCTGGCCCTGAGTACCGATTTCGAGATCGCCGGGCCCCTGTGGGAGTCCCTGGAGGGCCTGCTCGGCAAGGAGGGCGTGGCCACGGCGAACGGCCCGCGGCACCGGCGTCAGCGGCGCACCATCCAGCCCGCCTTCCGGCTCGACGCGATCCCCGGGTACGGGCCGATCATGGAGGAGGAGGCACACGCGCTGACCGAGCGCTGGAAGCCCGGCGAGACCATCGACTGCACCTCCGAGTCGTTCCGGATCGCCGTGCGCATCGCCGCCCGCTGTCTGCTGCGCGGCGCGTACATGGACGAGCGGGCCGAGCGGCTCTGTGCCGCGCTCGACACCCTCTTCCGCGGTATGTACCGGCGGATGGTGATCCCGCTCGGGCCGCTTTACAACCTGCCTCTCCCGGCCAACCGCACATTCAACCGCGCCCTGGCTGATTTCCATCTCCTGGTCGACGAGATCGTCGTCGAACGCCGGGCATCTGGTCAAAAGCCGGACGATTTGCTGACGGCATTGCTGGACGCGAAGGACGAGAATGGCGATCCCATCGGGGAACAGGAGATCCACGATCAGGTCGTCGCGATACTCACCGCGGGCGCCGAAACCGTGGCCTCCACGATCATGTGGCTGCTCCATGTGCTCGCGGAACATCAGGAACACGCCGACAAGGTGTGCGCGGAGGTCGAATCCGTCACCGGTGGCCGGCCCGTGGCATTCGAGGACGTCCGCGGGCTCAGGCACACCAACAATGTCGTCGTGGAGGCGATGCGCTTGCGCCCCGCGATCTGGATTCTGACGCGACGGGCGGTGACCGATACATCACTCGGTGGCTATCGCATTCCGGCCGGGGCCGACATCGTCTACAGCCCCCACGCCATCCAGCGCGACCCGAAGTCGTACGCGCACAACCTCGACTTCGACCCCGACCGCTGGCTTCCAGAACGTGCCAAGGACGTGCCGAGATACGCCATGAGTCCGTTCGGCGTCGGCAACCGCAAGTGCCCGAGCGACCACTTCTCCATGGCGATGCTGACGCTGATCACGGCGGCGCTGTGCACCAGGTACCGCTTCGAGCAGGTGCCCGGTTCGAACGACGCGACACGGGTGGGCATCACGCTCCACCCGCACAAGCTGCTGCTGAGGCCCGTACCAAGGTGATGCGTCAGGCCGCTTCGGGGCCCCGGAATGTCCGCCGGTAGGCCTGCGGGGTCGTCCCGATCGACCGTACGAACTGATGGCGCAGCGCGGCCGCGGTACCGAACCCGGTTCGGGCCGCGATCGCGTCCACCGTCTCGTCCGTCGCCTCCAGCAACCGCTGGGCCAGCAGCACGCGCTGGCGCAGGATCCAGCGGTAGGGAGTCGTGCCGGTCTCCTGCTGGAAGCGGCGGGCGAAGGTGCGCGGCGACATGTGCGCCCGCGCGGCGAGCTGCTCGACGGTGACCTCCTCGTCGAGGTGCTCCTCCATCCAGACCAGCACCTCACCGACCGTGTCGCACTGCGACCGGGGCAGCGGCCGCTCGATGAACTGGGCCTGCCCGCCGTCTCGGTGCGGCGGCACGACCATGCGCCGGGCGATGGCGTTGGCGACCTCCGGCCCCTCGTTCTTGCGCACGATGTGCAGACAGGCGTCGATGCCGGCGGCCGTGCCCGCCGAGGTGATCACCGGGTCCTCGTCCACGTACAGCACATCGGGCTCGATGATCGCGCGGGGGAAGCGCCGGGCCAGCTCGTCCGCGTGCCGCCAGTGCACCGCGCACCGCCGCCCGTCGAGCAGCCCGGCGGCACCGAGGACGAAGACGCCGGAGCAGACGCTGAGCACCCGGGCACCCCGGTCCGTGGCCCTGACCAGGGCGTCGAGCAGCTCGTCCGGATAGTCCCGGCCGACGTAGTCGCTTCCCGCCGGTACGGCGATCAGATCCGCCTCGTCGAGCCGCTCAAGGCCGTACGGCGTGGAGACCGTGAACCCGGGGACATGGGTGCGCAGCGCGGGGCCCTCCGCCGAGACGACCGCGAAGTCGTACACCGGCAGCCCCTCGTCGCTGCGGTCGAGGCCGAAGACCTCGCAGACCACACCGAGTTCGAACGGATGAACGCCGTCGAGCAGGGCGACGGCCACGTTCTTCAGCATGCTGCCAGTGTGCCATTGACGCTGGCAGTAATTCGAGGGTGTACGACAGTTCTGCCACTGTCAGGAGTGTCATGCCAGTACGAGACTTACCGCATGAACACATTCCTCGAATACATGGCCGTCGTGATTCTCTTCTCCCTCCTCGGGGGTCCGGCGCTCGTGGGGGCGATCCACGAGCGCCGGATCGACCGACAGCTGAGGGAGGCGGAACGCAAGACTCAGAAGTCCTCGTCCAGGTCGACGGTGCCCTCCACCGCCACCTGGTACGCCGAAGGACGCCGCTCGAAGAAGTTGGTGAGTTCCTGAACCCCCTGCAACTCCATGAAGGAGAAGGGGTTCTCGGAGCCGTACACCGGAGCGAAACCGAGGCGGCCGAGCCGCTGGTCGGCGACGCACTCCAGGTACTGCCGCATCGATTCCGTGTTCATCCCCGGGAGGCCGTCACCACACAGGTCGCGCGCGAACTGCAGCTCGGCCTCGACGGCCTCCCTCAGCATGTCGGTGACCTGCTGCTCAAGCTGGTCGTCGAAGAGCTCCGGCTCCTCCTTGCGGACCGTGTCGACCACGTCGAACGCGAAGGACATGTGCATCGTCTCGTCGCGGAACACCCAGTTGGTGCCGGTCGCCAGGCCGTGCAGCAGACCCCGGCTGCGGAACCAGTAGACGTACGCGAAGGCACCGTAGAAGAACAGGCCCTCGATGCACGCGGCGAAGCAGATGAGGTTGAGCAGGAAGCGGCGCCGGTCGGCCTGTGTCTCCAGGCGGTCCAGCTTCTCGACCTCGTTGATCCACTTGAAGCAGAACCCGGCCTTCTCGCGGATGGACGGGATGTTCTCCACGGCGTCGAACGCGGCGGCCCTGTCTTCCGGATCGGGGAGGTAGGTGTCCAGCAGCGTCAGGTAGAACTGGACGTGGACGGCCTCCTCGAAGAGCTGGCGGCTCAAGTACAGCCGTGCCTCGGGGGAGTTGATGTGCTTGTAGAGCGTCAGCACCAGGTTGTTGGCGACGATCGAGTCACCCGTCGCGAAGAAGGCGACCAGGCGGCCGATGAGGTGCTGTTCGGCGGGCGTGAGCTTGGCGAGGTCGGTGACGTCCGAGTGGAGGTCGACCTCCTCCACGGTCCAGGTGTTCTTGATGGCGTCCCGGTAGCGCTCGTAGAAGTCGGGATAGCGCATGGGGCGCAGGGTCAGCTCGAAGCCCGGGTCGAGGAGATTCTGGTTACGGGTCGTCATTACTGGCAGGCCTCGCAGGACTCGGGGTTTTCCAGGGAGCAGGCGACGGCGTCTTCAGAGGGCACCTGCTGTACGGGGACCGTCGCTTGTGCCGCGCGGGCGATGCGGGTCGCCGGGCGGGAGCGCAGGTAGTACGTCGTCTTCAGCCCCGACTTCCAGGCGTACGCGTACATCGAGGAGAGCTTGCCGATGGTCGGCGTCTCCAGGAAGAGGTTCAGGGACTGGGACTGGTCCAGGAACGGGGTGCGGTCAGCCGCCATGTCGATCAGGCCGCGCTGCGGGATCTCCCACGCCGTGCGGTACAGCGCCCGTACGTCCGCCGGGATCCAGGCGAAGTCCTGCACCGAGCCGCCCGACTCACGCAGGGCCTCCCGCGTGCGGGCGTCCCAGACGCCGAGCGCCTTGAGTTCGTTCACCAGGTACGAGTTGACCTGGAGGAACTCGCCGGACAGGGTCTCGCGCTTGAAGAGGTTGGACACCTGCGGCTCGATGCACTCGTACACACCGGCGATGGACGCGATGGTCGCGGTGGGCGCGATCGCCAGCAGGAGGGAGTTGCGCATCCCGACCTCGGCGATGCGTTCCCGCAGGGCCGCCCAGCGCTCGGGCCAGGTGAGCTCGACGTCGTAGTGGTCGGGGTGCAGGACACCCTTGGCGGTACGGGTCTTCTGCCAGGCGGGGAGGGGCCCGTTGCGCTCGGCGAGGTCGGCGGAGGCCTCGTACGAAGCCAGCATGATGCGCTCGGCGATGCGGGTGGAGAGGGCCTTGGCCTCGGGTGAGTCGAAGGGCAGGCGCAGCTTGAAGAAGACGTCCTGCAGGCCCATCGCGCCGAGTCCGACGGGGCGCCACTTGGCGTTGGAGCGGCCCGCCTGCTCGGTCGGGTAGAAGTTGATGTCGACGACGCGGTCCAGGAAGGTGACGGCGGTGCGGACCGCCTCGTCCAGCCGCTCCCAGTCGATGTCCCCGTCGTTCACGAACGCGCCGAGGTTGACCGACCCCAGGTTGCACACCGCCGTCTCGCCGTCGTCCGTGACCTCCAGGATCTCCGTGCAGAGGTTGGAGGAGTGGACGACATGGCCCGGCTCGGCGGTCTGGTTGGCGGTGCGGTTGGCGGCGTCCTTGAAGGTCATCCAGCCGTTGCCGGTCTGCGCGAGGGTACGCATCATGCGGCCGTACAGGTCACGGGCGGGGATGGTCTTGCGCGCGAGCCCCGCGGCCTCCGCCTTCCGATAGGCGGCGTCGAACTCCTCGCCCCACAGGTCGACCAGTTCGGGCACATCGGCGGGGGAGAAGAGGGACCACACCCCGTCCGCGTTCACCCGGCGCATGAACTCGTCCGGGACCCAGTGCGCGAGGTTCAGATTGTGCGTACGGCGGGCGTCCTCACCGGTGTTGTCGCGCAGCTCCAGGAACTCCTCGATGTCGGAGTGCCAGGTCTCCAGGTACACCGCCGCCGCGCCCTTGCGCCGGCCGCCCTGGTTCACGGCGGCGACCGAGGCGTCCAGGGTCTTCAGGAACGGGACGATGCCGTTGGAGTGCCCGTTCGTGCCGCGGATCAGTGAACCGCGGGAGCGGATGCGGGAGTAGGCGATGCCGATGCCGCCCGCGTGCTTCGAGAGGCGGGCCACCTGGTGGTAGCGGTCGTAGATGGAGTCCAGCTCGTCCTTGGGGGAGTCGAGGAGGTAGCAGGACGACATCTGGGGGTGCCGGGTGCCGGAGTTGAAGAGGGTGGGGGAGGAGGGGAGGTAGTCGAGGCGGCTCATCAGCCCGTAGAGAGCGGCGACTTCGTCGACGGACCTCGCGGTGTCGTCCTCGGCGAGACCGGCGGCGACGCGCAGCATGAAGTGCTGGGGCGTCTCGATCACCTTGCGGGTGAGGGGATGCCGGAGGAGGTAGCGGCTGTGCAGGGTGCGCAGGCCGAAGTAGCCGAAGCGGTCGTTGGCCGCACGGTCGATCAGGTGGTCCAGGCGGTCCGTGTGCAGCCGTACGAACTCGGCGGTGCGGTCGGCGATGAGGCCCTCGCGGTGGCCGACGGCGACCGACTCGGAGAACGACGTGACGCCCTGCGAGGCTGCTTCGGCGGCGATGCTGATCGTCAGGAGACGGGCGGCCAACCGGGAGTACGCGGGGTCCTCCGAGATGAGGCCGGCCGCGGCCTCGGTGGCCAGCTCGCGCAACTCCGACTCGTCCGCCCGGGCCGACTTGCCGCGCAGCGCGGCGGCGGCGACCCGGCCGGGGTCGGCGTCGGGGAGGTCGGCGGTCAGCTCGGTCAGGGTCCGCAGCAGTGCGGTTCCTGGACCGTCGGTCTCCTGGATCGCTGAGGCCGGTTCGGCTGGCGCGATGGTCACGTGGGGCTCTCCCTCGCTCGGCACGGGGCCTTGCGGAGGGCAGGGGGCAGCACACGAGCGCACACGGCGTCGCGCCCACCGGCCCATTCCACGAGGCCCGGACATCGGGCGCACCGGCCGGGTGGCCGGGCGCGCTGTCGACAGGTCCTCGGACTGAATCCTGTGCACGCCGCTTCTGGGAACAGACACGCACAAGTACACCGTTGCGGGACAGTTCCGGATTCGCACCGGATTCCCCTGCGGCGACAGCGAGCATGAGCATACATCTTGTGCCGGGTTCCGGTGACACCCCTAGATGTTGTGTCGCGGTGACTTCAGAGCGTCAATTCATAAGTGAGGAGAGTGAACTCGGCGCCCGGGATCGGGTTCCAGTCGCGCTCGGGGGCACGGGTGAAGCCGAGGCGCTCGTAGATGCGGTGGGCGGCGTGCATGGTGCGCTGGGTCGACAGGACGACGGCGGTGCGCTCCGCGGTTCTCGCCCGGTCGACGCAGGCTCGTACGAGGGCTTCTCCGGCGCCTCTGCCGCGGGCCGCCCGGGCTACGGCGAGCATGCGGATCTCCGCCTCTCCCGGGCGGGCGAGGTCGGCCATGGGGCCGGGGGAGGGGACGAAGGTGACGCCGCCGAGGAGTTGGTCGCCCTGTGTGGCCACGAGGACGTCGGCCGCTGCCGCCCGCTTGGCCACGTCCTTCAGCTCACCGAGGTACCAGTCGCTCTCGCCGAACGTCAGGAGGTCGTCCTGGAGGTAGGCCTGGGCGGTGATCTCGCCGAGGGTGTCGTATTCGGTGGGTTCTACGGGCCGGATCACTATGTCCATGCAGGTGAGTGTGCCGGACAGGTACGACAACGGGCCGCCGGATTTCCCCGACGGCCCGTGCCCTGACGTACAGGTCAGTGAGCCGCGCCGGCAGTCGCCGGGGGCAGCTCCGTCTTGACTTCCGGGTCTCTCGCCGCCTCGCCCGTGTAGTCCTCCGGGCTTGTCTCGTCCACGCCCTCGGGGGCCTTCATCGCCTTCAGTACGAAGGTGAGGACGACCGTCACCACCAGGTTCAGGATGAACGCCGTCAGGCCGATGTAGCCGATCTCGCCGATGCCGGGGATCTCCTTGGAGGAGCCGCCGAAGTGCTTCTGGGTCGGGGAGGCGACGCCGTACGCGGCGACTGTGCCGTAGATCATGCCGACCGCCCAGCCGGCGAGCAGGGCCCAGCGGTGGAACCAGCGAGTGAAGAGGCCGCCGACGAGGGCCGGGAAGGTCTGGAGGATCCAGATGCCGCCGAGGAGCTGGAAGTTGATCGCGACCGTCTTGTCCATGGTCAGGACGAAGACCAGCGCGCCCACCTTCACGAGCAGGGACACCAGCTTGGAGACCTTGGTCTCCTGCGCCGGCGTGGCGTCCGGCTTGATGAAGTCCTTGTAGATGTTGCGGGTGAAGAGGTTGGCCGCCGCGATGGACATGATCGCCGCCGGCACCAGCGCGCCGATGCCGATCGCCGCGAAGGCCACGCCCGCGAACCAGTCGGGGAACATCGTCTCGAACAGCTGCGGGATCGCCAACTGGCCGTTGTCCACCTTGATTCCGGCGGCGATCGCCATGAAGCCCAGCAGACCGAGCAGGCCCAGCATCAGCGAGTACAGCGGCAGGATCGTGGAGTTGCGGCGGATGACGTCACGGCTGCGGCTGGAGAGCACGGCCGTCACCGAGTGCGGGTACATGAACAGCGCGAGCGCCGAGCCGAGGGCCAGGGTCGCGTATGTCCACTGGCCGGCGTCACCCGGGACCATCGCGCCGCGTGGCGCGCCCGTCGCCGGGTTGGTCTGGCTGAACGCGGCGCTCGCCTTGGCGAAGATGTCGTCGAACCCGCCCAGCTTGATCGGGATGTAGATGATCGCGACCGCGATGACGATGTAGATCAGCGTGTCCTTCACGAACGCGATCAGCGCCGGGGCCCGCAGACCCGAGGAGTACGTGTACGCGGCCAGCACGCCGAAGGCGATCAGCAGCGGCAGGTCCTTGATGAACCAGTTGGTGTCCTCGCCGCCGCCGACGCCCATCACGTCCAGCACGGCCTGGATGCCGACCAGTTGGAGCGCGATGTACGGCATCGTGGCGAGGATGCCGGTGACGGCGACCGCCAGCGACAGCCCCTTGGAGTCGAAGCGGCCCCGGACGAAGTCCGACGTGGTGACGTAGCCGTGCTTGTGCGAGACCGACCACAGCCGCGGCAGGAAGACGAACATCATCGGGTAGATGAGGATCGTGTAGGGCACCGCGAAGAAGCCGGCCGCGCCCGCCGCGTAGATCGCCGCCGGTACGGCGACGAAGGTGTACGCCGTGTACAGGTCGCCGCCGAGCAGGAACCAGGTGATCCAGGTGCCGAACGAGCGCCCGCCCAGGCCCCATTCGTCCAGGGTCTGCTCGTTCTCGGCCCTGCGCCAGCGCGAGGCCAAGAAGCCCATGACCGTGACGGCCACGAAGAAGAGGATGAAGACGGCGAGTGCGACGCCGTTCACGCCGTCCTTCACTTTCCGGCACCCCCCTTGCGTGCCTGCTGGTCACGCTGCCACAGCTTGTACGCGACCATCGTCAGCACGGTGGAGAGGACCACCCAGGCCATCTGGTACCAGTAGAAGAACGGGATGCCGATGAAGGCCGGGTCCTCCTTCGCGTACGAACCCACCCACAGCATCGCCACGAAGGGCGCGAATAGGCAGAGAGCGATGACGACCCTGGCGGGTGTCACCGTCCCTCTGTTCACTTCCGATGTTTGTGACATCCGGCGGCTCCGTCCCCTCACTGATCACCTGTGTAACGCGCAGGCAATGTAGGTCACGGTGTCGCGAAAGCGGAAGTCCCCGTCCGCATTCCGGGCGCAATCCTCACCAGACGTCCCCACCAGGCATTCTCAGCAGCAGCGGAATCCCTGCCGTGGATCCTTCTCCTGCCGGTCCGTGCGCATCCGCTCGAAGTCACGCCGGGACGGCACCTCGGCCCGAGGGTGGTCCTTTCGTACGTGCGCGACATACCGGTCGTACGCCGACTCGTCGGTCAGCTCCCGCACGTACCAGCGCACGCCCCTAAGAGCTCGTGCCACTGCCGACCGCATCGCGCTCCTCCTCCTTCTCCTCCCGGGTCGGGATCAGCCCGGCCGGGGCGACGAGCTTCGACTCGACGTACGGTGCCTCGCTCAGCGTGGACAGGGCCGGGCGGCGGATGTGCCGGACGCAGACGCGGGTCGCGTCGACGATCACGACGACGATCAGGATCGCCAGGATCGCGGTGAGGACGCCGTCCACCGTGGAGTTGATGACCACGGTGCGCATGTCGTCCATGGACTTGGCGGGCGCCAGCACCTCGCCCCGGTCGATGGCGTCCTGGAACACCTGGCGCTGCTTGAAGAAGCCGACCTTCGGATCGGACGAGAAGACCTTCTGCCAGCTGGCGGTCAGGGTGACCGTCGCGTCCCAGGCGAGCGGAACCCCGGTGATCCAGGCCCACTTGAGACGCCCCGACTTCACCAGCAGGGTCGTGCAGACGGCCAGCGCGACGGCGGCCAGCAACTGGTTGGAGATGCCGAAGATCGGGAAGAGCTGGTTGATTCCTCCGAGGGGCTCATGGACGCCGACCCACAGGAAGTAGCCCCACAGCCCGCACACGATGCCGCTGGTGATGAACAGGCCGGGCTTCCAGCTGACGTTCTTGAACGGCCGGTAGATGTTGCCCAGGGTGTCCTGGAGCATGAAGCGGCCCACGCGCGTGCCTGCGTCCAGCGCGGTCAGGATGAACAGCGCCTCGAACATGATCGCGAAGTGATACCAGAAGGCCTTGAGGCTCCCGCCGGTCACCTCGGAGAAGATCTGCGAGACCCCGACGGCGAGCGTGGGCGCGCCGCCGGTGCGGGACAGCAGCGTCGACTCCTCCACGTCCTGGGCCGCCTTGGCGAGTTCGGCGGGGGTGATCTGGTAGCCCCAACTGCCCACCACCTGCGAGGCGTTCTCCACCGTCGTACCGATGACACCGGACGGCGCGTTCATCGCGAAGTACAGGCCTGGGTCGATGATGCTCGCCGCCACCAGCGCCATGATCGCGACCGACGACTCCATCAGCATGGAGCCGTAGCCGATCATCCGGACCTGCGTCTCCTTCTGGATCATCTTCGGCGTCGTACCGGACGAGATGAGCGAGTGGAAGCCGGACAGGGCGCCGCAGGCGATCGTGATGAAGACGAACGGGAAGAGCGAGCCCGCGAACACCGGCCCGTCGCCGCGCGAGGCGAAGTCGGTGACCGCGGGCATCCTCAGCGTCGGCAGCGCGATCACGACGCCGAGCGCGAGCAGCAGGATCGTGCCGATCTTCATGAAGGTGGACAGATAGTCGCGCGGCGCGAGCAGCATCCACACCGGCAGGATCGAGGCGATGAAGCCGTACGCCACCAGCCAGATGACCAGCGTGGACGGCGCGAGGGTGAAGGTGTCGGCCCAGGACGACTCGGCGACCCAGCGGCCCGCGACCAGCGCGAGCAGCAGCAGCGCGACGCCGATGAGGGAGACCTCGGCGACCCGGCCGGGGCGCAGTACCCGCAGGTAGAAGCCCATCAGCAGCGCGATCGGGATCGTCATCGCGATGGAGAAGGTGCCCCACGGGGACTGTGCGAGGGCGTTGACGATGACCAGCGCCAGCACCCCGAGCAGGATGATCATGATGGCGAAGGCGGCCAGCAGCGCCGCCGCGCCGCCGAACGGGCCGATCTCCTCCCGCGCCATCTGGCCCAGCGACCTGCCGTCCCGCCGCGTGGAGAAGAACAGCACCACCATGTCCTGGACCGCGCCCGCGAAGATGACGCCCACGATGATCCAGATCGTGCCCGGCAGATAGCCCATCTGCGCCGCAAGCACGGGCCCGACCAGCGGTCCGGCGCCCGCGATCGCGGCGAAGTGGTGGCCCAGCAGAACCCGGCGGTCGGTGGGATGGAAGTCGATGCCGTTGTTCAGCCGTTCCGCCGGAGTGGCCCGGGTCTTGTCGACCTTCAGGACCTTGTACGCGATGAACTTGGCGTAGAAGCGGTAGCCGATCGCGTACGAGCCGAGGGCCGCCGCGACCATCCAGGCGGCGGACACGTCCTCGCCCCTGGCCAGCGCGAGCACCGCCCAGCCGACGGCTCCGACCAGCGCGACAAGACTCCAGATGACGATCGTTCGAACGTTCGCGGTGCGCACCGGCTCGCCCTCCCGTCCATGCGATGACGGGAGGACGGTAGAACAGGAATGTGATCTGCGCTACACCGCGTGCAGGTGTTCGCCCTACGAACGACCCTATTCCTGCGGCCGCTTCAGTCGGGCGACGAACTTGTAGCGGTCCCCCCGGTACACCGACCGCACCCACTCCACCGGCTGTCCCTCCCGGTCCAGCGAGTGCCGGGACAGCATCAGCATCGGCAGGCCGACGTCGGTGCCGAGCAGGCCGGCCTCGCGGGGAGTGGCCAGCGAGGTCTCGATGGTCTCCTCGGCCTCGGCGAGATGGACGTCGTAGACCTCGGCGAGGGCGGTGTAGAGGGAGGTGTACTTCACGAGCGACCTGCGCAGGGCGGGGAAGCGCTTGGCGCTCAGGTGGGTCGTCTCGATCGCCATCGGCTCGCCGTTGGCCATGCGCAGCCGCTCGATGCGCAGCACCCGGCCGCCGGCCGTGATGTCGAGCAGTTCGGCGAGGCGGTCGTCGGCGGTGATGTACCCGATGTCGAGGAGCTGCGAGGTGGGTTCGAGGCCCTGGGCGCGCATGTCCTCGGTGTACGAGGTGAGTTGGAGCGCCTGCGAGACCTTGGGCTTGGCGACGAAGGTGCCCTTGCCCTGGATCCGCTCCAGGCGTCCCTCGACGACCAGTTCCTGCAGCGCCTGGCGCACGGTGGTGCGCGAGGTGTCGAACTCCGCGGCGAGGGTGCGCTCGGGCGGGACCGGGGTGCCGGGCGGCAGCGTCTCCGTCATGTCGAGCAGATGCTTCTTCAGGCGGTAGTACTTGGGCACGCGCGCGGTACGGACGGTGGCCCCACTCTCGTTCTCCGCACTGCTGACGTCGGTGCTCATGCTCTGCCTTCCCGGCTCCGGATGCGGGTCACATCGTGATCCCCTCTGTATACCGTTGCCGCCTCTTTTGGTCTAGTCCACAGAGGTAAGTGGTCTAGCGGACGACAGTACTCCGCGCGCGCTGATTTCGCTGTCTTCTTACTTAAAGGTTCCTGCATATGTAGGTCGCATAACGGCTGGTCGGAGCCGTTTCGAACCCCCTTGACAGGGGTGTTGGTCTGGTCCAGGCTCCCGGTACTGGTCTACACCATTGGTCCAGTCCCGGCCCCGATGGCGGTACGGGGGGCATCCCTGAGGAGGGTGGCGTGAAGCGCAAGCTGATAGCCGCGATCGGTATCGCGGGCATGATGGTGTCCCTTGCGGCGTGCGGGGACAGTGACAGCGGGGGTTCGGACAACACCGGCGCGGATGCCAAGGAGCTGACCGTCTGGCTCACCGTCGACGCGCAGAACAACTGGCCCGAGCTGGTGAAGGCCGCGGACGACGCGATCAAGAAGAAGCACCCCGGCATCAAGATCAACCACGAGTACTACGGCTGGCCCGACAAGAACACCAAGCTCGACGCCGTCCTCGCCACCGACAAGGCCCCCGACGTGGTCGAGATGGGCAACACCGAGATGCTCGGCTACATGGTCAA
Source organism: Streptomyces sp. DG2A-72 (assembly GCF_030499575.1). Taxonomy (NCBI): domain Bacteria; kingdom Bacillati; phylum Actinomycetota; class Actinomycetes; order Kitasatosporales; family Streptomycetaceae; genus Streptomyces; species Streptomyces sp. DG2A-72. The sequence goes on from NZ_JASTLC010000001.1 coordinate 6,836,049, forward strand.
GGGCGCCTTCGCCCCCGTCGACCCGGCCAAGTTCGACAACGCGGAAGCCTGGCTGGATGGCCTCAAGGCCTCGGTGACGTACGAGGGCGAGACATACGGCGTTCCGTACTACGCCGGCGGCCGGGTCGCCAACTGGCGCAAGGACGTGGCGGCTTCGGTCGGCGTGAAGTCCCCGCCGAAGACGTACGAGGAGCTGACCTCCGCCCTGGACAAGATCCAGAAGGAGGAGGGCGACAAGTTCAGCGCCTGGTACCAGCCCACCCGTGACTGGTACGCGGCCATGTCCTTCGTCTACGACGCCGGCGGCTCCATCGCCGAGGAGTCCGGCGGCCAGTGGAAGGCCAACCTCTCCTCGCCCGAGTCCATCAAGGGCCTGGAGGCGTTCAAGAGCGTCGTCGACACGTACATGCACGGCGACAAGACCAAGGACGAGGCCGACCGCTACATCGTCTACGGCCAGGGCAAGTCCGCCATGATCTTCGGCGCGGCCTGGGAGGGCGCGACCTCCGAGGACCCGAAGAACGACAAGACCGGCAAGCTCAAGGGCAACCTCGAGAGCTTCGTGATGCCCGGCCCGTCCGGCAAGAACCTCCCGGTCTTCCTGGGCGGCTCCGACCTCGCCGTCCCGGTGAAGTCGGACGCGCAGGCGGTCGCCGCCGAGTGGATCAACGCCTTCGCGGGCGCCTCCGGCCAGAAGGGGCTGATGGCCAAGGGCAACCTGCCCAACAACAAGACCGACCTCGCGACCCTCAAGAACGACCCGGCGACGGCCGTCCCGGCCACCGCCGCCGAGTCCAACTGGTTCGTCCCGATGGCGCCGGGCTGGGGCCAGGTCGAGAAGGCCCAGATCCTGCAGACCATGCTGCAGAACATCGGCACCGGCAAGAAGACGGTCGAGGCCGCCGCGAAGGAAGCGGACGCAGCGATCGACAAGGTCATCAACACCAAATGACCTGAGGCAGGGCCCCGTTGACCCCGGGGGGATTTCCGGGGCGGGGCCCTGTTTTCCGTACGACGTTTTCCGTACGACCTGAGGGACCGCTGAGGAGCGCGCGGATGAGTGCCGCAGACACGACCACCCCTGCCAAGGTGCCGCCGCGGCGGCAGTCGCCCCCACCACCGGCTGTCGCGAAGCAGCCACCGAGAGACCGGAAGACGTCGGGCGGACGCGGCCTGCCCTGGCTGCTGCTCGCCCCCTGCCTCCTCATCCTCGCACTCGTCCTCGGCTACCCCCTGGTCCGTCTGGTCACCCTCTCCTTCCAGGAGTTCGGCCAGTCCCAGCTGTGGGGCTTCAAGCCGGCGAAGTCGGTCGGGCTCGACAACTTCACCAAGGTGCTGGGCGACGGGCAGTTCTGGACGGTCGTCGTACGGACGATCGTCTTCGCGGCCGGTTGCGTGATCTTCACGATGGTCATCGGCATGCTGATCGCGCTGCTCCTCCAGCGGGTCTCCGGCTGGATGAAGACCCTGATCAACATCGCACTGGTGGCGAGCTGGGGCATGCCGATCATCGTGGCGACCACGGTCTTCAAGTGGCTGTTCGACGCGGACTACGGCATCCTCAACGCGCTGCTCAGCAAGTTGCCCGGCGTGGAGATGATCGGCCACAACTGGTTCGCGAGCGGGCCGGAGGGCCTCGCGGTCATCATGCTGCTGGTGGTGTGGGGCGCCGTGCCCTTCGTGGTCATCACGCTGAGCGCCGGTCTGACCCAGGTCCCGAAGGAACTGGAGGAGGCGGCCCGGCTGGACGGCGCGGGCGCCTGGGGCGTGTTCCGCTACGTCACGCTCCCCATCCTCAAGCCGATCATCGTGATGCTGACGACCCTGTCGGTCATCTGGGACATGGGCGTCTTCCCGCAGGTCTTCGTGATGCGCAACGGCCATCCCGAGGCCGAGTTCCAGATCCTCACCACCTACTCGTACGACCGCGCGTTCGTGGTCAACGACTACGCGCAGGGCTCGGCGATCGCCCTGCTCACCGTGGTGTTGCTGCTGGGTGTCGTGGCCGTGTACATGCGCCAGATGCTGAAGATCGGAGAGGTCGAATGAGCACCGTGGTCCCTCAGGCCCCCCGGAAGTCCAAGGCGGGCTGGAACCTCCTGGGCCTCCTCGTCTTCCTCACCGCGGGCTTCCCGGTCTACTGGATGCTGAACACGGCGTTCAAGCCGGAGAAGGACGCCATCGACCCGGACCCGAGCCTGTGGCCGACCGCCCTGACCTTCTCCAACTTCGGCCGGGCGCTGGACATCGCGGACTTCTGGGGCCCGGTCGGCCGCAGCCTGATCGTGTCGCTGGCCGTGGTCGTGGTCGGGATGGTCGTAGGCCTGCTGGCCGCGTTGGCGATCTCCCGGTTCGCCTTCCGCGGCCGCAGGATCGTGATCGTGGGCATCCTGGCGGTCCAGATGGTCCCGCTGGTCGCCATGATCATCCCGGTCTTCCTGCTGCTCAACGACCTCGGTCAGTACGACAGGCTGAGCGGCCTGATCATCACGTACCTGACCTTCATCCTCCCCTTCACGGTGTGGACCCTGCGCGGCTTCATCGTCAACATCCCGAGGGAGCTGGAGGAGGCGGCGATGGTCGACGGCTGCACCCGCACGGGCGCCTTCGTCCGGGTCGTCTTCCCGCTGCTCGCTCCGGGCATGGTCGCGACCTCGGTCTACGGCTTCATCCAGGCATGGAACGAGTACCTCTACGCCCTGATGCTGCTCAGCCAGAACAACCAGACCGCGACCGTGTGGCTCAGCAACTTCAGCACCAAGCACGGCACCGAGTTCGCCCCGATGATGGCCGGTGCCACGCTGATGGCCGTGCCGATCGTCGTCCTGTTCCTCCTCGTCCAGCGCAAGATGGCCGCGGGTCTGACCGCGGGCGCCGTGAAGGGATAACGCCACCCGATGACGACATTCGCCAGCGGCACAGACACCCTGACGCGCGATGCGCTGACCGTCCTCCAGCCCGGCTTCCCGGGCACCACCGCCCCCGACTGGCTGCTGCGCCGCCTCGGCGAGGGCCTGGCCTCCGTCGGCCTGTTCGGCCGCAACATCGCCTCCCCCGACCAACTGGCCGCACTCACGGCCCAGTTGCGCGCCGAACGCGACGACGTACTGGTCGCGATCGACGAGGAGGGCGGTGATGTCACCCGCCTGGAGGTGAGGACCGGTTCCTCGTTCCCCGGCAACCATGCGCTGGGCGCGGTGGACGACGTCTCGCTCACCGAGGAGGTGGCGTACGCACTCGGCCGCCGCCTCGCCGAGTGCGGAGTGAACCTCGACTGGGCCCCGTCCGCCGACGTGAACTCCAACCCCTCCAACCCGGTCATCGGCGTCCGCTCCTTCGGCGCCGACACGGACCTGGTCGCCCGCCACACCGCCGCCTACGTCACCGGCCTCCAGTCCTCCGGGGTGGCCGCCTGCACCAAGCACTTCCCGGGCCACGGCGACACCGCGGTCGACTCCCACCACGCGATGCCCCGCATCGACGCCGACGCCTCGGTGCTGTCGTCCCGCGAACTCGCCCCGTTCCGCGCCGCCATCGCCGCCGGCACCCGCGCGGTGATGAGCGCCCACATCCTGGTCCCGGCCCTGGACCCGGACCGCCCGGCCACCCTCTCCAGCCCGGTCCTGACGGAGTTGCTGCGCGGCCGACTCGGCTACGACGGCCTGATCGTCACCGACGGCATGGAGATGCAGGCCATCGCCGCCATCTACGGCATAGAACGCGGCAGCGTCCTCGCCATCGCCGCCGGCGCCGACGCGATCTGCGTGGGCGGCGGCCTCGCGGACGACGAGACGGTACGCCGCCTGCGCGACGCCCTGATCTCAGCCGTCCGCTCGGGCGAACTCCCCGAGGAACGCCTGGCGGACGCGGCGGAACGCGTCCGCGCGCTGGCCCACTGGACGTCCGAGGCCCCGACGAACACGGGCGAGCCCCGAACGGACATCGGCCTCATCGCGGCCCGCCGCGCCCTGAGAGTGACGGCCGCGGAGCCATACGCCCCCCTGACCAAAGCCCCCTACGTCGCCGCCTTCACCCCGGTCGCGAACATAGCCGTCGGCGACGAAACCCCCTGGGGCGTCGCCGCGGAACTGACCCGCCTGCTCCCGGGCACAGAGACGGGCAGCTTCACAGGGGACGAGGCAGGCCCCAAAGCCCTCGCCGCAGCGAACGGCCACCGCATCATCGCCGTCGTCCGCGACGAACACCGCCACGCCTGGATGGCAACGGCCCTCGACACGGTGCTGCAGGAACGCCCCGACACGATCGTGGTCGAGATGGGCGTACCCCAGGCGGCCCCGAGGGGCACGCTGCACATCGCGACGCACGGGGCGGCGCGGGTGTGTGGACGGGCGGCGGCGGAAGTGATAGCGGGAGCGTAACCGGTACGACGACAAAGGCGCCGGTCCCTTGAAGGGGACCGGCGCTGTCTGTACTCAGGGGCGCGGGGCTGTATCGATATGCGGCTCCGCCGCGTGGGCGCGACCAGCCACAGACAACCCGCAGCCGACACTGAACAGAACCCGGCAGACGCCTAGATCCCCTGCCACTCCGGCTTATTGGCAAACGTGTGCCGGAAGTAGTCCGCAAGCTTCAACTTGGAAGCGGCCCCTTCATCGACAACAACCGTCGCATGCGGATGCAACTGCAACGCCGACGCCGGACACACCGCGGCAACCGGCCCTTCCACCGTCGCCGCCACCGCATCGGCCTTCCCCTCACCCGTGGCGAGCAACACCAGATGCCGAGCCTCAAGGATCGTCCCGATCCCCTGAGTGATGACGTGATGCGGCACCTGCTCCATGTCCCCGTCAAAGAAGCGCGCGTTGTCCACCCGCGTCTGCTCGGTCAACGTCTTGATCCGAGTCCGTGAGGCCAGCGACGAGCACGGCTCGTTGAACCCGATGTGCCCGTCCGTCCCGATCCCGAGCAACTGCAGATCCACCCCACCGGCGGCGCCCAACGCAGCGTCATAGGCCTCGCAAGCCCCCAGTACGTCCTCAGCCGTACCGTCCGGCCCCATGAACGCGTCCATCCCGAGCCCCAGCGGCTCCAGCACCTCCCGCCGCAGCACCGAACGGTACGACTCCGGATGCTCGGCCGGCAGCCCCACGTACTCGTCGAGCTGGGCGATCCGCGCCCGAGAGGCATCCACGGCACCGGACTTCACCTTGGCGGCCAGCGCCTCATAGATGGGCAGCGGCGTCGACCCGGTGGCCACGCCGAGCAGGGCGTCGGGCTTGCGCCGCAGGAGTTGCGCCATGGCCTCGGCGATCAGCTCGCCACCCGCCTTGGCGTCCGGAACGATGACAACTTCCACGCTGGGCCTGCCGATCTGAGAAGAGGGGCTCTGGGGGACCCGTAGGGGCTATGTGGTTTAGACCAATCTAACAGAGACGGGCCTTGTGTCCCAGGTGAAGAGGGGCACCCGCACCACCACACTCCCTCCCGCATGCTGACACCCACACACCCGCGCCGAAACGCGAAGCGACCCCTCAGCGACACACCGGCAACACCGCCACGCCCCGGAGCAACGGCGTTCGTCCCTCAGGTCAGCGAACCCCCCGTCGCATCCACCCAGCTCCCGGTCACCCACCGTCCTCCCCGGACGCAAGAGACGCCACCACGTCCGCCACCGAGTTCACCGTGATGTTCCGAGAGCCCAGCACCTTGGACAGGTCGCGGGAGAAGACATCGAGGGCGCCCTTCGTCAGAGCGGGCATCGCCGCAGGTGAACTCCCAGCCGGCGCCGACGCCGCGGCGCTCGCCCGGCACACGGGTGCGGTGATCCAGGGCATGTCCCAGCAGGCGCGCGACGGCGCGAGCCGGGAGGAACTGGAAGCGCTCGCGGAAATTGCCATGGCCAACTGGCCCCGCGCGTAGCCCGAGCGGGTTAGGCTGCGAAGCGCCAACAACGCACAGGGTCCAACAACAAAACAGCTCCCGATGCATAGACACGCCTAGTGGTCTAGTCCACAATGCGTAGGGAAGCTCAAGTGCGTATCAAGCACGGCGCGCTTCACTAGAACCTCCGTCTTCCCCGCACAGGAAGGCGGACGAGGAACCGGAGCTCTCTGCCCTGACTGCCCCGGCTCCTCATCCTTCGGCCGACCGGGACCGCACACCCCGCGGCCGATGCTGCTCCGGGCTGCGGTGCCGGGAGGGTTGAGGGTCCCTCTCAGGCGCCGCGGCCCGCGGGTGTCTTCGAGGGCCGTACGGCAGGCTCGTATGAGAGCCCATACATTTCAGAGCCGTACAAACCGCCAGGTACGCTCGCACACGTGCCCTCCATGAACGAACTGGTCCGCCAGCACACCGCCCTCGACGACTCCGATCTCGAGTGGCTGCATCTGCTGGTCTCGGAGTGGCAGCTGCTCTCCAACCTCTCCTTCGCCGACCTCGTCCTGTGGGTCCCCACCCGCGACGGCACCCGCTATGTCTCCGTCGCCCAGATGCGCCCCAACACCGGCCCCACCTCCTACCAGGACGACATGGTCGGCCACCTCGTCCCGCGCGGCCGGCGCCCCATGCTGGACGCCGCCCACGACGAGGGCCGGATCGTGCGCGAGGGCGACCCCGAGTGGCGAGAAGAGGTGCCGGTCAGGGTCGAGTCCATTCCGGTACGACGGGAAGGGCGCGTCCTCGGTGTCATCGCGCGCAACACCAACCTCCTGACCGTCCGCACCCCGAGCCGCCTGGAGTTGACGTATCTCCAGAGTGCGTCGGACCTCGCGCAGATGATCGCGGCGGGCTCGTTCCCGTTCCCGAACCAGCAGATGGACATGGACGCCGCCCCGCGTGTCGGCGACGGACTGATCCGGCTCGACGCCGACGGCATCGTCCACTACGCCTCCCCGAACGCACTCTCCGCCTACCACCGCATGGGCCTCGCCGCCGACCTCGTCGGCTGCCACCTCGGCAGGATCACCGCCGAACTCGCCCCGTCCCGCGGGCCGGTGGACGAGGCGCTCGCCAAGGTGGCCAGCGGCTGGGCGCCGCGCGAGTTCGAGATCGAGGCCCACGACGGGGTGATCCAGTTCCGCACGATCCCGCTCAAACCCAAGGGCACCCGCATCGGTTCGCTGGTCCTGCTCCGCGACGTCACCGAACTGCGCCGCCGCGAGCGCGAGTTGATCACCAAGGACGCCACCATCCGGGAGATCCACCACCGGGTGAAGAACAACCTCCAGACCGTGGCGGCCCTGCTCCGCCTCCAGGCCCGCCGCATCGAGTCCGACCGCGGACGCGAGGCCCTCGAAGAGGCGGTACGGCGGGTCGGGTCGATCGCGATCGTGCACGAGACGCTCTCCCAGAACCTGGACGAGCGTGTGGAGTTCGACGAGATCGCGGACCGGGTCCTCGCGATGGTCGCCGAGATCTCGCCCGGCAAGGTCACCGGCCGACGCACCGGACGCTTCGGAATCCTGGACGCCGAGGTCGCCACCCCGCTTTCCATGGTCTTGACCGAAGTCCTCCAGAACGCCCTCGAACACGGCTTCCGCGAAGGCGACACGGGAACCGTCGAGGTCACGGCCGTCCGCGGCGGTACGACGAAGGAGGCGCGGCTCCTTGTCACCGTCCAGGACGACGGGGTCGGGCTGCCGGCCGGCTTCGACCCGCACACCGCGGGCAACCTGGGGCTGCAGATCGTGCGGACGCTGGTGGAAGGCGAGTTGGGCGGCTCGTTCGACATGGTGCCGGCGCCGGAGCGGGGTACTCAGGTGATCCTTGACATCCCGGTGCAGGCGAACAAGTAGCGCACGTAGCGTTTGCGCACAGCAAAGAGCCCCGGACCATCCTGTGGTCCGGGGCCAGTGCTCGTGCGTGCTATGCGCATCGGGGGTACTGCGCGCTGCGGCTCGGGGGCGGGAGATGCGTACTCGCTGTACGCGCCGCCAAGCTCAGGCTGTGCGGGGCGGGTGTGTCAGGCGGAGGCCTGACGGGCCCGGTTGCGGGCGGCGCGGCGCTTCATGGCGCGGCGCTCGTCCTCGCTGAGACCACCCCAGACGCCGGAGTCCTGACCGGACTCGAGCGCCCACTGCAGGCACTGCTCCATGACGGGGCAGCGGCGGCAGACGGCCTTGGCTTCCTCGATCTGCAGCAGCGCAGGACCGGTGTTGCCGATGGGGAAGAAGAGCTCGGGGTCTTCCTCGCGGCAAACGGCGTTGTGACGCCAGTCCATGGCTGCTACCTCTCCTTGGTATTACGTGCTGATTGCTTGTGAATGTGAACGCTTTCACGAATCCCTCAACAAGGGAAGGGCCGACCGTCAGGTTTCCCTGGCGTGGTCCTGTGGATTGAAGAGGGGTTCCGGTGATCTGTGGAGGCCGATTCTGCGGGCCGTCCCGATCGCCACGTAGAGACTCGCAAACCTCAGCGGCGGATACAACCCCTTCCGGAAAGTTTTTTTTGATTCCTCGGTGTCGACTAGGTCACAGCCGTACTTCCATGGGGTGGACCCTGGCCTAAACGTTCGAGTGAAAGGACTTTAGCCCCTTCTGCTCACACAATCACACGCAGTGCACGGCGTACGCCTGTGAACGTCACGCTGGTACGCAGCCCGAGGTGGTCGCCGTCCATCTGGAGGGGTAGTGGCGCCTTCGATTGCAAGGTGAACTGGTCCAGGTCGTGCAGGCCCACGGCGTGCTTGCCCTGGGGTCCGTGTTCGGGGGACGAATTGAGCAACTGCGTGCCATACCGGGCGACCGCCGGCATGGACAGCCGGGTCAGACCGAATACGTCGAGCCCGGTATCGAACGAAGCCTTAGGTGACGCGTACATCGGGCGATTGCCCAGATAGGTCCATGGAGCGGTGTTCGAGACTATGGACACCACCAGACCGGTCACCGGCTCCTCGCCGGCCCGCTCGAGCGTGATCGAACCGTGTCTCCGGTTGGACTCACCCAGCAGTTGACGGACGACCTGGCGGACGTAGAGCGCGTGTGTCGACTTCTTGCCCAGCTCCCGCTGCTGCTCGACCCGGCCGACGACACCGCCGTCGAAGCCGAGCCCCGCGTTGAAGGTGAACCAGCGGGCCGGGACGGCCTCGTCCTCGGTGCCCGGTGTGCCCGCGGCGAGGCCGAGTCCGACCGTGCGTTCGCTTTTGTCGCGCAGTGCGTCCAGTACGGCACCGGTGGCCTCCACGGCGTCGTTGGGCAGGCCGAGGGCGCGGGCGAAGACGTTGGTCGAGCCGCCGGGGACGACGGCGAGGCGGGGGAGGTGGTCCGGATCGGGGCCGGCGTGCAGTAGGCCGTTGACGACCTCGTTGACCGTGCCGTCGCCGCCGAGGGCCACCACGAGATCGATGTCGTCGCTCTCCGCGGCCTGCCGGCCCAGGTCGCGTCCGTGGCCGCGGTACTCGGTGGTGACCGCCTCCAGCTTCATCTCGCTGGCGAGCGCATGGATCAGGACATCGCGCGTACGTGCGCTTGTGGTGGTAGCCGCCGGATTGACCACGAGAAGTGCACGCATGCGTTGCAGCGTACCTACTGGGTGGTACCGGGCCCAGTCCAGGTAGGGATCTCGTAAGAGATCCTGGCCATGGCGGCGGACATGGCGAGGGCTACGCTTCAGGGGTGAGCAGTGAGAAGAACCCCTCTTCGGAAACCGCCCCGGAAACCGCAGAACCCCGCCCCCGGCGCCTGACCTGTGCGGCCGCGCTGGCCGGTCTGGAGGGGCTCGCCCTGGTCGTCGGCGGTGTCTGGATGCTCGTCCTGGGGATCACGGGCGACCCGGACGACCGGCAGCAGGCCATCACCGGTGGCGTCACCGTGCTCGTCCTCGCGCTGCTGCCGCTGCTGGCCGCCCGCGGACTTCTCGCCCGGCGCAGCTGGAGCCGTGGCCCGGCCGTCATCACGCAGCTCCTGGCGCTGCCGGTGGCGTACAACCTGCTCCAGGCCGACAGCCTGGCCATTCCCGGCGGTATCGCGCTCGCCGTGGTGGCGGTGGCGGCGCTGGTGCTGCTGGTGAACGCCGAGACGACCCGGGCCCTTGGGATCCAGGGGCCCGGGAACGCGTCTCAGAAGTAGGCGTTCTTGAAGTAGGCCTTACTCCTCCACGAGGAGCTTCTCCCGCAGCTGTGCCAGCGTCCGTGCCAGCAGCCGCGACACATGCATCTGTGAGATGCCGACCTCCTGCGCGATCTGCGACTGCGTCATGTTGCCGAAGAAGCGCAGCAGCAGGATCCGCTTCTCGCGCGGCGGCAGGTCCTCGAGCAGCGGCTTGAGCGACTCGCGGTACTCGACGCCCTCCAGGGCCTCGTCGTACGCGCCCAGCGTGTCCGCGACCGCCGGGGACTCGTCGTCGGTGTCGGGGACGTCCAGAGACAGCGTGGAGTACGCGTTGGCCGACTCCAGGCCCTCCAGGACCTCCTCCTCCGAGATGCCCAGCTTCTCGGCCAGCTCATGGACCGTGGGGGAGCGGCCGTGCCGCTGCGAGAGCTCCGCCGTGGCGGTGGTGAGCGCGAGGCGCAGCTCCTGCAGCCGGCGCGGGACGCGCACCGCCCAGCCCTTGTCGCGGAAGTGCCGCTTGATCTCGCCGACGACCGTCGGAGTCGCGTACGTCGAGAACTCGACCCCGCGGTCCGGGTCGAAGCGGTCGACCGACTTGATCAGGCCGATGGTGGCGACCTGGGTCAGGTCGTCCAGCGGCTCTCCGCGGTTGCGGAAGCGGCGCGCGAGATGCTCGACGAGCGGCAGGTGCATGCGGACCAGCTTGTTGCGCAGCTCCGCGTACTCCGCACTGCCGTCCTTCAGTGTGCGCAGCTCGACGAACATGGCGCGCGCCCCGCTGCGGTCCTGAGGGTCGTGCTGCGTGGCCTGCACGCTGGGCACGCCCGGCTGATCGTCTCGCTCGTGCTCGCTCATCGTCCCGCCCGTCGCCCTTCCCCGAGCCGCCGCCCCTTCCCGGACCGGAGGGACCCCGTTCCGGCCTTCCAGGGGCGCGCTCTGCACGGCACCATCCCGATCCCGCTGCCCGTCGTCCAGGAAGCCGGCCGCCGTCAGGTCGTCGGCGTCGTCCTCCGGATGCGGCCGGGCCTGCTCGGGGATGCCGTCGATGCCGTCAGCCATGCGTCGGGCACCGCTCGGACCGCTTGTGCCCTCGGCCGGCAGCTCCCGTGTGCCGCGCTCTTCGTCCCGCACCGGCCCGTCCCCGTCCTTCACGCCGGCCCGGGTCCCGCGCCGCGCTGTTTGTAGAGGCTGATCGAAACGGTCTTGTCGTCGTCCACCGCGGAGGAGACCTTGCCCGCCAGGGCGGACAGGACAGTCCAGGCGAAGGTGTCGCGCGCGGGGGCGTGACCGTCCGTGGTCGGGGCCGAGACGGTGACCTCGAGCGAGTCGTCGACGAGACGGAAGACACAGCTGAGCACCGAGCCGGGCACGGCCTGCTGGAGCAGGATCGCGCAGGCCTCGTCCACCGCGATGCGAAGGTCCTCGATCTCGTCGAGGGTGAAGTCCAAACGGGCCGCGAGACCGGCCGTGGCCGTACGCAGCACCGACAGGTAGGCACCCGCAGCCGGCAGCCGGACTTCCACGAAGTCCTGGGTCGCGGGCTCGCCTGCGATCTGGGACACCCTCACCTCCAAGGTGGTACAAGCTCTTCGGGGCCGAGGGTCGCCCCCCGGGGTAACGCGATGTGTGTTCAGCGGTGACGCTACCGCGCTCTCGAGTTTCCTGTCCCCCGGGACCCCAACCCCTTGCTGTCACTCATAGTAAACACACGGATACGCTCCGTGGCTAGGGGGTCTGCGGGCCCAATTGGGAAGAGCGCGCGCCGGGTTGACGTACCCAGACGTCCCACGTTTGAACCGTGCGAATCAGACGTCGAATTCGTCGAATACAGCGTCACACAAGTACATGGTCGACGAAGCACCAGCGCCAGTGCTCACCGGGCTCGTGCGTCCGCATGATGGGATGCCCCGAGTCCTTGTGGTGCTCCGCCGCGTGCCTCCCGGGCGAGGAGTCGCAGCAGCCGACATGACCGCAGGTGAGACACAACCGCAGCTGTACGGGGTGCCAGCCCTCCGCCAGGCACTCCGGACAGGCGTCGCTCAGGGGCTTGGGTTCCGGGTGCGGCAGCGCGTCGGCGTGCGTGCACTGTTTCATGATTGCCAGGTTACGTCGGGCGCGTGGATGACCGCGCGGAAAAACGAGGGCGGGAACGATGGACGTGATGCCACTGCTGTTGCTGGTGGCGGGCAGCGCCGCCGTCGCAGCGGCGGCCCGGCGGACCCCGGTGCCGGCTCCGCTGCTGCTGGTCGCGGCCGGCCTGGTGGTCTCGTACGTCCCCGGCGTGCCCGATTACACACTCGACCCGCACATCGTCCTGCCGCTCGTCCTGCCCCCGTTGCTGCACTCGGCGGCCACCGACAGCTCGTACCTCGATCTGCGCGCGCAAATGCGGCCCGTGGCGCTGCTGTCGGTCGGGTACGTGCTCTTCGCGACCTTCGTCGTCGGCTGGGCGGCCTATGTGATCGTGCCCGATCTGCCGCTGACCGCGGCGCTGGTGCTCGGCGCGGTGGTGGCGCCGCCGGACGCGGTCGCGGCGACGGCGGTCGCGCGCCGGGTGGGGCTGCCGTCCCGGATCACCACGATCCTCCAGGGCGAGTCCCTGGTGAACGACGCCACCGCGATCACCGCCTACCGGGTGGCCCTCGCCGCCGCGGTCGGGGAGGGCGCCACCTGGGCGGGCGGGATCGCCGAGTTCGTGGTCGCGGCGGTCGGTGGCGTCGGCATCGGGCTGGTGCTGATGGTGCCGATCCACTGGCTGCGCACCCACGTCAAGGAGGCGCTGCCGCAGAACACGCTCTCCCTGATGATCCCCTTCGTCGCCTACGCGGCCGCCGAGCAGGTGCACGCCTCCGGAGTGCTCGCCGTCGTGGTCGTCGCCCTCTACCTGGGACATCGCGCCTGGGAGGTCGACTTCGCGACCCGCCTCCAGGAGGACGCGGTCTGGAAGATGGTGGCGTTCGTCCTGGAGTCGTCGGTGTTCGCGCTGATCGGACTGCAACTGCCGGTCGTCCTCAAGGGACTCGGGGAGTACGAGGGTGCCGCCGCGGCCTGGTACGCGGTGGCCGTCTTCCTCGTCGTCGTCGCGGCCCGGTTCGTGTGGGTGTATCCGGTGGCCATGCTGACCCGCATGCTGCCGGCACGCACGCGTGTGCATCGTGACTACCCCGCGTGGAAGGGGTCGTTCATCATCTCCTGGGCCGGGATGCGGGGGGTGGTGTCGCTGGCGATCGCCTTCTCGATCCCGCTGACGGTCGACGACGGCGAGCCCTTCCCCGAGCGCAACCTCATCCTCTTCCTGACCTTCACGACGGTCATCGGCACGCTGGTCCTGCAGGGCGTCACACTGCCCCCGCTGATCCGCCTGCTGAAGCTGCCCGGCCGGGACGAGCAGGCCGAGACCCTCGCCGAGGCGAACGCCCAGGCGCAGGCCTCCCGGGCCGCCGAGCGCCGCCTGGACGAACTCCTCTTGGACGAACGCAACGCCCTCCCCGGGCCCCTCGCCGACCGCCTCCGCACCGTCCTGGAGCGCCGCCGCAACGCCGTCTGGGAACGCCTCGGCGCGGTCAACCCCGTCACCGGCGAAACCGCCGACGACACCTACCGCCGCCTGTCCCGGGAGATGATCGGCGCCGAACGCGAGGTGTTCGTCAAGCTGCGCGACGGCCGCTTCATCGACGACGAGATGCTGCGGACGCTGCTGCGCAGGCTGGACCTGGAGGAGGCGGCGGCCTTCCGGGAGACGACGTGAGCGCTCCGCTGGATATGCGGTTCGTGCGCCGCGGGCCGGTGAGGGCTGGTCGCTCCCCCATCGCGGCGGTAGCCGCGGCACGCGCGCGTGGTCAGCCGAAAGGCCGTCCCGTGACGATCGCCGCCAGCGTCGTCCCGCGCGGGAAGGCGCCCTCTTCCGCGAGGGCGACAAGGGCGTACAGCAACTTGGCGACATAGAGACGCTCGACGGGCAGGCCGTGGCGGTTCTCGAAGTCGTCGGCGAAGGCGTCCAGGGCGGGGGCGGTGCGGGCGTAGCCGCCGAAGTGGAAGCGGTCGTCCAGGGTCCAGGTGCCGCGGGGGCCGCCGAAGGCCTGGGACTGGAGGGCCTGGACGTCGGCGGTCAGGAAACCCCCTTTGAGCACCGGAACGCCGAGAGCGCGCTGGTCGGGAGCGAGCCCCGCGGCCAGTCCGGCGAGAGTGCCGCCGGTGCCGCAGGCGACCGCGACGACGTCGGCGTGACCGCGCAGCTCCTCGCCGAGCGCCTGACAGCCGCGTACGGCAAGGCGGTTGCTGCCGCCCTCGGGGACGACGTACGCGTCCTCGGCGCTCAAAGCGCGCAGGACGGCCGCCAGGGTGTCAGGTTCGGACTTGCGGCGGTACGTCGATCTGTCGACGAAGTGCAGGCGCATGCCGTCGGCCGCGCACCGGGCCAGGGAGGGGTTGAGCGGGCGGTCGGCGAGCTCCTGGCCGCGGACCACGCCGACCGTGGGCAGGCGGAGGAGGCGGCCCGCGGCGGCCGTGGCGCGCAGGTGGTTGGAGTAGGCGCCGCCGAAGGTGACGACAGTGCGTCCGGCCGCCGCGGTGAGGTTCGGCGCGAGCTTGCGCCACTTGTTGCCGATCAGCTCCGGGTGGATCAGGTCGTCGCGCTTGAGGAGCAGGCGGATGCCGTTGCGGGTGAAACGGTCGTCCGTGACCTCCTGCACGGGCGAGGGGAGGCTGGGGTGCAGGTCGGTGAGGGGGGAGGTGTCGGGGCCGGGCACCTTGTCATTGTCGCCGCCGAGCGCTCCGCGGGAAGTGCCGCGATGTGCCGTGGGCCGGCTGCGGCGCCGTCGTGGCTGGTCGCTCCCCCACTCTCGGCTTCGCTAGAACGGGGGACCCCCATCGCAGCGGAGCCGCATATCGACACAGCCCCGCGCCCCTTCGGGGCGCTGCCGAACCGCACCGGAATTCGCCGGACCCGCTTACTTCAGCCGGTCCCGGATGCGCTGCCGCATCGCCGCCATCGTGAACCCCCGTGGGTCCACTTTCCCCGGCTGCCACTCCAGGTGGCCGATGACCGAGCGCTCCGTCCAGCCGTGGTGGCGGCAGACCGCGGCGGCGGCCCGCTCGATCGCCTCCAGCTGGGCCGCGGGCCAGGGGTCCTTGCCGTCGCCGAGGTTCTCGCACTCGAAGCCGTAGAAGTGGCGGTTGCCGTCGGTGTTGGCCTCGTTGTCCGGCGGGAGCGCCTTCTCGGCGATCACCGCGCGCAGGACGTCGTCGTCGCCGAGGCCCGCGTGGTTGGCGCGGCCGTAGCCGACCAGGTGGACGGTGCCGTCCTTGGTGATCACGCCCTGGCACAGGGGTCCCGGCAGACCCTCGTAGCCGTTCCGGCACAGATCGACCGTGTGTTTGCTGCCCTTGGTCACCGTGTGGTGGATCATCACGCCGTGGACCGGTCCCCACGGGCCTTTGTGGTTGCGGTTGTGATGCCGCCAGTCGCCGACCTCGACGACCTTTGAGCCTTCCGCACGCAATCTCCTCAGGAAGTTGTCCGCGGACATGGGTGGGGCCATGACCGTCTCCTTCGCGCTGCGCGACGCCCGCCGGACGCGGTCGTCTGGTGATGGCGGTGGACGGGGTCCCCATGAATGCCCAGGCGGACCGTGATCCATTCCCGCTCTTTCGTGTAATAGCACCAGAACGTTCCGTGATGGAAGGCTTTGCCGTGCAGATCGATGCCCGGCGCAGATCGGCGCCGTTGCAGACCGGGAGGGCAATTCCACTATGTCGGTAGGCGAAGAGGTCCGCACCGAGCAGGACAGGCCGCAGCAGAGTCTCGGCACGGCGGCCGCGCGGAACCTGGCCACCACCACCAAGTCCGTACCCCAGATGCAGGAGATCAGCTCCCGCTGGCTGCTGCGCATGCTGCCCTGGGTGAATGTAGAGGGCGGCACATACCGAGTGAACCGCCGTCTCACGTACGCCGTGGGCGACGCCCGCGTGACGTTCGTGAAGACCGGCGACCGCGTCGAGGTCATCCCCGCGGAGCTGCGCGAACTGCCGGCCCTGCGGTCGTACGAGGACGAGGAGGTGCTCTCCGAGCTGGCCCAGCGGTGCCGGCAGCAGGAGTTCGCCCCCGGCCAGGTGATCGCCGAGTTCGGCAGCCAGACCGGCGAGGTGTATCTGCTCGCGCACGGCAAGGTGGAGAAGGTCGGCACCGGCCCGTACGGCGACGACGCAGGCCTCGGAGTCCTCGCCGACGGCGCCTACTTCGGCGATCAGGCGCTGCTGGACCCGGACGCCATCTGGGAGTACACGGCCCGCGCGCTCACCGCGTGCACGGTGCTCGTCCTCTCCCGCCAGGACGTCGAGCAGATCGCGGAGCGCGCCGACTCCTTGAACGCGCACTTCGAGCAGCTGCGCGCGATCCCCGAGCAGCGGACCAACAAGTACGGCGAGAAGGAGATCGACCTCTCGGCCGGCCACTCCGGTGAACCGGACATCCCGCACACCTTCGTCGACTACGAGGCCAGGCCCCGTGAGTACGAACTGAGCGTCGCCCAGACCGTCCTGCGCATCCACTCGCGCGTGGCCGACCTCTACAACAAGCCGATGAACCAGACCGAGCAGCAGCTCAGGCTGACGGTCGAGGCGCTGAAGGAGCGCCAGGAGCACGAGCTCATCAACAACCGCGAGTTCGGCCTGCTCAACAACTGCGAGTACGAGCAGCGCATCCAGCCGCACGACGGTGTGCCCGGCCCGGACGACATGGACGAGCTGCTCAGCAGGCGCCGCGGCACCAAGCTGTTCCTCGCCCACCCGCGCGCGATCGCCGCGTTCGGTCGCGAGCTGAACAAGCGCGGACTGGTGCCCGAGACCATCGACATCGGCGGCAACCGCATCCCCACCTGGCGCGGTGTCCCGGTCTTCCCGTGCAACAAGATCCCGGTCACCGACGCCCGTACGACCTCGATCATCGCGATGCGTACCGGTGAGTCCGACCAGGGCGTCATCGGTCTGCACGCGACCGGGATCCCGGACGAGATCGAGCCGAGCCTGTCCGTGCGCTTCATGGGCATCAACGAACAGGCGGTCATCAACTACCTGGTGACGGCGTACTACTCGGCCGCGGTCCTGGTGCCGGACGCGCTCGGCGTCCTGGAGAACGTCGAGATCGGCCGCTGGTGACCGTCCCCGTCCGCACACGGTGTCCCCGCCCGTCAGGGCGGGGACACCCCCGGGGTGGGCGCCCGGCCGTAGCGGAAGCGCCACCGCCCGCAGACTCTCCGAGGCGATCCCATGGGTGAGTTCATGACGGAGGCGAAGCAACGCCCCGCCGGACCAAGGCGGTTCACCGAGACACCGGAAAGGCAAGGGCCCATCGCGAAGCGGACGGACACCGGGCCTGACCGGCTCGACGGGCACGAGGCGCCGGCGATCCTGGAGCGCGCCCGGACATCGGTCGAACCCGAACTGCGCGCCGCCGTCGAGTCGCTGCCCGGCTCCATGCGCCGTGTCGCGCTCTATCACTTCGGGTGGGAGCACGCGGACGGCACACCGGCGGCGGGCAACGGGGGCAAGGCGATCCGTCCCGCGCTGGTCCTCACCGCGGCCGCCGCGCTCGGCGGACCGGCGGCACGGACGGCGGCCGTGCGGGCGGCCGCGGCGGTGGAGCTGGTCCACAACTTCACGTTGCTGCACGACGACGTGATGGACCGGGACACCACCCGACGGCACCGGCCCACCGCCTGGACCGTGTTCGGCGACGCCGACGCGATCCTCGCCGGGGACGCCCTCCAGGCGCTCGCGCTGCGACTGCTCGCCGAGGACCCGCATCCGGCGTCCGCGGCGGCCGGGGCCCGGCTCGCGGACTGCGTCGTCGAACTGTGCGAAGGCCAGCACGCGGACGTGGCCATGGAGCGGCGCGGCCCCGACGAGGTCGGCCTCGACGAGGTGCTCGCCATGGCCGAGGCGAAGACGGGCGCGCTGCTCGGGTGCGCCTGTGCGCTGGGCGCGCTGTTTGCGGGGGCGGCGGAGGAGGACGTCGAGGCGCTGGACGCGTTCGGCCGGGAGGCCGGGCTCGCCTTCCAGCTCATCGACGACGTGATCGGCATATGGGGAGACCCGTGCCGCACCGGCAAGCCGGCCGGAGCGGATCTGGCGGTCCGTAAGAAGTCGCTGCCGGTGGTCGCCGCGCTGGTCTCCGGCACCCCGGCCGCCGCCGAACTCGCCGAGCTCTACCGAGGGCCGTATCAGGAGGCCGACCTGGAGCGCACCGCACGGGCCGTGGAGCAGGCGGGTGGCCGTGACTGGGCGCAGGCCCAGGCAGCCGACCGCATGGCCCACGCCATGCGACAGCTCTCCCGGGCGGTCCCGGACCCGGAGGCGGCGGGGGGCCTGCTCGCGCTGGCGGAGTTCGTGACGCGGCGGAGCAGTTGAGGTCGGGTGACGTCACAGCAGACGTCGACCGGAAAGCCCTCCCGGAATGACCCCGGAGCCTCCGGCCCGTGCGGCTCCTGACCCCGCACGGTCACCGGGGGCTCCGGCACGGCGGGTCCCGCGCATCCCCACGGTGCGCGGGACCCGTCCCTCGCCGGCCGAAGGAACGGGCCGCCGTTGCCGCCCGGAGGACCGGCGCAGCAACCGCACAGGCTTCAACGGCCGTATGATCAAGGTCGGTTGAGGTGAAGGGGCGACACATGGGCGTGGCGATCCGGACGGCGGGCGAGGGCGACCGGGAGCTGGTGGTCCGGCTCCTGGACGAGGCCTTCCAGGACGACCCGGTCAGCAGCTGGGTCTTCCCCGGCGCCGAATACCGCCGTACGACCCACCCCAGGCTGATGGCGGCCTTCACGGACGCCGTGCTCGCCGAGGGGCGGATCGACGTCACCGAGGACGGCATGGCCTGTGCGCTCTGGCTGTCCGTGCCCGCGGCGGACCCGGCCGACGCTCACGCCGACGACAGCGAAGCCGCCCAGGTGCGCGAGGTCGTCGACCCGGACAACGAGCGCGTCGAGCTGATCGCCCGCCTGACGGCCGAGATCCACCCCTCGCACCGGGCCCACGCCTATCTGTGGATGATCGGCGTCGCCCCCGGTCACCAGGGCAAGGGCCTCGGCACCGCCCTCATCGCCGCGACCCTCGACCGCTGCGACCGTGAGGGCCTGCCCGCGTATCTGGAGGCGAGCAGCGCCCGCAGCCGCCGGCTGTACGAGCGGCTCGGCTTCGAGTTCACCGGGCGTGTGCTCGGCCTCCCGGACGGCCCGTCGATGTGGCCGATGTGGCGCGAACCCCGCTAGACGCTCCGCTGGTGGTGCCGCGATTGGTCGTTGATCGTCTGCGGCGCCGTCGTGGCTGGTCGCGCAGTTCCCCGCGCCCCTTCGGGGCGCGGCGACGAACTCGTCATCAAGTCGTATCCGGTCGTGTACGGCGGACGTACAGCAGGAAGCGCTGAGGCCCTTACCGCTCTACGCTTGGGACATGGACAGCGAAAAGCACGCCTGTCCCGTCTGCGGACAGCCCGTCGAAACAGTCGTCAAGCGCCACAAGACGCTGGGCGCATGGGTTCCGGTGTGGGTACCGGGACCGTGCCACAACCCCGAGTGCAAGGCATACGTCGACACCGGCACCGAGCCCGTCGAGGAGCCTGCGAAGAGCACACCGAAGAACACCGCCGCCGAGAAAAACTGAAGCCCGTGTCGAGAAGCGTCGGCCGGCTCCGACGTCCCCTGTGAGAGCCGCCCACCGGAGGGCGGCCCGAACCGAAGGAGCGGACTGATGAAGTATCTGGTGATGGTGCAGGGCTCGCAGGCGGACTACGAGGCGATGAAGGGCAACGCCTCCGCGCACTCCCCGGCCTGGACCGAGAAGGACATCCAGGCGATGTACGCCTTCATGAACGCGCTCAACGACGACCTCGCCGAGACCGGTGAAATGGTCGACGGCCAGGGCCTGGCCGAGCCCGCGAAGACCCGGCACGTCAGCCTGGACGCGGAGGGCAAGCCCGTGATCACCGACGGCCCGTACGGCGAGACCAAGGAGCTGCTGGCCGGCTACTGGGTCCTGGACTGCGCGAGCCTGGAGCGGGTCACGGAGATCGCCGCGCGCATCCAGCGCTGCCCCCAGCCCGCCGGGGCGCCCGAGTACCCGGTGGTGATCCGGCCCATCCAGGACGGCGCCGGAGACATCTGACCGTGAGCGAGACCATCGAGGACCTGCTGCGCCGGTGCGCGCCGCAGGTCCTCGGCGCGCTGGTCCGGCGGTACGGCCATTTCGACGCCGCCGAGGACGCCGTACAGGAGGCGCTGCTCGCGGCGGCCGGGCAGTGGCCGTCGGCCGGCGTTCCCGACAACCCGCGCGGGTGGCTGATCAGGGTGGCCTCGCGGAAGCTGACCGACGCGCTGCGCAGCGAGGAGGCGCGGCGGGCGCGGGAGGAGCGGGCGGCGGCGCTCGCCGTACGGGAGACGTCCGGCGAGGACCGCGCGCCGCGCGAGGACGACACGCTCTCCCTCCTCTTCCTGTGCTGCCACCCCGATCTGCCCCCGCCCGCGCAGATCGCCCTCACCCTGCGCGCGGTCGGCGGTCTGACCACGGCGGAGATCGCCCGCGCCCATCTGGTGCCCGAGGCGACCATGGCGCAGCGGATCAGCCGGGCCAAGCAGAAGGTGCGGGGCGTGCGCTTCGGGCGGCCGGACAACTGGGAGGAGCGGCTGCCGGCCGTTCTGCAGATCCTGTATCTGATCTTCAACGAGGGGTATACGGCGACCTCCGGCACCAGCCTCCAGCGGCGTGACCTCGCCGGTGAGGCGATCCGGCTGACCCGGGAGGTCCACCGGCTGCTCCCCGAGGCCGGCGAGGTGTCCGGCCTGCTGGCCCTGATGCTGCTCACCGATGCCCGCCGCGACGCGCGCAGCGGCCCGCACGGCGAACTCGTCCCGCTCGACGAACAGGACCGCGACCGCTGGGACAAGGCCGCGATCGATGAGGGCGTCGCCCTGGTCACCAGGGCCCTGGCGCGCGGACCTGCGGGCCCGTACCAGGTGCGGGCCGCCATCGCCGCCGTACACGACGAGGCGCCGTCCGCAGAGGCGACCGACTGGCAGGAGATCCTCGGCTTGTACGACGTGCTGGTACGGCTGGTGCCCGGTCCCGTCGAGCGGCTCAACCGGGCCGTCGCGGTGGCCATGGTCGACGGCCCGTACGCCGGACTGGCGGAACTCGACCTACTGGAAGGGGCCGCCGGGCATCGGCGGGACGCCGTGCGGGGCCATCTGCTGGAGCGGGCCGGTGAACCGGAAGCCGCCCGCGCCGCCTACGAGTCGGCCGCCGCACAGACCCTGAGCCTGCCGGAGCAACGCTATTTGCAGGCGCGGGCGGCTCGGCTCAGGCCATAGCCTCACTCCATGCCACACATCTTCCACATCACCGAACGCTCCCTCTGGGACGCCGCCCGCGCGCGGGGCACGTACGAGATGTCCACTCGCGGCCGGACCCTCCAGGAAGAGGGCTTCATCCACTGCTCGACCCGCGCCCAACTCCCGGGTGTCGCCGAGTTCCTGTACGGCTCGTACGACGGGCCCGATGAGCTGGTGGTCCTGGTCATCGACCCCGAGCGGCTCGACGTACCTCTGAAGTACGAGGCAGCGGAGGCCGGGGGCGAGGAGTTCCCGCATGTGTACGGGCCTGTGCCGGTGGGGGCGGTGGTGGATGTGGAGGTGTGGCGGTGACGGCATCACGACGCCGCTCATGGCGCTGGGCCGTCACCGTGTGGGCGGTCGCCGTCGTCGTCGGGGGAGGGCTGACGCTGTGGCTGCAGGATTCGGCGGAGCCGCCGGAGCCGTACGGCTGGGAGGAGACGGAGGACCCGGCTCCGCTGGTGCGGTCGGACGTGGAGTCTCTCTGCCCGTCCGCGACGTTTCAGCCGGAGGAGGACTTCGTGTGCGCGTATGCGACGATCCGCTAGCCCGGCAGCCCGCCCGTCTCCGGATCGCGGCCCGTCAGGCAGTACGTGCCGCCCGCCGGGTCCCGCATCACCGTCCAGTGGCGGCCCGCGGCGACGAAGGACGCGCCCAGGCGCTCGTGCGCGGCGCGGGTCGCCGGGATGTCGGCGCAGGCGAGGTCGAGGTGGGCGGAGGCGGGGCGCTGCTCGCCGAGCCGCTGGAGCAGGATGCGGATGGGCAGCCCGGGCGGCGGCTTGAGCACATGGAACTCGGGGAGGGAGCCGGGCGCCGACGCCCAGCTCGCCAACAGGCCGCTCCAGAAGGCGACTTTGGCGGTGTACAGCGACGGCGGTACGTCGACGCAGACCTGGTCGAGCCGGGTGCCGCGCACCACGGGCGGCCGTACCGACTCTCCGTGCCAGGGCACGGCGCAGAACAGCTGCCCGGCGGGGGAGCGGAGCACCGCCCAGTCGTCGTGGTCGGCGACGACATCCGCGCCTGATGTGAGCGCTGACGTCACCAGGCCCCGTACGTCGTCCACCGCGAAGTCGAGATGCGCTCCGCCCGCGCCGGAGTCGACCCCCTGGACCTTCACGCAGGCGTCCGCCGCGCCGGGGAGCAGGGTCGCGAACTCCCCTTGGTCGCCTCGCGGCTGCGAGAGGCGTGTGTCCGTGACGGCCGTCCAGAATGCGGCGGCGCGGTCGAGGAGCCCGGCGGGGCGGTCGACGAAGGCGTAGGTCCAGCGGATGGTCATGGGGTGATCGTAGGACGGAGGGCCGTAGCCGCTCCGCCCGATTTCCCGGACGCCCGGCGCTGGAATTTGCAGATGTTAAAGACGACCCAGACGGAGCCTTTGCCTCCAGTTCGCCGGGTATTGGGAAGCGCTTGCTTTGCTCGAACAATGGATCACATCACGTTCCTCGTGGCGGTCGTCATCGTCACAGCGCTGGCCTTCGACTTCACCAACGGATTCCACGACACTGCCAACGCGATGGCGACGTCCATCGCGACAGGAGCGCTCTCACCACGTACAGCGGTGCTGGTGAGCGGTGTGCTGAACGTCGTCGGTGCCTTCCTCTCCACCGAGGTGGCCAAGACGATATCCGGCGGCATCGTGGACGACACGCTCGTCACACCAGGGATGATCTTCGCCGGGCTGGTCGGCGCGATCCTGTGGAACCTGCTGACCTGGCTGGCCGGACTGCCGTCGAGTTCCTCGCACGCCCTGTTCGGCGGGCTGATCGGTGCCGTGTGGGTCGGTGCGGGCGCGAACGGCGTGCACTTCGACAAGGTGCTCGAGAAGGTGCTGATCCCGGCGGTGGCCTCGCCGGTCGTCGCCGGTGTCGCCGCGCTGATCGCGACGTATCTCGCCTACCGGCTCACCGCACGGGCCCGGGAGAAGTCCGTGACCAAGGGCTTCCGGGTCGGGCAGATCGCCTCCGCCTCGCTCGTCTCCCTCGCGCACGGCACGAACGACGCGCAGAAGACCATGGGCG
The DNA here is from genome assembly GCF_030499575.1 of Streptomyces sp. DG2A-72. Lineage (NCBI taxonomy): Bacteria > Bacillati > Actinomycetota > Actinomycetes > Kitasatosporales > Streptomycetaceae > Streptomyces > Streptomyces sp. DG2A-72. The sequence goes on from NZ_JASTLC010000001.1 coordinate 6,859,458, forward strand.
TCATCACGCTGACCCTGATCTCCGCGGGCGCCCTCGGCCACGACGCCGGTCCGCCGCTGTGGGTCATCGCGTCCGCCGGTCTCGCGATCGGCCTCGGCACCTACCTCGGCGGCTGGCGGATCATCCGCACCATGGGCAAGGGCCTGACCGAGATCCAGTCGCCGCAGGGCTTCGCCGCCGAGACCGCGTCGACCACCGTCATCCTCACCTCCGCCCACCTCGGCTTCGCCCTGTCCACCACCCAGGTCGCCTCCGGCAGCATCCTCGGCGCGGGACTGGGCAGGCGTCTGGCGGAGGTGCGCTGGGGCGTCGCCGGCCGGATGGTGATCGCCTGGCTGATCACGCTGCCGTCCGCCGCGATCGTGGGCGGCCTCGCCGCGAGCCTGGTCACCCACGGTGGCAACGTCGGCATCGTGGTGGTCGCGCTGGTCGCCGCCGCGGTGGCGGGCGGCATCGTCGTCGCCTCGCGCCGCAACCCGGTGGACGCGAAGAACGTGAACGACCACCACGAGGTCTCGATCCGTACGGAGCCGGCGAGCGTCGGCACGGCCGCCTGAGCAAGGGGAGTTGGACATGCAGCTGGACTGGAGCGCCCTCGGTCAGGTCGCCGCGGTGAGCCTCGGCGTCACCGTGGCCGTGGTGGTCGTCTTCGCCCTCGGTGTACTCGGGCTCGCCCGCGTCGAGGGGACGAGGGAGACTGACGGAGGCACCCATGCGCTCGGCCTCGCCCAGGCCGGGCTCTGTTTTCTCGCCTGTGCGGCGGTCGTCGCGTACGGCATCTATCTGATCGTGCCGCAATTCCACTGAAGCACCGAAGCCGGGGAGGGCGACAGGATGACCACGCCACTGCTGTCAGGACTGACGGTCGACTACAGCGACCTCGACGAGCCTGTTCTGATCAAGCCGGATGGAAACCCGGTCGAGACCTGGCGGGAGAACTACCCGTACGCCGAGCGCATGGAGCGCAAGGAGTACGAGTGGCACAAGCGGCTCCAGCAGATAGAACTGCTGAAGCTGCAGAGCTGGATCAAGGAGACCGGCCGCCGGCTCGTCATCGTCTTCGAGGGACGGGACGCGGCCGGCAAGGGCGGCACGATCAAGCGCTTCACGGAACACCTCAATCCGCGTGGTGCCCGGGTCGTGGCGCTGGAGAAGCCCACGGAGCGCGAGCGTGGGCAGTGGTACTTCCAGCGCTACGTCGAACACCTCCCGACCGCCGGCGAGATCGTCCTGTTCGACCGCTCCTGGTACAACCGGGCCGGTGTGGAACGGGTGATGGGCTTCTGCTCGGACGACGAGTACCGGCGCTTCATGCGCCAGGCCCCGCTGTTCGAGCGGATGCTGGTCGACGACGGCGTGGACCTGATCAAGTTCTGGTTCTCCGTCTCGCAGAAGGAACAGATCACCCGCTTCACCATCCGCCAGGTCGACCCCGTACGGCAGTGGAAACTCAGCCCGATGGACCTGGCCTCCCTGGACCGCTGGGACGACTACACCGCCGCCAAGGTCGCCATGTTCCGCGAGACGGACACCGAACAGGCGCCCTGGACCGTGGTGAAGTCCAACGACAAGAAGCGCGCCCGCGTCGAGGCCATGCGCAGCGTGCTGGCCCGCTTCGACTACAACGACAAGGACCACGAAATCGTCGGCACGCCGGACCCGCGCATCGTGGGCGCGGCGGCGAACCTGCTGGAGGCGGGGGAGGACGACACGGAGCGGTGATCCGCCCCGGAACGGCGAGGGGCCCGGCCGGACAACCGACCAGGCCCCTTCATGGTGATCGTCGACCCGCGACGGCGCACCGATCGCCGGTCGATTGAAGCTGACTTGTGGGCGCCGGTCTCGTGGTTGTCGAGGTGCTGGTAGAAGCCGCTCATGCCGCGGAACACGTAGCGCGTCTCCTGTGCTTCGGGCGGAGTGAGATCCCCGGCCGCGATCCCGTCCAGGGCGTCTGCGAGGGGGTACGGGAAGGTGACCTCCTCACTCACGTACTCGCCGTCGGCCTCGTGCCACCCTTCGGGAAGCGGGGTTCCCGGGGGTGGTGGACAGGGCGCCCCCAGCGCTCGAAGGCGTACATGTGCCGACCGATCTCCCGCCAGTTCGCTGTGTCCCTGAAGGTCAGTTCGCCCTCGCCGTTGACGACGATGTCGATGGACGGGCACTCGCGGAAGACCCGTTGAGCTGTTTGAAGAGTTCGGCGAGGCAGGCGAAATTGCGGTAGTTCCAGCCCAGTACGGAGAAGGCGAGGACGTCGGGTGTGTCCCCGTCGCCGAAGATCATTCGGGCCATCTGTGTGATGGACCATCTGCCACGTACGTTGTGGATGCGGACATCGGTCTCCGGCGCGGGGTCCGGGTCCGCGTCGATCACGGCCTTCAAGTAGCCGGCGGCCAGTGGCATGGAGTCGATGGGCAGGTCCCCCAGGCGCTCTGCTGCACTGAGCCGATCTTGAGCATGGTGCGACTCCCTTCGGGTGCGGGTCGACGGGGCCGAACGGGATTCGAGCGAAGAGGACTGGAGGCGAGTGTGAAGTGGGATCAGGGACGCAGGAGTTCGCCGGCGAAGAGGGCCGCGAAGACGAGCAGCAAGGCTCCAGAGACCCGGTCGATCCACACACGGCGGTGCGGAGTGAGCCAGCGTCGCAGCGTCGAGGCGCCCAGTGCGAGGGCGGTGAACCAGAGCCATGAGGCGCTCACGGCGCCTGCCGTGGAGCCGGGGCGGTGGGCTGGGTCCTGGGCCGCGATGGCCACGCCGAGGATGCCCACGACGTCCAGCACCGCATGGGGGTTGAGGACGGTGACTGAGGCGCACTGGGCGACCACGCGTGGCCAGCGCATCTCCGGGGCCGTGGACTGGTCGAAGTCCTCCGGCCGTGAGCGGAAGGATGAGCGGAAGGACTTGACCGCCAGATAAGTCAGAAAGACCACCCCGGCGGCCAGCAGAAACTCTTTGATGCCGGGTATGCGCTCCAGCACCGCAGAGGTCCCGGCTCCGCCGAGGGATATCAGCACGGTGTCACAGATCCCGGCGGCCACGACCGCGACGAATACTCGGGGCACGCCGAAGGTGAAACCTTGGTTGATCAGGAAGATGTTCTGCGGCCCGATCGGAGTGATCATGGCCAGGCCGAGCATCATCCCCGCGAAGTAGACGTCCATGGATCAGTGCGTGGGCGTCCAGGAAACCGTCGTCTCCCGTGCCGGGTCGAAGGCATGGAGGGTGACCGACGCGGCATGGGGTGCGACCCGGTTCGCGAGTTCCTGCTGGGCCTTCTCCAGCACGTCCGGCCCGATGGCGGGAGAGATCCCTTCGAGTAACCACGTTCGCGGAACTTCGGCCACGTTGGGCGTGGAACCGGCCATCTCGGGGGTGGCCCGTTGAAGGCACGACGGGTCGTGGTCTGAAGTGGAGTGGCCTGAGCTGGACGGGACCCGGCCGGTCCTGACGCCACCACAGTGGGAGCCGGTCACCTGGTTGTGTCTCACAAAGACACACGCGATTCACGTCCACAGCGCCGACGAGTGACATCGCCTGCCCCTGTTCGTTGCACGAGGCGCAAGATCATCTGCGCCCACACCGACTGAGACGCGCAGGGATCCCCGCCTCAGCCTGTGAAGTCAGGAAACCGCCTGAATGACCGACGCCGTCACCCCTCAGCTCGCCCCACGTGCCGAACGCCGCCTGTGTCTCAGCATCGCTCCGGAGATCGCTGCCCGCTATCCGGATTGCCGGACCGCAGTGATCCTGGCCCTCGGCGTGGACAATTCCGGGCCATGGACGGAGACCGATGCGGAACTGTCCGCCCTGGAAGCCGAGGTGGCCGACGGCCATCGGCACATGCCCGACGAGGGCCATCCCGCCATCGCAGCCTGGCACAGCCTGCTACGCAGCTTCGGGACCAATCCACGCCGTATGCGCCCGAGCGTCGATGCTTTGGGGCGCCGGCTCGCGAAGTCCGGTCGGCTGCCGCGGATCTCACCGCTCGTCGACACCTGCAACGTCATCTCCCTGCGATACACGCTGCCTACCGGCGGCTACGACCTGGAGCACGTCCGACACGGCTTCGCGCTGCGCTACGCGCGTCCTGATGACGTGCACATCCCTCTCGGACAGCCCGAGGAGCGGGAGACGCCGCTGCCAGGCGAAGTGGTGTACGCCGACGGCCAACAGGTCCTGACCCGGCACTGGAACCATCGAGACGCCGACAACACCAAGGTCACACACACCACTGTGGACGCCGTGCTGTTCCTCGAAGATTGCGCATAAGCGAAGTGCGGTTGCGGACACCGGGGTTCATGCCCGTCACCGTGGGAGAGCGCGGTGCTCAGCGAGACGGGTGGACTGTCACGGCGGGTCCCGCTTGCGCTGAGGCCAAGGACGAGGGCGACCGGTGTTCGTTGGCGGAGGAGCAGCGTCCAGGGCCGGCTGAGGAGGCGCAGACGGGGCCCGATGTCGGGGAGTGGTGCCGTGGCCGGTCCGAGGGCGAGGGCGGTCGCGAGGGTGCGCATGCGCTGCTCGATGACTGTGGGTGTCTCGTACGGGCTACGGGACGGCTGGGGCCCGAGGAGGAGGCAGCACAGGGTGGCGCCGGCCGGATCGGTGTCGAGCCGGGCGATGGTTGCCAGGGAGGCAATCAACCCGGCGGACGGGGTTCGTGGTTCGGCCGGATCTGCCACCTGCTGACGGCGGTCGGCCGGGTCCTGGGTGGGGAGGCGTTCGCAGAGGCCAAGGAGTGAACAGGTCCTGGTCCAGGCACGGAACGAGCAGGAGGAACCAGGCGCGGGGTTCAGGAACTCAAGGACTGTTGCTCACCCAATTGGGGGTGGTCTCGTCGGCCCGACAGGCGAGAGACGGCAGCAACGGTCACTCGTCACCGAGCAGCCTGGGTGCCATGTGATCGAGCCAGTAGCTCACGACTTCGTCCCGGGAGTCGTCATCGTTGCGCAGAATGCTGGTGATCGCGAGGCCCCGCAGGAAGATCAGCAACACGTCGAAGGCCAACCGGACCTGCGCCGGGTCCGTCTGTGCGGTGGCCTTCTCGAAGATCTCACGCAGGGCGCGGCCCAATCGCCGCTCCGGGGGGATCAGTGCGGCACGCAGTTGTGGATCGGTGCGGGCGCTGATCCACAGTTCAAGCGCGGCCAGGAAGGGAGGCCCGGACATCGCGGTTTGGATCACTGAGACCACCTGGGGCAGTGCGTGCGGCCCCGGCTCGATTTCGTCGGCCGCCGACCGCAGCAGTTCCAGGCGCTGGTCGGCGATGTGATGGATGGCGGCGACCAACAGGTCCGTCTTTGAGGCGAAGTGGTGCGACAGCGCACCCCGGGACAGATTGACCCGGTCCTGGATCCGCTGGGTTGTGGTGCCCGCGTAGCCGAATTCCATCAGACAGTCCACGGCCGCATCGAGCAGCCGCATGCGCGTCTGTTCACGCTGTTGCTTACGGGTCAGGGGAGCCGTCATGGGCCCGAGCCTACGGTGCGAACGCATCCCTTGTGAGCATTTCACAGACCGGATAGTCTGTCAGTGAAGACAGGGTGGGGCACCGAGATCTCTTCCTCGGGTGGTGAGGGCGTGGGGCCCCTTGGTGTGCCGCCGGACGGTGCGGCGTCATCCATGGCCACATGATCAAAGGGAGAAGCATGGCGCAGGACCAGACGAAGGAGCGGGTCTACGTGGAGTCCGAGCACGTCGTGCTCTACGCGGTGCGTGACCGCAAGGCGTACCTGACGCTGAACCGGCCCGAGCGGCTCAATGCCATCACCCACGACATGGCCGCCCAGATCGCTGCCGCCGTGGCCAGGGCCAATGAGGACCCGTCAGTCCACGTGATCATCCTGCAGGGAGCGGGGCGGGCGTTCTGCTCCGGCTACGACCTGCACCACTACGCCGAGGACGGCGTGGACACCCAGCCGCCGGTGTGGGATCCGATCCAGGACTTCCAGATGATGAAGTCCAACACCGACAACTTCTTCACCCTCTGGCGTTCGCTGAAGCCGACCATCGCGAAGATTCATGGCTACGCCGTCGCCGGGGGCAGCGACATCGCGTTGTCCTGCGATCTCGTGGTGATGGCCGAGGATGCGAAGATCGGCTACATGCCCGCTCGGGTGTGGGGCTGCCCGACCACGGCGATGTGGGTCTACCGGCTCGGCGCGGAGAAGGCCAAGCGCATGCTGCTGACCGGTGACAAGATCGACGGCCGCCAGGCTGCCGACTGGGGCCTGGTCGTCGACGCCGTCCCCGCCGAGGACCTGGACCGCACGGTGGAGGAGCTCGCCGACCGCATCGCCGGCGTGCCGATCAACCAGCTCGCCATGCAGAAGATGATGGTCAACCAGGCGTACGACAACATGGGTCTGCACGGCACCCAGATCCTTGCCACGCTTTTCGACGGCATCACCCGCCACTCCCCGGAGGGCCGCTGGTTCCGTGATTTCTCTGCCGAGCATGGCTTCGCCGAGGCGGTGCGCTGGCGCGACACCGGCCGCTGGGTCCCCAACGGCGGGGGCCCCGTGCCCACCGCAGAGGAGGTTGCCAGGGATCGCACCGACGGCGCTTCGTCCGACATGTCAGGTAAGGAGGCGTGACATGACGGGGATCTCGTACCTCCCCGCACAGACCGGCGCGAAGATCCTCGATCTCACCGTCGGCGGGCTGCTGCGGGACGTAGCGGAGGCCGAACCCGACCGGCCGGCACTGATCGCCTGCGCACCGGAGCAGCCGGCGCAGGTGTGGGCCTACCGCGAGCTGCTCGCCGACGCCAACCACGCCGCGCAGTGGCTGCTCACGAGATTCCGTCCGGGTGAGCACGTGACCGTGTGGGCGCGGAACGTCCCCGAGTGGATTGTGCTGCAGTACGGGGCGGCACTGGCCGGGCTGGTCCTGGTCACGGCCAACCCGGCACTGCGCGCCGGCGAACTGGAGTACGTGCTGCGCCAGTCGAAGTCGGTCGGTATCGCCTACAGCGACTCCTTCCGGGGCACCGACATGGCCGTGATCGCCGAGCAGGTCCGCCGGCAGATACCCCAGATCCGCGAGGCGATCCGGTTCGAGACCTGGCATGCCGAGCTGAAGGCGTTCGACGGACTGCCGCAGCCGCTGCCTGCGGTCGAGCCGAATGCTGCCGCCCAGCTGCAGTACACCTCGGGCACCACCGGATTCCCCAAAGGCGCCCTGCTGCACCACCGTGGTCTGATCACCGCCGCCCACTACGTCCACCAGCGTGCGCAGTTTCCCCGCCACGGTGTGTGGGCCACAGCGCTGCCGCTCTTCCACACCGCGGCGTGCGGGATGTCGGTGCTGGGGACCGCGGCCAGCCACGGCACCGTAGTGATCTGCCGGCAGTTCGATCCCGCGCTGGTGCTCTCCGCGATCCAGGAGTACCGCGCCGACCTCTACGCCGGCGTCCCGGCGATGATGCTCGGGCTGCTGGCGCACCCCGACTTCGACTCCTTCGACCTGTCCTCCCTCCAAGTCGCCCTCTCCGGGGGCGACACGGTCCCGCCTGATCTCGTGCGTGAGGTCGAACGCCGCTTCGGGGCGAGGTTCTCCACCGTGTACGGGCAGACCGAACTCAGCCCGATCATCACCCAGGCCAGCCCGGACGACTCGATCGAGGACAAGTGCGGCACTGTTGGGCGGCCCCTGCCCAACGTGGAGATCCGTCTTGTCGAGCCGGGCGGAGACCGGCCCGTGCCGATCGGCGAGCAGGGGGAGATCTGTGCCCGGGGCTACCAGGCGATGCTCGAGTACTTCGACATGCCTGAGCAGACCCGGGACACCCTCGACGCCGAGGGCTGGGTGCACACCGGGGACCTGGGGGTCCTGGACGAGCGCGGATACCTCCGGGTCACCGGCCGCATGAAGGACATGATCATTCGTGGTGGAGAGAACATCTACCCACGCGAGATCGAGGCCGTACTCACCAGCCATCCAGGCGTCGCCAGAGCGGTCGTCGTGGGTGTCCCGGACAAGCAGTGGGGCGAGATCATCGCTGCGGTGATCGAGCTACAGGACGCGGCGAACCCGCCGTCGGCCACCGAGCTGCACGAGCTGGTCCGCAGGCACCTGGCCCCGGCCAAGACTCCCAAAGACTGGTACGTCACCGGGCAGATTCCCAGCAACGCCATGGGCAAGCTGCAGAAGTTCGTCCTACGCGATCAGATCACCGATGGGGCACTCAAGCAGCTCCCGGCCTGATCCCGAAGACCAGTTCCGGCCTCGTGCAGGGCCGACTCGTCGCCGGCCTGTCCGACGTGCGGTGGGAGGCGAAGGCCAACAGGGCTGCGAAGAAGCTCAGCTGAGCGCGGGTGTCACCTTCGCTTTGGGACTGGTTGCTTAGGCTCACTCGCCACAGCAACGTTCTGCAGCAGGGGCACGACGCCGCACTCACAATGCGAGTGCGCTGGCACTTGACTGAATCATTGAGACTCCTCGTACAGCTCGCGCACAGCCGTTTCCGTGATCGGCTCACCGGGCTCGCTCTTGCCGACGGGCAGGTCCCACATGCCCTGGGCGAACTTGGCGTTCTGGCTGCGCTGGAGGAGGACGACGCGGTTGGTGGCTTTGTCGTGGACGATGACGGCGGCGACCAGCAGGGTCATGGAGCGGGTAGATGGTTCGGATGTTGTTGAGCTGCTGTTCGCGAGTGGCGGTCGGATTGACGTTGGCCGGTCCCTCGCCGTCGAGTAGGGCCTCGAAATCGGCGTACTCCGCGACCCGTTTGACCCTCACGTCGCAGGTCTCATCGGTGCCCTTGATACGGCAACGAGGCCGAAGTACCGGCGGTAAAGGTTGAGCTCGCGGACGCGGGCGGTGGTGTCGGTCATGGGGCGGGAACCTCCTGGTGGCTGGTGCGGTCATCATCCGGGCCGATCTCGGCGGCCGAGTAGGCGCGGAAGAAGTGCCGGGGGTCGGACAGCAAGGTATCGGTCATGGCCAGCAGTTGCTCTACATACTCAGCGATGGTGCCGGGCCACTGACGGGTGTCGAGCATCCAGTCAGCTGCACCTTCTGGTAGAGGTGCACGGCCTTCGCGGATCAGAGTTACTGCGCGGGCGCCAGCGCCCCCGGCAGAGCGTCGACTTGTACGTCGCGGCCTCACGGCTGTGCGGGCTGTCCGCACACGTCTGCCTGGACATGGGCGACTACGACTCTGCGGCCACACATGCCCGTACGGCCCGGGCCTGCGCGGAAGCGGCCGGGCACGAGGGCATGCCGGCCTGGGTATGCGCGGTGACATCCCTGATCGCCTACTGGACCGGGCGGTACGAGCAGGCGGCGCGGCTGGCGCAGGCCGGCCGTCACCAACGGGTTGGCGGCACCATTGGAGCCCGGCTGGCGAGCCTGGAGGCACGGGCACTGGCCATAGCCGGCGACCGAGCGGGCGCGGTGGCCGCGCTGGCGGACGCCGAACGCTCTCGTGAAGCGGTGCCCGGCCACGACGAGGCGCCGGGCGTCTTCGCCTTGCCGGCCGGCAAGCAGTTCGCGTACGTGGGGACGAGCTACCTGGCCGTGGGCGGGCGGGAGCACGTGCGGCGGGCCGTCGCCAGCGCGAACACCGCGATCCGGCTCTACCGCAGTGCCGAGGACGACGACCAGTCGGTAGGTGATCTGTTCGCTGCCCATGTCGATCTAGCCCGTGGTCATCTGCTCCTGGGCGACCTGGACGGTACCGAGGCGATGCTCGGTTTCGTCCTCGAATCCACGCCCGAGCGCATGTCGGCCAGCATCGTGCGCCGACTCACCGCTCTGGGCCGGGAGCTGAGCGGCCCGCAGTACGGTGGAGCCGCGCAGGCCGCATACCTACGCGAACGACTCCAACACAGGGCCGTCCTCGCGGCCTCACCTGCCGCCCGCCTACCGGAGCTGCCGACGTGAGCGAACTGTCCGCCGCACACGACGCCGCCGTCACAGACCGAGCGCGCCTCGCCGGGCGCGCCTACCGCAGCGACCGGGACCTCGCCGCACGCCAGGCGCTCTACGAGTGGAAGAAGCCCCGTTACGACCTGCCGGGCATCGTCGCCGGGCAGTTGAGCGAGGTGCGCGGACGCGTCGTCGATGTCGGCTGCGGCAACGGCACGTATGTCCAACGACTCCGCCGGGACAGGCCCGACCTGGCCGTACTGGGCCTTGACCTCGCTCCCGGCATGCTCGTCGGCGTCCCTGGCCCGGTCGCCGTTGCGGACGTCACTCGCCTGCCTCTGGCAACGGAGGGTGTCGAAGCCGCCTTGGCGATGCACATGCTCTACCACGTCCCGGACATCCCGCAGGCGGTCGAGGAACTGTCCCGCGTCGTCACCCGTGACGGGCTGCTGATCGCCTCCACCAACAGTGCCCGCGACAAGCCCGAACTCGACGACCTGTGGCAACGGGCCGCAGGCGACGTCCTCGGCACCGGACGCGGCCCGGCTCGCATCTCCCTCAGCGCCCGCTTCACACTGGAGAAGGCCCCGGCCTTCCTCGGCGAGGAGTTCGGCCGCGTGGAGACGATCGAGTTGCCCGGCGCCATCACCGTCCGCGACCCCGAGCCCGTCATCGCCCACATGGCCTCGTATCAGGCGTGGGCGGACCAGCACGACGTGCCGTTCGAGGAGACCATCGACAGGGCTCGTGCCATCCTCGCCGAGCACATCGCGCAGCAGGGCGCCTTCGAGATCAACTGCCGAGGTGGCATTCTCGTTTGCCGTCGTTGAAAGGACGCACGCGACGCCGAAGGGGCCCGGTCGGACAACCGACCGGGCCCCTTCATGGTGCTCGTCGACCCGCGATGGTGCACCGATCGCCGGTCGATCGAAGCTGACTTGACGTCAGGCCTTCTTGGTCTCCCAGAAGATCTTGTCGATCTGGGCGATGTAGTCGAGGGCCTTCTGGCCGGTCGCCGGGTCGGTGGAGGCCTTGGCGGCCGAGAGGGCCTTCAGGGCGTCGTTGACCAGCTGGTGCAGCTCCGGGTACTTCTCGAAGTGCGGGGGCTTGAAGTAGTCGCTCCAGAGCACCGAGACGTGGTGCTTGGCGAGCTCGGCGCGCTGCTCCTTGATGACGGTGGCGCGGGCCTGGAAGTGCGGGTCGTCGTTGGCGGCCATCTTCTCCTGCACGGCCTTCACCGACTCCGCCTCGATGCGGGCCTGGGCCGGGTCGTACACACCGCAGGGCAGGTCGCAGTGTGCGCTGACCTTGACCTTGGGGGCAAACAGGCGGGAGAGCATTGAGCTGTCCTTCCTCGTGATCGTCTTCTCAGGTGGGACATTACTCCGTGACGGACGGGATTTCGCGAGTGCCCCCATGGGCTTAGGACAAAAGTCCGGGGTGGGGAACTGCTGCAGATGTACTTAAGCAGCAGTGGCTTCCGGTGACTGTGAGTGAGTGTCGAGGTCGGACGTGTGTTCAATGTGCGCCTGAGTGGGGAACGGGGGTTCTTGGGTCGAATGGGTGACCTTTGAGGGCGGGGCTCGTTGACTGCCGTGACGGGATCTTCGGCCGGGCGGGGGTGAACGGGTGGGCGGGCTGCGGAAGTTGGCGGCGTCGTACGTGGTGTCCGGTCCCGCCGGGGTGGCCATCCGGGACCGGTGGCGGGTGTCCGAGTCGGATGCGGCTGTGCTGCTTGAGGTCGGGACGTTCCTGGGCTCGCTGGCCGCGGGTGATCTCGCAGAGCGGTCCCGGCGGGGTATGGCGCACGACGCGGCCTCGTGGGCGGAGCGCAAGCGGGAGTTGACGGGGAAGTCGTCGGCGCGCTGGGCGGGCAGCATCATCAAGGCCACGCATGATCAGTGGGCGCTGGCCCGGCGCGGGCAGGCCGCCCACCTGGCCTGGCTGCGCGGGCAGATCGCCTCGATCGAGGCGCGGCTGGCCCGCCCGCTGGGCGCCAAGGCGGACAAGCGAGAGGAACTGCCGCGCGGCTATGCCTCGCGAGGTGAGTGGCACGCCAAGGCACGCCGCCTGCAGGCCTTGAAGGCGCGGCTGGAGGCGGTCGAAGCGGACTGGTCGGCGGGCCGGGTGCACGTGGTGCGCGGTGGCAAGCGCCTCGCCAACACCCGCCACCACCTGGAGGCAGCCGGGCTGACCGAGCAGCAGTGGCGACAGCGGTGGCAGGCGGCGCGGATGTTCCTGGCCGCGGACGGGGAGTCCGGCAAACGGTTCGGCAACGAGACTCTCCGCGTCACCGACACCGGCCACATCTCCCTCAAGCTCCCGGCGCCGCTTGCTCACCGGGCCAACGCCCCGCACGGCCGATACGTGCTGGATGCGACCGTACGCTTCCGGCACCGGGGTGCGGGGTGGCGCGACCGGATCATCGCGAACCGGGCGGTGGCCTACCGCATCCACCACGACGTTCTCCGCGACCGTTGGTATGTGACCGCGTCCTGGCAGCGCGCCGCCACCCCGGTCCTGCCACTGGAGGCGGCGCTGGCCCGGGGGGTGGTGGGGGTGGACATGAACGACGACCACCTGGCCGCCTGGCACCTCGATGTGCACGGCAACCCGGTCGGGGAGCCGCAGCGCTTCTTCTACGACCTCAGCGGCAGCGCCGACCACCGGGATGCGCAGATCCGGCATGCGCTGACCCGACTGCTGCACTACACCCAACGCTGCGGGACCGCCGCGATTGCCCTCGAGGACCTCGACTTCACCGAGGGCACCAGCCGGGAGCAGCACGGCCGCAACAAACGCTTCCGCCGCCTGATCTCCCGCTTCCCCACCGCCCGCCTCAAGGCCCGGCTGATCTCGATGACCGCCGAGCAGGACATTGCCGTCGTCGCGGTCGATCCGGCCTATACCAGCCGGTGGGGTGCCCAGCACTGGCAGAAACCCCTGACCACCCCACGACGTGAGATGTCCCGGCACGATGCGGCGAGCATCGCTGTCGGGCGACGCGCCCTCGGGCATCCGATCAGCCGTCGGACGGCACCGCCCCCGCAGCACCGGAGCGATCCTGCGGGGCATCGGATCGTCCAGGCCCGACCGGAGACCCGGCGGCGTGAGGAAACCCGCCCCCACCTGCCCGGACCGCGCACCGGATGCGCGCCGCCCGGCGGTGGCGCGAAAGCGGGCGACCGGCGTGCCCAACACCGTTCGGGGCACGCGACTGAGCATGGGTCCTGGCACCAGGACTCACTACCGCTCGGTCTTTAGGAACGGTCAGACTGAGACTGGTGGAGGACCGAACCGGGGAGGTGCCGGGGATGCCGGAGCTGTCGCAGGAGACCGAGCGCGGGAGGTCGTTCCTGCCATTCGGGGTGGCCGAGGTGACCGGGCCGTCGATGGTGCCCACGCTGTATCACGGAGACCAGTTGGTGGTGCAGTGGGGAGCCAGGGTCGGGCCTGGTGACGTCGTCGTCCTGCGGCATCCGTTCCAGCAGGACCTGCTCGTCGTCAAGCGGGTCGCGGAGCGGCGCGAGGGCGGCTGGTGGGTGCTCGGGGACAACGCGTACGCCGGGGGCGACAGCACCGACTACGGGGCCGTCCCCGAGGAGCTGGTGCTCGGGAGGGTGCGTTTTCGGTACCGGCCGCTGAAGCCCGGTCAGCGCTCGCCGTTCGCGCTGGTGCGCTGGGCGGTGTCGGCCGCCAGGCCCGTCTTCTCCGACCGGTCGGCCTCCAGGCGCTTGCGGGCGCGGTAGGCGGCCACGTTGGCGCGCGTGGCGCAGCGGTCCGAGCAGTAGCGCCGGGAGCGGTTGGTCGAGGTGTCGAGGTAGGCGTTGCGGCAGGGTGCCGCCTCGCACAGGCCGAGGCGGTCCACGCCGTACTCGGTGAGGTGGAAGGCCAGGCCCATCGCCGCGATGGCCGCGTAGCCCGCCGTCGCGTTCGACGGGTGGTCCGCGAGGTGCATGTGCCACAGCGGGCGGCCGTCGTCGTCCCGGAAGTCGTGTCCGGAGATCTGCGGGCTCACCGGGAACTCCAGGAGCAGGGAGTTCAGCAGGTCCACGGCCAGGGTCTCGTCGCCCTTGTCAGCCGCCTCGAAGACCGCGCGCAGCCGCCCTCGGACCGAGCGGAACCGTGTCACGTCCGCGTCGGTGGCCCGGCGGGCCGCCGACTGGTTGCCGCCGAACAGGTCGCGAACGGCCTCGACCGAGGTCAGTGAGTCCTTGCCCCGGGCCGGTTCCTCGCTGTTGACGAGACGGACGGCGTAATCCGAGTAATAGGCCAGTTCCACTTGTAGTCCTTACGGAGGCGTTCTATGGTCATGCTGCGGTCGGGGTAACAGCCGATCGTGCTTCCAGGGTATTACGTGACGGGTGTCACGTGACATGTGCGACGGAGGGTCTCGATGACGGACACCGACACCACCACGACAACCGGGGCCGACTGGCAGGCCTGGCAGGAGAGCTGGGACCGGCAGCAGGAGTGGTACATGCCGGACCGGGAGGAACGCTTCAGGATCATGCTCGACATGATCGAGGCCCTCGTCGGCCCCGCCCCGCGCGTCCTCGACCTCGCCTGCGGCACGGGAAGTATCACGGCCCGGCTCTTCGCCCGGTTCCCGGACGCCACCAGCACCGGCGTCGACCTCGACCCGGCACTCCTCGCCATCGCCGAGGGCACCTTCGCGGGCGACGACCGCGTCACCTTCGTCACCGCCGACCTCAAGGACCCCGACTGGCCTGCGCGGCTGCCGCATCAGTCGTACGACGCCGTCCTGACCGCCACGGCCCTGCACTGGCTGCACAGCGAACCCCTCGCGGCCCTCTACGGTCAGGTCGCGGGTCTCGTCCGCGACGGCGGTGTCTTCATGAACGCGGACCACATGATCGACGACACGACGCCCCGGATCAACGAGGCCGAACGCGCCCTGCGGCACGCCCGCATGGATCAGGCCAAGCGGGACGGCGCCCTCGACTGGGCCGAGTGGTGGCAGCTCGCGGGCAAGGACCCCGTCCTCGCCGAGCCGACCGCCCGCCGCTTCGAGATCTACGGCGAGCACGCCGACGGCGACATGCCGTCCCCCGCCTGGCACGCGCGCGTACTGCGCGAGAAGGGGTTCGGGGAGGCGCGGCCGGTGTGGTGCTCGCCTTCGGACACGCTGCTGCTGGCGCTGAAGTAGCACCCCGGCTTCCGCTGAAGCGGCCACATGCCAAAGGGGCGGCACGGAAACCTCCGTACCGCCCCTTGTTCGTACGACCGTCAGAGCACCTTGGACAAGAACGCCTGCGTCCGCTCGTGCTGCGGGTTGGTCAGCACATCGCGCGGGTTGCCGGACTCGACGACCACGCCGCCGTCCATGAAGACCAGGCTGTCGCCGACCTCGCGGGCGAAGCCCATCTCGTGGGTGACGACGATCATCGTCATGCCGGACTCGGCGAGGTCGCGCATGACGTCGAGGACGTCGCCGACCAGCTCCGGGTCGAGGGCCGAGGTCGGCTCGTCGAAGAGCATCAGCTTCGGGTCCATCGCGAGGGCCCGGGCGATGGCGACGCGCTGCTGCTGGCCGCCGGAGAGCTGGGACGGGTAGGTCTTCGCCTTGTCGGCGAGGCCAACCCGCTCCAGCAACTGGCCCGCACGCTCCCGCGCCTCGGTCCTGCCGACGCCCTTGACCTGCACCGGGGCCTCGATGACGTTCTCCAGCGCCGTCATGTGCGGGAACAGGTTGAACCGCTGGAAGACCATGCCGATGTCCCGGCGCTTCAGCGCGACCTCGCTGTCCTTGAGCTCGTACAGCTTGTCGCCCTTCTGGCGGTAGCCGACCAGCTCTCCGTCGACGTACAGGCGACCGGCGTTGATCTTCTCCAGGTGGTTGATGCAGCGGAGGAAGGTCGACTTGCCGGAGCCGGAGGGGCCGATGAGGCAGAAGACCTCGCCGGACTTCACCTCCAGGTCGATGCCCTTGAGGACCTCGACCGGGCCGAAGGACTTGTGGACGCCTTCAGACTTGACCATTGCGGTGGTGCTCATCGGTCAACGCCTCCAGCCTGAGAGGGACAGCATGTTCGCCTTGATCTTCTGGTACGGCGTGTCCGGAAGAGTACGGCTGGAACCGCGGGCGTAGTACCTCTCGAGGTAGTACTGGCCGACGCTGAACACCGAGGTCAGCGCCAGGTACCAGGCCGCGGCGAGGAACAGCATCTCGGCCGGGGCGCCGGAGGTCTGGCCGATGTCCTGGGCGACGCGGAACAACTCGGAGTACTGGACGACCGACACCAGCGAGGTCGTCTTCAGCATGTTGATGACCTCGTTGCCCGTCGGCGGCACGATCACGCGCATCGCCTGCGGGATGACGATCCGGCGCAGCGTCTTGGCGTGGCTCATGCCCAGCGCGTGGCTCGCCTCGGTCTGGCCCTCGTCGACCGAGAGCAGACCGGCACGGCAGATCTCGGCCATGTACGCGGCCTCGTTGAGGCCGAGACCCAGCAGCGCCGTCAGGAACGGCGTCATGAAGTCCGACCACTCGTCCCGGTAGAACGGGCCGAGGTTGATGTACTCGAAGACCAGGCCCAGGTTGAACCAGACCACGAGCTGCACCAGGACCGGCGTACCGCGGAAGAACCAGATGTAGAACCACGCGATGGACGAGGTCACCGGGTTCTTCGACAGCCGCCCCACGGCCAGCAGGATGCCGCCGACGACGCCGATCACCATGGCCAGGACGGTGATCAGAAGCGTCTTGCCGACACCGCTGAGGATGCGGTCGTCGAGGAAGTAGTCCGGGATCGCGTCCCAGTTGATCTTGCCCTGGGAGAACGCGTACACGACGCCGCCGAGGATCGCGATCGCGATGACGGCGGAGACGTACCGGCCGTAGTGACGGACCGGGATGGCCTTGATGGCCTCCGGACCGGCCGGCGGGGTGTCCGCCGGCCCGTCCGTCTTGTCGATGTCAACAGTCACGGGTGTTGCCTTTCGGTGCCCGCAGTCCCGCGGTCACTTGCCGCCGTTGATGGTGGCTTCCTTGACGGCGCCGTCCTCGACGCCCCACTTCTTGATGACCTTGTCGTACTCGCCGTTCGCGATGATCGCGTCCAGCGCCGCCTTCAGGGCGTCCCGCAGCTGGGTGTTGTCCTTGGCGACCGCGATGCCGTACGGCGCCGCCTCGACCTGCTCGCCGACCAGCTGGAAGTCCTTGCCGCCGCCGGAGGTCTTCACCGCGTACGCGGCGACCGGGAAGTCGGAGGAGCCGGCGTCCGCGCCGCCCGCGCGCAGGCGGGTCTGGGCCTGCTGGTCGTTGTCGAACGGCTCGATGGAGATCGTCTTGCCGCCGGTGCACTTCTTGGCCTCGGCCTTGGCGAGGTCCTCGGAGACCGTGCCGCGCTGCAGCACGATCTTCTTGCCGCAGAGGTCCGACCAGGTCTTGATGTCGGTGTTCTTGCCCTTCTGGGTGTAGATCGAGACACCGGCGGTGAAGTAGTCGACGAAGTCCACGCCTTCACCGACCTTCTTGCCGGTGTCGGAGTCGATGCCCTCCTGGCGGTCCTTCGTGTCGGTCATCGCGGACATCGCGATGTCGTACCGCTTGGAGCGCAGACCCGTGATCAGGGTGTCGAAGGTGCCGTTCTCGAAGTCGAACGTCACGCCGAGCTGCTTGCCCATGGCGGCAGCGAGGTCCGGGTCGATGCCGACCGTCTTGCCGGAGCTGTCCTTGAACTCGACCGGCGCGTAGGCGATGTCGGAACCGACCTTGATGACGCCCTTGTCGCGGATTTCCTTGGGCAGCCGGTCGGCCAGCGGGGCCGACACGGCGGTGTCGCCGCCGTCCGAGCCGGCTTTCTCCGTCTGGTCACCGCAGCCGGTGAGCAGCAGCGCGCCTGCGACCGCGATCGAGCCGACCGCTGCCAGGCGGGAGCGCGTGGCGGTCGTACGACGGGTGGAGCGTGCGGTCATGGTGGGTTCCTCCGGCGAATGGGTGGAGTTGCCGATGGGGCGGACGGCTGCCGATGGGCTCGGTAGTCGCCTTGGGTCTTGGGTCGACCAGAGCACACCGATCGACGAGAGCACTCGCCTTCGAGTGTCGCGACCTTGTGTGATTACGGCATCTTGCCATTCGGACTACGCCATTCAGGGCGCCCCTCATGTCAAAATCGGATAACGGGTGACCCCTGAGGCGCCGCAGGTCGGACATCGTGGCCGGACCTTCTGCGGGAATCCCTCGTTCCGGCCGGAAGATCTTCGGTGTCAAGCGTTTCTCCGGGACGCGTCCCTACATTGAGGTATGAGTCATGTCACCGGCATGTGATCTTCGCGTTATGGACTCGTCCTCGGCACCGTCCGTCCGGTAAGAAGGTTCTTTACACCCCTCATCCGGGGCTCAGGGCGCGTGTGCGGCGCGCCCGTCGCGTATGTGCCCGTACGCATCACCGACAAGGGCCTTACGCGGTGCCCGCCCGCTCCTCAACCAGGAGCGGCCACCCTCAAACCATGAAGACCTAAGGGGTAAAGCAACGTGGCAGCGGAGATCGTCAATCCTCGCAGCGACAGCACTACGGACCAGAACGGCGAGGGCGAGCCCCTCGATTCCTTCGATCCGGCATTCGCGCTGCACCGCGGCGGCAAGATGGCCGTGCAGGCCACCGTTCCGGTCCGGGACAAGGACGACCTGTCCCTCGCGTACACGCCCGGCGTCGCCCGCGTGTGCACCGCCATCGCCGAGCAGCCGGAGCTGGTCCACGACTACACGTGGAAGTCGTCCGTGGTCGCGGTCGTGACCGACGGTACGGCCGTGCTCGGGCTCGGCGACATCGGGCCGGAGGCCTCCCTTCCAGTGATGGAGGGCAAGGCGATTCTGTTCAAGCAGTTCGGAGGCGTGGACGCGGTCCCGATCGCGCTGGACTGCACCGGTGTCGAGGAGGTCGTCGAGACCGTGGTGCGGCTCGCGCCGTCGTTCGGCGGAGTGAACCTGGAGGACATCTCGGCGCCCCGGTGCTTCGAGATCGAGCGGCAGCTGCAGGAGCGGCTGGACATCCCGGTCTTCCACGACGACCAGCACGGTACGGCGGTCGTGACGCTGGCGGCCCTGCGGAACGCCGCGCGGCTGACGGGCAAGGGGCTCGATGAGCTTCGGGCCGTCATCTCCGGTGCCGGTGCCGCTGGTGTCGCCATCGCGAAGATGCTGGTCGAGGCCGGGATCGGGGACGTCGCGGTGGCCGACCGCAAGGGTGTCGTCTCCGGTGACCGGGAGGACCTGACGCCGGTCAAGCGTGAGCTCGCCGAGCTGACGAACAAGGCCGGGATCACCGGGTCGCTGGAGGCGGCGCTGGAAGGCGCCGATGTCTTCATCGGGGTCTCCGGCGGTACGGTCCCGGAGGCGGCGGTCGCTTCCATGGCCGAGGGCGCGTTCGTGTTCGCCATGGCCAACCCGAACCCCGAGGTGCACCCGGAGGTGGCGCACAAGTACGCGGCGGTCGTCGCGACCGGGCGCTCGGACTTCCCGAACCAGATCAACAACGTGCTGGCGTTCCCGGGCATCTTCGCCGGCGCGCTGCAGGTGCGGGCGTCCCGGATCACCGAGGGCATGAAGCTGGCGGCCGCCGAGGCGCTGGCCGCGGTGGTCGGGGACGACCTCGCCGCCGACTACGTGATTCCGTCGCCCTTCGACGAGCGGGTCGCCCCCGCGGTGACCGCGGCGGTGGCCGCGGCTGCCCGGGCCGAGGGTGTGGCTCGTCGCTGAGGCAGGTGTGAGGTGGTGGCCCCGTCCGGTTGGGCGGGGCCATTGCTTTTTCTTTGCCTGCTCGTGGGGCCGTTCGGGTGGTTGCGGGGTGCCGCCGCACCAAACGCCCGTGCGCGTTCGTGCAAGAGGGCAAGTGTCACAGGGCCCTGTTGTTCCGTGGGCCCCGCACGCGCCCTATCGTCGAGCCCATGTTCGCCGCATACGCTGCCCGAATCGACCGTGACCAGCCGCTGACCGGCCTGGAGCTGGGGGAGCGTCCGGCTCCCGAGGCTCGTGCCGGTTGGAGCGTCGTCAACGTCAGAGCCGCCTCTCTCAACCATCACGACCTGTGGTCGCTGCGGGGCGTGGGCCTCACGGACGCCTTGCTGCCGATGATCCTCGGATGCGACGCCGCGGGTGTCGACGAGGACGGCAACGAGGTCGTGCTGCACTCCGTCATCGGTCAGAGCGGGCACGGGGTCGGCCCCAAGGAGCCGCGCTCCATCCTCACCGAGCGGTACCAGGGAACCTTCGCCGAGCAGGTCGCCGTACCGACGTGGAACGTGCTGCCGAAGCCCAAGGAGCTGTCCTTCGAGGAGGCCGCCTGTCTGCCGACGGCCTGGCTGACGGCGTATCGGATGCTGTTCACCAATGCCGGGGTGCGGCCGGGGGACTCCGTGCTCGTGCAGGGGGCCGGCGGCGGGGTCGCCACGGCCGCGATCGTGCTGGGGAAGGCGGCGGGGCTTCGGGTCTTCGCCACCAGCCGGGACGAGGCCAAGCGGAAGCGGGCCGTGGAGCTGGGGGCGGTGGAGGCCGTGGAGTCGGGGGCGCGGCTGCCGCAGCGGGTCGATGCCGTGATCGAGACCGTGGGCGCCGCCACCTGGTCGCATTCCGTGAAGTCACTGCGGCCCGGGGGCACTCTCGTCATCTCCGGCGCGACGAGCGGTGACCGTCCTTCGCATGCCGAACTGACGCGGATCTTCTTCCTGGAACTCAAGGTCGTGGGGTCCACGATGGGCACCAAGGACGAGCTGGAGGATCTGCTCTCCTTCTGTGCCGCCACGGGCGTGCGTCCCGTGATCGACGAGGTGCTTCCGCTGGACCGCGCTCGCGAGGGCTTCGAACGGCTGGAGTCCGGTGAGCAGTTCGGCAAGGTCGTGTTCACGAACGGCTGACGGTTTCGTTTTCGCTGCACGTCAATTCGCTGCACGCCAAATCGCTGCACGCCAATTCGCTGTATGCCAAGGGCCGGCCCGGTATCGGGTCGGCCTTCGGCGTGCGTCAACTATGGTTGACAAGTATGCGATGTCAACGTAGGTTGACGTCATGACCGAAGCAACGGATCTCGCCGAGCGTGCGGGTGATCGCGACCCCCGGGTCGGGCTGCGGGCCGTCGCCGCACTGCGCCGGCTGCTGGAGCAGCTGGAGGCGGTACAGGTGCGCAGTGCGCGCAATCAGGGCTGGTCGTGGCAGGAGATCGCCGCGGAACTCGGTGTGAGCAGGCAGGCCGTGCACAAGAAGTACGGGAGGAATTGATGTTCGAGCGGTTTACGAAGGACGCCCGGGCCGTGGTGGAGGGGGCGGTGGGGTGCGCCGAGCGGGAGCAGGTGGCGTGCGTCGACACCGAGCACATGCTGCTCGCCCTGCTGGACAGGGAGGGCAGCCGGGGCTCCTTCGCGTTGTCCTCGCTCCTCGGCAATGGCACGGACGGCAAGGAGTCGGTGCGGAGCGCCGTCGTCGAGGCGCGGCGGCGGGGCGGGCTGTCGCGGGCCGACGCCGACGCGCTCGCGGGACTGGGGATCGACGTCACGGAGATCGTCGCCCGGGTCGAGGAGGTGCACGGTGTCGGGGCGATGTCCGGTGACCGGCGCGGCAAGGGGTGGTTCGGGCATCGTCCCTTCAGTCGGGGCGCCAAGGACACGCTTGTGGAGGCCCTGCGGGTCGCTTCCGGGCGCCGCGACCGGCACATCGGCGACGAGCACATCCTCCTCGCTCTGGCCGCCCGTCCCGGCGTCCCCGCCGAGGTCCTCGCCGATCACGGAGTGACGTACGAGGCGCTGACGCGTGTGCTGTACGGCGGGGGAGAGGCGAAGGCCGGCTGACGGGGTGGGGCGTTTCCGCCGGCAGTGCGGCTGATCCTGGTTGCCACACTGCCGTACGAGGGCCGCGGGGTCACCCCTTCGGTGTCCGCAGCAGCGCCCCGATATGTGCCGCCGCCGTCGACAAGTGGCGGCGGGTGTCGCGGAGTTGGTCGGCCGTGACGCCATGGTCGCGGGCCGCGTCGCGGATGTCGTCGCGGAAGCGGTCCAGCAGACGGTCGAGGTCGCGGGCCGGATCGCCGGTGGGGGCCTCGTGGGCCCAGGAGGGTTCGAAGTCGGCCGGGAAGTCCTGCGGGGCGTCGGAGTACTCCGGCTCGGCGGGCTCCGACTTGGCGGTGCCGGTCCGGCCGAAACCGAAGTCCCTGCCGAACTCCTTGCCGTAGTCCTTCCCGAACTCGCCGAACTCCCTGGCCAGTTCCGTCAGGCCCTCGCGCACACCCGTCGGCCAGTCGCCCCGCGCGAAGTGGTCCTGCACCTGCTCCTGGACCCGTCGGGCGATGCGCTGCACCTCCTCCTGCGCCTGCGCCCGGGCCCGGTCCTGGGCCTCCTTGGCCTGGCGCCGGGCCCGCTGGGCCTCCTCGCGGGCCCGGCGGCTCTCGTCCTTGGCGCGCCTGGCCTGCTCCTTCCACTCCTGCTTGACGCGACGCATCTCCTCCTTGGCGGCGCGCCACGCCTCGTTGTCGGCGTAGTCCGCGAAGTCGCCGAGCGGGCCGTCCGGTTCGACGTGTGCCTGGGTGCCGGTGCCCCGGCGGGCCTCGCTCGCCGCCGCCCGCACCTCGCGCCGCAGGTCGCCCGCCGCGCCGCGCACATCGGCCTGGATCTCGGCGGCGAGTTCCGCGACGGACTCGCGGATCTCCAGTTCCAGGTCGGCGAGTTCACCGCTGCGGTCGGCCAGTTCGGCGCGGCCCGCGTCCGTGATGGCGTACACCTTGCGGCCGCCCTCGGTGGTGTGGGTGACCAGGCCCTCGGCCTCCAGCTTGGTCAGGCGCGGGTAGACGGTGCCCGCCGAGGGGGCGTACAGGCCCTGGAAGCGGTCTTCGAGGAGCCGGATCACCTCGTAGCCGTGGCGCGGTGATTCGTCCAGCAGCTTCAGCAGGTAGAGGCGCAGGCGGCCGTGGGCGAAGACGGGAGGCATGTCAGAGCACCTTCTTGTCGGTCGTGCCGTCGGCCGGGGCGCTGGTGGCGCCGGCGCCCGGACCGGAAACGGAATTGTCCCCCGAGTCGGCCTGTGGTTCGTGCCCCGGGTCATCGTGTGGACGGTCCGCCGGGTCATCGTGTGGACGGTCCGCCGGGGTGTCCTGTGGACCGTTCGCCGAGGCGTCGTCCCCGGTGGCGTCCCTCGGGACGTCCGCCGGTCCGGCCGGCGAGTCCCACGGCTCTTCCTCCTCGTCCTCCCTGGGCGGGCGGGGCAGCAGCGCGATCGAGCCGGAGACGGTGGTCGCGCGCAGCTTGCCGTTGCCCGGGCCGAGACGGCCGGTGATCTTGTGGGCGCCCCACTGGCCGTGGACGCGGAGTCCTTCGAAGGCGTTGGAGATCGTCCCGCTCGCGGTGTTCGCCTCGACCTCGGCGTCCGCCCGCTGCGGCAGCCGGATGGCGATCTCGCCGGAGACGCTGGTCAGGCGTACGTCCGTGGGGCCCTCGGGATCCAGATCGATGATCATGGAGCCGCTGACCGAGTCGGCCCGCACGGAGGAGCCCGAGCCCTCGACCACGGTGAGGTCGCCGGAGACCGAGTTGAAGCGCAGATCGCCGGTGACGGCCTGGGCCTCCAGATTCCCGGAGACCGTGTCCGCGCGGACCGGACCGGAGAGCCGGACGAGGGCCGTGTCGCCGGTGACGCCCTTCACCACCGAAGGACCGTCGATCCCGGAGACGACCGCGCCCGCGCCGACCACCCCCACCTCCACGCGCGTGGACGCCGGAACGGCCAGGGAGACCACGGCACTGCGGCGCCAGCCCTTGCGGTCCAGCCACTTGAGGAAGCCCTTCCAGGGCAGGTCGTCGTACGCCACCGTCAGCGTGCCGTCCTGCTGGGTGACCACCAGGGGCGGGCCCTCGATCTCGGAGACCTCCAGGCGGGCGGAACCTTCGTCCGTCCCCACGACGTTCACCGTTCCGTTGACGATGCGCACATGGAGCTCGCTCACCGGCTCGTCGAAGGTGAGCTTCCTGGGCTCGGTGACGGACCACTCGGACATGGTGCAGACCTCCTAGCGGCGACGCGTCATATCGCGTCTCTTGCTATTCAAGATATATCGCGGATGGGGAAAGTCAAGACACTCGTTCCGGGGATGCCTGCTCCCTCGAAATGCCTGAATGGGGCTGATCGACCTACCGTGTGATCATGTCGACGGAAGCCTCCCGTACCGCTCCCGCGCCAGGTGCCCTGCTGCTCTGCCGGGCGGAGCCCGAGTCCGTCGGCCCCGCCGCCCAGCTGCTGCACGAGCGCATGCTGCTCACCCCGGCCGGCGCGGAGTGGAGCGTCCTCGTCCCCGAGGGCACGCCGTGGCGGCACGGCGGTGAACCCGTCGACCGCGTCGTCACCGGCTGGGCCACCGCCCTGGCCGTCGGCGCCCCCTGGCCCGTCCTCGCCGTCTGGTGGGACGCCGACCGCAGCGGCTTCACCCTCGCGTCCGGCTTCCGCCGCCCCGTCGGCTACGACTGGCTCACCGATGGCATCCCGGCAGGCGAGGACGAGGCCATGCGCACCTTCGCCGCCCGTCTCGGGCTCGACCCGGAGCTGGACATGCAGGCACTGGACGCCCTGACGAAACCGGACTCCGCCGCCGACGCGCGCGCACGCGTGCGTGGCCTGCTCACGGTCCTCACGCGCGCGGGAGTGGCCCTACCCGCCGGCCTCGCCCCCGGCGAACCCGCCGACCGGCTGAGCGAGGCGGCCCGCGCCCACCCACAGGCGCGGATCGTGGAGTGGCCGGGCGGGCGCGAGGCCGTGCGCGCGAGACTGGCCGCCGTCGATCGCGCCCGTCTGGCCCCCTGGCTGCCCTGGTCCGGCGACCCCAGGGCCCGCGCGCTCGCCCTCGCGCAGGTGGCGGTGGGGCTCCCGCTGGCGGTCTGGGGTGTACGGCGGCGCAGTGGCGGCTGGGTCGTTGCGGGGGCGCTGCTGGTCGCGCACGGCGCGTTCGGGCTGACGTACGGGATCGTGCGCCCGCGCGACTGACGCGCGGCGCCCGCGCCCGAGCGGCCGACGCACGCGCGTGTGCACCGTGCTCCAGCCGCGCTCCGGGGCCGGCGGAAACCGTACAGACCCCCGATTACATAGGCTGTCCTTCACTGCCCGACCAGGACGTATGACGACGGAGAGCACCCCATGTACTTCACCGACCGCGGCATCGAGGAACTGGAGAAGCGGCGCGGCGAGGAAGAGATCACCTTCGAGTGGCTTGCCGAGCAGCTGCGGACGTTCGTGGATCTCAACCCGGACTTCGAGGTGCCGGTCGAGCGCCTGGCGACCTGGCTGGCCCGGCTGGACGACGAGGACGACTAAGCGCTCCGCTGGAGTGCCGCGATGGGCCGTCGGTCGTCTGCGGCGCCATCGTGGCTGGTCGCTCACACAGCCCCGCGCCCCTTCGGGGCGCTGCCGAACCGCAGCGGACTTCGCCCGACCTGCTTGGGTCCGATCGTCAACTGGCCCCTCTCGCACTGGACTTCATCCGGAGTTAGCCTTCTTCCTTCCCTTGCGGAGCGGAGGACGGGGGCGCCATGGGTGGAGGGGTCGAACGGATACGGCTCGACGACGGGACCGTCGTATGGGCCAGAATCGGCGCGGCGGACGAGGCCGCGCTGGAACGGGACGGTTATCAGGACACCGGAATCGGGGGCCGGATCACCGACATGGCCGACGGCCTCTCCGGCACGGTCGGCGGCGTCGTGCGCTCCTTGCGCGCCGGTCTGGACCTCACGGCGCCGGTCGAGGTGGCCGTGACCTTCGGCATCGAACTGTCGGCGCAGTCCGGCAGGATCGTGAGCGCCATCGCGGGAGCCGGCGGTCAGGCCGCGCTGACGGTGTCCCTGACCTGGACCGAACCGGCCCGGGAGGACGGCGGCCCGGATCCGCGGCCGGGAGACGGCGGCGACGCGTCGAACGGACGCCTGGCCTCCGGCCCCGAATGAGCGCCCTCGAAGTCGTGGTGCGCCCCTCCCTCGCCCGCATCGAGGAGCCGGGCGCCGGGTATGCAAAGGGCTACTGGGGATCAGGCTTCTTCATCGCCCCGGGCTGGCTGCTGACCTGCGCTCATGTCGTGGGAAAGGGGGGAGCTGCGGTGTTGCGAGGGGAGGCTGCCGTCGGTGTCACCTGGGAGGGTGACGCCATCAGCGGCGCATCGAGCGCCACCACCGGTGAAGTCGTCCTCGCCAAGCCCCGGCCCGCCGCACCCGAAAGGGCAGGCAGCAGCTGGCCGTTGCCGGACATCGCGCTCGTCAGGGTCCCGGCCGCGACGGACGCGCGGTGCGTGTGGCTCACCGACCGCGAGCCGGGCATCCCCGGCCCGGTCGGTCTGCACGGCTGGTCACGGCAGACCGGCGACGTCGGCATACGGGGCGGCGTCGGCGAGGCCCGCGGCTGGGACGCGGGCGCGATGGTGATCGGCGACAGCCTGCCCGTCGACGGGCTATCGGGCGGACCCGTGGTCGATCTGAGGTACGGCGCGGTCGTCGGCCTGAACAAGGGCCGCGGCCGGGACGAGGGGGTCGCCGTCCCGATCACCGCGCTGTACCAACTGCTGGAGCTGCCCGGCGGCGACGTCCTGCACACCGTGCTGCGCGAGCACGACCTGTACCACCTCGGTCGGCTGTCCGACGGCCGGCCGGCGGATCCGGACTGGCCCTCAGCCCAGGCCGACCTGCCGGGGCAGCGCGGCTCGGCCGTCACCCCCGAGCTGCGGATCCGCCTCCACGGCCACCTCGCCCACCTCCCGCCGCCCGCCCGTACGGGCGACGTCATGCGCCTGGTCCACGAGGTCAGGCGCCTGGTGACGGACGAGCGGTCCCCCTCCCCGATCCTGCACGAACCGCACACCTGGCGGGAGGGCA
Source organism: Streptomyces sp. DG2A-72 (assembly GCF_030499575.1). NCBI lineage: Bacteria > Bacillati > Actinomycetota > Actinomycetes > Kitasatosporales > Streptomycetaceae > Streptomyces > Streptomyces sp. DG2A-72. The sequence goes on from NZ_JASTLC010000001.1 coordinate 6,886,176, forward strand.
CCGGACTGCTGACGGGCCTGCGCGCCCCGGGCCATGGCGACGGGAGGTCCCGCGTCGATCTCGAAGCCGTCCTGCTGTACGCGGCGATGGTGGCCCTGCACTGCGTCCGGGAGCGCCCTGCCGAGGTGGCGCGGGAGCCGCTGCGTGAGTTCACCGACTGGATCACCGAGCAGGCCCGCCACCACGACCACTGGGCGGTGCGCGAACACATCGGCCGGCTTCTCGACGGTCTCGGCCGCCCACCCGGGCCCGGGCCGGCCCCGGCGCCGCCCCCGACCCGCATCGACGTCCTCGTCACCATCGGCGACCGCCTCTACGGCGACCGCTATCCCTGGCGCGTCCAGCTCCTGTACGACGGCCGCGACGTCACGCCGGTCGACGGCGACGACCGCGGCGTGCCCCTGGAGCGGCTGCATGAGTCCCTGCGGGAACCGCTCGCGCGGGCCCTGAGCCAGGGCGACCACGGTGAACACCTGGCCGCGGTGGAGGTGTTCCTGCCACGTCGGCTGTTCGACCTCCCGGTCGACGAATGGCAGCTCGCCCCGGACGACCCGGAGGACGACGAAGCCGACCTGTTCGACGAGCGGTCCGTACCACTCGGACTGCGCAGAACCGTCGTCATCCGCGACCTGAAGCGCAACAGCGGTGTTCCGAAGCCCGACTGGCGCCACCGCTGGCGGGGCACGCAACGCGGCCGGCTGTCCGCCGAACCGCTGTACGCCGACGCGCGTGAGGACGGCGGCACGGCCGGCGGACAGCAGCGCAAATGGGCTGTCTACGGCCGCATGCTGGGCATGGCGGAAGGGCGAGTCCCCGTGCTGTGCGGCCCCGTCGGCAGCGGGGACGCCCGGGTGGCCCTGGAGGCAGCGCTGATGACCGGTCACTCCGTGGTGCTCTGGCGCCGGGACGGCCACGATCACGACGAGTGCCGCGACTTTCACGGACAGGCCGCCGGTCTGCTGGAGTCGGCCGGCCGGGTGGACGCCCTGCACGCTCCGGTGCGCGAACTGCGCATCCGGGCGGCCGATCTCGACACCGCGCGGGTTCAAGGCCTGCGGGGCAGAATCGCCGTACTCCTGGATCCACCGGACCGTCCGCCCTACGGAAGGGAGCCCATGCGACCGCCGTCGCCGGCCGGACCCGACAGCTGAGCGGGCCCGTCAACCGGCATATGAGACAAGGGCGTTGGCCGACCGGATCGGAACACCGGGCGCCCTGGAACCTCGGCAGGCACGGTGGTTGGGCGGTAACGTCATACGTCGAACGGCCGGGCCCGCTGCATGATCACCAGAGCCGGGAGGAGCCCATGGTGAACGACTGGCGGATCTACCGAGGAGTGGGTCAGCCGCACGACGGTGTACGGCAGTTGCCTGCCCCGCCGCCGTGGCGCGACTTCGAGGGCGCGCGGAGCGGCCCGGAGCCCGGCGACGAGGACCCCAGCAGCGCCCGCCGGCTCGGCGTCCGCCGCCGCCTCGTGGAGAACTACGCGCCGCGTGCCGCCGAGGTCGACGCCGTCAACGCCGCGCTCTATCTGCGCCGCCCGCTCCTCGTCACCGGCAACCCGGGCACCGGCAAGTCCACCCTCGCCTACGCGGTGGCCCACGAGCTGGGCCTGGGGCGGGTGTTGCGCTGGCCGATCGCCAGCCGGTCCACCCTGCAGGACGGCCTGTACCGCTACGACGCGATCGGCCGGCTCCAGGACGTCCAGCTGGAGCGGGCCCAGGGCGGCGCCGGGCCCGCGGCGGCCCCCTCCGGCATCGGGTCGTACATCCGGCTCGGGCCGCTCGGCACCGCGCTGCTGCCCGCGGAGCGACCCCGCGTCCTGCTCATCGACGAGCTCGACAAGAGCGACCTCGACCTGCCCAACGACCTGCTGAACACGCTGGAGGAGGGCGAGTTCGCCATCCCCGAGCTGGAGCGGCTCGCGGACCGCGAACCCGTCGTGGAGGTGCTCACCCACGACGGCGAGCGCGTGTCCGTACGGGACGGACGGATCGCCTGCACCGCCTTCCCGGTGATCGTCCTGACGTCCAACGGCGAACGGGACTTCCCCGCCCCGCTGCTCAGGCGCTGCGTCCAGCTCGAACTCGAGCCGCCCGGCGAGGAGCAGCTCACCGCCATGGTCGAGGCGCACCTCGGTGACGAGGGCCTCGCCGCCGGCCGCGATCTGATCGCCCGGTTCCTGGACCGCGAGCCGGGCGAGGTCGTCGCCGCGGACCAGTTGCTCAACGCCCTCTTCCTCACCCAGCACGCACCGAACACGGAACGCCTCACCCGGGAGCGCATCGCGGACCTGCTGATGCAGCCGCTCGACCGTACGAGGTGAGGGACGGATGCCGGGAATACGTCTGGACGAGCTGATCAGCAGGCTGCGCCGCGGCGGCCTCGACCTGACCGCCGAACAGGTCGCCGACGCGGTCTGGCTGGCCCGGCGGCTCGACGCGGCGGCTCCCCGCGACGATCCCGGCGGCGCTCAGGACGTCCCGGAGCCGGCGCACGTCCCGCCGGAGGAGCGGCCGGACCGCCCCGGGGAACCGGTCCCGTCCGGCGGACGGCGGACCGGTGACGACCCGGCCCCGTCCACCCCGGTCCCTCTGCACACGGCCGCCGGCGCCCCGGGCGCCCTGGCCGACGGCACCCAGCACGTCTTCCCGGTGCGTGCTCCCGCCGCCACCGCCCTGCCCGGACTGCTCGGCCTGGAGAAGGCGCTACGGGCCCTCGGCCGCTACCGGGTCGACGCGTCCGCATCCCAGGAAGCCGGGATCGACGAGGAGAAGACCGCCGAACACGCCGCCGCGAGCGGGCTTCTGCTGCCCGTGCCACGGCTCGGACGCCGGCACCGCTGCGACGTCCAGCTGCTGATGGACACGGGACCCGCGATGGCCGTATGGGGCCGGCTGGTCGAGGAACTGCGGCAGGCCTGCCAGCAGTCCGGCGCCTTCGCGTCCGTACGCGTCCACCAGCTGTACGACGACGGATCCGGTACCCCCCTCGTCGGTACGACCGCCGGGCCCGCCCGGCACACCCGGCTGCGCTCGGCCGACGAACTGCACGACCCGTCGGGCCGTTGCCTCACCTTCGTGATCAGTGACTGCGTCGGCCCTCTGTGGCAGAACGGCGCCGCGCAGCGACTCCTGCACACCTGGCCCCGTGCCTCGCCGCTCGCCGTGATCCAGCCGCTGCCGCCGCGCCTGTGGGGCCGTACCGCCCTGCCCGCCGAACCGGGCCTGCTCCTGCGGCCCGCCGAACTCGGCGGCCGCATCACCTTCCTGCCCGACGACGAGCCCTGGGACGAACCGGCCGCCGATGCCCGGCCCGTGCCGGTGCTCCAGCCGAGTGCCGAGGCGTTCGAGGCGTGGGCACGGCTCTTGTCGGGCACCGGGCCGACCCGCGAGCGGGCGTGGGCCGCCTGGACGACCCCGGAGGTGCCGTCCGAGGCCTCCGCCCGGAGCGCGGCCTCCCCACCCGGGGGCCCGCGTGGCGATGACGAACTCGTGCGCGCCTTTCGGGCCGGCGCCTCGCCCGGCGCGCTCCGGCTGGCCGTGTACCTCGCGGCGGCGCCGCTCACCCTGCCGGTCATGCAGCTCGTCCAGCGGGCCATGCTCCCGGACACCGGCCCCATGGAGCTGGCCGAGGTGCTGCTCGGCGGACTGCTGCGCCAGCTGCCCGGCACCGAGGCCCAGCCCTGCTTCGCCTACCCGGGCCGGGTACAGGACCTGCTGCTCTCCTCCCTCGACCAGGACACGGCCGGACTGGTCCTCAAGCACTGCTCCGCCTACGTCGAACGGCACTTCGGCAAGGGGACCCGCAACTTCGCCGCGTTCGCCGCCGCCCGGCTCGCCGACCACGCTCCCACCGTCGGTGGCCCGTCCCTGGACGCCGACGGCCCCCGGGACGCCGAAGGGGGAGTCGAGGCCGAGCTGTTCGCGCGCATCCCGGCGCGGGTGCTGCGCTTCTACCTGCCCGATCTGGTGACCCCCCGGCCCGTCGACGAGGCGGAGCGGCTGTTCGGCCAGTGGCAGGCGCTGGCCGACCCGGAGGTGCTGCACCGGGCGCGGGAACAGGCGGAGGCCGCGGTACGCGTACCCGCGCCGGCCGGGGACGACGGCGTACGGGCCCGGCTGGTCCTCGGCCGGGTGCTGCGCGCCGAGGCCGGGACGTCGGCGGCGCGAGCGGGAGGCCGCCGGACCGAGCTGCTGCGCACGGCGGTCGAGGAGCTGGCGACGGCCCAGTCCGCGGCCTCGGCGGACAGCGCGGAACAGGCCGACGCCGCGCTCGAACTCGCGGCGGGCCGCCATGAGCTGTGGCGCCTGACGGGCGAGACCGAGCAGCTGACGGCCGCGCTGGACGTCCTCGCACCCGAGACCGCTCCATGGCCCACGGTGGCTCGCCTGGCCGGCGAGGGGAGGCGGCAGGCGGAGGCCGGGGCGGTGAGCGAGCGGGCGGACGCCGGGCGTTTCCAGGTCGCGCACCGGGCTCGGTTGCTGCGACGCGGGCGGATCCTGCTCGATCTGGCCAGGCCCGTTGCCGCCGTTCCCGAACTGGAGGAGGCCTGCGCTCTGTTGGACCTCGACAGCGCTCCCGACGCTGTACGCAGTCCGGCTCTGCTCGATCTGGCGCGGGCGCTGCGCGCGGCCGGAGCCGAGGGCGCGATGACGCGCGCGGTCCTCGTAGCGGCTGAACGTGCCGCGGGCGACGACCCCGCCCTGCGGCTGCCCTGCCTGGCCGCCCTGGCCACGTTCCACGACGCGGCGGGCGAGATGCGGGAGGCCGACGAAGCGTACGAGAGCGCCGCCCTGCTCGCCCCGCCCGACAGCCTTCGGCGCTGCGAACTCCTCACGGCCTGGGGCGAGTCGCTGCTCAGGCGCGCTTCGGCAGGGGACGGCGCGCGGATCGTGGACCGCGCCGAGAACGTGCTGCGCGAAGCGCTCAAGGCGCTGCCAGCGTCGTCCGAGCAGCGCGGCCGGCTGCAGGGGCTCGTCGGCAGCGCGCTGGCGCAGCGGTTCCGTCATCTGGGCTTCCTGCCGGACCTGTTCGAGAGCCGGCATCTGCTGACCCAGGCGGTGCGCGCCGCGGCCGACGTCGGCGTACGCGCCGAGGCCTGGCTCCAGCTCGGCCGGGTGCGCCTCGAAGGGTGGTACCGGGCCGGGGCGCCCGTCCTCGTCGACGCGCTCCAGGCGTACGAGAACGCCGAGCGCGAGGCCGGGGCGGCCCACGGCACCGATCCGGGCTCGGTGACGGCGGCCCGGGCCCGGCACGGACGCGGCGCGGTCCTCGTGCTCATGGGGCGGCCGGGGGCGGCCCTGACGGCGTACCGGTCGGCCCGGGAGCGGTGGCAGGGGCTGGCCGCCGCATTGCGCGAGGTCGACTGGGCAGACGTGGAGTTGACGCGGCGCGCGCAGGAGGAGCTCGCGGCGGCACCGGATCGGCCGGGCGGGACACGGGCGATGCCGGAGCAGGCGTGGGGGCGGGTGGCGCCGCCGTGGTGGCCGTGGTCGCAGGAGTGGACCAACACAGGCGAGCTTGACCGGAGTTGATCCGCACAGGGTTTCTGTTCCCGGCCCGTCGGGAAGAAGACGGCAGCTACGGCGACTGGGCGGGGCAGGCGCGGGCAGGGAGGAGCCGAGGGTGGCGGAGCAGCGGAAGAGGGCGGTCGGCCCCGGTGAGGACGCCGGACGTACCGCGCCCCTGCCCGACCTCACCGACATAGACCTGCGGACTTTGCGTGCCATGGACGATCCGGGGCTCAGTGCGGCCGTCGAGCAAGTGCTGTGCGGCGCCACCGAGTTCCGGGAGGTCTGGTACGGCGACGGCGAAGGCGGGGACAATCCGGGGAAGCCTGGTAAACGAACGTTTTCAGTCGGACTCGCCGAGGTCGGGCAGGCCGAGGAAAACCGGGGATGACCCGGGCTCCGGTCTCCTCCGAAGTCTTCACGGCGCTCGCGAGGACCCGGCCCGCGCCGAAGGCCACGACGGTACTGCGTGTCGCACTCCACGCGCGTCGCATGCTGCTCCTCAAGTCCCTCCTCGTCCGTGTCGAGCGGCAGTCCGCTGCGCTCGCCCCGGCGGTCCGGCGTCGCTTCGAGCGGGACTGGTCGCTGCTGGTGCGGGCGGAGCGGACCGACGCCGCCGCGGTCCGGGAGGTCGTCGACTACCCGATGACCGGCGCCTGGCTCACGGAGGCGCTCGCCGCACCGGACGGCGCGGCCTTCGCGCGGCAGCTGGCCCAGGTGGGCGGCGTGGCCGTCGCGGCCGCCGTCCGGGCGGGCTGCCCGGTCGACGGTACGCTCCCGACCCCCTCGGGAGCGCTGGTGCTGCCCGGCCTCGGCGTGCTCCGCTGTCCGTCCGGCCATGCGCGGCTGAGCGGGCAGCCGGGGCTGGTGCGGATCACGGACGACGCGGGCCACAACGACGTCCTGCTGCCGCGGCCGGTGGTCCGGCCGGGGGGCGGCACACACGGCGGGACCGGGCGCGGACCCGGCTGGTCCGCGCTTCGTACCCTGCCCGGCAGCACGGTCGTCCTCGACGACCTCGACCCGTACCGGGCGCCGCCGTCCGGCATAGGGCCGCAGTCCCTGCTCGCGGCCGAACGCCCCTACAGCTCCTACCGGATGTGGGCCCGTCGATGGCGCGAGGCCTCGGCGCTGCTGTCCGCGACGGATCCGGACCGCGCCGCCGAGCTGCGGGGGCTGCTGCGTGCCGTGGTGCCGCTGGCGGCTGCGGAGCGCCCGGGAGGTACCTCGATGGGCGCCACCCTGCGGTCCGCTCCGGGGGCCGCCCTGACTCAGCTGCCCGACGAGGGGCGGGAGCTTGCCGAGTCCCTGGTGCACGAGACGCACCACAGCAAGCTCGCCGCCCTCGACGAACTCGTCCCGCTGTGCCGTCCCGGCAGGGGTACCGCGCACCGGGTGGCCTGGCGCTCCGACCCACGGCCCGTTCCGGCGGTTCTCCAGGGCGCCTACGCGCATCTGGCACTCACCGACCTGTGGTGGCGGGCAGGCAACGGATCCCGGGCTCCCGCGGACTGGCGGCTCAGGGCCCGGGAACGATTCGAAGCGCAGCGGGAAGAGGTCGGCGAGGCCTTGTCCGTCCTGCTCGAATCCGATGAACTGACCTGTGCGGGCAGGGAGTTCGTCCAGGAGATGGGTAGGCACCACGCAGGTCTCGGGGTGACAGCCCGAAACCTTCTGTGACACTTCGTGTACGTATGAGTGCATTGCGTTAGCGTGTGGCGCGAGAAGCGGCAGACGCGGGAACAGGGAGCGTGCGATGGCGGAACAGCGGCGGTCGGGCGGGGACGGTGCCTCGGCACCCGACCGCGTCCTGGTGGTCTTCCCCGGCTACCACCGCTCGTGGGCGACATGGATCGCCCAGTGCCTGGAGAGTCACGGAAACCAGGCCACCCTGCAGCGCTGGGACCCGCCGCGCGAGGTCCCGCTGGAGGACTCGCTCGGCGACCTGCTGCTGTCCTCCGGTCCGGTGCTCCTCGTCCTCGACGACTGGTTCTTCGAACTGGGCCCGCGCCCGGCCGGCGAGTGGAACGACGTGCTGCGCGGCTTCGTCGCCGCGAACGCCGACCGGTTCGCCGCCGTCAACCTCACCAACCGGCCGCTTCTGCCCGCCACCGCGGTCCTCGAACCGGCCAGCCTGTGGGGGCTCAGCGAGGAAGCGGCCGAGGAACGGCTGCTGCGGCGGCTGGGCCTGGAACGCCGTCGTAACCCCAGGCCGCCCGCCGTCAGGGTCCGCTACCCCGAGACACGGTGCGAGATCTGGGGCGAAGTGCCGCGCCGCAACCCGCGGTTCACGGGCCGCGACGATCTGCTCACCGGCATCCACCAGCGCCTCGCCGACGCCGACCGCAGTGCCGCCGTGTGCACCCTGCTGGGCATGTCCGGCATCGGCAAGACCCAGCTCGCCGCCGAATACGCGCACCGTTTCAGCCCCGACTACGACGTGGTGTGGTGGGTCAACTCCGACGACCGCAACATCCAGCGGGACCGGCTCGGCGAACTCGCCGTGGAACTCGGACTGCGCATCGGCAACGAGCCCGGCGAACGCATCCGCGCCGTGCGGGACGCCCTGCGACGCGGCGAGCCGCACACCAACTGGCTGCTGATCTTCGACGGCTGGGACGACACCGACGGGATCAACGCGCTGCTCCCGCAGGGCTCCGGGCACGTCCTCGTCACCTCACGCAACCGTGCCTGGAGCGAGCACACCGACGTCCTGGAAATCCCCGCCTTCCTGCGCCAGGAGTCCACCGGCTATCTGATGCGCCGCGCCCCGCACATCACCGCCGACCAGGCGGACGAGGTCGCCGCCGAGTTCGGCGACGTACCGCTGCCGCTCGTCCAGGCCGCCTCCTGGCTCGGCGAGTCGCGCATGGAAGTGCCGGAGTACCTGCGGATGGTGCGCGAGCGCAGGCTCACCACGGTCGACGAGCCCGTCACCGGCGACGGCTTCCCGCAGTCGTCCATGACCTCCTGGTCGATACTGCTCAACCGCCTGCGCAACGCCCAGCCGCAGGCCATCGACGTGCTGGGCCTGTGCACCTCGTTCGCACCCGGACGCATCCCGCTCGGCCTCATCCGCGCCTATCCGCAGGCCGACCTCCCCGAGGAGCTGCGGTGGATGTCGACCGACCTGGCCGCCTGGACCCGGGCCCTGGACACCCTGGTCAACTACTCGGTGCTCACCCGGGAGACCCGAGGCCCGGTCGGCGCGGAGATGGGGCCGCACCAGGAGTCGGTGCACATGCACCGGCTGGTCCACGACATCGTCTCCAAGCTGACCAGCGAGGACAGCCGCACCACCCATCGCCGGGCGGTCCGCATCCTGATCGCACAGGCCGACCCCGGCAACCCCCTGGACAGCAGGAACTGGCCGCTCTACGCCGAACTGGTGCCGCACCTGGAACCCTCGGGCGCGCTCAGCAGCACCCAGACCCGGGTCCAGGAGACCGTCATGAACTGCCTGCGGTACTGCTTCCGCAGCGGGGAGTACAAGAGCGGTCTGGACCTGGCGCAGCGGATCCGCGACCACTGGTCGCAGTTCATGGATCCGCTGGCCCAGCCCTTGCTCGACCTGACCACGCAGGAGGGCAACATCCTGCGGGCGATGGGCCGGTTCCGTGACGCGTACGAGCTGGACCGCGGCGTCCATGAGCAGTTGCACACCGCCGAGCCGCGCAACGAGCTGGCCGAACTGGCCACCAAAGGCTCCATGGCCGCCGACCTGCGCCACCTGGGCCGCTACGGCGACGCGCACGAGCTGCAACGGGAGACCTTCGACGGCTACGCCCGGCAGCTCGGCCCGGACGAGGCCGCCACGCTGATCGCCCGGCACAACCTCGGCGTCGGGCTGCGGCTGCTGGGCAGGTACCAGGAGGCGTACGACCTCGACCTGGAGACCCTCGCCCGGCGGGAGAGCGTGCTGCGCGCCCGGCACATCAACACACTCAGCTCGGGCAACGCGGTCGTGCAGGACCTGCGCTTCCTCGGCCGCTGGCGCGACGCGCTCACCCGTCAGGAGCCTCTGGTCCGCCTGCATGTGCAGGTGCTCGGCCCGCAGCATCCGCAGACGCTCTCCGCCCGCGGCCAGCTGGTCATGTGCCGCCGCCGTGAGGGCGGCCAGACCCAGGACGCGGGCCCCGAGATGGCCAGCCTCCTCGAGCAGCTGGCGCAGGTGCACGGCCGCGGGCACTACCGCACCCTGGCCTTCATCTGCAATTACGGCAACTATCTGCGGGAACACGGTGACCTCAGCCAGTCCCGGGACCTGATCGACGAGGCGGAGGCGGGCTACCGCTCCCTTCTCGGTCCCGCGCACCCGGTCGCCACCGGCATGCTCTCCAACAGCGGCCTCGTCATGCAGGCCGCCGGTGAACGCGCAGAGGCCATGTCGATGTTCGAGGCCGCGCTGGCCGGTCTCACCGCCACGCTCGGCCCGGACCACCCGTGGGTCCTGGGCTGCGCCCTCAACGCCGCGAGCGGGCGGAACTTCAACGGCCGTATCGCCGAGGCCGCGGAGCTGAGCCGGGACACCCTGCGCCGTGCCCGGCACGCGCTGGGCGACGAGCATCCGCTCACGCTGTCCGGGCAGGTGGCGCTGGCCGCGGACCTGCGCGCGGCGCGCGAGCAGGAGGAGGCCGGGAAGCTCGAGGAAGACGGCCTGCTGGCCCTGACCCGGACGCTCGGCGCGCAGCACCCGCACACCATCTCGGCCCGGCAACGCACGCGCCCCTACTGGGACTTCGAGCCCTTCCTGGGCTGACCGCGACGCCTGACCGCACGCCGAAGGGCCCGGCCCCGGAGAAACTCCGGAACCGGGCCCTTCGCCGTGCGTGCCGTCGTGCGTTTGTCGCGAGGACTACGCCTCGAACACCTCACGCACCAACTGCTCCTGCTCGGCCTGGTGCCGCTTCGCGGAGCCCACCGCCGGGGACGAGCCGTGCGGGCGCGAGATGCGCCGCAGGCGCTCGCCGTGCGGGATGTCGGCGCCGACCGCGAGGTCCAGGTGGTCGATCAGGTTGAGGGCGATGAACGGCCAGGCACCCTGGTTCGCCGGCTCCTCCTGGGCCCAGAGGTATTTCTCGGCGTTCGAGTACTTGGCGATCTCGGCCTGGAGCTCGGCACCCGGCAGCGGGTACAGCCGCTCGATACGGATGATCGCCGTGTCCTTGGCGCCGCGCTTCTGGCGCTCCGCCTCCAGGTCATAGTACAGCTTGCCCGCCACGAAGACGACCTTGCGGACCGCGGCCGGATCCACGGCCGCGTCGCCGATGACCGGGCGGAACTGACCCGACGTGAACTCCTCCGTCTTCGACGCGGCGGTCTTGAGGCGCAGCATCGACTTCGGCGTGAAGACCACCAGCGGCTTGTGGTGCGGGTTGTGCACCTGCCACCGCAGGAGGTGGAAGTAGTTCGACGGGAGCGTCGGCATCGCGACCGTCATGTTGTTCTGGGCGCAGAGCTGGAGGAAGCGCTCGACGCGGGCCGAGGAGTGGTCCGGGCCCTGGCCCTCGTAGCCGTGGGGGAGGAGCAGTGTCACGCCGCTCGTCTGGCCCCACTTCTGCTCGGCCGCCGAGATGTACTCGTCGACCACCGTCTGCGCGCCGTTGACGAAGTCGCCGAACTGCGCCTCCCACATCACGAGCGCGTTGGGACGGGCCAGCGAGTAGCCGTACTCGAAGCCCATGACCGCGTATTCGGACAGCAGGGAGTTGTAGACGTTGTACCGCGCCTGGTCCTCGGCGAGGTACTGCAGCGGGGTGTACTCCTCGCCCGTCTGACGGTCGATGAGAACCGCGTGGCGCTGGCCGAAGGTGCCCCGCTGGGAGTCCTGGCCGGACAGGCGGACCGGGGTGCCCTCCAGCAGGAGGGAACCGACCGCGAGGGTCTCACCCATGCCCCAGTCGATCGTGCCGTCCTCGACCATCGCCGCCCGGCGCTGCAGCTGCGGCAGCAGCCGCGGGTGGACGTGGAAGGAGTCCGGGATGTTGACCTGGGACTCGGCGATCCGCTTGACGACCTCCGTGGAGATCGCTGTGCCCACGGCGACCGGGAAGTCGGCCTGGGGGTCCGACACCGGAGCCGCGGCCGGCTGCGAGACCGCCTCACGGACCTCCGTGAAGACCTTCTCCAACTGGCCCTGGTAGTCCTGCAGCGCCTGCTCGGCCTCTTCCAGGGTGATGTCGCCGCGACCGATCAGGGACTCGGTGTACAGCTTGCGCACCGAGCGCTTCTTGTCGATCAGGTCGTACATCAGCGGCTGGGTGAAGGCCGGGTTGTCCGACTCGTTGTGACCGCGGCGGCGGTAGCAGATGAGGTCGATCACCACGTCCTTGTTGAAGGCCTGGCGGAACTCGAAGGCCAGCCGCGCGACGCGCACGCAGGCCTCCGGGTCGTCGCCGTTCACGTGGAAGATCGGGGCCTCGATCATGCGCGCCACGTCGGTGGCGTACATCGACGAGCGGGACGACTCCGGCGCGGCGGTGAAGCCCACCTGGTTGTTGATGACGACGTGGACCGTGCCGCCGGTGCGGTAGCCGCGCAGCTGCGACATGTTCAGGGTCTCGGCCACCACGCCCTGGCCCGCGAAGGCCGCGTCGCCGTGGATCGCCACCGGCAGGACCGTGAAGTCCGTGCCGCCCTTGTTGATGATGTCCTGCTTGGCGCGGGAGATGCCCTCGATGACCGGGTCGACCGTCTCCAGGTGGGACGGGTTCGCGGCCAGGGAGACCTTGATCTGCTCGCCGTCCAGGCCCGTGAACGTGCCCTCGGCGCCCAGGTGGTACTTCACGTCGCCGGAGCCGTGCATCGACTTCGGGTCGAGGTTGCCCTCGAACTCGCGGAAGATCTGGGCGTACGACTTGCCGACGATGTTGGCGAGCACGTTCAGCCGGCCGCGGTGGGCCATGCCGACGACGACCTCGTCCAGGCGGGACTCGGCGGCCGAGTCCAGCACCGCGTCGAGCAGCGGGATGACGGACTCGCCGCCCTCCAGGGAGAAGCGCTTCTGGCCGACGTACTTCGTCTGCAGGAAGGTCTCGAAGGCCTCCGCGGCGTTCAGCCGGCGCAGGATGCGCAGCTGCTCCTCGCGCTCCGGCTTGGTGTGGCCGCGCTCGACCCGGTCCTGGATCCACTTGCGCTGCTTGGGGTCCTGGATGTGCATGAACTCGATGCCGGTGGTGCGGCAGTACGAGTCGCGCAGCACGCCGAGGATGTCGCGCAGCTTCATCATCGACTTGCCGGCGAAGCCACCGACGGCGAACTCGCGCTCCAGGTCCCACAGGGTGAGGCCGTGCTCGACGATGTCGAGGTCGGGGTGCTTGCGCTGGCGGTACTCCAGCGGGTCGGTGTCGGCCATGACGTGGCCGCGGACCCGGTAGGAGTGGATCAGCTCGAAGACGCGGGCGGCCTTCGTCACGTCGTCGTCGTGCGACGCGTCGATGTCCTTGAGCCAGCGGACCGGCTCGTAGGGGATGCGCAGCGACTCGAAGATCTCGTCGTAGAACCCGTTCTCGCCGAGGAGCAGGTTGGCGACCGCGCGCAGGAACTCGCCGGAGGCCGCGCCCTGGATCACCCGGTGGTCATACGTCGACGTGAGCGTCATGACCTTGGAGATGCCGAGCTTGTTCAGCGTGTCCTGGGAGGTGCCCTGGAACTCCGCCGGGTAGTCCATGGAGCCGACGCCCATGATGACCGACTGGCCGGGCATCAGGCGGGGGACCGAGTGGACCGTGCCGAGGCCACCGGGGTTGGTCAGCGAGACCGTGACACCGGTGAAGTCGTCCATCGTCAGCTTGTTGTCGCGGGCGCGACGGACGATGTCCTCGTAGGCCTGCCAGAACTCGAAGAAGTTCAGCGTCTCGGCCTTCTTGATGGCCGCGACGACCAGCTGGCGGTCGCCGTTCGGCTTCACCAGGTCGATGGCGAGGCCGAGGTTGATGTGCGCCGGCTTGATCAGCGTCGGCTTGCCGTCCTTCTCGCCGAACGCGTAGTTCATCGACGGCATGGCCTTGATGGCCTGCACCATCGCGTAGCCGATCAGGTGCGTGAAGGAGATCTTCCCGCCCCGGGCGCGCTTGAGGTGGTTGTTGATGACGATGCGGTTGTCGAACAGCAGCTTCACCGGGACCGCGCGCACGGACGTGGCCGTGGGCAGCTCCAGCGAGGCGTTCATGTTCTTGGCGACCGCGGCGGACGGGCCGCGCAGCGTCACGTACTCCGGGCCGTCGGGGGCCTGAGTCGCGGGCGCGGCCTTGGGCGCGGCGGCAGCGGGCTTGGCGGGCGCCTTCGCCGGGGCGGGAGCCGCGGCGGCGGGCTTCGGGGCCGCGGGCGCCGGAGCCGGGGCGGCGGGAGTGGCCGGTGCGGCCGGGGCCTGCGCCGGCTGAGCCGTGGTGGTGGTGCCCGCGGCCCCCGCGGCCGCGGTACCCGCCGGAGCCGACGGGGCGGCGGCCCCGGGCTTGTAGTCGGCGAAGAAGTCCCACCAGGCGCGGTCTACAGAATTCGGGTCCTGGAGGTACTGCTGATAGATCTCGTCGACGAGCCACTCGTTCGGACCGAACGCGGCCGCGGGGTTCTTCCCCGCTTGGTCGGTGTCGGTCGAGATGCTCGAGTTACTGGGGGACTGTGGCGACACGGCGGCAACCGCCCTCTTCCGCTTCACAAGGTTATGGACAGCGGGAATCAAGGCTACGCCCCCGTGGCCGCGAAGGTCAGTCCGGGCCTGCCCATCGTCGTGTAAGTCACACTGAACCGCGTGTTTCGGTGGTGGAAATGGCGGGAAACAGGCGTGGTTCTGGTGCGGAAGGGATGGCTCGATCCCGACCCGGCGCGAGCAAGGCGCGGGTCTCTGCCTGATCACACGTGCCTGTCAGCCGGGGACCGACGTGGATCTTGTGGCTCCGGTTCGAACTTTACGTCAACTTGGCATGGATGGCTCGCCCGGAAGGGTGATCAGAATCCGGCAACCTCGCTGGGATTCGGCCACGCCGATCCGGCCGCCATGCAGATCCACCGCCCAGCGGGCGATCGCCAGACCCAGCCCCGTGCCACCGTCGCTGCCGGGTCCGTGCGGGCGGTTCACGGCTCCCCGGTTGAACCGCTCGAACACGCGGTGCCACTCCGACCTCGGGATACCGGGCCCCTCGTCGAGGACCTCCAGCTCCAGCGACTCGGGGTAGTTCCCGCGCCGGGCCTTCACCGTCACCCGGCCGTGCGGCGGGCTGTGCTTGACCGCGTTGTCGATCAGGTTGGCGACGACCTGGTGGATCCGCTCGGGGTCGGCGTGCGCGGTCAGCTCCGGCGGGGAGACGTCGAGGTGCAGATGGACGTCCGTACGGGTGTGGGTGCCGGATCCGGACGCGATGCCCGCGCGGACCGGGGCGACCATGTTGGCTTCCTTGAGTACGCCCGACAGATACGGCCACACCTCGAAACGCCGCTTCTTCAGCGGTACGACGCCGTTGTCGAGCCGGGAGAGGTCGAGCAGGGTCTCCACCAGCCGACCGAGCCGCTCCGTCTGCTTCAGGGCCGTCCGCATGGTCTCCGGGTCGGCCTCGGTGACGCCGTCGACGATGTTCTCCAGGACCGCGCGCAGGCCCGCGATCGGCGTACGCAGCTCGTGCGAGACATTCGCCACCAGCTCCTTGCGCTGGCGCTCCTGCTCCCCCAGCTCGTCGGCCATGGCGTTGATGGTCTCGGCCAGATCGCCCAGCTCGTCACGCCGGTTGTCCCGCACCCGGCGCGTGTAGTCGCCCTGCGCGATGGACCGGGCCACCGCGTTCATCTCGTCCAGCGGCGCGGTCAGCGAGTGCGCCACGAACTGCGTGATCAGCAGTGTGGCGATCATCGAGAAGACCGTGATGAAGCGCAGCTCGGTCTCGGTGCGCATCGCGATCATCATCAGGCCGGTGGTGATCAGGACCGAGATGACGACGAGCGCGCCCAGCTTGGTCTTGATCGAGAACGGACGTACGCCGCCCCAGGGTTCCCCGGGGCCTCTGCGCGGGGCCGGCCCGTCGCTCATGGCGTCGGCGTCTCCAGCGCATAGCCCACGCCGTGCACCGTACGGATCCGCTCGGCGCCGATCTTCCGCCGCAGCGCCTTGATGTGGCTGTCGACGGTCCGGGTGCCGGAGGCGTCCGCCCAGTCCCACACCTCGGCGAGCAGCTGCTCACGGGAGAGCACCGCGCGCGGGGTGTTCGCCAGGCACACCAGCAGGTCGAACTCGGTGGGCGTGAGGTGCACGTCCTCCGAGCGCACCCGCACCCGGCGCTGCGCGTGGTCGATCTCCAGCTCGCCGAGGCGCAGGATGCCGCTGCGCGGCGTGGAGGCGGCGATCGCGGCCCGCTCCACCCGGCGCAGCAGTACGTGCACCCGGGCGGCCAGCTCCCGCATGGAGAACGGCTTGGTCATGTAGTCGTCGGCGCCGACGCCGAGCCCGACCAGCATGTCCGTCTCGTCGTCGCGTGCCGTGAGCATCAGCACCGGCACCGGCCTGGCGGCCTGCACGCGCCGGCAGACCTCCAGGCCGTCGAAGCCCGGCAGCATGATGTCGAGGATCAGCAGGTCCGGCTGCCAGGCCTCGGCCGTGTCGACGGCGGCCGGGCCGTCGCCCGCCGTCTGTACGAGAAATCCTTCGGCACGCAGGCGGGTGGCGATGGCGTCCACGATCGTGGGGTCGTCCTCGACCACCAGCACCCGGCGCTGTGCGCCGGGGGTGGCCGTTGCCGTGCCGTTGTGGGAGGTGTGTGTCTGCTCCATCGCCCGCCCCTGAAGTTGCTTTCCGGAATCCGTGGGGTGATCCCTTATGACTGCGCATGACTGCGATTGACGCTTGAATGATCGGCGTCAGGGAAGCAGAGTACGGGGAGTCACCGTCCGTTTGCTATCCAGGTCGGACGCCGAGATGCACGACGTCCGGCACGCCCCGGGCAACGGGGATCTCATCGGTACGCACCTGTTGGAAACCGGCATTCCATAGGGTTCCTTCAAATTCCGGAGAGGGCTTCGCCGACCATACGGCCAGCACGCCCCCTGGCCTCAACACCCTTGCGCAGCTTGCCAGTCCGGCCGGTGAGTACAGTCCGTCGTTGTCCTCGGTGACGGTCCATTCGGGCCCGTTGTCGATGTCGAGGCACAGGGCGTCGTACGTGTCGGAAATCTCATTGACGTAAGAGATCAGGTCACTTTCGACGATCTCCGTGCGGGGATCCGCGAGGGCCTTCGCGGACACTGCGGACAGTGGACCTTGACGGTGCCAGTCGATGACGGCCGGTTCGCGTTCGACGACGGTAATGCGGCCCCAGCGCCGATTCTCCGCGGCATGTGCGAGCGAGAAACCTACGCCCAGGCCTCCGATCAGCACGTTCGGCCGCTCACGGGCGTCCAGGGCGTCGAGTGCGACGTCGACGAGCCGCCGCTCCGAGCGGCCGTCGGAGGTGTCCATCAGGAAGCAGCCGTTCGCGATGATCTGCAGCAGTTCGCCGTGGCGGCGCAGGACGACCTCTCCGTGCGGGCCCTCACGACGGTCCAGGACTTCGGGCATGTCGTATGCGGTGGGCATCGACCCATCGTGGCACTTCTCTGACGGATTGTTGACGCAATCGCGGAGAGAGCACGGAGTGCCGGTGGTCGTCTGAGAGTTGAGTGTGAATCGGGTGTGAGGTGGCGCCGGTCACAGACAGGGCCTCGTCGGGGCGCAGAGGGTGGGGCGAAACGGAAGGAGCGCCGCACGGTGGAACGGAACGCGCCCACGACGTCTCCTGACGTCCTTCCCGAGGTCTCCGGGCTGCTGAACGGAATGCCGCGGCAACGGGGACCGGTGCCGGCGCCCCTCGCCGGCGAGCCCCGCGTCCATGGCTGCTGCTGCCCACCCCCACGGGCACCCCCTTCACCTTCAGCTACGCGGCCGTGCTGGCGGGCACCTCGCTGATCATGGAGTACGCCGACCCGGCCGTCGTCCACACCCTCGTCCAGGGCTCCAGCACGGACGTGGCGCACCTCGTCGCCACACCCGCGTTCGTGCTGCTGGCCAGCGCGCTGTGGGTCGCGGGCGGGTTGCTGTCGCCGTTCGCGGTGGCCTTCCTGCTCGTCCTCACCGCCCTGGAACGGCGGATCGGCGGGGCGCGCACGGCCGTCGTGTTCCTGGTCGGCCATGTGCTGACCACCCTCGCGACCGAAGTCCCCATCGGCCTCGCGGTGCTGGCGGGCCATCTGCCCGACACCTCACTCCACCGCCTCGACTACGGCATCAGCTTCGGCGTCGCGGCCTCGATCGGCGCGTTGGCGGGCCTGCTGTCACCGTGGCTGCGGTGGCCGCTGCTGGGTCTGTTCGGCTGGGTGCTCGTGGAGGACCTGATCGCGTTCCTGGATCCGATGTCCAACTGGGGGCATCTGATCGCGCTGGGGATCGGGATCGGGATGTGGCCGATGGTGCGGCGTGCGCTCCGCTCCAGCTGCTGCGATGGGTCGGCGGTCGTCTGCGGCGCCGTCGTGGCTGGTCGCGCAGTTCCCCGCGCCCCTTCGGGGCGCGGGTGACCGGATTTTCGGAAGCGTCTTCCTCGCTCCCCATGGTCGTCCTAGGCTCATGACGAGGGTTCAGGTCGATGGAATCCAGCCGTCCGTGACACTCGGGGGCGACGTGGACGTGCAGATCAGTGGCGGCGGCGAGCGCCCCGGACGCCGGCCCGTCGCGGCCCGGCGTCGCGGCGTTCCGGAGCACCTGCTGAGCGGGGACCGCCGGGACTTCGAGCAGATCGTCGACGAGGTGCTGCGCTCCGCCCCGCACCGCCCGGAACTGGCCGCCGTCGGACAGCGGCTCAACTCCGCACAGCTGCGCACCATGGCGCTCAACGCCTCCGCACTCATCACGGCAGCGGCGGCCACCGAGTATCAGGACTACGTCCGCGTCCGTGAGGAAGCGCGCCGGCCGGTGCCGTCCGTCTTGGGCCGACCCGCCGCGGCGGACGAGGCTCCCGAGAGCGCCGGCGCGGGCGTCGTCGCCGTCGCCGCTGTCCTGGCCCCCATCCTCGCCGCCACCGCCGCGGCCGTCCTCCTGATCGTCGGGTACGTCCTGAAGGTGCTCGAACCCACGTCGGGCGTTGCCCGGACCCTGCTGACCACCGGATGGGTCTTCGGCGCGGTGACCGCGGTCGCGATCCTCGTCGCCGCCGTCGGTCTGCTCATCACCGCCCTGCGCAACGGTCCCTCGTCCGCGGCCTGCCCTTCCGGTGAGCCGGGCGACAGGGTGGCCAGGGCCAGAGAAGCCTGGCGCGAGGCCCTGATGGAACGCGGCATCGTGCCGTTCCTCCGTGAGGCGCTGGCCGAACCGGGCGCCGCCCGGGCCGCGCATCCCAGGCCGACGTCCGAGCACGGGCCGGAGTAGCACCGGGAATTCGCGGGCCTGTTCGCCGCTTCCCCGTATGGCCCACTTTCCCGAACGCCCCAACTCCTTCACCAGCGCCGTCACCTCGATCGCTGACAGCGAACGCAGGCCGGGGAACATCCGGAGGCTCACGAGCATTGAGTCGGCATAGCTCAACTTGACTGCCGAAGGGGAGATCATGGCTTCGACGTCCTCACCGCTCACCCTGCCCGTGCTGCCGCTCGACGACGAGGTCGTGCTGCCCGGGATGGTGGTGCCGCTGGACCTGAACGACACCGACGTACGGGCCGCGGTGGAGGCCGCCCAGGTCGCCGCGCGGTCGGAGCCGGGTAAGCCGAGGGTGCTGCTGGTACCGCGCATCGACGGGACGTACGCGGGCACGGGTGTGCTCGGCACCGTCGAGCAGGTCGGCCGGCTCGCCGACGGTGACCCGGGTGCCCTCATCCGCGGGCGCGGGCGCGTGCAGATCGGGGCCGGGACCACCGGGCCGGGCGCGGCGCTGTGGGTCGAGGCGACCAGGGTCGACGAGAGCGTGCCCGAGCCGCTGCCGGGCCACGTCACCGAACTGGTCAAGGAGTACAAGGCCCTCGCCACCGCCTGGCTGCGCCGGCGCGGCGCCTGGCAGGTCGTGGACCGCGTGCAGGCCATCGACGACGTCTCCGCGCTCGCCGACAACTCCGGCTACTCGCCCTTCCTCACCACCGACCAGAAGATCGAGCTGCTGGAGACCGGCGACCCCGTCGCCCGCCTCAAGCTCGCCACCCAGCAGCTGCGCGACCACCTCGCCGAGCAGGACGTCGCCGAGACCATCGCCAAGGACGTCCAGGAGGGCGTCGACAAGCAGCAGCGCGAGTTCCTGCTCCGCCGCCAGCTGGAAGCCGTACGCAAGGAACTGCGTGAGCTGAACGGCGAGAAGGACGGCGAGGAGTCCGACGACTACCGCGCCCGCGTCGAGGCCGCCGACCTCCCCGAGAAGGTCCGCGAGGCCGCGCTCAAGGAGGTCGACAAGCTGGAGCGGTCCAGCGACCAGTCCCCGGAGGGCTCCTGGATCCGCACCTGGCTGGACACCGTCCTCGAACTGCCGTGGAACGAACGGACCGAGGACGCGTACGACATCCAGGGCGCGAAGGAGATCCTCGACGCCGAGCACGCGGGCCTGGAGGACGTGAAGGAGCGGATCACCGAGTACCTGGCCGTGCGCAAGCGGCGCAGCGAGCGTGGCCTCGGTGTCATCGGCGGACGGCGCGGCGGTGCCGTACTGGCCCTGGTCGGCCCGCCCGGCGTCGGCAAGACCTCGGTCGCCGAGTCGGTCGCGCACGCCATGGGCCGCAAGTTCGTCCGTGTCGCCCTCGGTGGCGTCCGCGACGAGGCCGAGATCCGCGGCCACCGGCGTACGTACGTCGGCGCGCTGCCCGGCCGTATCGTCCGCGCCGTCAAGGAGGCCGGGTCGATGAACCCGGTCGTCCTGCTCGACGAGATCGACAAGGTGGGCTCGGACTTCCGCGGCGACCCGGCGGCGGCCCTCCTCGAGGTCCTGGACCCGGCGCAGAACCACACGTTCCGCGATCACTACCTGGAGGTCGAACTCGACCTGAGCGATGTCGTCTTCCTCGCCACGGCGAACGTACTGGAGGCCATCCCGGAGGCCCTGCTCGACCGTATGGAGCTGGTCCGCCTCGACGGCTACACCGAGGACGAGAAGATCGTCATCGCCCGCGACCACCTGCTCCCGCGCCAGCTGGAGCGGGCCGGTCTGAACACGGACGAGGTCGTCATCGACGAGAGCGCGCTGCGCAAGCTCGCCGGCGAGTACACGCGCGAGGCGGGCGTCCGCAACCTGGAGCGCTCCATCGCACGGCTGCTCCGCAAGGTTGCGGCGCAGCACGAACTCGGCGAGCGGAAGCTGCCGTTCACCGTCGGCGACGGCGACCTCCGTGGCCTGATCGGCCGACCGCACCACGTGCCCGAGTCCGCGCAGGACCCGGCGGAGCGCCGTACGGCGGTCCCCGGTGTCGCCACCGGCCTCGCGGTGACCGGCGCGGGCGGTGACGTCCTGTTCGTCGAGGCGTCGCTGGCCGACCCGGAGACGGGCGCGGCGGGACTGACGCTGACCGGCCAACTGGGTGACGTGATGAAGGAGAGCGCGCAGATCGCCCTGTCCTTCCTCCGCTCGCACGGCGCCGAACTGGAACTCCCGGTGGCCGACCTGAAGGACCGGGGCGTGCACATCCACTTCCCGGCGGGCGCGGTGCCGAAGGACGGCCCGAGCGCGGGCGTCACGATGACGACGGCCCTCGCGTCCCTGCTCTCCGGCCGTCTGGTCCGCACGGACGTGGCGATGACCGGCGAGGTCTCCCTGACCGGCCGGGTCCTGCCGATCGGCGGCGTGAAGCAGAAGCTCCTCGCGGCCCATCGCGCGGGCGTCACCACCGTCGTCATCCCCAAGCGCAACGAGCCCGACCTGGACGACGTCCCGGCCGAGGTGCTGGACAAGCTCGACGTCCACACCGTCACCGACGTCCGCCAGGTCCTGGAACTGGCCCTGTCGCCGGCCACCAGCGACGCGGCCCCGGAGGTTCCGGTCGCGGCGTGACGGGCGCGACCGGACAGGCAAGGCCCGGGTCCCTGTGAGGGAGGCCCGGGCCTTCGCCGCACGGCGGGACGTCAGCCGTTGGCCGGTGCCCGCGGTCGGTCCAGTGTCCTGTTGCTGCATTTTCCGGGGGGTGGCCCCCGGACCTCCCTGCCGGAGTGGCGGCGTCGTTCTAGCCGTTGGCCAGCGCCCGCAGTCGGTCCAGCGTCCCGTTGAACTTGTTGTGGTCCCCGACCGTCGGCCCGGAGGACGTGTACTGCCACATCGTGTAGTACTTCCATCCCGCGGGCAGCGTCCCCACGGTCGACGCGTACCGGGCGATCCACAGCGGGTTGGCGGAGGCGAAGCCGGCGTAGTTGCCGGTGCACTGGGTCCACCAGCTGGTGGCGGTGTAGATGACGGCGTCGCGGCCGGTGCGGGCCTTGTACTGGTTCAGGAAGTCACGGATCCAGCTGACCATGCCGCTCTGCGTCTTGCCGTAGCAGGTTGCGCCGTACGGGTTCCACTCGATGTCGAGGGCGCCGGGCAGGGTCTTGCCGTCGCGGGACCAGCCGCCGCCGTGGTCGACGAAGTAGTTCGCCTGGGCGGCGCCGCTGGTGGTGTCGGGTGTGGCGAAGTGGTAGGCACCGCGGACCATGCCGACGCTGTGGGAGCCGGTGTACTGCTGGGCGAAGTAGGGGTTCGTGTAGTACGTCCCCTCGCTCGCCTTCGCGTAGGCCCACCGGACGCCGCTCTTCCAGAGGGTGGACCAGGCGACGTTGCCCTGATGGCTGGAGACGTCCACGCCCTCCGTCTGGGTGGCGCGGGCGTCGGCGGGCAGGCCGTGCTGTCCGTCATGGGCGAGGACGCCCATGCCCATGTAGGCGGAGCCGCGGGCCGGCGGGTCGGCGTCCGGCTCGTCGCCGGCGGTGGCCGGGGCGGCGAGGGCGAGGAGGAGGGACAGGGCGGCGAGCAGGGGGCCGGTGAGGGAGAGGCGCCGGCGCCGGGGGTGTACCGATCCAGGTCTGTGCACGGTCATAGCGTGCCTCCGAGGGCTCGGTCGTGCTCGGTGGAGAAGGCGATGGGGGGAATGCGGCTGCCGGCGCCGCTTCCGATGCGTCTGGCGTGGGCATGTCAGCAAGTTCCTGATAGAGAAGCTACGCACGTAGAAGACGGGGTTGGAAGGGGGTCCGAGGGCTGCCGTTGGTCTACGCCTGCGAAATACTGACGGAGCTGCGGCTATGACTGCATTTGGCGGAAACTTTCAGGACCGGGAAATTCAAGGTAGGGGCTGACGTGCACGAAGACGGAAACGGCGGCGGACGTCGAGTCGAATCCGACACGTTGCCGAGTGGTGTGGACCGGGAATTCCTGTCCCTGGAGCGCGAGTTGACGGTGCTGCTGCGCCGGGCCCGGGCCAGCCAGGGCGAGATGGCCCGCGAGGTCCACCCCGACCTGGAGTCCGCCGCGTACGGTCTGCTGGTCCGGCTGGATGAACTCGGCGGCCAGCGCGCCACGGAACTCGCCGCGTACATCGGTGTCGGGAAGGCGACCATGTCCCGTCAGCTCCGCGCGCTGGAGGACCTCGGTCTGGTCGTCCGTGAGCCCGACCCGGCGGACGGGCGGGCCTGGCTCATCCATCTGACGGAGGAAGGGCGCGGCCGGGTGGGCAAGGTACGGGAGGCGCGCCGGGCACGCTACGTCAACCAGCTCGCCCACTGGGACCGCGGCGAGGTCGCCGAGCTGGCCCGGCTGCTGCATCAGCTGAACCGGAAGATGGAGAGCTGAGCGCTCCGCGGGAAGTGCCGCGATTGGTCGGTGGTCGTCCGCGGCGCCGTCGTGGCTGGTCGCGCCCACGCGGCGGAGCCGCATATCGATACAGCCCCGCGCCCCTTTGGGGCGCTTCACCGACGCAGCTCACAGCTCCGCGTACACCACCGTCGCGTCGTCGTGCGTCTTGCTGCGCCGGAGGTACACCCGCTCCGTGTCCGCCAGTTCCAGCGCCCGTACCCGTGCCACCAACTCCCCCGCCCCCTCCTTGCGTACGAGGTCGAAGCAGTCGGCCCAGTCGCCCGCGCCGAACTTCTCCACCCAGCGGGTCGCGCCGTCCGTCAGGGCGGCCAGGGCCCGGACCTCGCGGCGCGGCAGCACGCCCGTCACCGCGCGTGCCGCGACCGTCGGGTCCGCGGCGGCGGTGTAGAAGCCGCCCTCCTTGTTGCGGACGGTGGCGTCGGCGACGGCGTCGGTGGTGAGGGAGGTGCGGGGGAGGCGGGAGAGGCGGGAGAGGCGGTCGTCGAGCAGGGCCGTGATCGTGCCGTCGGCGGACTCCACCAGGAGTGCCGAGTCGGAGAGGACCAGATACTCGACGGTCTCCGGGGACCAGCGGGTCAGGACCACGGTTGCCTGTGGGGTGCGTGGGTGAGAAAGGTCACAGGTTTGCGCGTGGGACTCGGCAGTACGCGCGATAGCGGAGGCAAGGGTTTCGGCCAGCGGAACATCCGGGAGTGAAACGGTCAGTTCGGTCAGGGCTCCGCCGAGACGTGCGCAGTACCAAGGGACGGAATGCAGACAGCCGGTCCCGTCCTTCGGGGGTGTCACTCCGTCCAGGACGACGAGGGTGCCGCCCTGTCCTGAGGCCGGTACGGCGACGCTCGCGAAGTCCTCGTTGGGGTGGGTCGGATCGCCGGGCTCCGAGACAACTTCGGTTCGCATTCGGCCAGTCTCCACGAGCTCTTCACGAGGTTCGTCAAAGGGTCGCAACAGTTGCCGAGTTGGCGCACCCGTGCAGGACCCTCGCAGGTCAGAAGCCTGAAATGGGGTGGAATGGTTCCGTCCGAGACGGCGTGGCGGCACATAGTGCCACCGTGCGCCGCAGACGTCCAACCGGCCCGCCGCCGGGGCGCGTCGGGAGCGTCACAGGAACTTGCCCGCCCACTGCCGACCGAGGTTCACTCCTTCGGGTGGCGGGTCAGGTGATGCGCGACCGCTGCCCACCGGCGTGGGAGGGTCGGGATCCGTACCGGGCGGACGTACCGGCTGGGAGCACCAGTTGACGCAGCGTCACCCGGGCCCATGGGTATCACGAGTCAGGAATGCGAGCACCGGTGCAGAAGACGCGGCCTCGTCGTACAGGCAAGCAGACGGCCTCCCCAGGGGGCACGGAGCACACGTCGGACACACTCGCCGGCAAGGGCCGCCCGACCCATGTACGCAACCGGCTGATCGTCGCTGTCGCCGTGGTGGCCGCCGCCGTCGCCGCGGCCGGAGCGCCCTCGCTCATCGCCGCCTCGGGGCAACTGAGCGACTCCCAGTCGCTGGTGACGCTCTCCGAGCAGACCGAGGACGCGCTCACGCTCGCCCACTCGCTGGCCGACGAGCGGGACGAGGTGACCTCGTACATCGCGGCCGGGCGGCCCAAGTCCAAGGCGCCGAGCGAGCAGCGCAGCGTCCGCGTGGACCGGCAGGTCGAGGAGTTGCGCGCCGATACGGACGCGCCCGCCTCGCTGCGGTCCGACCTCGACGGGATCGCGGCCGTACGGAGAGCGGCGCTCACCGGAAAGAGCAGTGCCCTCGACACGCACGACGCCTACTCCGCCACCATCACCGAACTCCACCGGCTCGCCGAGCAACTGGCCGAGGAGATGCCGCCCCGCGCCGGCTCCGGCGCCTACGCCCTCGCCGAGCTGGATTCCGCCGTCCAGCAGGCCGCCGCCGCCCGCGGACTGCTCCTCGCCGCGCTCAACATCCCGCGCACCACCGAGACGGTCATCGACCCCATCACCGGACTGGCGAGCACCGTCACCCGGTCCTCCGACGCCGACACCAAGCAGCGTGACGCGCTCACCGGCGCCGCCCAGGAGGCCCGGCTGCGTTCCGACGCGGCCCTCGCCGAGTTCCGCGACACCGCGCCCAAGTCGGCCCGGACCTCGTACGACAACACGGTCACCGGTCCCGAGGTCGACTCCGGCGAGAAGTACCTCGCCTCCCTCACCGACCAGCCGACCCTCTCCGACGGCGAACTCGGCACCAGTACCGAGAAGGCGGACGCCGCCCTGTCCGCCCGTATCGACGCGATGCGCGGCGCCGAGTCCGCGCTCTTCGACCGGCGCACCAAGGATCTCGCCCAGCTGCGCGACGACGATGTCACCGAGCTGGAGATCCGGATCGCCGTCCTCGGCGCGCTGGTCCTGCTGACCATCGGTATCGCCACGGCCATGGCGCGTACGCTCACCCGCCCGCTCTCCGTCCTGAAGCGCGGCTCGGCCCGGCTGGCGAACGCGGAGGACCCCGCCGCCGCGGAACCCGTCACCTTCACCGGCCGCAACGACGAGTTCGCCCAGGTCGTCCGCTCCGTCAACGCCCTGCACGCGCAGGCCGTCGCCCTCCACGAGCGGGTCGCCACGCTGGAGGCCGACCGCAAGCACCTGGTCGGCCAGCGGCAGAAGATGGCCGACGCCCGCGAGCGGCTGCGGGCCGAACTCGCCGAGTCCACCGCCCAGTTGGACCGGCTGCGGGACAGCATCGGCGCCACCTTCGTCAACCTCGCACTGCGCACCCTCGGCCTCGTCGAACGCCAACTCGGCGTCATCGAGGGTCTGGAGGAGCGCGAGCAGGACCCCGACCGGCTCGCCACCCTCTTCAAGCTCGACCACTTCGCCACCGTCATGCGCCGGCACAGCGAGAACCTCCTGGTCCTCGCCGGCACCGAGCACGGCCGGCACAGCGCCGGGCCCGTGCCGTTGATCGACGTCGTACGGGCCGCGGTGAGCGAGATCGAGCGGTATGAGCGGGTCCGCATCGCCGCGCTGCCGCCGCATGCGCACATCGCCGGGTTCGCCGCGGACGACCTGAGCCATCTGCTCGCCGAACTCATGGAGAACGCCACCTCGTCCTCGCCGCCGGAGCTGCCCGTCGAGATCTCCGGGTGGCTGCTGGAGAGCGGCGAGGTCATGCTCTCCGTCCAGGACGAGGGCATCGGCATGACCGCCGAGCGGATGACCGCCCTCAACGCCCGCCTCGCCGACTTCGACCCGGAGGCGTCGTACGACCAGGAGGGCGAGGAGGGTCTCGGTCTCGGCCTGTACGTCGTGGCCCGCCTGGCCCACCGGCACGGCGTCCGTGTCCAGCTGCGCGAGCAGAAGCAGGGCGGCGTCACCTCGGTCGTCGTCCTGCCCAAGGGCCTGCTGGCCACGGCGCCGCCCGTCGAGGTCCCGTCGTCGTCACCGGGCGCGGACGCCGAGGCCAACTCCAACGTCCTGCACGGCCGTTCGGAGACCGGCGGCGACCCGCTCGTCGCGCTCGCGGAGAAGGCGGTACGGGAAACGGGGGACGCCGACAAGGCCGTACCGGATCCGATGGGGCCGCGGGAGCATCCAGCCGAGACGACGATCGAACTCCTGCTCCCCGCCTCCCCACCGCCCGAACCCGCGGCCGCCGACGGCGAGGACGCCCCGCAGGGGCCACCCGCACCCGACCACGAAACCCGCACGGGTGGTGCGGGTGCGAACGGACCCGCCGAAGGCGAAGCCGAGGCGGAACACCAGCGCACCCCCGACGAGCCCGAAGAACTCGTCACCGACAAGGGCCTGCCCAAGCGCACCCCGAAGATCACCGTTCCCGCCCAAGCACAGCGCCCCCGCAGCGGTTCCGTGGACGCCGAAGCCCTGCGCCGCCGCCTCGGTGGCTTCCGCCGAGGGGCCGAGGCGGGCTACCGCGACGTGGAGGCGGAGATCGCCGAACAGACGGGCCAGCACCAGGTACCCGGCGCACCCACCACACGCGCACCACATGACGCACAAGCCGAAGAAGCCACGGGGGGCACTGTCGAGGAGGCAAGCAGTTGACCGCGCCCAGTACCTTCGGAACCTTCGGACTGAGCAGTGAAGCCCGCAATCTGCACTGGCTGCTGACGAATCTGGTCGAGGAGGTGCCGGGCATCGAGTCGGTCGCAGTGGTCTCCTCCGACGGACTGCTGCTGCTCTCCTCCGACCCGGGCCGCAACGCCGCGGCGCGCGAGGCCCTCGCCGCCCGCCCCACCGGCCCCCGTGGCTCCTCCGCCGACCTCGCCACCGTCGTCTCCGGCATCGGCAGCCTCACCATCGGCACCGCGAAGCTCATGGAGTTCGGCGCGGTGAAGCACACGATGGTCGCGATGGACGAGGGCAGCCTGTTCGTGATGTCGATCAGCGACGGGTCGCTGCTCGGCGTGCACGGCTCGGCGGACTGCGACATGAGCGTGGTGGCCTATCACATGGCACTGTTCGTCGGCCGCGCCGGACACGTCCTGACCCCCGAACTCCGCAGCGAACTCCGCAAATCCCTGGAAGCCGCGTCGACGGGGAGTGCCCGATGAGCAGCAGTGGTCCGAGGAAGCTCCCCGTCCGCGGCGCCGACCGCAAGCCCGCCCGGGTACGCCCCTACTCGCTCACCGGCGGCCGCACGCGCTTCGGGCACGTCCTCCTCGTGGAGACGCTCGTAGCGAGCACAGCGGCCATCGAAGCCCCCGAGGAGCGCAGGGAACTGACGAATGGTTCCCTCACCACCCGGGTGATGCCGGAGATGCGGGCCATCGTCGAACTGTGCCGCCGTATGCGCACGGTGGCCGAGATCGCCGCGCTGCTGAAGATGCCGCTCGGCGTGGTCCGCGTGCTCATCAGCGACCTCGCGGACCAGGGAAAGATCCGTGTGCATGGCACCGGAACCGGCCATGGCACCGGCCGGCCGGACCGGGCACTGCTGGAAAGGGTGCTGAGTGGACTCCGTCGTCTCTGACGCCGCGAGAGGCGTCTCCCCCTTCGTCGAGCCCGAGCCCGAGCCCGACGAGAACCTCAGGTCCTGGCAGACGGAGCTCGCCCGCGCCCCCGTCGCCACGAAGATCGTCGTCGCGGGCGGCTTCGGCGTAGGCAAGACCACCCTCGTCACGGCCGTCTCGGAGATCACGCCCCTCCAGACGGAGGCGCTGATGACCCAGGCCAGCGAGGACACCGACGACCTCACCGGCACACCGGAGAAGCTGACCACGACCGTGGCCATGGACTACGGCCGCCTCACACTCGACGACGACCTGGTGCTCTACCTGTTCGGCACGCCGGGCCAGCAGCGGTTCTGGTTCATGTGGGACGACCTGGTGCGCGGCGCGATCGGCGCGGTGGTCATGGCCGACACCCGGCGCCTGAAGGACTGCTTCCCGGCGCTGGACTACTTCGAGAGCTGCGGGCTGCCGTATGTCGTCGCGGTCAACCACTTCGACGGCAGCGAGCGGTTCGAGCCGGAGGACGTGCGGGAGGCGCTGACGGTTCCCGCGCACATACCTGTCATGATCATGGATGCGCGGCGCAGGATCTCCGTGATCGAGACCCTCCTGTCCCTCGTCGGCCACGCGCTGGATGTCACCCCCGAGTAGTCGCTTTTAGGAGTCAGCACCCGCATGCGGAAGATACTCGTCGTCGGAGCCGGCCAGTCCGGGCTCCAGCTCGCCCTCGGCCTCCAGTCGCACGGGTACGAGGTCACCCTGATGTCCAACCGGACGGCGGACGAGATCCGGGGCGGCCGGGTCATGTCGACGCAGTGCATGTTCCACACGGCTCTGCAGCACGAGCGCGATCTCCAGCTGAACTTCTGGGAGTCCCAGGCCCCGAAGATCGAAGGACTCGGCGTCTCGGTCGCCGCCCCCGGCTCCTGGAGCGAGGGTCCCGCGGCGCGCGCGATCGACTGGGTGGGCCGACTCGACGGGTATGCGCAGTCGGTGGACCAGCGGGTGAAGATGGCCGGCTGGATGGAGACCTTCGCCCAGCGCGGCGGCCAGCTCGTCATCCACGGTGCGGCCGTCTCCGACCTGGACTACTTCTCCCGTACGTACGACCTGGTGCTCGTCTCGGCGGGCAAGGGCGAGCTGGTGTCCATGTTCGCCCGGGACCCCGAGCGCTCCCCCTACAGCGAGCCGCAGCGTGCCCTCGCTGTGGCCTACGTCCATGGCATGGGCCCGCGCCCCGAGCACCCCGACTACGACGCGGTCCGCTGCAACCTCGTGCCCGGCGTCGGCGAGCTGTTCATCATGCCGACGCTGACCACCACCGGCCGCGCCGACATCCTGTTCTGGGAGGGCATACCCGGCGGCCCGCTCGACGCCTTCAACGGCGTCAAGGACCCGGCCGAACACCTCTCCCTGATCCTGGAACTCATGGAGCGGTTCACGCCGTGGGAGTACGCGCGCGCCACGAAGGTCGAACTCACCGACGCGGGCGGCGTGTTGAGCGGCCGTTACACGCCGACCGTCCGCAACCCGGTCGGCCGCCTTCCCGGCGGTGGGCTGGTGCTGGGCGTCGCGGACGTCGTCGTCGCGAACGACCCCATCACAGGTCAGGGCTCCAACTCGGCGTCCAAGTGCGCGGCTTCCTATCTCGCCTCGATCCTCGAGCACGGCGAGAAGGAGTTCGACGAGGCGTGGATGCGGGGGACTTTCGAGCGGTACTGGGACACGGCGCGGCACGTCACCAAGTGGACCAACGCGATGTTGGCTCCGCCGCCGGAGCATGTGCTGAACCTCATCGGTGCGGCGGGGGAGTTGCAGCCGGTGGCTGATCGGTTCGCGAATGCGTTTGATGATCCGGCGGATTTTGAGGACTTCTTCTATGAGCCGGAGAAGACGGCGGCGTATTTGAGGTCCGTGGCCTAGTCGCCGTTGGGGGTGCGGTGTTCTGGCGGCTGCGGGTTCGTTGTGGCTTGTCGCGCAGTTCCCCGCGCCCCTTTGGGGCGCTCGTCTGGGCGTACTGCTCCAAGGATCGGGTTGGATGCGATCGGGGCCAGCTTGATCTTCTCGCCGGTTCTTGGTGCGTGCACGACCTTTCCGTTGCCCAAGTACATTGCCACGTGTGTCGCCTCCGGGAAGTAGATGACCAGGTCTCCGGGGCGCAGCTTCTTGAGGGGGATTCTCGGGAGCTGGGCCCATTGTTCCTGGCTGGTTCTCGGGATGGGTTTCCCTGCGTGGCTCCAGGCCTGTGAGGTCAGGCCGGAGCAGTCGTACGTCTTCGGGCCCTCGGCGCCCCATTCGTACGGCTTCCCGAGTTGCCGTACGGCGTAGCGCAGCGCCTCGTCGCCCTTGCGGGAGGCGGGTCGGTTGTCGCTCAGGGCGCCGGAGGCCATGAACTCCCGTTGTGCCTTGTCGGTGCCGTTCTTCTCGAACTCGGTCAGGGCGGTGAGCTGTTCGGCGGTGAGGGAGGCGAGGAGTTTCTCGACGTCGTGGAGGCGGTTGCGTACCTCGTCGCGCTGTTTCTTCTGCCGTGCGGCGAGGGAGAGCCGGCGATCGAGGGCGGTGCGGGCCTTGCGCGAGAGGTCGTCGGCCTTGCGCTCGGTTCCGGTGAGCCGGTGCAGGGTCTCGGCCCGCTCCCGTGCCACCTGCCCGATCACATGTCCCTGGTCGAGCGCGTGCTGTGGATCGCGGGCCAGGAGCAGCCGTACGTACGGGGAGATGTCGGTACTGCTCTGGTACTGCTGGCGCGCGAGCCGTCCGGCCGCTCCACGGCTGTCGTGCAGGGAGAGCCGGGCGCGGGCGAGCGCACGGTCCAGGCGGTCGACCTCGGTGCGCTGCTTCTTCAGCTGCTCCTCGGTGGCGTTGTAGGTCTCGGTGGCCCGCTCGGCCTCCCGGTACAGCCGCTGAAGGTCCGTCAGCAGCTCGGCCACCGAACGGTCGCCGGGCTCGGGTACGGCCATGGCGGGTACGGCCGCGAGAACGGCCTGGGTCGCCACCGCCGCCGTACAGACCAGACGCAGAAGGCGTCCTGACATGTCATCACCTCCGGTGCGGGGCGGCCCCTCCGCTCCGCACCGCGAGCATCAGGCGGCCGCTCGTCTTTCGCGCGCGGGGTGTGCGCGGTTCGGCGCAACGCCGTCACTCGTCGGCGTCATCCCGCTTGCCGCCCGGCGTGGTGTCTGGTTTGGACCACGGCCACCGCAGTCCGCTGCCGCGCTTGCCCTGAGGGTCGTACTCGTACTTCCAGCCCTGCGTCAGGCCCAGCCGCTTGCTGTGCCCGCGCGGCACCCTGCGGTAGACGAGCACGGTGGGCTCGCCGCCGTCGGGGGCCGGGACGGGGATGCGGTAGGTCTTGGGCGGGTGCCCGGTCATGCCCAGCAGCACCGGCAGGACACGGCCGTCCATCGGGCCGCCCTCGAAGGGGGTGTCTTCGGTCTTCACGCCACCAGTCTCAGCCATCCGCCGCGAGGGCCACGACCAGGGCGGCGGTCTGCGGATCACGTCCGCCTGTCACCGTCAGCGCGGCCATGAACTGCTCCACCAGCCAGTCCCTCAGCTCGTCGAGCGGCGGTTGCTTGCCCTCGTCGAGCCAGATGAGCGAGGCCGCCTCCACCGCCGTGATCCACATCCGTACGGTCATCCGCAGCCGCAGGCCGGCCTCGGGGACGGCGAGATGGCTGAGGATGTGCTCGGCGGCGGCCCGGCGTACGCCGTCGACGATGGCTGTCGTACGGGATGTCTCGACGACGCTGCCGCCCTGGAGGAGGGCGCTGAAACCCGTGTCGTGCTCGTCGACGAAGGCGAGATAGCGGTCGAGGGCCCGCACCAGCCGGGGCAGGCGCGGGCCCACGCGGGGCTCGTCGAAACACTGCTGCAGCTCGTCCGCGGCGGACCTGAGGGCGGCCTCGTACAGCTGTTGCTTGCCGCCCGGGAAGTACCGGTAGACCAGGGGGCGGGAGACTCCGGCCGCCTCTGCCACGTCGTCGAGCGAGACGTCCTCGGGGGTGCGCTGCGCGAATTGTTTGAGCGCGGCGTCCAGGAGCTGACTTCGCCGCTCCTCGACGCTGAGGCGGCGGTAGGCGGGGGCGGCGGGGGTCATGGGTGCAGCGTAGTCGGCGGCTGCGGGCGCGTCGTGGCTGGTCGCGCAGTTCCCCGCGCCCCTGGGTGGGTCCAGTCGCCTACGCCAGGAGGCCCGACGCCTTCCATAGGCGTCGTCCCATCCCTCGCAGCACCCCGATGTCGTCCAAGAAGTCCGTCAGGCGCTTCGCTCCCGTCTGCATGACCTCCCGGCGGTGGCCGCTGGCATTCACCTGGGCCATGGCCTCTCGTTTGTCCAGGCCTACGTTCGTGTAGACCTCGGGGTTCACGAAGGCCACCGAGAAGACGCGGGCGAACTCGCCGGAGGTGACGCGGGTGAACTCCTGGGACCACTTCGGGGCGGTCACCATCTGGCGGCGGAGTTCCTCACGGGCGTATCGGACGTGGCGTGCCTCCTCGACCACGTGGATGCGGGTGACGCCGCGGACGAGCGGCTGTACCCGCTCGTCCGGGAAGGTCAGCCGCTGCATCCAGTCGAGGACCTCCTCGCCGAGCAGGGTCGCGGTGAAGGAGCCGGGGGTGGTGGAGATGGTCTTGAACAGGCGGCCGAGGTTCTGGTGGACGCGGCTCACGGGGTACCACGGTGTGCCGCCGTGTGTGATCAGGCGGGCGAACATCTTCGAGTGCCGGCACTCGTCCTCGATCTCGGTCAGCGCGTAGCGCACATGCGCGCTCGTCGCCGCCTTGTCGTAGATGTGCCGGGTGAGCAGCTGCATCAGGATGATCTCGAACCAGATCCCGAGCGAGGCGAGCGCGGCGGCCTCGTGCTGGGAGAGCAGGATCCGCTGCTCCTCGCTCATCCGCTTCCACATCGGGGTGTCGTAGAGGGACACCAGTTCCGGCGGCCAGAACCACTTGCCCTCCTCGAAGGGCGCGTCCCAGTCCAGTTCCTTGTCGGGGTCGAAGGAGTGCTTGAGAGAGGAGGCGAGCAACCGCTCGGCCACCTGCTCCCGGTCCTTGAGCAGGCCGAGCGCATCGCGCAGCCCGTCGAGCGCGTCGGCTTCGGTCACGGTCGTCATGGGCTTATGAGACCGCTTGTCAGCAAGCCCGTCAATCCCTTGCGCGCGACTTGTTGACCCTGCGTCTACCAAGTAGGAGCCTGCGATGCATGCCGACTGAAGACCTGTACGCCATGGACCCGGGAGACTCCCCCTGGCAGGTGCCTGCGACCGGCGCCGCCCGCTTCAGCTGGGAGGCCGTCTTTATTGGCCAAAAGAATGGCGCCGGGCGCGACCGCCTCCTCGCCCTCTACCAGAAGGGCAAGGACAAGCAGTGGGACGCGCAGAAGCGGATCGACTGGGACCTGGAGGTCGACCCGTACGACGCGCTCGGCACCCCCGACGAGTCGATCAGCCTCTACGGCACCCCGTACTGGGCGAAGATGACGGACCGCGACAAGGGCGAACTGCGCCGGCACCTCGCTTCCTGGCAGTTCAGCCAGTTTCTGCACGGTGAGCAGGGCGCGATGATCTGCGCGGCCCGGATCGTCGAGTCGGTCCCCGACCTGGACGCGAAGTTCTACTCGGCGACCCAGACGATGGACGAGGCCCGGCACGCCGAGATCTACGGCCGTTTCCTGCACGAGAAGATCGGCCTGCTCTACCCGATCAACGACAACCTCCAGTCCCTGCTGGACGACACGCTGCGCGACTCACGCTGGGACATGCCGTATCTCGGCATGCAGGTGCTCATCGAGGGCCTCGCGCTCGCCGCCTTCGGCATGATCCGCGACACGACGGACAAGCCCCTGCCGAAGCAGATCCTGGCCTACGTCATGCAGGACGAGGCCCGGCACGTGGCCTTCGGCCGGATGGCGCTGCGCGACTACTACCGGCAGCTCAGCGACGCCGAACTGCGCGAGCGCGAGGAGTTCGTCATCGAGGGCTGCTATCTGATGCGCGACCGGCTGCGGGGCGTCGAGGTGCTGGAGAACTTCGGCATCCCGAAAGCGGAGGCCGAGGAGTACAGCGAACGGTCCGAATTCCTCGCCCTCTTCCGCAAGTTGCTCTTCTCCCGCATCGTCCCCTGCGTCAAGGACATCGGCCTGTGGGGCAAGCGCCTCCAGCAGGCCTATGCCGACATGGGCGTCTTCGAGATGGGCGACTCCAATCTGGACCTGCTGATGGCACAGGACGAGGAGATCGCCGAGAAGCTGGACGCGGAACGGTTCGCGGCGGAGGAACACGACCGGGTAGCGGAGGTGCGGCAGGCCATCGACCTGGGGGGCGGGTAGCGCCCCGAAGAGGCGCGGGGCTGTGTCTGATATGCGGCTCCGCCGCGTGGGCGCGACTAGCCACGACGGACCCGCAGATCATCGACGGCCGATCGCGGCACGACCTCCACTGGCACCGGCTGCGCCCCTTCCGCAGGGAACGACGTGCGCAGGGTGAACGCGTACGGCGTCGGCCCGTTCGTGCGCAGGTGCAGCAGGCGGGACTCGGCCTCGGCGACCGTGGGCCGGTGGCCCGCCGGGACCCACCACATCGCCATCATCGCCTCCTCGACCCGCTCGAACCACTCCCGCCGGCGCGCGAGCATCTCGCGGTGCCGACCCTGGTACATGTACGCGGTCAGCGCATTGGCGTCCCGCCACACCGACATGTTGATGATCAGCCACTCGTCGCCGAAGACCTGGATGTCGGTCGCGTCGCCGTCGTCCGACTGGAGCCGCCAGACGAATCCGTCAGCGGCGTCCGCATCCGCGTTGACCGGGTCGAGCGCGTCGACAAAGTCCTTCAACTCCGGGGAATCCAGCGGGAACTTGAGGCGGGCGATGTTGACCTCGGCGAGTTCGTACACGATGTCGGCAGTCGTCATGGACCGAACGGTAGGTCGGGAAGATGGCCCACCGGTACCCCCGTCTCAGTAATCGAGCACGCCCGCCTACGAGTTGAGCACCGCCCTCATCACCGACCGCGCGATCGGCGCCGCGTCCCCGCCCCCGCTGATCTCGCCCCGGCGCGCCGACGCGTCCTCGACCACCACCGCGACCGCCACCTTCGGCTCCATGTCGCCGTCGGCCTGTGCCCAGGACACGAACCAGGCGTACGGCATCCCGGAGTTGTCGACGCCGTGCTGGGCGGTGCCGGTCTTGCCGCCGACGGTCGCACCGCGGATGGCGGCGCGCCGGCCGGTGCCCTCCGTGACCACGTCGGCCATCAGTTCTTTCATGCGGACGGCGGTCGACGGGTGCATCATCCGCCGCATCGGGCGCGACCCGGCCGTCGCCACCGTCGCACCGCTCGCCCGGGTGGTCCGCTCGACCAGGTGCGGCGACCGCACCTGCCCGCCGTTCGCCACGGCCGCCGCGACCATCGCCATCTGCAGGGGCGTGGCCCGCGTGTTGTACTGCCCGATCGACGACAGCGCGAGCTGCGCCCTGTCCACCGACGTGTCGAAGGTGCTCGGCGCCACCGAGAAGGGGATCTTCACGTCGGTGTCGTTGAAGCCGACGGCCTCCGCCGTCCGCGCCATGTCCTGCGCACCCACCCGCACGCCCAGCCTCGCGAACACCGTGTTGCACGACCACACGAACGCCTCCCGCAGCGAGGCGTTCCGGCAGCCGTCGGCCTCGTTCGTCAGCGAGGTCGTCGTGCCGGGCAGGGTGTACGGGTCGGGCGAGTCCGTCGGCTCGTCCAGATCCTTCAGCACACCGGCGTCCAGCGCCGCCGCCGCGGTCACCACCTTGAAGGTGGAGCCCGGCGGATAGGTCTGCCGCACCGCCCGGTTGAGCATCGGCTTGTCCCGGTCGCCGTTCAGCCGCTCCCAGGACCGCTTCGCCGCCGGCCCGTTCCCGGACAGTACGGCGGGGTCGTACGACGGTGTGGACACCAGCGCCAGGATCCGTCCCGTCGCCGGCTCGATGGCCGCCACCGCGCCCTTGCGCCCGCCGAGCCCGGTGTACGCCGCCTCCTGCGCGGCCGGTTGGATCGTCGTCACGACGTCGCCGCCCGGGTTCTGCGAGCGCGTGAGGTCGTTCCACAGCGGGAACGGCGAGAGCATCGGGTCCGTGCCCGACAAGAGGTCGTCCTCGGCGTGCTCCAGGAGCGTCGTGCCGTAGACCTGCGAGGCGAAGCCCGTCACGGGCGCGTACATCGGGCCGTGCGTGTACGTCCGCTCGTAGCGGAGCTGCTCGCCGGTGTCCTCGGAGCCGGTGAGCCGGGCGCCGTCGGCCAGGATGTCGCCGCGCGGCTGGCCGTAACGGGCGATGTTCTGGCGGCGGTTGGCCGGATTGTCGTCGTAGGACCCGGCCTGGAAGACCTGGATGCGGGCGGCGTTCACCAGCAGCGCGACCAGGAGCAGGGCGCAGAACACCGCGGCGAGCCTGATGTACCGGGTCATGGGGCGACCTGCCCGTCGTACTGCCGCCGTGCCGAGTCGCTGACCCGGACCAGCAGCGCCACGATCGCCCAGTTGGTGACCACCGAGGAGCCGCCCTGCGCCAGGAACGGCATCGCCATGCCGGTCAGCGGGATCAGGCCGGTCACCCCGCCCGCGATCACGAACACCTGGAGCGCCACGATCGAGGCGAGACCGACCGCGAGGAGTCTGCCGAACGGGTCACGCAGGAGCAGGCCCGCCCGGTAGCCGCGCTCCACGAGGAGGCCGTACAGCAGGAAGATCGCGGACAGGCCGGCCAGCCCCAGTTCCTCGCCCGCCGTCGCCAGGATGAAGTCCGACTTGGCGGCGAAGCCGATCAGGATGGAGTGGCCGAGCCCCAGGCCAGTGCCGAGCACACCGCCCGCCGCGAAGGCGAACAGGGACTGGGCCAGCTGGTTGGCGCCCTGGCCCGCCTCGATCGACGCGAACGGGTGCAGCCAGTCCTCGACCCTGCTGTGCACATGCGGCTCCAGCCAGCCGACGGCCACGGCACCGAGCGCGGCCAGCAGCAGCCCCACCGCGATCCAGCCGGTGCGGCCGGTGGCGACGTACAGCAGGACCACGAACAGACCGAAGAACAGCAGCGACGTCCCCAGGTCGCGCTCCAGGACCAGCACGCCGACGCTCAGCAGCCAGATCGCGACGATCGGGCCGAGGACCCGCCCGGTCGGCAGCTGGAGGCGCCAGATGCGGCGGCCGGTGTAGCGCAGCGCGTTGCGGTTGGCGGCGAGATACGCGGCGAAGAACACCGCGAGCAGCACCTTCGCGAACTCGCCCGGCTGGATGGAGAATCCCGCGATCCGGATCCAGATCCTGGCGCCGTTCACCGCCGGGAAGAAGATCGGCAGGGTGAGCAGGGCGAGGGCGGCCACGACACACACGTACGCATAGCGCTGGAGCACCCGGTGGTCGCGCAGCAGCAGCACGACGACGATGAACAACCCCACGCCCAGCGTCGACCACACCAGTTGGGTGGGCGCCGCCCGGTCGCCCGGCGTCTCCAGGTCGAGCCGGTAGATCAGCACCAGGCCCAGCCCGTTGAGCAGCACGCCGATCGGCAGCAGAAGCGGGTCCGCGTACGGGGCCCGCAGGCGGACCGCACAGTGCGCCAGCAACGCCAGCACGCCCAGCCCGGCGCCGTAACCGGCGGCGCCGGGCGGGACGGAGCCGTTCTTCGCCAGGCCCACATCGCAGTAGCCGTACACCGACAGGAATACGGCGACGACGATGAGGGCGAGTTCGATGCCACGGCGCCGGGGGAGGCGTACGACGGGCGTGGAGCGGTCCGTCGCTGCTTCCAAGGTGATGCCGGCCTTGCTCATGTCCGGAACTTACCCAAATAACATCTCTTGTGACCCTTCGTCATCAGCACCAGCGCGGCGCAGGCCCGACGTTGTCGATGAACCGCGCCGCACCCCAGGCCCAGGTGCCGTCCGTGAGCAGGTACCAGAGGGGGTTGCCCTGGATGCTCTGCCCGGGCGTCTTGCAGAAGATGGACACGACATCGCCCCGGTGGACCGCGCGGATCGGCCGACTGCCACGAGTCGGCGCACTGCGCAGGATCAGCCGGTCGGCTGTGACGACACCCCGGTAGCGGCGCGGATCGCGATAATCGCCCTGGCCGCCGAACTCGTCGAACCCATCGCCGCCCCCGAAGTTCGAGTCGCCGCTGCTGAACTCCGAGTCCCCACCGCTGCCCCATTCGTCGTCCGCGACAGCGGGCGAGACGGTGGTCGCGCCGGCGAGCGCGACGACGACAGCAGTCATGGCGAGACGGCGAGTGAGGCGAGTGCGCAGAGACATGGCGGGTACCTCCATGAATGGGGCGAATCTGACTAATCGCCACATTAGGAGCGGGGGCGGACGGTCGCGCGCACTGATGGGCCATAGGAGAAGCGGAGAAGCGCCCTATAGGGGCGCGGGGAACTGCGCGACAAGCCCCCACAACCCGCAGCCAGCGAACAACCTGTGGTCCCGAGCTCTTGGTTCTTGGTCTTGCTAGCGCAGCGTCAGCGTCGCGACGGCACCACCGTCCACCGCATTCGCAAACGTCAGCCGCGCCCCCAACACCTCCGCCTGCCCCAACGCAATCGTCAGCCCCAGCCCGTGCCCCCTGGTCCCACCCTCCGTACGAAACCGCTGCGGCCCATGCGCGAGCAGATACTCCGGATAACCGTCCCCATGGTCCCGGACGCTGACGACCGGCCCATTCACCGTGAGGACAACCGACGGCCGCCCATGCCGGTGCGCGTTGGCGACCAGATTGCCCAGCACCCGCTCCAGACGCCGCCGATCCGTCTCCACCCGGGCATCCCGGACGACCCTGACCTCCGTGTCGTTCCCGTCCGCCCGCACCACCCGCTCCGCCAGCACCCCCAACTGCTCGGTGTCCAGGTCGAGCCGTTCCCGGCCGGTGTCGAGCCGGGAGATCTCCAGCAGGTCCTCGGTCAGCGTCCGCAGCGCCGCCACGCGGTCCCGCACCAGCTCGGTCGGCCGTCCCGCCGGGAGCAGTTCCGCGGCGGCGTGCAGGCCGGTCAGCGGCGTGCGCAGCTCATGCGCCACGTCTGCGGTGAACCGCTGCTCGCTCAGCAGCTTGCCCTGCAGCGACGCCGCCATGGAGTCCAGCGCGGCGGCGACCGCGGCCACCTCGTCCTGCGGGCGCGTCGGATCCTTCGTACGGGGGTCGTCGACGCGTGCGTCCAGGTCGCCGCCGCTGATCTGCCGGGCCACCTGCGCGGTGGTGTGCAGCCGCCGCGTCACCCGGGTCACCGCGAACGCGCCCACCATCAGCGTCACCCCGATCGCCAGCCCCGAAGACCAGATGATCGCCCGGCCGAGGTCGTCGATGGTGCGCGCCTGCTGTGCGTAGTCGACCTGCACGGCAAGCGCCCGCCCGCCGTCGGCCGGCCCCGCCGCCCACATCGTCGGGCGGCCCTCGTGGCCGGCGACCATCGTGCCCCGCTCGCCGGCGACCGCCAGCTCCCGCAGTGACTCGGGCAGCCCGTCCGGGTCGACGCCCACGCCCGGCATCAGCCTGTCCCCGGCCCCGAACGCGGTGGTCGCCTCGTCCAGCCGGGACAGCGCCAGGTCACGGGCCTGCTCGACCGTCTGGTTCGACACGGACACATGGACGAGGACGCCGAGCAGCGCGGCCAGCGTGCAGCACATCACCGTGATGAACACGGCTGCCTTCACGGCGAGCGTCCCGGACCAGCGGGGGAGCCCGAGCCTCATCGAGGACTCGCCGAAGCCGAAGCCGAAGCCGAAGGTGATGCCGATGCCGACTGCGACTGCGACTGCGACTGCGACGGTCGTGCGGTCCGCTTGGCCGTGCGCGTGCGCAGCATCTCGTCATGCGTGAGCAGCATCGCGCGCTGGTTCGCGTCCCAGGTCCACTGGAGGCGGTACTCGTAGCCGGCGACCTCGGACGGCGAACGTATGATCACGGACCGTCCGGCCAGCTCGACCGCGCTCATCGCGTCCTCCCAGCGCATGACCCGCACCAGCCGCCCCTTCTCGACGGTGTAGACGCGTACCGCCGTCAGGGTGCCCGGCAGCTGCCGGAAGCCCAGCGTCAGATCGTCGCGCCCGTCGCCGGTCAGATCGCGGTAGTACGGCTTCAGGACCGGGCACCTGGCCCCGTTCCCGCCCGTCGCGCAGTCGGCCATCCGCTCGCCCGTCTCGCGGTACGGCGACCCGTCGCCGTAGTCGTCCGGGCTCGCGGTGAT
Organism: Streptomyces sp. DG2A-72; assembly: GCF_030499575.1. Lineage (NCBI taxonomy): Bacteria > Bacillati > Actinomycetota > Actinomycetes > Kitasatosporales > Streptomycetaceae > Streptomyces > Streptomyces sp. DG2A-72. The sequence continues at coordinate 6,926,590 of NZ_JASTLC010000001.1, forward strand.
CTCGGCCCGTACGATCGCGACCGGATCGACCTTGCGGAGGTCACCGCCCGGCAGGCCGACGCCCTTGATCACCTCGCGCTCCACCTCGCCGATCTCGAAGGCGGGGGAGGACGCCGGCGGCAGCTCGGGCCAGAGCCGGGCCGGGCTGACCGCGGTCGGGGTCGGGCCCGCGCCGCGCAGCCCGCCGGTGTCGCCGCAGGCCGCGGTCGTCGCCGTGAACAGGGCGGCGAGGGCGAGGGCCCGGGCGGGGCGGCTGAGGGGCACGGCACTCCTGTGGTCCTGGATGATCGTGGGCCCCGTACACCTTATTCGCGGGGAAGTCCTTTTTGCGCGCAGGGGCTGTGCGGCCTGCGCACCGGCGTTATTCGGCCAGCTCCTCCAGCAGCCGGGCCGTCGGCAGTCCCGCCCGCAGGTACGCGACGAACAGCTCATTGTGCAGTGCCCAGGGCGAGCGATGCCTGCGGATCAGCCGGATCGCCTCCTCGGCGGAGCAGCCCCGCCGGACCAGGGTGTGCGCGACGACCAGTCCGGAGCGGTTGTAGCCGTGGTAGCAGCGGACGAGGACGCTGCGGCCGTCGTCCAGCGCCTCGCTCGCGGCCTGCGCGAGCCGCATCACGCCCGCGAGCTGCGTGCCGTCCAGCGGACCGTCCGGAATCGGCCACACATGGTGCTCGACACCCGGGTCCGGCCCGTGCCCCGGCAGCCGGAGGAGCGTCTGCACGAGATCGAACTCATCATGGACGACGACGAATTCCACCTGTCCCGAGCCGTCCCTGAACTCGTGCCCGCCCATCCACAGGCCGGGCACGATCTCGCTCCACGGGCTGTCCGGAGCGGGTACGTCGGGTTGGTTTCTGCCGGTCCGCAAACGAGCCTCCCCAAGCCCCTGCCAACTCATCCCAAGGGTAACCGGGTTGGAAGTAGTTCCCGGATGTGTAGGTCAGCGTCGGCCATTTCGGACAGGGCAGGGTGCTGTGGTCGGCGGCGAATGATCTGGTCCGCGATCATCTTCTGCCCTTCCTGTGCAGAGGGGATCAGTTGTTCGCCAGTCGCTGTCATGTGCTTCCCGGGGTGTGGGGGCGGGGGTTAGCTTCGGCCCGTCGAGATCATCAAAGGTGAGCGAGGGGTGCAAGGCAATGGGCAAGCGGGCGCGGGGTGTCAAGGGGCGGGAGCTGTCCGCCCCGTTCGTGGTGGCCCCGCCCTCCGGGTGCCGCATCCGCACCCGACTGCACCTCTCGCCTGCCGACGTGATCGTGCTACGGGCAGTGGGCTCCCACCTGGGGGCTCTGGCGGGGGCGGATCTGGCGGCGCGGGTGCGGATCGGGAACGTGCCCGCCGCGCACAGTCGGCGGGCCGAGCGGAAGAAGACGCTGACCGCCCGGTCCTCCTCCCGCTGGGCGGGGTCGATCACCCGCACCAGCGAGGACCAGTACCAGCTGGCCCGGCGGGCACTGAACGCCCGTATCGGCTCGCTGCGCCGGGTGATCGCCACGATCACCTCCCGCCTCGCCGTGGCACCGGGCAGCCGGGTGCGTAAGGGGCGCGGGTGGGTGCGCGGGTACGCCGATGACGCCGAGCGGAGAGCCAAGCAGCAACGGCTACAGATCCTGCAGGGCGAGCTGCGCCGGGCGGTACGGGAGCGGGACAGCGGCCGAGTGCGGGTCACCCGGGGCGGACGCCGGCTGCTCAACGCCCGCCACCACCTCTACGACAGCGCCACCGCCGAAAAACCGCTGACCGCAGCCAACTGGCAGGCACAACTGAAGAATTGGGGCGAGGCATGGTCGGCGCGGCGGATGTTCCTCACCGCGGACGGGGAGGCAGGGGCGCCGTTCGGGAACTACACCCTCAGCATCGACCCCGCCGACGGCACCATCGCGATGGTGCTGCCCGACCCGCTGCGCCAGGCGTACGCCAACGCCCCGCGCGGCCGGTATGTGCTGGATGCGGCGGCCGTCTTCAGCCACCAGGGCGGGCAGTGGGCGGACCGCATCGCCTCGGGAGCCTCGGTCCGCTACGACATCACCTACGACCCGGCCCGCGGACGCTGGTACCTCGATGCCTCCTGGTCCACCACGGCCAAGGGCCAAACGGCCCCGGTCCCTGCCCTGGAGACGCTGCGCCAGCACCCGGTGCTCGCAGTGGACGTGAACGCGGACCACCTGGCCGCCTGGGTCCTGGACTCGTGCGGCAACCCCGTCGGCGCTCCCCACACCATGCCCCTTCAGCTGTCGGGGCTGCCCGCCACCACCCGCGACGCACGACTGCGCGCAGCGATCTCCCAGCTCCTGCACCTTGCCCAGCGGCATGAGTGCGCGGCGCTGGTGATCGAGAACCTGGACTTCGCCGACGCCCGCGCCACCGGCCGGGAGAAGCTGGGCCGCGGCAGGCGCGGCAAAGCCTTCAGGCGGCTGGTGGCGGGGATCCCGACGGCCAAGTTCCGTGACCGGCTGTCCGGGATGGCCCACCATGCCGGACTGTCCGTGATCGCGGTCGACCCGGCGTACACGAGCAGATGGGGTGCCCAGCATTGGCTGCACCCCCTCAAAGAACAGCAGGCTTCTTCCGTTTCGACCACCGCCACGGGGCATCATGCCGCCGCGGTGGTCGTCGGCAGACGCGGTCTGGGCTGTACGGCCCGGCGCAGGAATGACGGACCCCGCCAAACCCGTGCCACCACCGCCTCACGGCGGGCTGAGGCAGGGGCCGTGCGACCAGCGGATCGCACCGGGACAACCGCCCCCGCAGCGCCGAGTCACCGCAGCACAGGCCGTACGGGGCGGACAGCTCCGGCACGGACCTCGCGCAGCACCCCCTCGGTGCGTCAGACGCGAGCGCGCCCACCCGGAAAGCACCCTCCCTCAGGCCCCAACACCGTTCGGGGGCCCAGCATCCACGACCAGCAACTCACGCTGTTCGGAATGCCCGAAACGGCCGCCATCGGCCGATCAACATAGGAACGGTTCTTGCCCCTGGAGCACCCCGCCTGGTCCCATGGTCATGGGGTGATGGTGCATGAGCCGACTGCGCGTCATACCGACCTGGCGGCACGGCCAGGAGCGGCTGTATGTATGCCTCACGGACGGGCGGAACATCGCCTGGTACGACCGTGAGGCGGCCCGGGTCAACCTGCTCAGCGACGACCACAGAGAGGGCGTACTCGAAGCCCTCGGACCCTTCCTGACCGGCCCCGTCACCGTCGGCCCGCCCCCGGTGCCGACCCCCGCGGAGCTGGCCCGCCTCAGCCTCCATCCGGACGACGACCTGGCGCCCAACCGCCCCGGCGAGGCCCTCCACATCGCCCTGGACCGGGACCCCGGACCGGCCCACCGGCTGCGCCCCGACCCGCGCCGCCGGGCGCTGGCAGCCGAGCAGGTGGTGGGGGAGGCCCTGGAGCGGCTGGACGGCGCGGGCTGGCACGCCCTGCACTCGATCCCGCTGCCCGGCGGAGACCGCGTCCACCATTTGATGATCGGCCCCGGCGGACTCTTCGCCCTCCACACCGTGTACGCCCGCAAGCAGCGGGTCCTGATCGCCGACCCCATGGTCACCCTGGGCCGCCGCGAAGCCCGCCCCCTGCTGCGCCGAGTCCGCGCCGACGCCGACCGCGCCTCCTACGCCCTGACCGCCGAGGTCCACCCGGTCCTCGCCGTGGCCGGCCCCGCGGACGTCCGGATCACCGCGCCCCTCCGTGAAGTGCGCGTCTTCCAGGACACGGAACTGGGAGGCCTCGCCCGCCTCGGCGGCGTGCTCAAGCCGGCGGACGTGGAGGCACTGCACGCGATGGCCCGGGACCGCCACACGTGGGAGCGGGTCTGAAGCGCCCCAAAGGGGCGCGGGGAACTGCGCGACCAGCCACGACGGAGCCGCAGACAACCGACGACAGACAGCGGCACTCTCTTGGTTCACGACGGCACCGGACCGGCGTGAGCCGAGTCGAGCAGCGGTGCCAGCAGATCGCCGTAGTCCTGCAGCCGTGGGCCGAGATCCGCCGCCGTGAACGCCAGCTGCCCCGGCGCCGCACACTGCTCGACCTCCCCCCAGGTCACCGGCGCCGACACCAACGGCTGAGCCCGCGCCCGCAGGGTGTAGGGCGTGGCCGTGGTCTTCCGCGCAGCGTTCTGGCTCCAGTCGACGAACACCTTCCCGGGCCGCAGGCTCTTCGTCATCCGGTGCACGACCAGCCGCGGCAACGCCCGCTCCGCCTCCACGGCGAGCTCCTTGGCGTACTCGCTGACCTGCTCGGACGACGCGGACCGCACGGCGGCCAGCAGATGCAGCCCCTTCGCCCCGGACGTCTTCGGCCACGCCTCGATCCCGTCCGCCGCGAGCCGGTCCCGCAGCCACACGGCGACCTGACAGCACTCCACGACCGTCGCCGGCGCCCCCGGATCGAGGTCGAACACCAGCCGGTCCGCCTCGCCGGGCGCCCCGATCAGCCACTGCGGGGTGTGGAACTCGGTCACCAGATTGGCGGCCCACATCAGACTCGCCAGATCCTGTACGAGCACCATCCGCGCCGGCCCCTCCATCCTCGGCACCTCGGCGGTGGTGACCCACTCCGGCGTACCCGGCGGCACGTTCTTGGTGAAGAACACCTGCCCGTCGGGCCCGTCCGGATACCGCAGAAACGACACCGGCCGGTCCCGCAGATGCGGCAACAGCACGTCGGCGACGGTCGCGTAGTAGTGCAGTACCTCGCCCTTGGTGAACCCGGCGGCCGGATACAGCACCTTCTCCAGATTGCTGAGCGCGACCCGCCGTCCTTCTACCTCGGTGATGGGCGCCATACGTCGAGTCTCACCTCTGCCGGCCCCTACGGCACCCTGTGCAGCAAGTTCCCCCGAATGCCTCAGTCCAGGTAACCCCCTCACTCCGGTGGCCGTTTGAAAGCAGTACTCCTCTTGAATCAAGGAGCTCCCATGAGCGCCAACGTCGTACAGATGGCGACGAGCTGCTGACCGGCCGACGACCCACCGAGAGCCCCATGAAACTCACCTCCGTGGTCATCAGCCACAACGTCGCCGACTATCTCCCCGACTGCCTGGGCTCGCTGCGCAGGAACACCGGCCCGGACATCGAGTACGTCTTCGTCGACGACCACTCCACCGACGGCTCCCGCGCCCTGCTGGAGCAGGCCGTCGCCCGCATCCCCAACAGCCGGCTCGTCGTCCACCCGCAGAACCGGGGCGCCTCCGCCGCCCGCAACACCGGGATCGACGAGGCACGCGGCGAGTACGTCACCTTCCTCGACGGCGACGACTGGCTGGCGCCCGGCTACTACCCCCGGCTCGCCGAGGCCTGCACCCGGCTCGGCACCGACTTCGTCCGCGTCGACCATCTGCGCGCCCAGGGCAAGAGGCGCACGCTGCAGAGGGCTCCGGAGAGCAGGCGCGGGGTGCCGATCCCGTCGGTCGAGGGCATCGGCGAGGAGAACCGGGAGACCATGGCCGACTACGTCAACGCGTGGTCGGGCGGCTTCCGCACCGGGCTGCGGGACAGCGGACTGCTGTACTTCGACACCTCGCTCAGGACCTGCGAGGACCGGCTGTGGAACTGGCGGCTGCATCTGCACACGCGGACGTTCGCGGTGGTGGGCCTCGCCGGGCTCTTCTACCGCAGGGACGTCGGCGGCTCCCTCACCAGCGTCGGTGACGACCGGCAGCTCGACTTCCTCCCGGCCTCGCAGCGGATCATCGAGGAGGCCCTCGCCCACTGCACGGACCACAGCGTGCACCGCAAGGCCGTACGCACCCTGCTCGGCCTCACGCACTTCCACCTCAAGCGGACCGACCGGCTCGACAAGCGGGTGGCCAGACAGTTCCCCGGGCGGTACCGGGCCCTGGCCGCGTCCCTGCCGCAGGACCTGCTCCGCGAAGTCCTCGACGGCATGGACGAGCAGCGCAGATCCGACCTGACCGCCCTCTACCGTCCGAGGAAGACCGCGTGCCCCTGATGAACGTCCCCGTTCCCTCGGAGCCCTGTGATCCCGTCCCGGTCCAGCTCGTCGAAGCCTCCACCCTCTACGGCCTCGCCACGGTCTGCGCGGCCCTCGCACAGGGCCTGCTGCCGCTCGCGGAGGGCGGCCGGCGGGTGCTGGTGACGTCCACCAACACCACCGTCCCCGAGGCCCAGCCCCCGTGGGAGGAGCTGCCCGGCTTCGCCCACCTGGCGACGTACTTCGACGCGATCGTCTCCTGGAACGACACGATCTTCCCCAACCACCCCTCGGTCTGGTCGCCCCGCCCCGAAGACCGCTCGCTGTTCGAGCAGGCGCTGCGCCGCTCCTGGGGGATCGCCCCCGACGCCCCCGTCGAACTGGTCGCCGAGTCGGTCCAGTCCCCGCCCTCCCTCACGCTGGCCCGCCTCTTCGCCGACGCGACCCTGCACGTCTACGCCGACGGCCTGATGAGCTACGGCCCTCTGCGCACCCGTCTGGAACAGCAAGTCCTGCGCCGCGTCGGCCGGTTCGTCTACCCGGAGCTGGTCCCCGGCCTGCGCCCGCACCTGCTCGACGAGTGGCCCGGCGCCGAGCACCACCCGCTGCCTCCCGACGCCCTGCGCCGCACGCTCACCGTCCTCGCCGACGCCGCCAAGGACGAACTGGAGGCGGTACGTGAACTGCCCCAGGGCGGCGCCCTGTTGCTCGGCCAGTACCTCGCCGAGGCCGGCATCCTCAGCGCCGCCGAGGAGGACGCCCTGCACCGCGACATACTGCGCGAGGCGGTACGGGGCGGCGCCGAGTCGATCCTCTTCAAGCCGCATCCCAGCGCACCCCGCCGGCACGCCGAGTCCCTCCGCAGGGAAGCCGCACGCGCCGGCGTCACCCTGCACGTCCTCGACCTCACCGTCCTCGCCGAGGTGCTCTACGAACGACTCCGCCCCGACGTCGTCCTCGGCTGCTTCTCCACCGCCCTGTTCACCGCCACCACGGTGTACGGCATCCCCGCGGTGCGCGTCGGCACGGACCTCGTCCTGCGCCGCCTGAAGCCGTACGAGAACAGCAACCGCATCCCGCTGGTCATCGCCGACAGCGTGCTGCCCGGACCCGGGGCCGTCGAGGCACGGGACGAGGTGCAGCGGCTGGTGGCAACCGTCTCGTTCTGCATGCAGCCCCTCGCCTACGCCCATCTGCGCCCCGCCGCCGAGGCGTTGCTGTCGGCCGGCCGCGCCAAGGCCGTCGCCGGCCGGTACATGGGCCTGCTCCGGCTGACCAGACTCCGCCTCCCGGGCGGCCTCCCGGCAGCCCGCCTCCTGCTGCCGCTGGCCAAGACCTCGTTCATCCACCGACACCGCTCGACCCTCGCCCGGCTGGCACGCGGCGTACGCGGGACGGTGATCCGGTGACCGCTCACCGGGGACGGGGTCAGGAAGGGCAGCAGGACGGGGGCTCGATGCCCGCTCGTCGGGGGCGAGTTGACGGCGCGCAGGACGGTGCGCAGGACGGCGGGCAGGTGGTCGCCGGCCGGGAACGGGGTCAGGCAGGGCAGGACGGGAGCCCGATGCCCGCTCGTCGGGGGCGAGTTGAGGGCGCGCAGGACGGCGGGCAGGTGGTCGCTCGCCAGGAACGCGTTCGGGAAGCGCAGGAGGGTGCGCGGGTGATCGCTCGGCAGGGGCGGGGCGAGGAAGCGCAGGAGGACGGGGCGGTGATCGCTCCGGTTGCGGCGCTGATCGGCGGGCAGGGATCGGCGGGGCGTCCCGCTCCGTCCCCCGCACCGCCGCGGACGGGGCGGCGACGCCCCACCGCCGGCCGGTTCGCCGTCGAACTCGTCCTCGGGGCGGGCATCGCGGTCTCCGTGAGCCTCGGCATCCAGTACGCCGTACCGCGGCTGCCGCTGCCCGAACCGTCGCTGCTGTCGACCGTCCTGACCACGCTGACCACGACGGTCGTGGTGGTCCTCCTCGCCCTGTCGGTGCTGGCCGCCGGACGGGGCGGCATGGCCGTACGCGGGCTCCTCCACTGGTCCGGCTATGCGCTGGTCTCCGCGCTGCCCACACTCCTCCTCGCCCTCCCGCTGCACGGCACCCGCTGGTTCCTCGGCGGGCTCGCCTCGGACAACCAGTTCCGCGTCGAGTACCTCACCCGCCTCACCGACTCGCCCGCCCTGGCCGACTTCGCCTACCGGGACGTACCACCGCTGTACCCGCCCGGCTGGTTCTGGACCGGCGGCCGGATCGCCGCGCTGCTGGGCTGGGACGCGTGGGCCGCCTTCAAGCCGCTGTGCATCACCTCGGCCGCGCTCGCCGCGGCGGTGGCGCTGGCGCTGTGGCGGCTGCTGGTGCCGCCCCGGATCGCCGTACTGCTGGCGGCGGCGACCGTGATGGCCGCCTTCGTCGAGCCGTCCCTCGGCGTCCGCGAGCCCTACGCCTGGCTGGTCGGCTCCGCGCTGGCGCCGCTCACGGTGATCGCGCTGAAGCTGCTGCGGGCGCCCGCCGTCCGCCCGTGGCCACTGCTGGCGTTCGGCGTCGCGGTGGGCGCGGCCGTGCTGACGTACACGCTGCTCGCCGCATTCTGGATGTTCACGCTCACCGCGATGGCGATGGCCCTGCTGCTGCACAGGCCGCGTCGGTGGCGCACGCTGCTCGCGCGGGTCGCGCTCGCGGGGATCGCGGTGGCACCGTCGGCGGCCGTGGTCCTGCTGCCGTACGAACTGGCCGGACACGCCGCCGGAGGGTCCCCGGACACGACGGCGCTGAAGTTCACCCCCTACCAGCAGTTGACGTATCTGCTGCCGATGACGGAGATCACGCCGGGCGGACTGCTGTGCCTGGCCGGCACGGTCTGGCTGGTCGTCCGCTGCCGCAACCGGCCCGTGGCCGCGGGGCTGCTCGCGCTGGTCGCCGGATGCTACGCCTGGTGCGTGCTGTCCCAGCTGGCCATCGCGCTCGGCACCACGCTCCTTTCCTTCCGCGTCCACCCGGACCTGCTCGTCGCACTGCACTGCGCGGGCGTCCTCGCCCTCTGGGACCTGCTGCGGACCGTGCGCAGACGGCACCCCGCGCAGGCCCGGACCGCCACCGGCGTACTGGCCGTCGTCGCGGCGGTCTTCACCGTCGCCGCCGTCCAGCACGCGCAGAGCGCGCTGGGCCGCGAGGTCGACCTGGCCTACCGGCAGAGCTACCCCCTGGACGACGGCACGGCCCCCTCCCGCACGGCACGCGTGCGGCACCCCGGCACCGAGGACCTGTGGATCCGCCCCCTGGTCCGCGCGATCGCCCGCGGCACCGGCAAGCAGCCGCACGACCTGACCGTCCTGACGGACCATCACCGGCTGCTGTCCGTCGAGCCGTACTGGGCCTATGTCGCCATGACGCCCGGCTACTCCAACCCCCAGGCGCGGCACGAGAAGCGCAACGCGGAGGTACGGCGCTGGCTCGCCGCCCGGGACGCGGACGACTTCGTACAGCGGCTGGACTCGGGCCGCTTCCCGGCGCCGGACGTGTTCGTCCTGCGGCAGACCGACACCGGCTACGGCCTCTACCTGTTCCGCCACAACTTCCCCCGCGTCCCGGTGACCCGGTCCTCGGAGGTCGTCTTCCCGGTCGACTTCTTCCCGCCGGGGCGCTTCCTGCGGCAGGACGTCGGGCCGTACACCGTGATCACGCGGTACGGCGCCCGGTCCGGGTGAGCGCGGTGTACGGCCGAGCGGGATCAACCTGTCAATGACCCGTCAAGGGCCGGTTGGGTTCACAGCGGTGTGCCGGAACATGGGCGGCGACAGCGACCACGTCATGTGGTGGGCACTCGCCCGGGGCGCCGACCTCGGCGGCAACGCCACCGCCATCGGCACAGCGGTCACGGTCGCGGTGGCTATGTGTGGCTGCGGTACTTCGGCTGGGGGTAGCGCTTCGGCTGGGGACGGCTGAGGGCGTCACTTCACCGTCGGACTGGGCGTCGGCGCGGACGTGTTGACGTCCAGGCCCGGGGGCTCCGTGAGGGCGACGATCGGTGCGCCCGGCTGGGGCGGCGGCGGGGTGGTCTGGTCCTGGGGAAGCTTTGGCGGGCTGGTCTGCTGGAAGAGGGCCTGGTCGAAGTTGACCATTTCGGTCTTCTCCAGGACCGAGATGTGGTCGAGGACGGTGTCGTTGGTCAGGTCGGCGAGCTGACGGACCAGCGAGTTCTTGGTGGTGGCGCGGATCTGTGCGACCACCGGGAAGATTCGCCCATGGGCGGTCCGCATGATGTTGACCGCGGTGGTGTCGAACTGCTTGCCGGTCTCGGCCTGGGAGGTCGCCACGAACTGCTGCTGCTGCGGGCTGGGCTGGTTGGGCAGCGTGATGCCCAGCTCGGGCGCGATCTTGCGGCACATTGCGTCAAGCCGGGCGTGTCCGACGACCAGGTGCTCGCCGGCCTCCTTCATCGCCGGGGTCGTCCCGCGCTCGATCGCCGTCATGCCGAGCGGGTACTCCCACAGCCCGGCCGCGCGCACCGCGACCACGAAGGACCGGTCGGCCTCGGTGAGCGGACCGTAGGGGGTGTTCGCGATGATGCGATCCTGCGCGTTGGCTGTTTTGTCGATCCCGAGCATCGCGGGATACGCGAGTGCGGCGAGGGTCAGACTCAACGCACCGCCGACGAAGACGGTTCCGACCCTGTTGCGCGACAGGCGCATCGTGCCTCCTGATGTGACCGGCCCTGACAGCAAGAAGTACGGACGGGAGGCGTCGTCCAATCAGTGCGCCGGGAAGAAAGTCACGCAGGAAGCGTATGGCGTACGTCACACCCCTCACCCGCCGGGGCACCGGGTCGCCCTCGTCGCACGTGCTGGGTCCCTGATGAACTCACGGCGGGCGGCCTCCTCCTGCCGTACGGCAAGCCGCTGCGCACGCTCGTAGTCCACCTGGAGCCCCACTCGGGGACTGGCCGGGTGCGGACACCGGCGAACTGGTCTACGCGGGCCCGAACGTCATGCTCGGCTACGCCGAACACCCCACGGACCTCGCGCTGGCCGTACGACCCAAGCTCTCCACTCTGCTGCACCGTCACGGCTTCAGCGCCCTCTGCGCCGGCGCCGACGGCGCACTGGTGGTCGCCGTAGCGGGTGGGAGCGACACCGACGCGAGCCGGGCGCGACGCCTTGTGACCGGTGAGTTCGGGCTCCCGCCCCGGGCAGTCGCCGTCCATGTCCTGCCCGAACTGCCCGGGCTGCCCACGGGCAAGACCGACCATGAGGCCGTACGCAGACTCGGCGGCGCACCCACGCCGAGGTCGGATGAACAACCGTCGGACCTGGTCCAGTTGTACGCCGAAATCCTCGACCGCGCCGACGTCACCGAGAACAGCAGCTTCGTGTCGCTGGGCGGCGACTCACTGTCGTATGTCGAGATGTCGCTCACCCTGGAGCGGGAGCTGGGTCGTCTGCCGCGGGACTGGCACACCAGGCCCATACGCGACCTCCGCCGGCCGGAGCCCGCCGAGTCCGCACCGGGGAAGGGCTCGCGCAGACGACGCACCCTGGAGACCGGCATCGCGCTGCGGGCAGCGGCCATCGTCATGATCGTCGGCTCGCACATCCACGTCTTCTACGTCAAGGGCGGCGCCCACCTGCTGCTGGCGGTCGCGGGCTACAACCTCGCCCGCTTCCACCTCACCCCTTCCGCCGAACGCCGCGAACGTGCCCGGCACGCACTGCACAGCATCGCGCGCATCGTCCTGCCCAGCCTGGCCTGGATCGCCCTGGTCCTTCCGCTCACCGATGACTACGGCCTCACCAACCTCGTCCTGCTGCACAGCGTCCTCGGGCCGCACGACAGCGACACGGCCATGCACTTCTGGTTCGTCGAGGCGCTCACCTACATCCTGGTGGCCGCCATCGCCCTGCTGAGCCCGCGCATCGTGGATCGCGCCGAACGACGCTATCTCTTCTGGGACCGCCGCCTGGACGCCTGGATCGCGACCAGCCATGAGGTGGTCAGCAGCACTGCCGGTGACGCGCGGTTCTCCTCGGTGCGCTATCCCGACATCGAGGCCGTCTCCGAGGAACAAGACCGCATACTCGGCTCGCTGATCGGGCGCCAGTACGAAGCCCGCGTAGCCGATGAACCGCAACGGCCCATCGGGCTCCTGACCAGCGACCAACGCCGCCGGCAGCGGCGCGTCACGCGGTGGCACCCGTTCGTCCCCGGGCGCGAACGAGACCCGAGTCCGTCCGGTCAACTGTCACACAGGTATGCGCCAATCTCATTGCCAACCCTTTATGAAAACGATTATCGTCTTATTCGTGCCCGTGCGGGCATGAACATGACCCAGGGGGGTTTCTTTTGCGTACCCACAGACGCCTGCTGACCGTCACCGGTATCGCCGCCGCCGCGCTCGCCACGGCCGGCCTCAACACATCCGCCTTCGCCGCCACCACGCTGAGCAGCGGCCACGTCGACGTCCTCGACGCCGAGTGGGACGGCTCCGACCTGCACCTGCACGTCCACGACGAGGAGACCGACACCGAGTACGAGCCCGCGGACGTCACGCTGGCCGTGCCCGCGGCGGCGAAGGTCGCCAACCCGGGCCACGGCTGGCTGGGATCGGGCAGCCAGATCTGGCTGCTGCCGGACACCGAAGCCGCCGCCGACGCGGCCGGGGTGCTGTTCCCGGGCATCTCCGCCGAGCACCTGACCACGGGTGTGTTCGCCAACAACAGCATCAGCTACCGCCTCGTCAGCGCCACCCGCAACGGCGCCACGACCGAGGACTTCAGCGTCTACTCCGGCAGCACCCGCTGGTACGACAGCAACACCGCCACCACCTTCTTCAAGTCCAGGAACTTCGCGGTCGGCGCCCACAACCACGCCAACTGGGCCTTCGAGGAAGCCGGTACCTACCGGCTCACCTTCCGGGTCCAGGGCACGGTGAGCGGCGTGACCGAGTCGGCCACCGCGACCTACACCGTCGTCGTCAGCTCGTGATGCGGGCCCTGACGCGCGACAGACGTGCCTTCACCGGTGCGGCGCTCATCGTGGCCACCGGGGTGCTCCTGAGCGCGGCAGGGCTGGTCGCCGGCGGCAGCGGGGCAGCCCGCGCCGCCGGCGACGCCGTCGTGCTCGACGAGGGCGAACTCGACCTCACGCCCCGACTGGTCGACGGCAAGCTGGAGTTGCAGATCGACGACCGCAGCGGTGACTCCGCGGTCGTACGGGAGCCGTCCGAGGTCGTGCTGCATGCCGGACCGGCGACCAAGGAAGACCTCATCGGCCCGGCCTATCCGATCCTGGGCGACACGCTGCTCTCCGCCTACTTCTTCAACGGCTGGGAGAACGCGGGGCAGATCTTCGCACCCGAGCCGGGCTGGAACGGCACCGAGGCGGGCGCGGACACCGAGGTCCGCCTCGCGGGTTTCGAGGGACCGGGGCGCTTCGCGATGTACACCTACACGCGCGAGATGGACAACAACGACGAGAGCCCGGTGCAGCACCTCAACAGCGGTGACAGCGCCCACGGCGCGTTCACCCTGGCCAAGGACGCGGAACGGGCCGTGCCCACCTGGGGCTTCACCGAGGAAGGCGTCTACCGCCTGACCCTCGCGGTCACCAGCGGCGGTTCCACCGACACCGAGACGCTGGCCGTGGTCGTCGGCGACGACGTCGACCCGGACGACGTACTGCCCGGCGACGGCTCCACCCCGACGCCCTCGGCGCCCCCCACGTCCACAACTCCCTCACCCTCGACGCCCACCGCGCCGGCCGCCCACGTCATCGACAACGGCCACCTCGATCTGGCCGCCCGCCCGGTGGACGGCGCGCTGCAGTTCCAGATCAAGGAGGGCACGGCCCACGACCACGCGTGGCACGAGCCCGACGAAGTCGTCCTGCATGTGAAACCAGGCGCCCGCCGGAAGATCACCGAGGGGTACGAGTTCCTGGGCCCGGTCGGCGACCCGGTCTGGTGGCTGCCCATCCAGCAACTTGACGGTCTGGTCTGGCCCGGCTGGAGCACCGACCAGTTCAAGAGCTCCGAGATCGACGGCCGTGTCGCCTTCCGGCTCGACGCCGTCCAGGGTCCGGGTGCGCTCAGCATCTTCACGGAAGGCTCGGTCGGCTCGGTGACCATGCACGCCCACAGCGGGGACGGCCTGCCGGACACCTTCGACCTGTCCGTACCGACCCACCGCCACACCGTGTGGACCTTCGCGCAGGAAGGCGTCTACCGCACGACGTTCGCCGTCAGCGCCACACTCGCCGACGGCACGAAGGTCAGCGACACGGAGACCATCGCCTGGGTCGTCGGGGACGACGTGGACCCGTCGACCGTCACGCCGGGCGCGGGCGACGAGCCGACTGCGACGCCCACGACCACTCCGTCGCAGTCGGCCTCCACGTCACCGACCGCGACCGCCTCCCCGTCGGCGTCCACATCCGGCTCGGCGAACCCCGCGCCCTCGGCGACGGACCCGGGCTCCGCGTCCTCCGGAACCGGCGGCAGTGCGTCGGCCGGCGGCAGCGGCACCTCGACGACCGGCGGACTCGCCTCCACCGGTGCGCAGGTCGCCGTGATCGGAGGCATCGCCGTTCTCGCCCTGCTGGTGGGCGGCGGCGCGGTGCTCTTCGTACGACGGCGCGGTACCTCCCAGTGAAAACTCCGCGTACGACGGACCGGCGCCCGCCCGGCAGCGACCCGGTCCGTCGTACGCGGCACCGACGTGTTCGAGACGTGTTCGACAGAAGGAGGAGCCCCATGCGGGGCCACCCCAGACGCACCACCGTCGCAGCCGCGCTGGTCGCGGCGAGCGCCCTGCTCTCCGGGTGCAGCGGGCTTCAAACCGGGTCGTCCGACGCGGAGTTGACCGTGTCGACGACCACGGCGATCATCGCCGACCTCGTGACGCGGGTCGGCGGCGACCGCGTCGACGTCACCTCGATCGTGCCGCACCACGGCGACCCGCACTCCTACGAGCCGAGCCCCGGTGACGCGGCCAAGGTCGCCAGGGCCGATGTCGTGTTCAGCAACGGTCTGCTGCTCGAAGAGCCCGGGATCATGAAGATGGTCCACACCAACACCCGGAAGTCCGCCCCGAAGATCGAGATCGCCGAGAAGCTGGAGCAGCACGGCGGCACAGTCATAAAGCTGGAGGAGGACCTCGGGCTCGACGTCCTGTGGCTCGGCTGGGCCGTCGAGGGCGAGGTCGAGGGAGACGGTTCCCAAGTCCGTACGACCGCCACGAAGCTGGAGGGACCCGGCGAGCTGCGCGTCTACCTCACCGACACGCTCGGCCGGCCCAAGGTGTACGTCGATTCCGCCGACGGCCTCGACGACGCGGACTCCTTCACCCTGCCGCCCGAGGCGCACACGCACGTCAACTGGGCGTTCAGCGAGCCCGGTACGTACCGGCTGACCGTCGAGGGGCGGACCGAGACGCTCGACGGGAAGAGCGCGGAGATCGGCAGCGGAACCTTCGCCTTCACCGTCGGCGACGAAGCCGAGGCGCCCGAGGGCGCGAAGGTGCTCGACGGCGGGCACGCCGACCTCGCGCTCAACGCCGAGACCGGGAAGGTGTACGTCCGCGCCGACGACGAGACCAGTGGCGAGCCGGCGCGGCTCGCGGCCGAGGACGTGGTGCTCAACGTGCCCGACCGGGCCAGGGAAACCGTGCCGAAGGAGGAGGTGTACGCCTTCCTCGGCGAGGCGGGCGACGAGCTGTGGGTGCTCCCGCAGGCCGTGATCGGCAAGCATGTGCACGGCGACCTGGACCCGCACGCCTGGGAGGACGTCGCCAACGCGGCGGCGTACGTCCGGCGGATCGAGGCCGAGCTGATCAAGGCCGACCCGGACGGGAAAGCGACGTACGAGAAGAACGCCGCCGCGTATCTGAAGACCCTCGGCGCCCTCGACGAGGAAGTCGCCGACAAGCTCGCCACCGTGCCGGAGAAGAACCGCAAGCTGATCACCACGCACGACGCCTTCGGGTACCTCGCGAAGGCGTACGGAATGGAGATCGCGGGCTTCGTCGTGCCTCTGCCGAACCAGGAGCCGAGCGCGGCCGAGGTGGAGGAACTCGGCACCACCATCCGGGAGAAGCAGGTCCCGTCGGTGTTCCTGGAACCGAACCTCGCGGCGCGCGCCGACGTGCTGCGCCGGGTCGCCGAGGACGAGGGCGTCGGCATCTGCACGATCTACGGCGACTCGTTCGACGACAAGGTCGACGACTACGTATCGATGATGCGGCACAACGCGACCGAGCTCGCCAAGTGCCTGGGGGAGGACGCCTGATGAGGAGTGCACGGAGAGTTCAGCGGGTCGCCGTGGCGGTGGTCCTCGCGGCCACGCTGGCAGGGGGCGGGGTCGCCGTCGCGGACGACCGTACGGCAGCCGGGTCCGGACTCGGCCGGATCGCCTACGGGGGCGGGGCGCTGACCCTGGATCCGGCGGACCGTGCCCATGTGATCGAGGTCGGCGGCGCGGGGGTGGCCGACGCGTCGGCGCCCGGCTGGGACACCACCGGTGTGCCCGAGGGCGCGGTCGTCGGGGACACGGTGCGGTGGTCGCTGACCGGGCTCGACGGTCCGGGTGACCTGAAGGTGTACTCGGGCGACGAGGGGGTGCCGCTGTTCGACAGTGCTGACGAACTGCCCGACGAGCGCGAGCTGCCGGTGGGCCAACAGGGGGACACCCGCTGGGAGTTCAGCGAAGGCGGCACGTACCAGGTCATCTTCACCGCGGAGGCCACGGCGGCCGACGGGCGGGAGCTGTCCGTCGGGACCGTGTACACGGTGGTGGTCGGGGACACGGCGGACGGGGAGGACGGGGACACGGCCCCGGAGGCACCGGTCGCCGAGGAGCCTCCCGCCGAGGAGGAGCAGACTCCGACGACGGCCGCGAAGTCCGTGACGCAGGCGGCCGGGACCGAACGGCGCACCGCCCTGGCCGCCACCACAGCTTCCGCCGCCGTCGCGTCCGACACGAAGGTCCTCGACGAGGGCCACGTCGACTTCGCCGCCCGTGTCGTCGACAGCACACTGCAGATCCACGTCAAGGACGGCACGGTCTCCGGGAAGACCACCTGGCGCGAGCCCTCCTCCGTGGTCCTGCACGTCAAGCCCGCCGCCAAGAACACCCTGCCGGACAACGAGGAGTTCGCGTTCCTCGGCAAGGGCGGCGACCCGGTGTGGCTGCTCGACCAGGTGCAGCAGGACGGGCTGCTGTGGCCCGGCTGGTCCACGGACAACATCGAGGCGGGGGCGGCCAAGGGGGGCGTGAAGTTCTCGCTCACCGCGGTCGAGGGCCCGGGGGCCTACGCGCTCTACACCTACGACGCGATGTCGGGCGCCGACGTCCTGTTCAACAGCAAGGACGGGGTGCCGGACGCCTTCGACGTCGCACAGAACACGCACGCGCACGGCGGCTGGGCGTTCACCAAGGAGGGGACGTACCGGTTGACCTTCAAGATGGGCGGCACGCTGGCGAACAGCACGAAGGTGTCGGACACGGAGACGGTGACGTTCGTGGTCGGCGACAGTGACCCCTCGGCGGTCGAGCCGGGCGACGGCTCGGGGAAGGGGACCTCGGGGAGCTCGGGGACCTCCGGCTCCTCGGACACGTCGGGCTCAGCGGCCTCCGACACGGACTCCGACTCCACGGGCGGCTCCTCGGCGGACGGCTCCGACGACGGCTCGATGGCCTCCACCGGCGCCGGCCAGGCGCTGCTGCTGGGCACCGCGGCCGCTACGCTCACGGCCCTGGGTGCGGCTTCCGTGCTGGCCGTCCGACGCAGGAGGACCGCACGTGGCTGACAGACCGGCCGACGGCGTGCCCGACAGCCCGGGCCCGCTGCTACGGGTCGCGGGCGCCACCGTCGTACTCGGTGGGAGGGTTGCCCTGGAGCGGGCCGACCTGTCCGTCGACGCGGGCGAGTTGGTCGGTCTCATCGGCCCGAACGGCGCGGGCAAGACGACGCTGCTGCGGGCCGTGCTCGGGCTGGTGCCGCTGGCCGGGGGAGGGGTGACCGTGGAGGGCCGGACCGGCCGCCGGGCCGGGCAGCGCATCGGGTACGTGCCTCAACGGCACGAGTTCGCCTGGGACTTCCCCATCGACGTCGCCGGCGCGGTCCTCACCGGCCGCACCCGCCAGACGGGCTGGCTGCGTCGCCCGGGCGCCGCGGGCCGGGCGGCCGTGGCCGAGGTACTGGAGCTGACCGGACTCACCGAGCTGCGCCGGCGCCCGATCGGCGAGCTCTCCGGAGGCCAGCGCCAGCGGGTCCTGGTGGCTCGCGCCCTGGCGGCCGGACCGCGCATCCTCCTCCTCGACGAGCCGTTCACCGGCGTCGACGTCCCCACCCAGAACCTGCTGAACGAGCTGTTCGGCCGGCTGGCCACGGAAGGCAGAGCACTGCTGATGACCACCCACGACCTGGCAGCCGCCGCCCGCACCTGCCACCGGGTGGCGCTGATCAACCGCACGGTCGTGGCCGACGGCGGGCCCGAACTCCTCGCCGACCCCGACCAGATGCTGCGGGCGTTCGGCCTGGACCGCGCGATCGGAGCCGTAGCGTGATCGAGTTCCTCACGGATCCCTGGCAACTGCCCTTCATGCAACGGGCGTTCGCCGTCGCCGCGATCATCGGCCTCGTATGCGGTGTCGTGGGCGTGTACGTCGTGCTGCGCGGCATGGCGTTCATCGGCGACGCGGTCGCCCACTCCGCGTTCCCGGGCGTCGCGCTCGCCTACGCCTTCGAGGGCAACCTCCTCCTCGGCGGCGCCGCGGCCGGCATCACCACGGCCGTCCTCATCGCCTTCGTCTCCCAGAACCGACGGCTGAAAGAGGACACCGTCATCGGCGTCTTCTTCGCCTTCGCCTTCGGACTGGGCATCGTCCTGGTGTCCACGCGCGACAGCTGGACGACCGACCTGTCCTCCTTCCTCTTCGGGCAGGTCCTCGCCGTCAGCGCGTCCGACGTATGGACCGTGACCGCCATCGGGGCCGTCCTGATCCTCGTCGTCCTCGCGATCGGCAAGGAACTGGTCGCGGTCAGCCTGGACCGCGAGACGGCACGGGCAGCCGGTCTGCCGGTGTTCCGCCTCGACCTGGCGCTCTACATCGTCGTCACCACGACGATCGTGATGTCCCTGGAAGCGGTCGGCAACATCCTCGTCCTCGCCCTCCTCATCACCCCCGCCGCCACCGCCCGCATGCTCACCGACCGGCTGTGGGCCATGACCCTGCTGGCCTCGCTCATCGGCTGCGCCGGAAGCGTCGCGGGCCTGTACGTCTCATACGCCTACGACCTCGCCGCCGGCGGCTCCGTGGTCGTGGTCCTCACCGGCATGTTCATCCTCACCTGGTGCCTGGCCCCCCGCCACGGGCTGCTGGCGAAGCTCATCCGACGCCCGGACCCCGCCACCCTCGCGCCCGCGGGGCGGTGACGCCCAGAAGAGAGACCCCACAAGGCCGCCCGCACGGTCACCCTGCCGCGCTCCTCATCCGGCTCCGATCGTGATCAGAGAGCCGGATCCGACGGCCCCACGATGGCCCGCAGCGCCGCAAGGTGCCCCCGGTAGGCATCCCGGCCTCGCCGGGTCAGTCGGAGCCACACGCGCTGCCGGGTGTCGCGGACGGCCTTGCGCTGCTCGACGTAGCCGGCGTCCATCAGCACGGTGACGTGCTTGCTCAGCGCGGAGGCGGAGAGGGCGAGTTGCTTTTGGACCAGGCCGAACTCCGCCTCGCCCGCGGTGTCCAGCAGGGCGCAGATGCGCAGCCGGTTCGGGGCGTGGATGGTGGTGTCGAAACCCTCCAGAAGGTCATCGTTTTCGGCGCTCACGCGGTCTTCCGATGCAGACGGACGAAGGCGAGGTGGAAGCCGACGGACACGGCGGCACCGATCAGCGAGGCCGCGATCAGCCACACCGGCCGTCCCGTGACGCGGAACGCGAACGCTGCCCCCACCAGCAGCACGGGCAGGCCGACCATGAGCGGCACGGTCGCCCGCTTCGGCAGCACGTCCAACCGCAGCGCCACCCCGGTCCTGTCACGCCAAGCCCTGGCCGCGACGGCGAAGAGCGCCCCGTACACCGCGGTGATCGCCACCATGATGCCCATCCAGGCGGAGCCCGGCAGCAGCCAGTCCGAGTCGGCCACGACGCCTCCGTAGACGATCGGGAGCGCGGCAACGTAGAGAGTAAGCGTGATGAAGAACCAGTTCGGCCACGGTGTGGCCGACAGCGCCGCGGCGGAGGCCCGGACGTGCTCGGTGTCCGCGAGGGCGGAACGGGCCTGCTCTGGCGTCAGTCGTGCTCCGCTAGTTTCCATGACGGAAAGAGTAGCGGCTGGTTTCCAGTACGGAAAGGGCAAGGTTTCCGGTACGGCAAGTGACTGGCGAGCCCGCTTGCGCTCGCCTCCGCGCCGCTCGAGAGCGTGCACTCACACGACGATCCGTCCAAGCCGTGCGGCCGTCGTCGCGTCACAGCGAAGGCCGGCTCGCATGTCGCTACTCGACGGGCTCGGCGATCAGCGCGGTGGCTACGCGGCGGAAGCCGAGCCGGGCGTAGATCCGGGCGACGTCGTCGTCGCCCGCGGACAAGAAGACGGTCTCGACGCCTCGCGAGCGTGCGTCGGCTATCAGCGCCGCGGTGACCGCGAGCGCAAGACCACGGCGGCGCGCGTTCGGCAGGGTTCCCACCCCGACGATCTCGCTGACCGCCCCCACCGGCTGGTGCTGACCGGCGCACAGCGCCATTCCGTCGTCCACGGCGGCGGCAACGCATGTCAGGCCGGCCAGGATGCGTGCCACCGCACGTTCCACCGACCCGTCATCGGCGCGGCTCCGCACCGCCTCGCTCAGCTCCGCAACGCCCGCCGCACCGACACCGGTTCCGGGATCGGCGAAGGCCAGGTGAGGGACGGCCAGCGCGCTCGGCAGCACGGGATCGCCCGGTCCCACAGTCCGCACCACCAGGCTGTCGGACACATCCGGCACAACGGGGGTCGGCACATCAGAGCCAAGGACCATCAATGGGTGTTCGTGCACCACAAGCCCTGTCCGCTCAGCCGCGGCCCGCAGCGCAGGTGTGGTCTCGGCAACCCACTCGAAACTCTCCGGGATGCCCAACTCCCGCTGCCGGGAGCGCACCCGGGTCACATCCACCGCACTCACCGGTCCGGACCACCCCAGGGCCGGACGTGCGTAGAAGGGCCAGCTCTGCCCCTCCTGGATGAACAACGTCAGCGGCCCCAAGTCCTCGACGCGAGCGCCGGAGCGGGGTACCGCGTCGTAATACTGCTCAAGCCGGTCCAGCAGTTCACGACCATCATCAAGATCCGCAGACGTCACGCCAAGCATCCAAGCACCAGGCCGCGAACCACAGCCACCGCATTACGCCCGGCCACAGCCGTCCTGGACGAACGACGACCAACTGCCGACAGCGGTATCGCGAACCGAGTCGTCACAAGGACGGCCTCAAGGTCAAGATCACCAGCATGGGCAAGATCACCGGCTTCGGTGAGCGGTGGCCCACCGCCGCACATTCGAACTACGCCGGTGCTACCGGCAGCCACACCCCGTCGCGCATGACGACCCGGCCGCGCAGCTCCGGTTCTCCGCGCCAGGCGCGCACTGTCCGCGGCGCCACGCGCAGGTACACGAAGGGCGCCTCTTCCGTACGCGGATCCCAGCCGAACTTGCCCGCGAACGCATCCGCGGCATCCTGCGGCACCTCCCGCGCGGGACAGCACTCCGCATCCCCTTGCAGCAGCACCACATCGAAGGTGTCCGGCAGCGCCAGCCGAACGCGCGGCTCCTCGCGTACGTTGCGCGCGGTCGCGGAGCCCGCACCGGTACACATCCACACCGCTTGCCCGTCCCACAGGAACCACAGCGGCACCTGATGCGGACCGTGTTCGGGGTGGGCCGTCGACACCCACATGTCGCGCTCCGCGCCGAGCCGTTCCAGCGCGTCGCGCCTGCGCTCTGCCGCGTCGCGACGAATGATCTCCGCAGGTTGCATGAGCGCCGACCTTAGCCAACACGGTCACGGTGCGCATGGGGCGCAGGTCCTAGGCCCGACGGCGGACCGTTGCCGGGGGCTCTCCGGGAAAACCTGCCGCGACCGACCGGATTCGGCCCGGTCAGCGATCCCCCCTTCTGGCGCGAACGGAGGCCGCGTCGACCATCGCCGAGGCCCAGTCCACCTCGCTTCGGGCCCCGAGTTCGTCCAGCACCGCCCGGTGCAGCCGACGCCACAGACCGGCCTCGGTCCATACCGTGAAGCGGCGATGCGCGGTGGCGGGCGACGTGCCGAACGTCGGCGGCAACGGGGCGGCCAGCTCCCAGAGTTCATCAGGAACCAGACGCTTCGACAGATCAGCACCCACGACCGGCATCGTGCCGCACGAACATCAAGTCACGTGCGACAACCTCTAAGCCTTGATTGGTGCGGCCGACCTGGCGGCCTGCTCGATCTTCGCGCAGTAGGCTGCACGGGCTTCCTCGTCGATCGGCTTCTCGTGTTCGGCGCGCACGCCGGTCCGGCCGTCGAGGCCCTCGCGCAGGATATCGGCGTGCCCGGCATGCCGGATGGACTCGCCGAGGACATGGACCATGACGGCGAACAGGTTCGTGTTGGGACAAGGCTCCGTCCACCACGGCACGTGGCCGGGGGCGTCGAGGGGAAGCTCGTTGATCGTCGCGTCCGAGTGTTCCCACGTGCGCCGGTAGAACCCGATGATCTGATCGCGGGTCTCGTCCTCGGTCGCCCACAGATCGCTGCCGTTGGAGTCCTGCCACCGGGGCAGCGGTTCCGGGCAAGGGCGGTCGAAGACCTCGCCGAAGTACCTGGCCTCGACGGTGGCCACGTGTTTGACCAGGCCGAGGAGGTTGGTCCCGGTCGCTGTCAAAGGCCGGCGGGCGTCGTACTCGGACAAACCGTCGAGTTTCCAGAGCAGCGCCTTGCGGTCCCGCCGCAGTCTCCCGTGCAGGTTGTCTTTCGCGAATTCATCGATCATGCGGCATGAGCCTGCCATGGGCTGTCTCGTGGTCTCAAGATCCCGTACGTGGTCCGCAACGACTGGCAGAGCCAAGGCCTGGCCATGGCCGCCGCCCTGACCTGCTACAAGAAGCTCGCGAAACCTGCCACGTGAGACAACCTCTCAGACGTCTCTCAATTGGTGAGTGGCCGTGTAGACAGTCGCCGGCAGACGTGCTGCGGTGGCGGTTGAATGCCTTGGTCAGCGACTACTGGACGCCCGCCCATCACGCGGTGGAGCACGATGAGGTCTTCAGCAACCGAACGGCACTCCTCGGTCAGGATTCCCAAGTACGACTACGTGCCTTCCGACCGGCCGCTGGAACACCAACTGCCGGAGATTCTTCAGGAAGCGGCGGGAGAGCCTGCCGCAGCAGCGGAAGGCGGCCCTGGGGGAGGCTCACGCTTGCCGATCAGACGCGGGCCACCCGTCCCGCCGACGCGCTCAGCGTCTACCTGCGCCTGGCCCAAGCGGAACCTGATGCGCCTGATGGACGTCAAACAGTGTGCGAAGGCAGCCGGTGATGATCAGTAGCCCCGGTAGATCTTCGACGAACAGACGTAGATCCAGCGGTGGGTCGTCGTCCAGAACCTTCTCAGGGCTCCAGGACAGCAGGGTGCAGCGGACACCGCGCTGGGCGCGACGGCGCCACTGCTCCCCCCCCGACGATCGCGAGCTGTGTCGCGTCGGCCATGGCGTCCCGTACCACGGAATCTTGCAGGGCAGGCACCTGGTGACGTCCTCGGCGTTGACCGGGTCGCCGCAGACGTAGTCGTAGTTGCTGCAATTGCGGCCCGCGACCGGCGCGTGCCGGAGACGGCGAGACGCGAAGGTGCCGCACCTTGGTCGTCGCGGGATACCAGTACTACGTGCCCGCGGTGAGTGTGGTGGTGGCTATCGCTCGTCCGGCGGCAGTTCCGTGAGGAGATCGACGCCGGTCAGTTCCGCGAGCCGGGCGGCGATCCGCGTGAGGGGAAGGCGCAGTCGGTCCAGGTCCGCGCGCATCTCGGCGGCGCGTTCCCAGGCGTGCTCATGCGCCGTGGGACTGGCGCCGTCGGGGCGCTTGGCCTCGTGCTGTTGGAGGGCGGGGTGCCAGGTCGAGAGGAACGGGCGGAGGTGCTCGTTCGCGAGCGCGGCGGCTGTGCGGGGCAGGATGAGCGGTGCCGCAGTCTCGGTGGCGACCCGGTGGAGGACCTCCCGGGTAGTGGCGAAGAGGGCGTGCAGGGAGGTGAGGGCTTCGCGCAGCGAGCCTTGGTCCGGGGCGAGCGGCTGGACGCCGACACGGGTGACCAGTTCGACCTGGAGGTCGAAGGCTGCGGCGCGCTCGATGGGCCCCGGACCGCGGTGCTTGGCCGAGGGATCCCGGAGGGCCTGAGTAGAGGGAAGCGGGGGCCGGGCGGTCGGGGCGGGGACTGCGGCCAGGGCGTGCAGGAGCAGCCGCCGGAGATCCTCCTGGCGGGCGGTGTCGATGTCATGCCGTCGCACGGCGCGGGCCAGCAACGGGTGGATGGTCCAGGTATGCGACAGGACGGGGTCGGGACGCAGGGCGCCGGAACCGAGAAGGGACTCAACGGCTTCTGCCACCAAGGGACAAGCCTCCCAGGGATCGTACGGGGAGACTGCCGCGAGCACGTTCTCCAGGGTGGACTGGTGCAGCGGTGCCGGGCAGGCCAGAGCGAGCAGACGCAGGACGTCGTCGACCGGGCCGTGCCCGGTCAGCGGGCGGGTGAGGAGGGACGCCGCGAGCCGCCCGCTGGTTCGGTCGCGGGGCGGCGAACCAGTGAGCACATCGCCACCTGGGGCGTGAAGCCGTTCGCGTGCACGGCCAAAGCCGGTCGACGCCGCAAGGTCGGCGAGTACGTCGAGTGCGTGTGGATGGCCGCCCACATCGTGGACCAGGGCGAGGGCGGCGTGCTGCTCGGATTCGTCGGCCGGAGTGTGTCGCGAGGTGATCAGGGTGAGGCCGTCGTCGTCCGGAAGCGGGGCTACGTCGATGGGCTCGGCGAAGGCGGCGTAGTGCAGGGAGCGCGTGGTGATGAGGGTGGCGGCGAGCAGGTGGGGGCCGAGCAACTGATGGAACTGGGTGTTCGTGAGTCCGTTCGGGACTCCGTCCACGACCCATAGGCAGGGGGCGTTCTGCTCGCCGAGGTGGATGGCGAGTCGGCTGAGCAGCCGGGAGAGGGACGTGTCCGTCGCATCGATGCCGAGAGCCGCCAATACGGTGGCTACTTGGTCGGCATAGGCGTCCACGGTGCGGGTCACGGCACCGAGGTCCTCGGGCTCGTCGGTGTGCAGATCGAACCAGAAGACGCCGCCGGGGAAGGCGGAGCTGAAGCGCAGCGCGTATTCCTGGGCGAGGAGGGACTTGCCGATGCCAGGCATGCCCCGCAGCTGCGCGGTGCGTCCGCTGCCGGCCTGGGACACGAGCGGTGCCTGGTGGCGGTGCAGGGCGGTGTGGATCTGCCACTGTTCGGGGAGCCGGCCGGTGAAGCGGGCCGAGCCCGTGCGCGCGGGAGCGGGCAGCCATGGGACGACGGGGGAGGCGGTGTGGACTCCCATGGGCTCGGAGAGTCCGGCGACATGGGCGTGAACGCGTGTGGCGAGCCGGTTCGCCTCCTCGGCCTCGGCGCGCCAGGGCCAGTATCGGGCGTCGCGGAGTTCGACCGGGTGGATGTGCTCGGCGGACGGCTCGGGGTTGACCACGAGGATCCGTCGACGGGGGTCACCCTCTCGCTGGCCTGCCAAGTAGGCGTAGGTGAGTTCCCACTGACAAGCACGGCGCTGCGGGTAGTCGGACGAGTACAGGGCCAGCAGCACCTTGGCGCGTGCCAGCGCCGTGGTGATGGTGGTGGTGATCGAGGCGAAGTCCTCCACGGCGGTGTCGTCGACGAACACCCTCAGCCCCTGGGCACGCAGGGCGACGACCACTGCCTCGGCCTGAGTGGTCGCGGAGCGGCTGTAGCTGACGAACACATCCCATTCGGAGGGGGGCCGCTCGGGCGAGGCGCTCACGAGCACGGTCTCCCTCGCCTGTCCTCAGTGCGCCCCCGGGCCGTGCACACTCGTGACGGCATCAGCCTCGAATACAGCGGGGGGGGGGCGTTGAATGCGGGCGACATGAAGGCGCACGACGGCCCTTTCTGCAGCGTCGCACCGGTCGGTCCAGTAGTGATCACCACCCCATCATCGGTCATCCGTGTCGTCGGCGGCTGGGGTGGGGTCAGGGCATGTCCCGTCCGTCGTGGCGGGGCGTTGTCCCGGCAAGGGGTGGGGAGGGCTGGATGGCGGCTTGTCCGAGCGGCGAGCCGACGGGCGCAGGTGGCGCTCGGGATCGCGTAGTCCCGCGATCTCGCCGAGGGCCACGAAGTAGGGGCGCAGGTTCTGTTGCAGGGTCTGCAGCTCCTGGCGGAAGGCGGCGTTGTCCGGCCATGCGGACTCGTCCAGGTCTGGGTGTGCCTGCTCGAAGGCCTGGAGCCGTGGGTGCCACTTGGACAGAAAGGGAGCCAGCTCGAAGTTGAGGATGTCCAGGATCAGTTCGTGCACCGAGTCGCCATGGGACGGAGGGGGCGGTGCCTCCCCCGATTCCAGGGGCTCCCGATACAGGTCGAACAGCGTCTTGAGTGACGTGAGCGCCTCGCGTAGATTGCCGCTGCCGTCCTCCAGCGGTCGGGTGGCGATGCGGGTCGAGGCCTGGAAGAACATCCGTTGGGCGGCCTGGCGCATATCGGTGTTCGCCTTGAACGTCATTTCGCTGCCGGGCAGGACGAGGCGGACTTCGGTCAACTGCACGGAGCGGCGGTAGAGGTCGCCACCGAGAGCGGCGGCGACGCCAAGCAGGCCTCCGACCACCACGGACAGGCTCTGCCCGCCCGTCTGGCTGAGCGAGTAGGCGACAATGCCGGCGACAGCGCCGAGCACCCCCGCCAACACCGCCCGTGCAACTGCCCGCAGCACCGTTCGCGTCCGCACCGACGCGGTCCCGCCGTCCGTCATGACCCCTCCCGTTCCACGCCCCGCCCAGGGCGGTTCCCGCCCGCTCGGCAGGCGTGCGTCGTACGACGCACCCGGCATGCGCCTGTCCACGATAGTGATCAACGTCGTTGCCGACGTCCACGGCTAGCACCAGCCGCTCGTTTGCGGCCTCGGGCTGCGACACGCTCGCCAGCAGTCGCCGCAGCCCGTCCGTATCGATCCGCCCGCGGTTTCAGTGCGTCATACATCGCGCCGTGCCCGCGCCCCTGGGTGGGTGAACCATACGAAGGGCTCACCACGTCCCGCAGAACAACGTAGGGAAGTGTGACGCAAAAGTGGACGGCTCCCGCTGGGTATCGCGATGCAACAGAGTCATTCCCCAACGACCTTCGATCTGGTCATGTGTGCCTTTGGTCGGAGCACAGAATCGGACGAAGGCCGTGTTCACATCCGGCGAATCCCACTCCGAGAAATCATGTGCGGGCAGCGTTCGAGACTCATCGTCCCGTCGGGCCGGGTGGCGTGGCTGGGAGTCCGGGGCCGACAACGCCTCAGGCCAGGGACTCGAAGTATGCCTTCTGCGCGGGGTAGTAGTCCTCGAAGTCGGGCCGGGGCTCGCCTGTGCGCGCTGCGGTGAGCATGTCTAGGTAGTACTCCCAACCCGGGCCGGTCTCGCCGAGGTGCTCGGTGGAGGCAAGGTGATGGACCAGGCGGAGCTCAGTGGTGCCGCCGGTCTCGGCAAGTAGCAGCTCCATCGACCACAAGCCGGCCTCGTCCTCCATCGAGACGGCGAGCCGGTGCGGTGGTTCGCAGGCTTCGATCCGCATCGGGCACCAAGGCGCCGACTCCTCGAACGTCAGCTGCACCTCGACGGTGCGGCCGGGCGCCGGCTGGCCGCGCCACGGGCCGAACCAGCGGGCGGTGCGCTCCGACTCTGTGACACTCGCCCAGACGTCGTCGGCGCGGGCGCGGTAGGTGCGGGTGAGGATCAGGTCGTATCCCGTCGGCGTAGGTACGAGCCGTCCGGTGGGCTCAAGGGTCATGCCGTGTCCTCCTGGGAGTGGTGCGTGATGCGCGGGGTGCTTGTGGGCTCCGCCCGGCTCCGGTCCCGCCGGGTGCGGTGGACCTCGGTCTCCAGCGCTGCCAAGCGCTGCGACCAGTCGGACCGCTGAGCGTCGAACTGGGCGAGCCATCTGGCGAGGTGACCCAGCCGGGAGTGGACGAGCGAGTAGCGCCGGTGGCGTCCGACCTGCTCGTCCCTGACCAGGCCGCTTTCGCGCAGCACGCGCAGGTGACGACTCACCGCAGGCCGGCTGATGGTGAACGGTGCAGCGATCTCGCCCGCCGTCAGCGGGGTGTGGCGCAACATGACCAGAATCTCCCGGCGCACCGGATCAGCGATGGCATCGGCCACCTCGGTCAATTCGTCCACCCTCGAAGCGTAACCCATAGGTTACGCTTCAAGTAGCTCTCAACCTTGGCCTCAAAGCCTGATAGGCCCACGCCGAGGCATCGCACACAGGCCAACCCCTGTCACCATGCGTGACTTCCGAGCGCATCAGCCCAGGCGGAGGTCGTTGGCCTCCATCTGAGTCCTGGCCGCGTCACAGGACTGGCCGGTGACGTTCCCAAAGGCGCCAAGGGTTTCATCGTGCTCCCCCGCCGCTGGAAAGCAGAACGCACGATCGGCTGGTGCATGAACGCCCGACGCAACGCACGCGACTACGAACGCCTCCCGCAGCACGCCGAAGCCCACCTGAACTGGGCACTCATCACCATGATGACCCGACGCCTGACCCGCAAAAGCCCCCGCACCAGCCAGTGGACACGCAAGACGGCCGCCGGCTGACCGCCCGGCCTGCTCGTACGCTGACCCGGAGCTTGTCGCGCAAGGCGAGCCTCCATCTGGTCACCGTTCCGAACGAGGATGAGGGACCGCCAGCGAGCTGACGGCCCCTCATGCAACGTCGAGCTAACAGCGAGCGCCCCTACCCATGGCCGGGCATGCCACCGCAGCAGGCGACGGTCTGGGTTTGGTCGGCGCTGGCGAGCGGTGTTACGGCGAGTACCGCGGCCAGTGCCACGAACAAGCCGAGTACGGCTTTGCGCATCGCATCTCCTTGTCGAAGGGGAACCTGGTGCAACTCCTGTGCTGCTGTTGAGTGCCCTTTACGGCTGGCCGGGCGTGCCGCCGCAGCAGGCGACGGTCTCGGTCTGGCCGGCGCCAAGCCCGCTCCGCACGGCGCTTCCGCGCGGCTACTGACCTTGAAAGGGGTCAGCACACGGGCCCTTCGCCGGTCGACCGTCGGCCGGGCCGGCTCGGAGCACCATCTGATCACCGACGGCACGGCACCCCACTCGCGGTCCTGCTGACCGGCGGCAACCGCAACGACGTCACCCAGCTGCTGCCCCTGTGGTCACAGCACTAGCGGCACCTGGAAACCGTGACGTGTGTGTCCCCGCTGCACCGTCCGCGCAACGAAGCCAGATGGCGTCCCTTGTTGTGGTGTAGCCGATCACGGTTAGGGAGTGCGCCGGGGCGTGTGCCGAGTTGTAGGCGGTGGCGAGGGCGTGGTCGAGGTCGAGCACGGCGAAGGCGCCTTCGTAGCGGATGCGGCCGTGGAGGAGGCCTGGCTGTTCACGATCGCCCGGCGCAGCGTGGTCAACCAGGGTCTCGACCACCTGTACCTCAGACAGTCGTCACTCCGCAGCTGTCACTGCAAAGGCTTCCGACCCGGACACCATGATCAGCGTGCCCGGGTCGATGTGCCCTTAGCAGAGATCGAGGCGATCGAAGTCGTACGTCGCGTAGTCCGGGACCGGGGTGACCGTGTTGTTCGCAGGGATGTAGACCTCGTACCTGGGCCCCCAGAAATGGACTTGGGCTTCGCCAGTCTGGTGGTTGACAACAGCGAGCGCGTCGATGAAGTTCGAGAGCGACCGCGTATCGCACTTGTACAGGTGGAAGAGGCTGTGTTTGCCGTCGCCTTGGCCAACCGACACGCAGGCGATTCCCTCTCGCAGGGCGCACGCACGCAGCCTGGCGTCCCGAGTGAAACTCGACACATCCCGCTCTACCGACTCGCCCGAGAACAGCGGGTAGATCTCCGGTGTCCATGCGGCCGTTCCGGCCGCAACGTTCTGTGCTGCCTGTGCTGGTGCCGGCGCCGCCAGCGGAACAAGGACTGCGGCGATCATCGTCACGACCATTGCAGCCGCCCGTTTTCTGATTCTTCTCAAGCTCATTTGATCTCCTCTGTAGTCGCAACCGATGCAGCCATTCCTGGCTGGGTACCTGGTTTAGCTCTTCTGCTGCTGTTGAGTGCCCTTTACTGGTGGCCGGTCGGCATGCCGCAGCAGGCGACGGTCTGGGTCTGATCGGCGCCGGCGAGCGGTGCTACCGCGAGCCCAGCCACCATGCCGCGATCAAACCGAACGTTGCTTTGATCACTGTCTGCTCCTGTGTTTGCAGGAATCCGGTGCCGCTTGAAACGGTCATTGGTTCATAAAGCCGACCCGAGATGAAGACGGCCACTATGGAACACATATCCAGAGCTGGTACATGCGGCCGCCGATCGCGTCGCACTTGGCGCGGCGGTGTAGGAATTCCTCAGATCTCTGCACTGCGCCGAGGGATGGGTGCCATATACTCCCAGCCCGCAACCCTGGGGGCTGCCTGCGCGATGGTTGCGCCGCTGGCCAGCATGGTGGCTCCCATCACGAGGTCTGCGAGCAACAGACGTGCTCGCATATGCGTCTCCTTCGCCATATGACGGATTTCATGAGTTGCACTTTTCTCGGCGGGAGACGTACCGCTTGGTGGTGCATCTATGGATCGGCATCCGCCGACAAATGATGTGGCGGATGCCGATCGCACTCCTCCGAATCGAGCCCCATGCCCCGTCCATCGCTGGACGGCTCCCCAAGGGCTCGTAACATCGAGTTCAGCGGCTGGCGCATTGTTGCCCGTGCATATCAGCTGGGCAGACAAGGCACCGGACACGCCGGCCCGTACTGCCCTGTCCCCCTCCGTGGGTGTTGCGTCAACCACTGTGCGGCGACAGCCTTCGAAGAACCTGCGGGAACTCTTGAATCGGGCTTGAATGGCCTGGTCAGCGACATGTATACCAAGGATGGCGTGGTCATGGCTGGGGGGTATGTGCGGTTCGGCGTTCTCGGAGTCATCGAGGCATGGCAGGGCACGGCGCTGGTGGACTTAGGGCATGCCCGGCAGCGGCAGGTTCTGGCTGCGCTGCTCGTGGATGTCGGCCGGGCGGTGCCGGCGGACGCGTTGATGGAGCGGGTGTGGGGTGAGCGGGTGCCGCAGCGCGGCCGGGTGACGCTGTACGGATATCTGTCCCGGCTCCGTCAGGCGTTGTCGGGGGCGGAGATCACGCGGGAGCAGGGCGGTTACCGGCTTGCGGTGGACGCGGAGGCGGTGGATCTGCACTGGTTCCGTCGCCTGTCGAGTCAGGCCCGGGAGGCGGATACGGATGAGCGTGCGGTGGCTTTGTGGCAGGAAGCGCTGGGGCTGTGGCGCGGTGATGCCTTCGTCGGCCTCGACACCGCCTGGTTCAATGCCCAGCGTGCCCGGCTGGAGGCAGAGCGGCTGGCCGCGCAGCTGGAACTGGTGGAGGCACGGCTGCGGCTTGGGCAGCACGCCCAGATCCTCGCGGAGTGCTCGACGCGAGCGGAGGTGTTTCCGCTCGATGAACGGGTGGCCGGACAGCTAATGCTCGCCCTGTACCGGAGCGGGCGGCAAGCCGAGGCGTTGCGGCATTACGACGTCATCCGGCGAAGGCTGGGGGACGAGCTGGGCTGTGACCCAGGACTGGCTCTTCGGCAGCTGCACCAGCAGATCATCGCTGCGGACCCGGCTGTCAGTCCGAACGGTTCAACACCCGAGGGAGCCGGCCCCGGATTGACGCAGAGTCCCCTACAGCCTCTGCAACCGCTGAGATCCAAGGCTACGGATGGCCAACAGGCCGAGCAGGCTGCGGCTTCCATCCGTATCGTCACTCCTGGCATCCCAGCACGAAGCCCGGCCGCCGCGTTGGGGCGTAACTGTCTTCCTCGTGGCCTGCCGGATTTCACCGGGCGGGAGGAGGAGCTTGCCCAGCTGGTGGCGTCAGCCCAGAACGGGGCGGCTGTCCACGCAGTTGACGGGATGGCCGGGGTCGGTAAGACCTCACTCGCCGTCCAGGCCGGGCAGCTGCTCGCCGACCGGTTTCCGGACGGTGCGCTCTTCGTCGATCTGCAAGGCCACAGCCTGGGCAAGACACCGCTGACTCCCGACGAAGCCCTGGAGACGCTGCTGGGCCAGCTCGGGGTAACGGCGCCCAGCGACGCACAGGCACGGTGGCGGGCGGCGACCGCTGCCTCGCGGCTCCTGGTCATCCTGGACAACGCCGTGGACGAAACGCAGGTGGCCCCGCTGCTGCCGGCCGGTCCCAGCCTCGTGATCGTGACCAGTCGGGCCAGGATGCCGGCCCTCGCGGGGGCACAACCCCTGTCTTTGGGGGTACTGACGCAGGCTGCGGCCACAACGTTCTTCGCTCGCATTGTCGGGACTGATCGGGCGGCGGCCGAGCCGGAGGCAGTGGCACGCATCGTCCGGTTGTGCGCGGGGCTGCCGTTGGCGCTGCGGCTGTCCGGGGCCCGGCTCGCACACCGTACCGCCTGGCCGGTGGCCCATCTGTCGGCACAGCTGGCCAGCGCCCGGCGGCAGCTGCCAAAGCTGTTCGCCGACCAGGAAGTGGCGCTGGCGTTCCGCATGTCTCACGAACAGCTCTCGCCCGTCGACCAGCAGGTGTTCTGTGCTCTGGGGCGGCATCCCGGTACTGACGCAGACGCCGCTGTCATCGCGGTGATGACCGGCATGCCGGTTGCCGCGGCTGACGACGCGCTGCAGAGGCTGGTCGATGTTCATCTGGCCGAGGAGGCCGCCGTCGGTCGCTACCGCCAGCATGACCTGCTGCGCCAGTACGCCCGGGGCCTGTCCGACGACCCGCTGGTAACCGAGCGCATGCTCATCCACTACCTAAAGGCAGTGACGGAGGCGGCAGCACATCTTGCGGATGGGGGAACCCAGGCTGACGCAGCGCAGACCTGGTTGATGACGGAGCAGAGCAATCTCCTCGCCGCGACCAGGTGCGCCGCCGCAGAGGGGCACACCGATTACGCCTGGCAGCTCGCCATCTCCATGTGGCATTTTCTGTCCCAGAACCTTGCCGGCGATCCGATCGAACTACTCGAGAAGGGCCTGTCCGCAGCACAGGACGCAGCCGACGGCGGCGAAACGATGCTCAACACACTCCTGGCACTGGCCCACTGGTCGGCCGGCCACCCCGCCGTCGCCTACAACCTGCTGAGCACCTCCGCGGAACAGCTCGAGAACACCGAATCCCACGCACACACACTGGCCCTGCTCGGACTGATGCTCCTTCAGCGAGGCGACCACGCAGCGGCCTACGACCACGCGGAGCGGGCATTCACCGAACTCGCCCAGCTTCCCACTCTGTCCCCCCTGGGACTCGACGCGAAGATCATCACATACTGGACCCGCGGCACCGTCCGAGGACTACGGAGCGAGCACGAGGCGGCCCTTTCCTACCTGCGGGCCGCCTACACCGGCTGCCAAGAACTCAGTCAGCTCAGCCCCAACGACCATGTACTGACGGCCCTGTCCCGGTGCCTGATCGCTCTCGGCACCCACCACGAGGCCCTCAGCCACCTTCAGCAAGCCCGCGACCTGCGGCAGCGGATCGGCGACAAAGAAGGCGAAGCCGAGACACTCGTCCTCATCGGCACAGCACAGCGGACTTCAGGACACCCCCAGGAAGCACTAACACCACAACGCCTGGCGGTAACCATGCTCGACAACGACACCCGGCTCCAGGCATACGCCAGAATCGAACTCGGCCACACCCTGTATGCGCTGGGGCAGGCAGATGAGGCACTCCAGCAGCACACGCTCGCTCTCACCCTTGCCCGACAAGGCCGCCATCTCCACGAAGAAGCTCAAGCGCACCACGCCCTCGCGCGGTTGCTCGCTGCAATCCACCCGCAGACAGCCCAGCAGCACGAGGAAACCGCAGCACAGATATCCACCCAGCTGGACCTCCGCCACCCGACCCCACTGCCACACCTGCGCCCCGCCGGATGGTGACCACCTCAGCCGGGGTCAGCCGTACCCGCAGGCCGCCGTCGACGGCGACAGCCTCGATGTACGGCAGGTGCCAACAAGATCACCAGCCCTTTGCGTGCGGCATGCCTCGGAGCCTTGGCCGACCTCGGCTTCGTCGGCCTGGACGACGATCACGATGACCCGGTGGTCATCACCGGCCGCAAGGCCACCCGCAACCACCGCCTCACCGACCCGGAGAAGGAAGCGAACCGCCTGCTCAACCGCGAACGCGCTGCGGTCGAGCACGGCTTCGCGAACCTGAAGTCCTGGCGGTTCCCGACCAAGATCCGCATGAACGCACGCCACGCCACCACCCTCCTGCGGGCCCTGCTCGTCCTCGCGAACACCGAAATCCACCGGTGACAGACGATCTCCCGAAGAAAATCACACCCCTGACCGGCGCGAGTACATCACCGCAGGCGCACACCAGCCCCGTGAACCGCGAAGTCAGGATGAAAGGCGACTTCCGACACCCTCAACCGAAGATCAACAACTAGGCGTAGTCGGCTCATGGAACTTGCGCCAGGCCCGTAATTTGGGACCATCGAGGCGTCTCGAAGCGGCCCCGAACTGTGAAGATCACCTCGCGTGAAGGCGGCCTGGAATGGCTCCACTTGGCCCTTCTGGCGTCTCGGTGGCGCCGGATGAGCACGCCGCAGCCACCCTGCCCAACAAGCCGAACCGGCCCGCTGGATGAACGGACGAGCCGTCCCGAAGTATGGGGGGCTGGAGGGTGTCTGAGAGGTCGGTTCGTGATTTTTTGAGTGGTTCTGTCGTCGCCTGATGGTGTGCTCGCTGATCGAGCCGGTGATCACCGCGTGGAAGGACCGGCACCGCTCGGTCAGCGGCCACCAGGGCGCCTACGAGATGCGGGAGATCGTCAACGCGATCCTCCACCAGGGCCGGACCGGCTACCAGTGGGCCTATCTGCCGCACGATCTCCCGCCGAAGAGCGCGACCTACTACTACTTCGCCGCCTGGCGGGACGACGGAACCGACCAGGTCATCCACGAGTTCCTGCGCTGCCAGGTCCGGGAGCGGGCCCGGCGATCAGAGGACCCGACCCTGGTCGTGCTGGACACCCAGAGTGTCCACGTGGCCGCCGGGGTCCCCGCCACCACGATGGGCCGGGATCCGGCGAAGCGGGTGCCGGGCCGCAAGCGGGGACTGGCCGTGGACGTGCTCGGGCTCGTCATCGCCGTCACCGTGCAGGCCGCGAACAGCCACGCCCCTGGTCGATCCGGGCTTCAAGAACCAAGTCGTCGCGCATGGAGCCGGCCTGGGCATCGACGTCGAGATTGTCGAACGCAACCCGCAGGAGGCGGGGTTCGTTCCGCAGCCAAAGCGGTGGAGGGTCGAGCAGAGCTACGGGATCTTGATATTGCACCGGCGTCTGGTCCGCGACTACGGGCACCACCCGTCCTCCTCCGCCTCCCGCGTCTACTGGGCAATGACCCATGCCATGGCCCGCCGTCTCACCAGTGCGAACACCCCCACCTGGCGCGATGCGCAGGCGGTGGCAGCGTGAACATCGAGCCCCTGCTCGACGCGCTCGGCCTCCAGGAGGACGCTGCCCGGTCCCTGGCCGACGATCTCCGCACCCAGATCACCGAACTGCAGGGGCGACTGCGCGAGGCCGAGACCACCTCGAGCACCTGGCGATCACCCGGAAGACCGTCACTGTCCTCGTCGACCGGCTTCCCGCCCAGGCCGCCTCGCCCGAACTGCCCGACCACCCGGACTAACCCCGCATCCTCGCTGTCTTCAACGAGGCCAGTGATCCGCTGCGGGCCCGGGATGTCTGCGAAGCTCTCGATCATGAACTGCTGCCGAAGAACGTCGAAGGCACCCGTGCCAAGCTAAAACGTCTGGTCAAGCTCGGCGTCCTCACCGAGATCGACACCGGCAGCTTCGTCACGCAGCAGTAGTCGGCCAAGGCCCGCGACCAACAGCCCTACCCCAACGACACCTCGAATCAGCTTTGCTCGACTGCGTAGACTTCGATCTCGACCTTCATCCGCGGGTCGAGCAGTCGTGACACTTCCACGAGAGTGGCTGCCGGGCGTACCTGTGCGAACGCCTCGTGATGGGCTTTGGCCACCAGTTCCGCGTCCGTGATATCGGTAACGTAGGTTACTGTCCTGACCACCGCGTCCATGCTCGAACCAGCCTCGCGCAACGCGGTCTCGATGATCGCGAATGCGGCCTTCGCTTGCTCATAGGCGTCCGCCCCGTCCAGGTGTGGCGGCTGGGCAGTGGTGCCGGAGACATGCACCTGCCCAGCGACCCTCACCGCGCGGCTATACCCGTACACGCCCTCAAACGGACCACCGGAAGACACGATCTGCCGCATCCGCCCCTCGTTCCGCCCCATCGTCATGACCCTCCGTAGACCAACCCGATCAGCAGTGGGAACACCAGCCGGTGCTGGCACCCCGTCAGCCAGCCGCCGCCACCTCGATCTCGACGAGCCATTCGCCATCCAGCGTGGTAACGACGATCGCCGTCGTCGGGACCCTACGCCCGCCGGCTTGCGATCGCTTACGCGGCAAGCCCAGCGCCCTCGAGCACGCTGGCCGGCCGAGACGACCCAGACTCACACGTTCAGATGGCATCAGACCAACCATTACCTCTCGAACCGCCCTCTCAGATCTTGATGACGGTGGCGCGTCCGCCGCGCAGCGCGGTGAGGTCCTCCGGGGCAGAGGTGAGGTTCGTGACGGGTCCGGGGCGGCGAGGGCGGTGGCGCGCCGAGCATGGCGTCGATGGTGTACCTCCCTGGCCAGCGACCGGCCGCCGCAGTACCGGGGGCCGGCCAAGGGCTCGGCCGTCGACGCGGTCGAGGTGCAGATCCGGGAACTGCTGAGGGAGACCCCGACGATGCCTGCGACGGTGATCGCCGAGCGCAATGCTGGTGCGGGATGCGGCCTTTCCACGTGCGGGCAGGTGGTGGCGGTGGACTATCAATGATCCGCATGTTCGCCGGTTTGGCTAACCGGCGAACCCGGGCCATGTTGCGCTGCGCGAAGCGGACGTGACCGAGGACGGACTTCTCTTCCACACGGCCGGCGTGGCATCGGCAGGCTGCGGTAAGCCGCTTCAGTCGATCCCCCAGGGTTATGGGCGTGGTGATGGGGCGCCACCGCTGCCTTGTTTGCCGCCTCCTGGGCCGAAGAGGCCGACTGTCGGGCCGGGGCTGGTCGCCGAGGGGGAAGGTGTGGCGGCGGTGGGGGAGGCGCACCCGCCAGGGATGTCGCTGCACGGCGTGATGGATGGGGACGGTGCGGGTGTGTCTGGTGAAGGAGTGCTTGAGGGACCCTCGGTAGGAGATGCCGAGGGGGTGGGGGACGGCGCACCGTTCTCGTCGGCACCCTTGCCGAGGGAAGGTGCAGGCGGGAAGGGCTTCGCTGGCTGGCCCTGGAGCGCGGCGGACATGTAGCCGAGCCACACCTGGGTGGGCATGTCCGCTCCGAAGACCTTGCTGTAGCCGCCGACCCCCGACATGGACTTCAGGCCCGAGTTGCCGGAGCCCTCCTTGAACATGGTGACCGCCGTGGACAGCTGCGGTGTGTAGCCGATGAACCAGGCGGACTTGTAGTCGTCCGTTGTGCCGGTCTTGCCGGCGGCGGGGCGTCCGAGGGCCAGGGCGTTGGTTCCGGTGCCGTGCTGGACTACGTCCTGCAGCACGTTCGTGATGGTGTCGGCGGTCGAGGCGGGCATGGCCTGCGTGCCGGCGGGCGGGGTGAACCCCGGTAGCTGTCGGCCACCGTCGAGCACCTTGGTGACCGAGTAGGGCTCGTGGTGAACTCCGCTGTCGGCGAAGGTGCCGTAGGCGTCGGCCATGCGGATGGCCGACGGGGTGGAGGTGCCGATGTAGAAGCCGGCGGTGTCGTACTGGAGGCTGCTGCGCAGCAGGCCGGCCGCCAGTGCCTCGTTCTCGACGTTGTCGTACCCCACGTACTCGCCCAGCTGGACGTACGGGGTGTTGACCGACTGCTCCATGGCCTTGCGCAGGGTGATGTAACCCCACTTGGTGGGGACGTCGTTCTGCTGGTGGAGCAGCCCGGTGGGGTCGCTGCCGTCCGGGAGGTACTGTCCCTGCTGGTTCTTGATCTCGATGCCGTCGTCGCCGTCGAACATGGTCTCCGGCGTGATCGGCGACGCCGGCTGCCCGGGGGAGAGGACCGCGCCGTGGTCCAGGGCGGCGGCGAGGTCGAAGGGCTTGAAGGTGGAACCGACTGGCACGCCCGAGCTGTCGGCGTTGTCGGTGTAGTGGCCCTTGTTCCAGCCGTCACCGCCGTACAGGGCGACGATCGCCCCGGTGGCCGGGTCGACGGAGGAGGCCCCGACCTGTACGTCGCGGTCCGCCGGCCGGTTCTTGGGGTCCAGGTGCTGCTTGCGCATTTTGGCCACGGAGGAGCTCAGTTCGGCGACCTTGTTCTTGTCGAACGTGGTGTAGATCTGATAGCCGCCCTGATTGAGCTGCTGTTCGGTGATGGACGAGTGCTGCTCGACGTACTGCTGGGCGGTCTGGATCAGGTAGCCGAGCTGGCCGCTCGTCGAGCCGGAGGCGGTCATAGGTTTCGGCACCGGGAAGCCCTTGCGCAGATAGGTCTGTTCCTGCGTGGCGCTCAACTTGCCGATCGTGACCATCCGCGCCAGTACGTACTTCCAGCGGGCGGTGGCCTGGGCGCGGGCATGCGGGTCGTCGGCGTTCATCATCACGCTCGGCTCGTTCACCGTGGCGGCCAGGAACGCTCCCTGGCTGACGTTCAGCTTCTCCACGGGGAGGTGGTAGTACGCCTGGGCCGCGGCCTCGATGCCGTAAGCGCCGCGGCCGTAGTAGTTGCTGTTCAGATAGCCCTGCAGGATCTGCTGCTTGCTGAGACTGTTGCCGATCTTCAAGGAGATCATGATCTCCTTGAACTTGCGTGACAGGGTCTGGTCCTGGCTGAGGTAGGTGTTCTTCACGAACTGCTGGGTGATGGTCGATCCGGACTGCACCTGGCTGCCCTCAGCCATGTGGTAAAGCGCCCGGAGAATGCCCTGCGGGTCGACGCCCGGGTCGGTGTAGAAGGACGCGTTCTCCGCCGCGAGGAAGTCCCACTGCACATCGGACGGAATGTGCGACAGGCTCACGTTCTGCCGGTTCACCTGGCCCACGCTGGCCATCTGCGAACCGTCCGACCAGTAGTACACGTTGTTCTGCAGCTGGGCGCTCGGGTTGACGCTCGGGATCGACACTGACGCGTAGGCGAAGCCGATCGCGGCGGCCGTGCCGCCGAACAGCAGCACGAAGACGGTCAACACCTGCTTCCAGGACGGCAGCCAGCGCCGCACACCGCGTCTGCCCGCCCGCGGAAAGTCGATCAGCCGCCGCTTTCCGGGCGCCCCGCGCCGGGAGGAGGCGGCCGGATGCACACCCGGGCCGCGCCCTGCCGACTTCCCGCGCGACGAGCGCCGGTTCGCCCTCTGGGCGGCCCGGCGCATCTCCGCTCGGGTCATCCGGGGCTGCTCGCTCGCAGGCTCCCTCTCCTCCTGCCCTGGAGAGGGCTCGGAATGACCCCAGGGCTCCCGCGAAGGAGGTCGGCTACGGTAATCGCTCATCCTTGCTGCCTTCAGTGAGATGCGCATGCCGGAGTCGGTTCTCCGGCACTGTTGTCGCCCCCGCCTCTGTGGTGGTTGCGGCGGAAGCCCGGGGTACGGCCCCAAGGCCCGACGCGACAGTTGCACGCGTTCCTTGCCATAAGAGGCGTAATGGCTCGGTTCCGTTGCCTGCCGTAGTCGGCCGAACGGCTCAGCCGACAGGCCGCGCCGCCGTCCGTGCGGGAGACGGCTCCGCCCTCCGGGAGTGTTCGACCGTCAGTCCCACATGGCGGTCGCAAGTGAACGGCCCGCTGGAGACCACCGGTACCACTCGCCGCACACCGCTTACCAGTGCATCGGCCACCGTATTCAGGTTGTGTTCAGGTTCGGACGAGCCTTGGGCAACTCAAGCACCAGAAGCGCCAAAACTCCGGCAAAGGGGTCTGGGGCAACGGCCGGGCACCATGCCATCGTGCCTGCCATGACGACAGATCACCTCACTCACAACCGGCCCCCGGGCCACGTACGACACGCGGCGAGCAAGGTGCCGGAGGTGACCGTCTACTTCTGGATCATCAAGGTGCTGACGACCGGCATGGGCGAGACGGCCTCCGATCTTCTGGCGCATGTGCTCGGCCCGATTCCCGCTGTCGGTCTCGGGGGCATCGCCCTGGTGGCTGCTCTGGCGGTGCAGTTCGCCGCCCGCCGGTACGTGGCCTGGATCTACTGGACGGCGATCGTCATGGTCAGCGTGTTCGGCACGATGGCCGCCGACGTGCTGCACGTCGGCCTCGGCGTGCCTTATACGCTCTCGACCCCGTTCTTCATGGCCGCGCTGGCCGCCGTCTTCGCCCTCTGGTACCGCAGCGAGCGCACCCTGTCCATCCACAGCATCCACACCCGGCGCCGCGAGACCTTCTACTGGGCCGCCGTGCTCGCCACGTTCGCGCTGGGCACCGCCGCGGGCGATCTCACCGCCACGATCGGCCTCGGCTACCTGGGCTCCGCGGCCCTGTACGCCGCGGCGATCGCCGTTCCGGCTGTCGCCCACCGCTGGGGGAGCTTGAACGCGGTGGCCGCGTTCTGGGCGGCGTACGTCATCACCCGTCCGCTCGGTGCCTCCGTGGCCGACTGGATGGCCGTCAGTCACGGCCGAGGTGGACTGAACTTGGGTCTGGGGCCGGTCACGTTGTCCTGGACGGTGGCGATCCTCGGTTTCGTCGGTTATCTGGCCGTCTCGCGCAAGGACATCCAGCACGACCTCATGCCGTGATGCCGTACGGACCGGGTCGGCTTTCGAACCGGGCGGCCGCCGTCACCCGGCAGGGAGGCTGACCACGAAGCGTGCGCCCGGTGCGTGCCCTGGGTCGTACGTCACCTCGCCGCCGGCGGAGCGGGCCAGGCGCCGTGCCAGGGGAAGTCCCAGGCCGGCTCCGCTGTGTCCGTCGCCCGGGTCCGCCCGTTGACCGGGCTCGAAGAGCTGTCCGGCGAACCGGGGCGGTACGCCGGGGCCGTCGTCGGTGACGTCGACGCGTACGCCGTCGGCTGCGCGATACGCGCGGACGGTGACGCTCGAGTTGGCGTAGCGGCAGGCGTTGGTGAGGAGCGGGCTGACGATGCGTTCGAGGAGGGCGGGTGGGACCCCGGTCACCAGACCTGGGCCGTCGGTGGTGACCGTCAAGTGGCTCGGCAGGTCCAGGACTTCGGTGAGGTGGTGCAACGTGGGCAGGACCTCGGCGGTGCCCGGAGCGGTGAGTGCGCCATTGCGGGCGTCGTCCAGGAGGGTGTCACAGATGCTGCGCATGGACTCGGCGGCTTCCGCGATGACCTTGTGGGTGGCCCGGGTCTGGTCGGCCGTGCGGGGGCGGGTGTGCCACCAGTCGAGTTCGGCGATGATCCGGCTCAGGGGCGTACGGAGTTCGTGCGACAGTTCCCCGGTGAGCCGCCGCTCGTGGCGCAGGACCGTGCGGATGCGGTCCAGCAGCGCGTCCAGCGACGTACCGAGGCGGGCGAGTTCGGCCGGGCGCCGCATGGTGCCGAAGCGTTCTTCGGAGGCGATGGCGCTCCACTGGGTGGCCTGGTCGGTCATCGTGCGCACGGGGCGCAGGGCGCGGCCCACCGCCAGCCGGGTCAGGGCGTAGGTGCAGGCGAGCATGACGGCGTCCAGGGCGAGCGATCCCAGGAGCAGGGTGTCGGCCGAGCTCCGGTAGGGGGAGAGGTCCAGCGCGGTGACCACTGTGGCTTCGCTGGTGTTTCCGGATACGCCGGGCACGGGTTGGGAGCACAGCCGTAGGGGGTGGCCGGGGGCGGTGGCGGTGACGCAATGCCGCCCACCGCGCCGGGCGAGTCCGTCGGCGATGCGGGTCACGGGGCCGGCTGCCGGCGGTTCTTCCAGCAGACGTCGGCCGGCGTAGATCCATACGTTCGCGTCGAGGAGGTTGTCGTGGGGGGTCTCCAGGACGCGTACGGCCGTGCCGCTCGTGTCGACGGTCGTCGCGACGGCGGCGGCACGGCTGTGCAGCTGGTCGTCCGCCTGGTGCTGGAGGCGTTGCTGGGCCACGGCGTTGAAGGCGACGGTGAGGATGACCATCAGCAGCGTGGCCGTGGTGAGCGCCACCAAGGACAGTCGGCCACGCAGGGTGCGGGGCGTCAGCCGGTACAGGAGAGCGGTCATGACAGGTCGTGGCCGGTGACGGAGACCTCTCATGACAGGTGGTGGCCGATCCCGCGGACCGTGCCGATCGTGCGGTCGCTGCCCGCGTCGCGCAGCTTGCGGCGTAGTCGGGTCAGGTACTGGTCGAGGGTGTTGTCGCTGACCTGGGCGCCCTCGGGCCAGCCCGCCCGGACCAGCTCGCGGCGGCGCACGATGCCGCCGGACGCCGCCATGAGCGCGGCGAGGAGACGGAACTCGGTCGGTGTCAGTGCGATCTGGGTGCCACGGACACTGACCTCGTGCCGGACGGCGTCAAGTACCACCTCCCCCGCTGTGGTCGCGGGTCGTGGTGCGGTCCGTTTGACCGCTGCCCGTAGGCGGGCGGCGAGTTCGGTGAGGTGGAACGGCTTGGGCAGATAGTCGTCGCCCCCCGCGGAGAACCCGGACAGGCGGTCGGTAAGTCGGTGATGGGCCGTCAGGAAAATGACGGGGGAGAGGAATCCGTTGGCGCGCATGGCCTGGCAGACGTCCCGTCCGTCGGCGTCGGGC
The DNA here is from genome assembly GCF_030499575.1 of Streptomyces sp. DG2A-72. NCBI lineage: Bacteria > Bacillati > Actinomycetota > Actinomycetes > Kitasatosporales > Streptomycetaceae > Streptomyces > Streptomyces sp. DG2A-72. The sequence goes on from NZ_JASTLC010000001.1 coordinate 6,969,481, forward strand.
AGCCCGACGTCGAGTACGGCGGCGGCGATGTCGTCGGCGGCCAGGCGCAAGGCGGTGGCACCGTCGGGCGCGGGCACCGTGTCGAAGTCCTCGTCGCGCAGTCCGCGCACCAGCACGTCACGCAGGGCGTGATCGTCCTCGACGACAAGGATCTTGTGGCGCATGGTCCTCCCTAGGTTCTGGTGCCGTGTCCGTCGTACCGGGTATCAACCGCTCGGGCAGCCACCAGGCCACGGCGCACAGGCACACGCCCAGCCAGCCGAGGGCGAACAGCCAGCCGGCGACGACATCGGTGAACCAGTGCACTCCGAGGTAGACGCGGGTCAGTCCGACCAGGGCGCCCCAACCGCCGATGACCAGGGCGAGGGGGGTCTTGCCGCGCGGGCCGCGCACGCGGACGGCGATGACGAGCAGTCCGGCGGTGAGGGCCGCGGTGGTGGCGTGACCGGATGGGAACGCCCACCCGGAGGCGTGTGCTGCCCAGTCCGCGTGCGGCGGCCGGGGCCGGGCGACGAGCGTCATCACCCCATACCGCAATGCCTGACCCGTGCCGAGGCAGACCAGACAGAGCGCGAAGGCCATCATCCGCTGCCGCAGCGTATGCCCCGCGATGATTGCGGCCAGCACGGCCAGCAGATACGGGACAACCCCCGTCCCCGTGGCGGTCAGCCCGCGGGCGAACGCCACCGCCACGTCCGGTCGGTGGCCGACGGACCAGGAGAGAAGGTCGCTGTCCGCGAACTGAGGCACGCCGTCGCGGCCGATGACGACCATGGTCAGTACGCCGAACCCCGTCCAGGCGCCGAGTCCTGTGCTGCCGGCCAACTCGGCCAGATCGCCGCGCTTCATGTGGCCACCAGCAGCGGACGCAACCGGGTGGCCATGATGCGTTGGGCGAGGGCCTGCGGAGACCGCCGCAGCGCGGCCATCGCGAGCAGCGCGACGAGGGCGCCCACCGCGATCCCCACCACCACGTCGTGGGGGTAGTGCGCGCCGACCCAGACCCGCGAGGCCGCCATCGCGCAGGCGGCCACCACGGCGACCGCGCCGAGCCGGCGGGAGACGAACAGCAGGGCGACGGCAGCCGCGGCGGCGATGGCCGCATGGTTGCTGGGGAAAGACCAGTCGCCGGGCGCCGGACACGCCTCCAGCGTGGTCACGTGCAGGCTCTGGCAGGGCCGGTCCTCGCGCACCAGCAGCTTCAGTCCCGTGTTCACCCCGTAGGCCACGACCACGACGAACGGCACGGCGAGCGCGGTCACCGAGGCTGTGGCGCCCAGTTGCCGGGCACGCCACCAGCCGATGAGCATGAGCACGGCGAACAGCCCAAGCCCGTACGTCGCCCAGGCCGACACCGTGTCGTCCAGCCACGCGGGGGAGTGCCGGGCGAGATTCACCACGTCGGTGTAGGCGGCGCCGTCGATCGACGAGCCGTCGAAGGCGAGGATCATCCGCGTGCCTCCTTCGCCTTCGCGTCCCGGCGCGAGCGGTACACCTCACAGGCGAGCGGAATCAGCGACAGGGCCACGATCACCGCGACCATCGGCAGCAGATAGCGGTCCACGTTCGGTACGGAGGAGCCCAGCGCGTATCCCGCCAGCGTGAGCCCCAGGCTCCACACCAGTCCGCCCGTCACCTGCCAGACGGTGAACGTCCGCACCGGCACGCCCAGCGCACCCGCCATCGGGTTCAGCACCGTGCGTACGACCGGGACGAAGCGGGCCAGCACGATCGCCTTCCCATACCCGTAGCGCTCCAGCATTTCCTCCGCGCGTCTGGCTCCCTCGTGCAACCGGGCCGATCCGCTGCGGGCGAGCAGCGCGCCGCCCGCCTTCCGGCCGAGGAGATATCCGCACTGCGAGCCCGCCAGCGCCCCCACCGCAGCGACCACCAGCAGCGGGGCGAGGGACAGTTTCAGGCCGCGGTCGGCGGTGCCGGTGCACAGCAGGCCGGCCGTGAACAGCAGCGAGTCGCCCGGGAGGAAGAAACCGATCAGCAGGCCCGTCTCGGCGAACAGCACCACGCCCACGCCGAGCACGCCGAAAGCGGACAGCAGTGACTGGGCGTCCAGCACGTTGACAGCGAGCTGCGACGATAGGTGCATGGGTGTGGTCATCGTCGAGAACCCCTTCATCCGGACGATCGGATGCAGCGGACCGGCACCCGACAAGCGACTACAATGTTGTAGACGGTCTACTGGACTGTAGACGATGGTGGGGTGAGGATCGTTCCATGACCGACGCGAAGGACGAGAGACGGCCGGCGGGCGAGCTCGAAGCTGCCGTCATGGCCGCCCTGTGGGCCGCCGGGGTCCCGCTCACCGCGGGCCGGGTGCAGACCGAACTCGGCTCGGAACTGGCCCGGACGACGGTGACGACGATCCTGACCCGTCTGCACGAGAAGGGTGTCGTCGGCCGTGAGCGGCAGGGGCGTGGCTACGCCTACTTCCCCGTGCAGGACGCTCCCGGCCTGACCGCCCGGCGCATGCACACCGAACTCGACCGGGACACCGACCGGGAGACGGTGCTGGCGCGCTTCGTCGCCCAGCTCAGCCCCGACGATGAGCAGCTCCTGCGCCAGCTGCTGGAGGGTGAGGAGCGATGACCGCTCTGCTACTGGTACCGCTGATCCTCCCCTTCCTCGCCCCGGCGCTGGCCCGCCGCACTCTCGGTTGCCTGGCTCCTGTCACCGCACTGTGGGTCCTCACGACCAGTGCTCTGGCCCTGGCAGGCGCCTGCATGGCCGCTCTCGGCGCCCTGGTCCTGATCGGACTGCTCAAACTCCCCGCCTTCGCCGCACTCGGCGAACTCGTCCACCCCCTGCGCACGCCGTCTGACTTCCTCGTCGTCCCCGCGGCCACGGCGGCCATCGGAGTGCTCACCCTCAGCGCCTGGACCCTCGCACGCTCGGCCCTCCGCCAGGCCCGCCTGTTTCGCACCGCTCGCACGCAGGCCGACCGCCGCCCCGCCGCCGGAGACCTGTGTGTCGTCGACTCGCCCCACCCGGACGCGTACGCCCTGCCGGGACGGCCCCACCGCATCGTCGTCACCAGCGCGATGCTGCGCAGCCTCGGCCCCGCTGAACGCGAAGCCCTCTTCGCCCACGAACGAGCTCACAACCAGGCCGGTCACCACTACTTCCTGGCCGCCGCCGAACTCGCCGCCCACTGCCACCCCGCACTGCGCACCGTCCGGGCCACCATCCGGCTCGCCGCCGAGCGGGCGGCCGACGAGGCCGCAGCCGTCACTCTCGGCGACCGGCGCCTGATCGCCACAGCCATCGCCCGCGCCGCCCTCGCCGGCCAAGCCTCCCGCTCCACCCGCCCCGACTTCGCACCCGCGGCGACGACCGGTCCCGTTCCCCAACGCGTCGCCGCCCTCCTCACGCCTTCCGAGCGGCGCTCGCGCGCCACGCGCTGTACTGCTCTTCTCCTCGCTGCCTGTGCGCTCCTGTCGGTCTGCGCCGGGGCAACCGGCGCGCTCGCCTTCCATCACCAGGTCGAAGTTGCCCAGGGAGAGGAGAGCCACTGACCGGTTCGGGACTCGCAGCTGACTGCGTCCGTTCGGCACCCGACTCCCCCTTGGAGCCGCTCGCCCTGGGCACGGTGATCTCGCCTGTACCTTTGCCCCGACCTGGCTGGCGGTGGACGCGCTCCTGGGGATCCGTGGCGCGGTGCCACCCGCGGCAACAGTCGGATCGTCGCCGAGCTGGACTGGTGGTGCGGCGGCCCGTGCTCGGCTGCAAAGACCCGGGTGGCTCACGCGGTCATCCCTGACGCCGTCGAGCACATGCGCACCGTCTGCGACACGAGAATCTCGGCCGTGCCGCCGGCGGCAGAGGCGTCGTCGCCGCGGGCGCTGGTCAGCCGAACGACTGGACGCCGCTGACCTCTTGACCGTCATTGCCGCCGTCGACGGCGCGGACGGGCACCGGAGGCGGAATCCCAAGAGCCCTCCTCGAACGCATCGTCAACCCGCTGGTCGTCGGTGCCCTGCGGTAGGCCCGGCCGAACGTCACCGTCCGTGCTCGCCCGGCGGCCAATGGGGTACGCATCGAAGTCACCGACGACGGACGGGAGTGCCGTTTCGCGTTTGTCGGACAGCTCTTGGACACGCACGCCCGGCGCACGGTTCCTGGTCGGCCTGCCTGCGGGCTACGGTGCTGCCCGCCGGAGGGCGTGCGGTCACGCTGCCGGCGAGTGCTGCGGCTCCGGCTCAATGACGTCCCTGCGGGTGACCGCCAGGTACACCACCAGGCCGAGGATGACCGTGAGGAACAGCGCGCTGGTGACGACGGTACCCAGGCCCAGGCCGCCGTCGCCGGTGGGCTGGGAGAGGTAGTCGCCGATCGAGGCGCCCAGCGGGCGGGTGAGGATGTAGGCGATCCAGAAGGTCCACACCACATCGAGGCCGAGTGCGAAGTGTGCGACGGCGATCGCGCCGATGGCCAGTGCGAACAGGACGGCGGCGAGCCAGTAGCCGAGGTTCATGCGCTCGGAGACCAGGTCGCCGGCCGCGGTGCCGAGGGCGAAGGTGAACAGGACCGCGAGCCAGTAGAAGGACTCCCGGCGGGTGGTGTCGACGCTGTGGATGGACAGGGTGTGCTCGCTGCGGTACCAGGCGGCGAACACGACCGCCAGGATGATCGCGAACACCGTGGTGCTGGTCTCCAGCGGCACGCCCATGTTGTCGGTCAGGTTGTCGCTGATCAGAGTGCCGACGACGCTGATCAGGGCGACGGCGAGCCAGTACACGCCCGCGCGGTAGGCACTGGTGCGGAACTGCACGACCAGCACCCCGGCCAGCAGCACGCTCATCAGCAGCGACACACCGGTCAGGCCCAGGCCGGCCTTCTCGTTGAGCAGGTCGGCCGCAGTCTCACCCACCGTCGTGCACAGCACCTTGATCACCCAGAAGTACACGGTGATCTCGGGAACCTTGTTCCAGCCAGGGCGGGAACGGCGGCGGTGGCCGGGTGCGGCAGCGGCGGGGCCATGGACCACAGGGAGTTCGGAAGTCTCGGGTGTCTCGGATGTCATGCAGCTGACCGTGTCACCGGGAACCTGAACACATCCTGACTGCCGTTGCGGTGCTCAGGAGGTGGTGCCGCTCACGTCTCCAGGCGGTATCCGTGGCCGCGCAGGGTGATGATCCGGGGGACGCGTACGGGCGCCGTCGCGGCGGCTTCGGCCTCGGCGAGGCGGCGGCGCAGGGAGGCCATGGTGACGTCCAGTGTCTTGGTGGGCCCGAACCAGTTCTCGTCCCACACCTGGGCCATCAGGGTCTCGCGGCTCACCGCGCTGTCCGCCTGCCGGGCGAGCGCCGCGAGGAGTTCGAACTCCTTGGGGCGCAGGGTCAGTTCACGGTCGCGCAGCAGGCAGCGGCGGGCGGCGGTGTCGACGGTCAGGTCGCCGAGGCGGAGGGGTTCCTCCTGGGGCGAGGCGGTCGGGCGGCGGCGCAGATGGGCGCGCAGGCGGGCCAGCAGGACGGTGAGGCTGAAGGGTTTGACCAGGTAGTCGTCGGCGCCCGCGTCGAGACCGGCGATCACGTCGATCTCCTCGCTGCGCGCGGTGAGGACGACGATCAGCAGCTCGGGGAAGCGGGCGCGCAGCCGGCGGGCGAGGTCGAGGCCGTCGGCGTCGGGCAGGCCGAGGTCGAGCAGGACGACGTCGTACGCCGTCCGCTCGGCCTCGGCCAGCGCGCCGGTCCCTGTTCTGGACCAGGTCGGGGCGTAGCCGCCGCTGGTCAGTCCGGTCTCCAGGTGGCGCCCGATGGTGTCGTCGTCCTCGATGACGAGCACGCGGACACGGTCGCGGTCACGCTCGGGAGTGCGGTGGCGGTCCGCGCGGTGTGGCGGGGGAGCGGGAGTGCGCATGGGCGGAAGCGTAGGCGGCCCGTCCGGGACAAGCGGCGTCACAGCTCGCGCAGCTCCTCCACGGCGGGACGGTGCGAGCGGCGTACGCCGTTGAGGGCGGCGGCCGCCACCGCTGTCAGTGCCACCAGCACGGTGGCCGTCACATACGCCCAGGGCACGGCGACCGTCGCCGGTGGCGGGTCGAAGACGCCGGTGAGCACCTTGACCAGCATGTCGGACAGTGCCCAGCCGCTGAGGGCGCCGCCGGCCAGGCCGGCGGCTGTGAGCACGGCCGCCTCGCTGAACACCAGGCCGCGCAGCTGCCTGCGGGTGGCGCCCAGGACGGTGGCGATGGCGAAGGTGCGGCGCCGCTCGGCGAGCCCGAGTCCGAGGACGATGCCGCCGGCTCCGGCGGCCAGCACGATGGCGTAGGCGAGTTCGATGCGGGTGAGTCCGGACAGGTCCACGGAGGTGAGGCTGGAGCCGACCGTGGAGCGGGCCTGGGTGAGGTCGGTGACGGTCGCCGAGGTGCCCACGCGGTGGCGAAGACGGGCGGCCACGTCTTTCTGGTAGGTGCCGCCGGTGTCCACCAGGAAGGCGCCGACGGCGTCGCTGCCGGTGGTCTTGGCGATGTAGGAGGCGTTGGCGACGAAGAAGCTGTCCTTGGGGGCGGTGGGGAACTCCTTGACCACGCCCGCGTAATGGAAGGGCACGGTGCGCAGCGCCTTGGTGCGGCTGTCCTGCACTCGCAGCCGTACGGTGTCGCCGGGGGAGAGCTGGAAGTCGCTCACGGTTTCGGCGCTGACCAGCAGGGCGTCGGGCCTGTGGGCGAGGGTGGCCATGAGCTGCTTGGCGGTGCCGCCGGCGAAATAGGCGTCCTGGAGGGAGGTGGCGGAGGCGATGGTCGCGGGCCGTACGCCGTACAGGTCCTGCAGGTCCGAGCCGACGTAGGCGAACCGGTGCTGGAGTGGTTCGACGTGCCGTACCCCGGGCACGGCAAGGGAGTTGGCGGCATGGGGGCCGGTCCGTGTGCCGGGCGGTTCGGTGACCGTCACGTCGGCGCCGTTGGTGAGGCGGGCGTCGACCTCGGCCTGCTGCTTGTAGGTGGCGTTGAAGGTGGCCGTGGACAGCGCGAAGGACAGGGCGAGTGCGAGCAGTACGACGGACCGGGCCAGGGGGCGTCGGCGGCGGGTCATGGTGGCCGCGGTCATGCCGGACAGGGGGCCGGTGAGCGGCCGGGACAGCAGGGCCAGTCCGCGCCGTCCGTGCGCGAGGGCGAGCGTGGCCAGGCGCCACAGCAGCAGCGCGCTGCCGGCCCACAGCAGGCCGGGGCCGAGGAAGGCCCAGTAGGACACGGAGATGCTGGGTACGCCTTCGGGGGCGAGGACGAGCGCGTACTGGTTGCCGCTGGAGGCGCGGAAGACGAGCAGCGAGGCGGCCAGGAGCAGGAAGTCCAGGCCGCAGCGCATCCACCACGGCGAGCGGTTTCGGCGGTCCGTGTGCCGGCGTGCCCGGGCGACGGTGACGGCCCGCAGGTCCCGCAGCGCGGGCGCGAGGACCGCCAGCGCCGCGACGGCGAGGCCGAGCGCGAGGGCGGCGGCGGACCACAGGGTGGCCGAGGTCGCGCTCGCCCCGAACGAGGCCGTGCCGAAGGCCAGTTGGCCCACGAGCGCGGCGAGGCCGATGCCGAGCAGTCCGCCCGTGAGCCCGGTGAGGCCCGCTTCGACCGCGGCCAGGGCCGCGATCTGCCGGCCCCGCAGCCCGCGGGTGCGCAGCACGGCCTGTTCGCGCCGCCGCCGCTCGGCACCCGCTCCGGCCACGGCGGCGGTCAGCGCGGCGGCGAGCACCGCGCCGGGGACTCCCAGGAACAGGAAGAGGATCTGTGCGTACAGGGCGTCCTGCCGGGCGGCGTCGAGTGAGGCGCCGAGGTTGTCGCCGACGAGCGCGCCGCCAGAAGTGGCCGCCTCCAGGTGGTGCGCCGCGCGGGTGACGGCGGTGAACGCGGCGGCGGGGTCGGCGGGCAGCCGGGCGTCGCGGGCCACGTGGATCTGTGTGGTGACGGCGGCCGGGTCGGCCGATGCGACCGGTGTGGTCAGCGTCGTGAAGAGTCCGGCGGGCAGCAGGATCACGTTGTCCGGCGGGGCCGTGGGCTGCGACTGCGGCGGGGCGCCGACCTTCTGGAACAGTGAGTCGGCCTGCGGCAGGTCGATCACCCCCGCCACCCGGACGCAACTCGCCGGAGCTCCCGGCAGCGCGATGGTGACCGTGTCGCCGGGTGCCACATGGAGGTTGGCGGCGGTCTGCTGGGCCAGCAGCACCCCGGAGGAGCCGCCGGTCAGGTGACGGATCGTGTGCGGGAACAGCTCCTGGTAGCCGCTGGGCAGTCCCAGCACCACGCCCGGGCCGGTGGTCTGCGTACTGCCGCCGGAGCTGGCCCTGAAGCCGGTGCTGCGGGCGAAGCCGACCGGGACGGCGACCCGCACGCCGGGCGTGGTCCGCACCGTGTGCAGGACCGACTGCGCGTCGGCGCCCGGCTGTACCTCCACCTGCCAGTCCACGGCCACCGAGCGCACCGCCCGCTGCGTCATCGTCGACTTCGAGGCGGTGAGGAAGGAGCCGAGCGCGGCCACCAGGGAGACGGCCAGCGCGATGCCGGCGACGGTGGCGAGCAGCCGGCCCGTACGGCGGCGGACGAGTCCACGGGTCCAGAGGGCGAGCGTGCCGGACCACGCGGTGGCCGTGGCGAGCCGTGCGGTGACGGGACGGGACTGGTGGACGGTCATGACCTCTCCTCGGCCGGGTCGAGCAGGCGTCCGTCGTGCATGGCCAGGCGGACGGGCAGGCGTTCGGCGACGGACGGGTCGTGGGTGGTGACGACGAGGGCCGCACCGGTCTCGTCGGCCGCCGTCATCAGGACGTCCAGGACACGCTGTCCCGTGGCCCGGTCGAGCTGCCCGGTGGGTTCGTCGGCCAGGATCAGCCGGGGGGCGAGCGCCACGACCCGGGCGACGGCCACGCGCTGGCTCTGCCCGCCGGAGAGTTCCTCCGGCAGCCGGTCGGCCAGGTCCGCCGCGCCGACCATGGCCAGCGCGGCGAGCGCGGTGAGGCGGACGCGCTCCTCCCGAACGCCTGCGAGCACGAGCGGCAGCGCGGTGTTCTCCACGACGTTCAGGGCCGGGATCAGGCTCGGCCCCTGGAAGACCAGGCCGATCTCGCGCGGCCCGGCCAGAGCGGGCCAGGACACCTCGCCACTGGTGGGCACTTCGAGCCCGGCCAGCAGATGCAGCAGGGTCGACTTGCCCGACCCCGAGGGACCGGTGAGCGCGATCCGGTCTCCGGTCCGCACCCGGAAGGTGGCGCCGTGCACCGCCACCACCGCGGTCTCACCTCGGCCGAAGGTCCTTGCAGCATCGTGGCACTCGACGAGCACGGCCCTGTCCGCGCCTTGTTGCAGGGACTCGTTCATGGCGCCTCGATCCTTCCGTCGCGCAGGGCGATCACCCGGTCGGCGATCCGGACGGCCTCCACGCTGTGCGTCACGACCAGCACCCCGCGCCCGGCCTCGGCCCGCTTGCGCAGCAGCTCCAGCACGCGCTGCTCGGTGGCGCCGTCGAGTTCGCCGGTCGGCTCGTCCGCCAGCAGCACCTCGGGGTCGTTGGCGAGCGCGACGGCCAGGCCCGCGCGGGCGAGTTCGCCGCCGGACAGCTCCTGTGGCAGGGCGTGGGCGCGGTGGGCGAGTCCGACCTGGTCGAGCAGGACAGCGAGGTCTTCGCGGCGGCCGTCGCCGGCCGCCGCGGCCCGGACCAGCCGGATGTTGTCGCGGACGTTGAGGTGGGGGAGAAGGTTGCCGGACTGGAGCAGGATGCCGATGCGGCGGGCCCGCAGCCGGGCCCGTTCGGCTTCCGGACGATGGCTGATCCGTACTCCGCCGACGTGTACGGCACCGCCAGACGGCTCGTCGAGCCCGGCCAGGCAGGCGAGCAGCGTGGACTTCCCGGAGCCGGAGGGGCCGGTGACGGCGACGGTCTCCCCGCGCCGCACCCGCAGCGAGACGCCGCGCAGGGCGAGCGTCTCCTCCTCACCGGTCCGGTAGAACCGGTACAGCTCGTGCGCGTCGAGGACGACATCGAGGTCGTCGGTCCGCGGGGCGCGCGTACGGGCGCGGACGCCGCCCGCCACCGTGCTGTCCATGGCGGTCACCGCCAGGTGAAGGAGTCGGTGACGATGCGCCACGGGTCCACGTTGTCGGCGTGCAGCGGCCCGGAGAGGGTCACGTCCACCTCGCGGCCCTGGCGGTGGAACGCGTATCGCTCGAAGGCGTCCCGCACCACCTTGCCGGTCACCGGGTCGGGGGCCGAGTCGCCCTGGTAGGTAAGCAGTACGACCTTGCCCGCGTGCCGGGAGACCACGGAGACGTGCCCTATCGCGAAGTGCGGCACGCTGCGCCGCAGTTGGGGGACCGTCTGCGCGGTGACCGAACCGGTCGTGGGGGCGGACGCGGCCGACGTCGGCGCGAGTTCGATGCGGTTCAGCTTGTCGGTGAAGGAGGTGACGGTGCCCTTGCCGGTGCGCGCCCAGCCTTCGGGCACCTTCACGGAGAAGCCGCCGCCGGGCGGAGTGAAGGCGACGTACGCCTGGTTGTCGGGGATGTCGCCCGCCGGGTTGGACTCGGTCGCGGGCGCGGCGGGCGACGACTGGGTCGTACGACTGGTCGTGGACGGGCCGCCGGACCCGCCGGAGCTGCTGGAGCCCTCTGATCCACCGCATGCGGTGATTCCCACCGATGCCAGGACGATGCCGGCAACGGGTAGGACCAGGTGTGTGCGCTTCATCGTGATGTTGCCCTTCTACGGAGACAGGCGCCCGGAGCCGGCACCCGGGCCGGGCGCCCGCGGGCGGTCGGCCATGTCCGTGACGCTAGGCATCGCCTGGTTAACGCCCTGACCGCCGAGGGTTAGACGACGGCAAAACCCGCGCCGTAGGTCCGTCCGGCCCCCGGAGTGTCCCGATGATGAGGGCATGAGACAGCGTGTGCTCCGTGTCGCCCTGGTGGCCGTCCTGGTCGCCCTCGTCGTGCTGGCCGTGCCGCTCGCGGCGGCCATGCGGGCGTACTTCTTCGCCGACGAGCGCGATGAACTGGAACGCGACGCGCTGACCGCCGCCGTACGGGTGGGCCCGGACTTCGTCTCCGGCAACCCCGTGGAGCTGCCGGCGGCGGGCGGAGATGTGCGCCTGGGCGTGTACGACACACGGATGCGGTTGCGTGCGGGCGAGGGGCCGGCCCGGGCGGACCCGGACACCCGCCGCGCGAGCACGGGAACGGTCGTCCGCGGACGCGCCGGCGGGGACCTCGTCGTCGCGGTCCCCGTCTCCCAGAACGAGCAGGTCATCGGCGTCGTCCGTGCCTCGTCACCGGCGTGGGGCGTGTGGCGGCGCATCCTGCTCGCGTGGCTCGCCCTCCTGGGGGCGGCTCTGGGCGCGCTCGCCGTCGCAGTCCTGGTCGCCCGCCGCCAGGCCCGCATCCTTACGGCGCCCCTGGAAGCCCTCTCCCGACAGTCCCGGGCGGTCACCGAGGGGGACCTGACGGCCCGGGCCGCGCCCTCCGCCGTCGCCGAGATCGACCAGGTCGCCCGCACTCACAACGCGATGGTCGAACAACTGGCCCACCTCCTGCAGCGCGAGCGGGACTTCACCGCGAACGCCTCCCACCAGCTACGCACCCCGCTGGCCGGCCTCCAACTGGGCCTGGAGGCCGCCCTGGCCGATCCCCGCACGGATCCGCGAACAGCCCTGGAGGAGGGGCTGGAGAGCACCCACCACCTGCGCCACACCATCGACGAGGTCCTGCGCCTGGCCGGCCCCGAGCGGTCCCCCGTGCCGTCGCCCGCAGCCACCCAACTCCTCGGCGAGGCCCTGGACTCCGCCGAGCAACGCTGGCACGGTCTCTTCGCCGACGCGGGCCGCCGGCTCATCGTCACCGCCGAGCCTGGAACCCGTGAGATGCCCGTACCCGGCCGGACCGTCGGCCAGATCCTCGACGTGCTCCTCGACAACGCCCGCGGGCACGGCCGGGGAACGGCCGAGGTGACGGCCCGCTCCCTCGGTGAGACCGTCGCCCTCGACGTGCGCGACGAGGGAATCCTGCGTACCCACCCCTCGGTGCTCTTCGACCGCGGTCACACCACGGGCCCCGGGGCAGGCATCGGACTCGCGCTCGCCGCAGAGCTGGCCGAGGCGGCGGGCGGCCGGCTGGTCCTGGCGGGCACCGACCCCACGACCTTCACCCTGCTGCTTCCCCCTGACCGCCGGAGACGAACAACTGACCCGCCGCCTACGCGCCGGTCCCGACCGCGCTCACAACGCCTTCCTGCGCACCATCACGGCCAGCACCAGCAGTCCTGGGACCAGTGGGATCCAGACGGTCAGCAGCCGGTAGCCGAGCACCGCCGAGACACCCGCACTTCCCGGGGCTCCGGCGGCGGTCAGCGCCCAGGCGAGCGCGGCGTCCAGGGAACCGAGGCCGCCTGGAGTCGGCAGCAGTACGGCAGCACTGCTCGCGGCGAGACACGCCAGGGCTACTGCCCCCGCTGAAAGAGGCACGTCCAGGGCGCGTACGACGGCGATCACGACTCCGGTGTGCAGTGCGGCGAAGGTGAGAGAGCCGCCGCCCCACAGGGCCGCGGTTCGCGGCGGGCTTGCGTGGACGGCGCGTACATCGGCCACGGCGTCGGCCAGCCAGCGCCGCAGTCTCGTCCTCGTCACGACCACGGCCGCTGCGAGCACCGCCGCCACCAGCGCGCCCGCAGCCAGCAGCTTCCCCGCGCCCACCGACGGCAGCCGCGGGACGCCGGGGCACAGCACGGCGAACACGGCGACCGGCACCGCCCGTGCGGCGGCGCCGGCGGTGCTCTTGACCGCGAGCGCGGTGGCCGCGCGGGCGCGTGGCAGCCCGCAGCGCATCAGGAACCGCAGGTTGACCGCGCCGGCGTCCAGCCCGGCCGGCAGGAGGTGACTGGCGGCGGACGCCGCGAACTGCGCGGTCACCAGACGCCCGGCGGGCAGCACCTCGCGGACCGCGCCCTGCTGGGCGAGAGCCGAGGACGCCCAGGCCAGGGTGGCCGGCACACCCGCCATCAGCAGCCACCCCCGGTCGGCGACGGCCAGCCGGTCCGCACCGGCATCGAGGACGGGCCAGTGGCGTGCGGCGAGACCGGCGGCGCACACGGCGCGACGGCCGCCGCCGTGTGCCACGGGATACGTCTGTCGATAGCCACAGGCGGGATGACGGGCGGAGTCACGAGCCCTGCCCTTCCCGTACGGCCGCAGGAGCGACGTACGCGTCCCCGGTCTTCAGCCGGTGGCGGGACCAGGTGCGGGCGTAGGACGGCGGAGGGGCGGTGTCGGTCGTGAGGACGGCGACCGGCATCCGGCGCGCGGTCCGGGTGAGGGCTTGTGCGGTGGTGTTGGCGTTGTGTCCGCCGGTGTCGGCCGACGCGCAGCCGGCGTAGAAGGCGATCGGGACGTCGTCGTACCCGGTGAGCAGGCAGGGTGGCCGTACCCCGAGACGGTGCAGGTCTGCGACGTCGCGGGCCCAGTCCTGGCGGGCGGCCGTGTTGCGGGAGACGGTGGCCTCCAACACGGCGCACTGCAAGGCCAGATGGCCGGCCGGCCCGACGGCCGTGAGGCCGACGACCACCGGACGCCACCGCCTGCTCGGCGCGGTCATCAGGTGGGCGAGGGCGTCCACGACGGGGATGGCCGGCAGCGCGTACGCGGGGAGCAGGGAGCGGGGCGCGGCGTAGCCGATCAGGAAGAGGTAGGGGACGGCCGCCGTCACGGCGCAGGCCAGTGGCAGGAGCGTGGCCGCCGCGCGCCGGGCCCGCACCGCGACCACCAGCGCGAGGGCCGCGAGCAGCGGCAGGACGAACCACCAGGCCGTCACCGCGGGGTTCGGCATCGCCCCGGTGCACGGGCGGCACAGGGCGCGTCCGCCCAGGCTGCGCAGCTGGTCGCCGACGGCGATGTGCCAGCCCAGGCCGCCCTGGATGCGGGAGCCGCGGCCAGCCGCGCACCCAGACCGCCGAAGCCGACGTACGCCTCGACGATCCACTCGGCGGCCCCGGCCGCCAGTACACCGATCAGCGCGAGCAACAGCCGCAGGTGCCATCGGCGACGGACACGGACCAGCAGCGTGAGCAGGGGGAGGGTGGCCCAGACCGCGTCCGTGGGTCGCATCCACGCCATCAGCGCCGTACTCGCGGCCACGCTCCAGACCGGACCGCTCCGGGTGCGGTCGGCCTGGGCGCGCAGGAAGAAGCCCACGCTCGCGAGGGCACCGACGGCCACCCAGTAGTTGGGCATCACTTGCGGGCCGTGGAACAGCGTGATCCACAGCGACGCGAACAGGGCTCCACCGCCCGCGAGCACCCGTGCCGGGAACAGGTCCCGCCGGCTCCGCAGCGCCCAGTACAGGCCGAGGCCGGACAGAACCGCCAGGCAGACCCGCAGCAACGGCGTCTCGTCCCAGCCGAGGCCCATCCCAGGCCGTGCCGAGCTGAGGACGCGGCGGGGCTTCCGGAGGAGGCTGCAAGCCCGGAAACAGTGACGAGCCTGGCCGCGGCCTGAGCGGGCGCAGGGCCCTCACCGTGGCGGACCGGTCCATGGCGCACGAGGGCGCCCGCGCTTCGGGGCGGGCCACGCTGACGGTGCTGCTGCTGGCCTCGCGTCGAGCCGCTCACGAAGCCGCGCCCGCACCTGTGGTGTGGCCGGGGCGTCTTGGTCGCCGAGCCGGTCCGAGATCTCTAGCAGGCCGCGCATGGGTGATCAACGGACTTGGCCCGCGGCGTTCCCCGCGTGGCCAGCGGCGTCAGCTACACATCAGTTCGCGTCAGCGGCTTTCCGTGCCACGTAGACGGTATTGGCCGCGGTTCCTTCCTGCAGGGGGTTGTCGAAGTCGACGACGTGGGCTTCGGATTCAGCGAAGACCTGGGCGAGGACGGAGTTGAACTGTTCGTCCGGGGGGTCGTTCGACCAGAGAGCGAAGATGCCGTCGGGGTGGAGACGGCTGGCGAGGGCGCGCATCCCGGCAGGCTGGTAGAGCGCCGCGTGACGGGGGTGCAGCACATGGCGCGGTGAATGGTCCACGTCCAGCAGGATGGCGTGGAAACGGCGATCCGGGGTCTGGGGGGCGAGGCCGCGGGAGTCTGCGACCATCGCGAAGAAGTCGCCCTGGACCAGGCGGCAGCGTGGGTCCGACGCCAGGGAGGCACCGAGTGGTACGAGCCGGCGCTGGTGCCAGTCGATGACCTCGCCGAGTGCGTCGATGACGATCAGGGAGCGGACGCGTGGGTCCTCCAGGGCGGCCCGGGCGGTGTAGCCGAGGCCGAGCCCGCCCACGGCGATGTCGAGTTCCTCCGGTTCGGTGTGCGGCAGCTGTGCCAGGCCGAGCCGGGTGAGGGCGATCTCGCCCGCGGTGAAGAGGCTGGACATCAAGAACTCGTCCCCGAGTTTCACTTCGTACACGTCGTCGCCCGATGCCGGGTCCCGTCGGCGCCGAAGACTGATGTCGCCCATCGCCGTCGGGCGCCAGTCGATCTCCTCGAAACGCGCGCTCATCCATGCACCTTTCTCTGCCTGCCACGATCTGGGGCTCCGTCCGCCGCGGCCAAGCAGCGGTTGGCGGTCGTCGCCCGGCTCAGGCGTCGATGATGACGGGGATGATGAGGGGCTTGCGGCGGTAGGTCCGGAACGCCCAGGAGGCCACCGCGCGGGCGATGAGCTGTTCCAGCTGGTGCGCGTCTCCCACTCCTTCCTGGGCCGCGGTCGCCAGAGTCTTCTCGATGACCGGGATGACGGGCTCGAAGGTGGTGTCGTCGTGGACGAAGCCGCGGGCCAGGAAGTCGGGAGTCTCGGCCAGGGCGCCCGTGTCGGCGTCCACGATCGCCACGACGGTGACCACGCCTTCTTCCGCGAGGGTGAGGCGGTCCTTGAGGGACGCCTCGGTGGCGCCGCCGACCTCCATGCCGTCCACGTAGACGTTGCCCGCGGGCACCTTGCCGGTGATCTTGGCGCGGCCGTCGACGAGGTCGACGACGACGCCGTCCTCGGCGATGACCACCCGGTCGGGATCGACCCCCGTACGGATGGCGAGGTCGCCGTTGGCCCGCAGGTGGCGCCACTCGCCGTGGACGGGCATGACATTGCGGGGTTTGACGATGTTGTAGCAGTAGACGAGTTCACCGGCGCTGGCGTGTCCGGAGACGTGCACCTTGGCGTTGCCCTTGTGGACGACGTGGGCACCCCACCGGGTCAGGCCGTTGATCACCCGGTAGATGGCGTTCTCGTTGCCGGGAATGAGGGAGCTGGCGAGCAGGACGGTGTCGCCCTTGCCGATGCGGATCACGTGGTCGCGGTTGGCCATCCGGGACAGAGCCGCCATCGGCTCGCCCTGGGAACCGGTACAGACCAGGGTGATCTTGTGGTCCGCCAGCTTCTCCATTTCCTTGGTGCTCACGACCAGGCCCGAGGGCACCTTCAGGTACCCGAGTTCCCGGGCGATGCCCATGTTGCGGACCATGGAGCGGCCCACGAAGGCGACCTTGCGGCCGTGCTGGTGCGCGGCGTCCAGGACCTGCTGGATGCGGTGCACATGGCTGGCGAAGCTGGAGACGATCACCCGGCGCGGGGCGGTTCGCATCACCTGCTCGATCGCGGGGTTCAGCTCGCGCTCGGAGGTGGTGAAGCCGGGTACTTCGGCGTTGGTGGAGTCGGTGAGGAAGAGGTCGACGCCCTCCTCGCCGAGGCGGGCGAAGGCTCGTAGGTCGGTGATGCGGTCGTCGAGGGGGAACTGGTCCATCTTGAAGTCGCCGGTGTGCAGCACCATTCCGGCGCCGGTGCGGATCGCGACCGCGAGGCCGTCCGGGATGGAGTGGTTGACCGCGATGAACTCGCAGTCGAAGGGGCCGAAGGTGCGCCGGTCGCCCTCACGTACCCGCACCGTGCGTGGCCGGATGCCGTGCTCCTTGAGCTTGGCCTCCAGGAACGCCAGCGTCAGCTTCGAGCCCACGACGGGGATGTCGGAGCGCTCGCGCAGCAGGTACGGCACGCCGCCGATGTGGTCCTCGTGGCCGTGGGTGAGCACTACGGCCACGATGTCGTCCAGGCGGTCCCGGATCGAGGTGAAGTCCGGCAGGATCACGTCCACGCCGGGCTGGGTCTCTTCGGGGAACAGGACGCCGCAGTCGACGATGAGGAGTTTGCCGGCGTGCTCGAAGACGGTCATGTTGCGGCCGATCTCACCCAGGCCGCCCAGGGCGACGACCCGTAGCCCTCCCTTGGGCAGGGGAGGGGCGGCTTTCAGTTCTGGATGCGGATGACTCATACTCTGACGTTACCGGAGAGTCTGTCGAGGTGATCCACTGGCTGCCCAACCAGCCGGTTCAACACGGCGAGGCCGAGGAGTTCAGCCTTCGGAACGGGGCCGCTACGGCAGCGGACGGGACAGCGCGCCGTGGAGGTGGTAGCGGTTGCCGTGGGTGAGCCGTACGCCGGGTGTGCTGGAGAAGATGTCGTGTCCCTTGTCGTGATCGCCCGCCTCGGCCGCCTCCTGGTGGGCCTCGGCGCTGGTCCATTCCGTGTAGAGGAGCACCCGGGTTCCGTCGGTACTCAGCAGGAAGTGCGCCGAGATCGCTCCCGGGTGCCCGCCCTCCTCGGGTTGGGCCGCGATGACGGCGTCGGTGAAGTACCACTGCCGCTCGGGTCCGTCCACATCGAAGGCTGCGGTGATCAGGCAGCCGGGGGTGCGGGTCTCGCCCTCCTCGGCCAGGCTGCGGTACAGCCGGTAGCCGGGCGGTCCGGCGAGCGGGGTCACCGGGCCGTTGCCTCGCAGGTACGCGTCGTGTGCCGCGTCGCTGTCCCATTGGGCACAGGTCAGCAACGTCTCGCCGTCCATGCTCAGAAACCAGGTGATGGCGGCAAGTCCGCCGGCCCAGGGGCCGCGGTCGAACTCGTGGGCATCGGCGTCAGCCGTCCGTCGCTGGTGGTCGGGACTGTTGGTGTGGCGGGTGCCGATGACGATGAGGGGCACATCAGATCGTGCGATACGAGGGAAGGCAGGGCTGATCACGTGTGCTCCTCCACATGCCGGGACGTGTGCTGCGCCGATTGTGGCTGCGTGCCGGGCCGGTCCCGCAACTGCTTTACGGAGATGCCCCTTGGCCCGCTCCACGCCGTCACGCAGATGCGCCGGCTGGACCCGGGAGGAGCCGGGCTGGTGCTGCTGCCGTGAGCCAGGATGCCGCTCACCGCGTCGAGGCCGAGCTTGAGTTGGGAGTCCTTTCATGGCCGATGACGTCACCCGTTTGGAAACCGCCGACCATCTGTCCGCTCTCTTCGCCAACGGCGGAGTGAGCAGGAGCGATCTGCTCATCGCGGCGGCCGGCGCCCGCCCCGAGGTCGGGGGTGTGCTCGCGCAGCTGCCCGACCGCCGCTACACGGAACTGCGGCAGGTCTGGGAGGACCTCCCCGCGATCCCCGTCGGACTCTGAGCGGCACGGAGCACAAACCCATGGCTCTCTTCATGCTGCAACTGGCCCACGGCGAGGACGCCGTGATCGAGGCGGACGCCGCCGGGCGCACCGCGTCGGGCGAGATCGTGCCGGAGCGCACCGACCTGCACGGCAACTCCGAGCGGGTGCACACGTACCGGGCGGACACGGTGACGGCCGTCTTCCGGCGCGGGCCCGCCGACGGCGGCGGCTACCACTGGATTCCACAGCCGCCCGACGGCACCTGGTGGTGCCACTGAAGCGGCCGCCTGCCCGCCGGGGCAGGGGGTGCACTGCACGATCACGCGCAGTCCACGCCGAGAGGATGAGAACGCCGATGGGAACGTTCATGGTGAAACTGACCGACGGCTCCGAGATGATCCTCACCGCCGGACGGGCCACTCGCACCGACGCCGGGGACGTGGCCTTCGAGAACGTGGACGCCCGCGGCAACTGGTCCCGAGCCTGCACCGTCAAGGCCGATCGCCTCGACAGCGCCCACGTATGAGCAGCCTCTGACCGACGAAATACCCTGGGGCGACGGGGCATCGGCCCTTAGGATGACGGCACGGCATCGCGTGTCGGTCACCGTTCGGGTGAGGCATGGAGGTGCCCGTGAGTTTGCCTTACGGAGGCATTCCACTGTGTCAGTCGAGTTGAATCACACCATCGTCCATGCCCGGGACAACCGGGAATCCGCCGAGTTCCTGGCGCACCTCCTGGACCTGGAGATCGGGGCCGAGTGGGGCCCGTTCATCCCCATCGCGCTGAGCAACGGCGTCACCCTGGACTTCGCCGCCATCCCCGCGGAATCGATCGTCATGCAGCACTACGCCTTCCTCGTCACCGAGGAAGAGTTCGACGCCATCTTCCAGCGGATCCAGGATGCCGAGATCACGTACTGGGCCGATCCGCACGGCAAGCAGCCCGGCGAGATCAACCGCAACGACGGCGGGCGCGGTATGTACTTCATGGACCCCGCCGGACACGGCATGGAGGTCATCACCCGCCCTTACGGCAGCGGTGAGCCGACAGCCTCGTAAGCGGAGCCGGCCGGGCGGCGCGTGCGGAGAATGCCTCCTCACGCGCCGCTGTCAGTTCCCTGTGCCGAGCCTGCGGCGGAGCGTGGCGGCGAAGTCCTCGGCGGCCATCAGCTGGGCGCGCAGCGTTTCGCAGCGGGCGTCGGCCACCTTGCGGTAGGAGTCGAGGCGCTCGCGCAGCCGCTCCTTCTCCTCGCCCGCCGCAGGGTCGTCGGTGTCGGCGATGCGGTCGGTGATCTCCAGCAGGTCCCGCATCTCCTCCAGCGAGAAGTCCAGCGGCTTCATGCGGCGGATGACCATCAGGCGCTCGACGTCGGCCTCGGTGTAGAGGCGGAAGCCGCCCTTGCTGCGGGCGGACGGGATGACGAGGCCGACTTCCTCGTAGTGGCGGATCGTGCGCAGCGACAAACCGGTCCGCTCGGCCACCTCGCCGATCTGCATTTGCCGCTCAGTCATCGTCACGCCTTCTCCTTCTGCGTCCCGCCGCATTCGAACGTTCGAAGTGCTCCAGCATACGTGTCTGGAATCACATGATCCGAGGCCGCGTTCACCTGCATTTCACAAGCCACAGGTCGCACTCTCACCTCACGTCAGGGTAGAGTCTTTTTCGTGAGGGCGGCCACGCTGTAAAGGCGCAGCCAGGGCGGCCCCCGTCAGAGCGCGGGGGCCCCGACCGGGCCCCCGGCCGGCACCCGCAGACTTCCGGGCAATGATGCCCGACCGGCAGCCACAAAGGCTGCCACTCCCACCGGCAGGGCCCCCATCGAGGCCGGGCCGCCGGGGATTCCACCCCATGTGTGGAGTCGAGTACGACGCGCATGCATCCAGCAGGTGGATGTCTGCGCCCGAACAGAAACGGTTGCATGTCTTCACTGCTGTCCGCAGGCCCCAAGCTGCGCATGTCCAAGCCCGACTGGCTCGACTCCCCGAAGGTCTTCCGCACCGAGGTACTGGCCGGCCTGGTGGTGGCGCTGGCACTGATCCCGGAGGCCATCTCCTTCTCGATCATCGCCGGGGTCGACCCGGCGATCGGCCTGTTCGCGTCGTTCACCATGGCCGTGGTGATCTCGTTCGTCGGCGGCCGCAAGGCCATGATCTCCGCCGCGACCGGCGCGATTGCCCTGGTCATCGCGCCGCTCAACCACGACTACGGCCTGGGTTACCTGATCGCCGCGGTCATCCTCGGCGGGCTCATCCAGATCGTGCTCGGTGCGCTGGGCGTCGCCAAGCTGATGCGGTTCGTGCCGCGCAGCGTGATGGTGGGCTTCGTCAACGCCCTCGCCATCCTGATCTTCATGGCGCAGGTGCCCGAGATGCACGACGTCCCCTGGGCCGTCTACCCGCTGATCGCCGGCGGCCTCGCGCTCATGGTGCTCTTTCCGAAGATCACCAAGACCGTCCCGGCCCCCCTGGTCTCGATCGTGATCCTTACCGTCATCACGGTGGCCGCGGGCATCGCCGTCCCCAACGTCGGCGACAAGGGCGACCTGCCCTCCTCGCTGCCGGTGCCCGGTCTGCCGGACGTGCCGTTCACGCTGGACACGCTGACCACCATCGCCCCGTACGCGTTGGCCTTCGCGCTGGTCGGGCTGATGGAGTCGCTGATGACGGCCAAGCTGGTCGACGACATCACCGACACCCACTCCAACAAGACCCGTGAGTCCATCGGCCAGGGCATCGCCAACATCGTCACCGGCTTCTTCGGCGGCATGGGCGGCTGCGCCATGATCGGCCAGACGATGATCAACGTGAAGACGTCCGGCGCCCGCACCCGCCTGTCGACCTTCCTGGCCGGGTCCTTCCTGATGGTGCTGTGCATCGCCTTCGGCCCCGTCGTCTCCGACATCCCGATGGCCGCACTGGTCGCCGTCATGATCCTGGTGTCGGTCGCCACCTTCGACTGGCACTCCATCCAGCCCAAGACGCTCAAGCGGATGCCGCTGGGCGAGACCACCGTCATGGTCGTCACCGTCGCCGCCGTGGTCGCCACCCACAACCTCGCCATCGGTGTCGTCCTCGGCTCCATCACCGCCATGGTGATCTTCGCCAAGCGCGTCGCCCACCTCGCCAACGTCTCCGGCGTCGTCGATCCCGACGGCAACCAGGTCGTCTACGCCGTCACCGGCGAGCTGTTCTTCGCCTCCTCCAACGACCTCGTCTACCAGTTCAACTACAAGGACGACCCGGACGACGTCGTCATAGACCTCACCGACGCCCACATCTGGGACGCCTCGTCTGTGGCCGCCCTGGACGCCATCGAGACCAAGTACAAGCAGCGCGGCAAGAAGGTCACCATCATCGGCCTGAACGAGCCCAGCGCGAACATGCACGAACGCCTCGCCGGGCAGCTCACCGCAGGCCACTGACGTCGGCTGCCTCTTTCCCGCGGGAACCGCGAGGGAAAGAGGCAGCCTTCTGCGCGCGGGCCGGGTCCGGGACAATGCCCTGACGATCCCGGAATCCGGTTCGCGTCATCTGCCCCTCTCGGGACGACGGGGCAGCCGGGAGGAGGAACACTGAGCCGCGTCGCCAAGCCCTTCCGTTGCGAAGCCGATCCCACCGCGCCTGCCGGGCCTGCGTCCGGGGGCGTTTCCATGGCTGGCGCATCGTCGGCTACAGCGCCCTGGCCATGGCGATGACCGCCCCAGGGACAGACCACCGGTGTCTCGGTCTTCATCGACGTCTTCATCGACCCGCTCATCACGGACCTCGGCATCAGCCGACCCAGGTCTCCACCACCTACCTGGCCGGAACACTCGTCGGCGCCTGCGCGATGCCGCTGGTCGGCCGCGCCATCGACCGCTACGGCCCCAGACGGGTGATCGCCGCCGTCGGAGCCGCCTTCGGCGCGATCCTGATCTCCCTGTCCTTCGTCACCGGAATCGTCGGTCTGACCGCCGGGTTCGTCGGCGTCCGCATGGCCGGACAGGGGGCGCTGTCCCTGGTGGCGACCACGACGGTCGCGTACTGGTTCGACAAGCGACGCGGCCTGGCTCTCGGCATCACCAGCGCGGTGGGCACGGCCGGCATCTCACTCGCCCCACTCCTCGTCGAACGCCTGGTCTCCGCGTACGGCTGGCGCCAGTCGTGGGCCATCGAAGGCGTCGCCGTCTGGCTGATCGTCATCCCCTCGCACTCTTCGGCATCCGCAACAAGCCCGCCGACCTCGGCCGGCACGTCGACGGCGTCGCCCCGCTCACCAGCACTGCCATCGACGCCCCGCTGACCGGCTGGCCCCTGCGCCGGGCCCTGCGCACCGGCGCGTTCTGGGCCGTCGCCGCCTGCCTGGCCGCCAGCAGCATGCTCACCACGGGGCTGAACTTCCACCGGATCGCCCTGCTCGGCGAGCGCGGCCTCACCCCCGACGAAGCCGCGGCCAACTTCCTGCCCCAGACCGCAGCCGCCCTGCTCGCCACCCTCGCCGCCGGCGCCCTCATCGACCACGTCTCACCCAAGGGCGTACTCATCGGCGCGATGGCGATCCTCACCTGCGCGGTCCTCTCCACCCGCCTCGTCGAACCCGGCTGGACCGCCATCGGCTACGGCCTCCTACTCGGCGCCTCCAACGGACTGCTCCGCGCCGTCGAATCCGCCACCTACCCCCGCTACTTCGGCACCGCCCACCTCGGCGCCATCCGCGGTACTGCCCACACCATCACCATCGGCGCGAGCGCCTTCGGCCCGCTGGTCATCTCCTTCGGCCACGACCTCACCGGCCACTACGGCACCGCCCTCATCGCCCTGGCCGCCATCCCGCTGGCCGCGGTCCTCGCCGTCGTCCTCTCCCGCAAACCAACTGCCAGCGGCTGACCGCTACTTCTGTGAGCGTTGCCCGGGCTCTTCGGATGGCATGTCGAGCGCGGTGACGCAGCGCCGCAGCGGGTCGAGCAGCTGCCGACGTTGCGCCATCCGCGGGAGCGCCCACACGATCACCATCACCGTCGGCGCCTTCGGCCCGCTGGTCGTCTCCTTCGGCCACGACCTCACCGGCCACTACGGCACCGCCCTCATCGCCCTGGCCGCCATCCCGCTGGCCGCGGTCCTCGCCGTCGTCCTCTCCCGCAAACCAACTGCCAGCGGCTGACCGCTACTTCTGTGAGCGTTGCCCGGGCTCTTCGGACGGCATGTCGAGCGCGGTGACGCAGCGCCGCAGCGGGTCGAGCAGCTGCCGACGTTGCGCCATCCGCGGGAGCGCCCACACGATCACCATCACCGTCGGCGCCTTCGGCCCGCTGGCCATCTCCTTCGGCCACGACCTCACCGGCCACTACGGCACCGCCCTCATCGCGCTCCCCGCCGTGCCGACGGTGGTGGCCCTCGCCGTGCTCGTCGCCCGCAAAACCGCAGGCCGACGGCTGACACACGCGTCGAACGAGCTGCCCCGCTGGGGCGACGGCTCGGTCACCGCCCGGCCACTGCCGCTGATCGTCGCGCCTCGCCGAACGTCACGCGTCGGTACTGTTGGCGCGTGACCATCGACGTGCTGATCTGCGACGAACTGCCCGTGGTGCGCGACGGGTTGGCCGGCGCGCTGACCCGTGAGCCGGACATCGACGTCGTCGCGACCACCGGAGACGGCACGGAGGCACTCGTCCTGGCCCGGCAGCACGCGCCCCATGTGCTGATCACCGACATCCGCCTGGCCCGGCGCTCGGGCCTGGAGGTCGCTGCCGAGGTGACGGGCCCGGCCTGGCCGGCGCCGCGCCCCGAGGTTCTCGTGTTCACCACACTGGCCGACGACACAACCGTGATGAAGGCGCTGGAGGCGGGAGCGTACGGCTACCTGCTCAAGGACACCCCGGCCGAGGAGATGATCCGCGCGGTGCGCGCCCTGGCGGCGGGCGAGGCCGCGGCCAGCGGCCCGGTCACCCGGCGCCTGATCGACTGGCTCTACTGGCGCAACGCCCAGCCCGTCGCCGCGGCCCAGCAGGGCCTGCAGTCACTCACCCCGCGCGAGCGCGAGATCCTGCTGCTGGTGGCGGCCGGTCTGTCGGACGCGGACATCGCCGCCAAGCTGACGCTGCAGGAGGCGACCGTACGCTCGCACGTCTACCACCTGCGAGAGAAGCTCGCCCTGCGCGACCGCGCCCAACTCGTCGTCTTCGCCTACCAGTCCGGGTTCACGGTGCCGACGGTCCCGGACGCCTGGTCGCCACCAGGAAGAGCGCCAGGCCGGCCAAGGTGACCGCGGTGACCAGGACGGTCGCCGAGGTCCAGCCGGCGCGGGTGACGGCGAAGCCGAGGGCGGGCGGGCCAAGCAGCGTGCCGACGCTGCCCGCCTGGTTCAACAGGCCATAACCACGCCCGAGTTCGTGCGGCGAGCGGGCGACGGACGGCATGCTCGCGTACAGCACGGCGAGGACCAGCCCACCCGCGAACTGCATCATGGCGGCACCGACGGCGATGACGGTCCAGGGCGTGACCTGGTACATCACCGCCGCGGCACACGGCATGGCGAGTACGGCCATGGCCAGTGCACGCGGCCCGATGCCCCGGCCCAGCAACAGCCCCGCCAGCAGCCCGCCGGGCACCGCGGCCAGTGACACCACGGCGGCGGTCACGCCGCCCACTGCCGAGCGCACGCCCCGGTCCGTGGCGAGGTTCGGCAGCAGGGCCACCGCGGTGACCCCGATCAGGGCGATGAGGGCGAAGGACAACGAGAGCCGGAGCACGGGCCCGAACCCCCGGCCTTGACCGACGTATGGTTCGTCCGCCCGGCCCCGCACACCGGTCAGCCACCCCAGGGCGCCGACGAGGGCGGCCACAGCGGGTATCAGCGTCAGTGCCCCGGCCGCCCGCCATCCCACCGTGCCGCCGAGCGTCCCGATCGCCGAGGCGAGTGCCAGACCCACCGGGATGAAGGTGCTCCACAGGGCCAGCGCCCCCCGCTGCGTCGCGGCCCCGCACCGTGACGACAGGATCAGCGGCCCCGTGACGACCACCGCCAGATACCCCGCCCCCTCCAGCACCCGGGCGCCGTACAGCACGAACGCCACCGGAGCCGTGACCTCCAGCAGCCCGCCCACCAGCATGACCCCCAGCCCGGCGGACAGGACGCTCCCCAGATCGCGTCGTGCGACCCACAACCCCGCCGGCACGGCCAGGCACGCCGCGACCACGGTGACACCGGAGACCAGCCAGCCGAACGCCGTCAGCGAGAGCCCGAAGGCGTCCCTGACTCCCGCCTCCAGCGGAACGAACCGCCCCAGCGCGACGGCCGCCGACACACCGGCCAGATAAACGAAGGCGACGACACGACGCTCACCGATATCCGCCTCCCAAGTGCGCGTGAACGGTGGTTGGATCGGCGGCGACTTTATCCACGGGCGGCATCGGTGGTCATGGGTCTGAACGCGCGTCTTCGCCTACGCAGTGTGTGGAGGCAGAACCGAAGCTGACCCACATCATGTGGAAGAAGTCGGAGCAGGTGAATGTCATCCAAGCGCGGCGCAGCTGTCCCCTCAGGGGCCTCCTCCCTGACGACGGCGAGCACTCGGCTGCATAGAGGTTCGGCGGTGGTGATCCGAAGCTGCGCTTCTGTGTGTCGGCGGTCACATTGGGGCAGGTCGGACGCGGTTATCGGGAAGAAGGCGATGCCAGCTTCCAGGTTGGCGCCACGGTCGGAATTTCGCCGTGGGGTCAGCCGGTGACCGCCTTGCAAAGTGGCTTTGACCTGCGAAAATCTACCAACAGAGGGAGCTGAGCGAGCCGTTCAGCGTGCTGTGCGCCTCGAAGAGAGCAACGGTCGAAAGACCTGAAGAACCGCCCGCCGGGAGAAACACGGGCGGTGCCGCTGCCCCCGCATCCGGTGGCCCTGTGGCGCGAGCACGTCGCCGCCTTCGGCACGGCGGATGAGGGCCGGCTGTTCTTCAGCGGATGCGGCGGAGTCCTCGCCTACACCATCTACCACCGGGTCTGGCACGAGACCCGTGACCTCGCCCTGCCGCCCGCGCTCACCAAGACGCCGCTTGCGAAGCGGCCGTACGACCTGCGGCACTCGGCGCTGCACACGTGGCTGTGCGCGGGCGCGGACCCGGCCGAGGTCGCCCAGCGAGCGGGCAACAGTGTCGCGGTCCTGCTGAGCCGGTACGCCAAGTGCCTGTATGACCGGCAGCCCATCAACAACCAGCGCATCGAAGGGCTCCTGAGCGCCTACCACCAGCCGCCCGAGCCCGACGAGGCGTAGGAGCTTCTACCAGAAACGAACTTGACGCCCTCGCCGAATCCGGTGGCATCTCCGCAAGGTCGATATCCGGCCGAGCAGCCATGGAGGTTGTCAGTGTCGGCACCATTTCGCCTCGCTGCGATGCACCCTGCGGCCCGTCTCCTGAGCGTCCGCTGTGATCCAGACGACACCCGCCCCTGGAAACGCGTCAACTCCGGCAACGCCACCACGAACCAGCCGAAGCTGACCGTGAACTACAACTACCGTCCCTCCGACGGCACGGCGCAGCAGGCTGGTCCGCCCTTCAAGACCTACAACGACGTGTGGGGTGTCAACACCCTCACGCCGACGCTCAGGGACAAGTTCGCGGACGCGAACGGCGACAAGGTCAGCGGCAGCTTCCAGGTCTACGACGCCGAAACCAACACACCGATCACCACGTCGGCCGGAGACGGCGTGCTCGTCTCCGACTTCGCCACGACCGGCGAGTGGGCGACCGTGCAGGTCCCGGACGGGCAACTCGTCGACGGCAAGATGTACAAGTTTCGTACCAACGCCTACGACGGTACCCACTACAACCTGGGCTGGTCCCCGTGGCGGACGTTCGTCGTGGAGACCGCCGCCGGCGTTCCCACCAGTCTTCGCCCGGCGACACCTACACGATCAACGATCCCGCGCTGATCGCCGACCCCGCCCAGGTTGAGCAAGTCCTGAACAGGGACGGCAATCTGGAAGCACTCGGCATCAAACCGCGCACCGGCCCGTCCGCTGAGCAGCCTGCCGCGGCGGCGTCTGGCACATCCAAGGCGGCGTCGGGCACGACACAGGAGCCGACTGTCGGGGCTAGGGCTGCCTGGGAGCGCACGTACACCGTTCCCAGCCAGAGATTCAACCGCGGCCGCAAGAGGGTGTCTGAGAAGTCCCGTTCAGGGCAGGCGAGTTGGTAGTCCCTGTGCTGGTGGAGGCTGGGATGACCGGGGCGCGACTCGCCTATCCGACGGATCTGTCGCATGCGGAGTGGGCGGTGCTGGCGCCGCTCGTGCCGCCGCCGAAGCCGGGAGGGCGCCCGGCCAAGCATCCAAGGCGGGAGATCATCGACGCCCTCGCCTACTGGATCCGGGCCGGCTGCGCCTGGCGACTACTCCCACACGATTTCCCGCCCTGGCAGACCGTCTATCACTACTGGCGGCAGTGGCGGATCGAGGGTCGCTGGGAGGAGATGCTGGCCGCCCTTCGGGCCCGGGAACGTACTGGCCAGGGGCGTGAGGCGACACCAAGTGCCGGGGTAGTGGACAGCCAGAGCGTCAAGGCCACCGAGCGCGGCGGCTGGCACGGATACGACGGCGGTAAGAAGGTGCAGGGCATCAAGCGCCACCTCCTGGTTGACACCCTCGGCCTCGTCCTGGCCGTCTGCGTCAGCCCGGCGAACGTCAGCGACCGGGACGGCGCCGCCGTGCTGCTTGCCCGGTGCGCCGGGAAGTTCCCGCGGCTGCAGCATCTGTGGGCCGACCAGGGCTACCGCGGCCGGGACTTCCTGGCCTGGGTCCAAGAGGAAACCGGGATCACCATCCAAATCGTGCAGCGCAAGGACGGCGGCTTCCGCAGCACCTGGGCCAAGACCGATGCGCCACCACGCGAGGTGCCGATGTTTGCGGTGGTTCCGCGCCGTTGGGTGATCGAGCGGAGTTTTGCCTGGCTGGGCCGGTACCGCAGACTCTCCAGGGACTACGAGTACCTGGCCGCCAGCCAGGAGAATGCGATCTACCTGGCCACGGTCATGCTCCTGCTGCACCGGGCGCCAAAAACCCTGCCCTGAACGGGACTTCTCAGACACCCTCAACTGAGGTTTTCGCTTCGGGGCGACGTCATGGCGGTGCCCAGGTAAGGCCGGTCTCGGCGATGAAGCCGTCGAGGAGCTCGGGCCGGTACTGCATCTTCTTCAGCCGGGTGCGGGTGAGGTCGGCGAGGGTGTCGACGGTGCAGGCCGCAAGGTTGCCCAGGTAGTTCTTCAGGTTCGCCCACACGCCTTCGGCCGGGTTGAGGTCCGGGGCGTAGGCCGGCAGGCGGAAGACGGTCAGCCACCGTCTGCGGGCGGCCAGTAACTCGCGCATCAGCGCGTCCTTGTGCTGGGTGGAGTTGTCCCAGACCAGCACGATCCTTCCGCCGAGCTGCTGGTGGGTGGCGTCCAACAGCTCAGCGAAGTCCTGCTCCCTGAAGCCGTTCTTCTCGCCGCGTCGGCCGGGGTGGTGCACCAGCATCCGGTAGATCAGACGGGTCCGCTGACCTGGCTTCGCGCAGACCATCCCGGCGACCGAGACCCGCCCCGATCCCTTCCCCGACACTTTGACCTGCGGCGGCACTCCGATACGGGACCAGGTGCGGGCCTTGGGCGGGCGGAGTGCCTGACCCGACTCGTCCTCGAACACCAGCCACGCGTCCTGTTCCCTCACCTTCTTTCCACGCGCGCCCAGGTCTCCTCCCGCCACTGCTGCACCTGCTCCTCGTCCCGTTCGACGGCCCGGTGCACCGGGACCTGGACGGGAAAGCCCATCTGCCGCAGGATTCTCGACAGTTGTGGCTGGCTGAAGCGCACGTGGAAGCGGCGGGCGATGAGCACCGAGACCCGGGCGAGCGTCCACCGCTGGTCTTCCGTCCAGCCGTGCGCGGCCGGGCCCTGCTCCAGGGCACGCGCCAGCCAGGCCCGCCACCCCGGCTGCATCCGTGACGCTACCCCCGAGGGCCCCTTGGAGCGCAGGGCGTCCCTACCGCCCTGACGCCAGGCGGCGTGCCAGGCATAAGCCGACTTCCGCGACACCCGTAACGCCCTCGCGACCTGCGGCGGCCGCATCCCCGCCGCGAACATCTCGGCGGCCTGGAACCGCACCCGCTCCCGCCGGGCCCGCTCCACCGCGGTCAGGCCACCCCCATCGGGATACCTCATGACACCGGACTACACCCACCCACGCCGGCGTGCGTGCCAGGGGAGGGTGGTCAGACGGTGATCGGGTGTGCGGTGCCGCAGGGCAGCCAGGTGAATGCCTTGCTGCGCTCGGAGGGGACGGTCTCCAGTTCCGCGGCGAGAGTTTCGCGGCCTTCGCGGAAGTGCTGCCAGCCTTCGTAGTGGACGGGGCACACCGTCCTGGGGTGGATGGTTTCGCACAGGTCGAGGGCGTCGGCGGCCGTCATGGTGTAGCGAGCGGGACCGGTGATGGGGAACTGGACGCCGCCCAGGTGGAGCAGGACGGTGCCCGGGCGCAGGACGGCGGCGGTCTTGCGGAGGGCGCGGTACAGGACGGTGTCGCCGGTGATCCACAGTGGTCCGTGGTGTTGTCCGGGCCAGGTGAGGGCGAACCCGACGACCTCGCCGGTGATGGGGCGGCTGAGCGGCGGGCCGTGTCGGCAGGGGGTGGCGGTGATGTCGATGGGCGGCCGGTCCGGCGCCTCCAACCGGCTGCTCTGTCCGGCCTTCAGGCCCCGTACGGTCGTGCCGCCCAGTCGGCGTGCTCCCGTACGCGTGGTGACCACGGTGGCGATGTCGGCGAGCAGGGCGCGGCCGGCGTCGTCGAGGTTGTCGCCGTGGTGGTCGTGGGTGAGCAGCACCGCGTCGACCGGGCCGATGTCCTCGGGCGGCAGGGCGGGGCCGGTGAGTTTGCGGGAGGACGTGCCCCAGCCGAAGGCGTAGGCGCGGCCGGGTGGATCGAAGGTCGGGTTGGTCAGCAGCCGCCAGCCGGCGAACTCGATGAGGACCGTGGGGCCGCCGATGTGCGTGAACCGGACTTCCGTCATGGGCTCTTCCTGTCCCTCGGTGCCCGGCATTCCGGGCACCGAGGTGGTGAGCAGGTGTCTGTCAGGTGTGGTCGAGGGCCCAGGCCAGGGCGTGGTCGGCGATCTCTTCCCAGCCCTGCTGGGCGGGCATCAGGTGGGATCGTCCGGGATACTCGACGATCTCGGTGACGGTGTGCGACTTGTAGTGCTTGGCGTTGGACCGCTGGATCTTCGGCGGCATCAGGTGGTCGTTCTCGCCCGCGACGAACAACAGCGGCGCGCGGTCGTCGTTGCGGTAGTTCACGTACGAATCGGCATGGCCGGGGTGGATGTTGGCCAGCGCGCTGCCCCAGAACACATGGCCGGAGGCCGGGATGTGGTAGCGCTCGTACAAGGCGCGGGCCTCGTCCTCGGGGAAGGTGTTGGTGAAGGCGTAGCGCCACTGGTCGTAGGTGAAGCCGACGGCCTTGTGCCGGTTGGCGGGGTTCTTCAGCACCGGGAAGGCCGCCTTCAGCTGCGACAGCGGGACCGTTGCCACGCCCTCGGTGGGAGCGGAGTTGATGGCTACTCCGGCGCTGCCGTATCCGTGGTCGAGCAGGATCTGGGTGAACACTCCGCCGGCGGAGTGGCCCATGATGATCGGCCGGGTGTCGAGGCCGTCGATCAGCTTCTCCAGCGATGCGATGACCGCGGGGACCGTGAGTTCTTCGATCGGGGTGGGGTCGGCGTTGAGCGCCTCGACCTCCACCTCGAAGCCGGGGTAGGCCGGGGCCAGGACCCGGAATCCCTGGGACTGGTAGTGGGTGATCCAGTGCTCCCAGCTGCGGGGTGTCACCCAGAAGCCGTGGATGAGGACGATGGTGTCCGGTTTCATGAGCGTTCGCTCCTTCAACGGGTGGCGGCGTAGGCCGCCTTGATGGTCTTGGCGGCGGCTTCCGGGTGGGAGATCATGACCACGTGCGACGACCGGATCTCGGTCACCTTGCTGCCTGCGCGCTTGGCCATGAACCGCTGGGCGGCGGGCGGGATGACTTTGTCCTCGGTCGGGATCAGGTACCAGGACGGGACGGTCTTCCAAGCGGGCGCACCGCTGGGGCCGCCGAGGCCCTGGACGCTGCCGGGGCGCTGGGTGGCTGCCATGAGACGAGTCCGGGAGGCGGGCAGATCGGCGGCGAACACGGCCCGGAACTTCGCGGCGTCGATGTAGCCGTCGGTGCCCGGGGCGCTGCCGGGCACCGGGTAGTCGCGGGGGATCAGGGCGGTGGCCAGTTCACTGCCGGGGAACTGGCCCGCCAGTTGGAGCGCGCTCTCGCCCTCGTCGGGCGCGAACGCCCCCATGTACACCAGGGCCTTGACGTTGGCGTGGCCACGGGCGGCGTTGGTGATGACGATGCCGCCGTAGGAGTGGGCCGCCAGGATGACCGGGCCGGGGATGGTGTCCACCACGCTGGAGATGTAGGCGGCATCGCCCGCCGTGTCCCGCAGCGGGTTGGCCGGCGCGATGACCGGGAAGCCGGCCTTCTGCAGCAGCGCGATGGTGTCGTTGAAGCCGGAGGCGTCGGCGAACGCGCCGTGCACGAGCACCACGGTCGGCTTCGGCCCCTTCTCGACCTGCCCGGGACTGTGAGAAGTCGCCTGGGCGGAGACCGCGCCGACGACGAGGAGAACGGCGGCGGCCAGTGCCACCAGCAGACGGCGCGGAACGGGAACACGCATGACGAACCCTTTCGGTCAGGAGGGTTGGACGGTGCGGAGGTGCCGGCGAGCGGTGCGGCCGCGACGGGTGAGGACGCGGGCCGGTGGGGTTCAGGAGGCGAGGAACGCCAGCAGGTCGGCGTTGAACTCGTCCTTGAACGCGCCCACGAGACCGTGCGGGGCACCCGGATAGACCTTCAGCGTCGCGTCTTTGACGAGCTTGGCCGACTCCGGGCCGGCCGCGACGATCGGGACGATCTGGTCGTCGTCGCCGTGGGCGATGAAGGTGGGGATGTCGAAGCGCCC
The DNA here is from genome assembly GCF_030499575.1 of Streptomyces sp. DG2A-72. Lineage (NCBI taxonomy): Bacteria > Bacillati > Actinomycetota > Actinomycetes > Kitasatosporales > Streptomycetaceae > Streptomyces > Streptomyces sp. DG2A-72. The sequence goes on from NZ_JASTLC010000001.1 coordinate 7,001,850, forward strand.
CAGGTCCTCGGTGAAGTCGGTCTCGGAGAACGCGCGGATGCAGTCCAGCGCGCCCTTGAGCCCGACCTGCATGCTCTGCAGCCAAAACGCGTCCGACACACCCTGCGAGACCTGCGCACCGGGCCGGTTGAAGCCGTAGAAGGGCAGGCTGAGTTCCTTGTAGAACTGTGAACGGTCGGCTGCAACACCCGCGCGGATGGCGTCGAACGCCTCGATCGGCAGACCGTCGGGATTGCCGTCGGTCCTCAGCATCAAAGGCGGTACGGCGCCCAGCAGTACGGCCTTGGCGGTGCGCCCGGTGCCGTGCCGGCCGATGTAGCGGGTCACCTCGCCGCCGCCCGTCGAGTGCCCGACCAGTACGGCGTCGTGCAGGTCGAGGGTCTCGATCAGCTGGGCGAGGTCGTCGGCGTAGGTGTCCATGTCGTTGCCGTTCCACGGCTGGCCGGAGCGGCCGTGACCGCGCCGGTCGTGCGCGATCGCGCGGTAGCCGTGCGAGGCGACCAGGTGCAGCTGGTCGTCCCAGGCGTCGGCGTTCAGCGGCCAGCCGTGGCTGAACACCACGGGCCGTCCGCTGCCCCAGTCCTTGTGGAAGATCTCGGTGCCGTCGCTCGTGGTGATGGTATTCCGCATGGGAGCGCTCCCGTCATCAGGCGATGTGCGACTCGGATGACGGTGATGGTGGCAGCGCATCGGGCGAGGGCCTTTACCGTGCGCGCCGGAAACTGTTCCCTGCCCGCCACAGCGCCCCGGGGGCCGCGGAGGGCGGTGGTAGCCGTTTCGGGCCGGGGCGTCAAAGACACCTCTACCGATCAGGTGAAGGTTCGGTGGAGAATCCGGGGACTGGTTTCGCGGCGGAGGGGTACCGTCGCGCCGGCCCTGGGGGGACTGTGTTGGTCTTGGACACGAAGGACATTCCGGCCGCCGACCGGATCGAGGCGTTTCACGCGGTGGCTGCTGGGGAGAGCGGCAGCTGCTCGATCGAGCAGGAACATCCCGAGGCCGGTGTCTGGAAAAGGCTGGAGGTCTGGCGTTTCGGCCCTCTGACCTTGTTTGCCACGCACGGCACGGGCATGCGTATCTGGCGCACGCGGCAGCACGCCCGGTTCGACTCGATGAACTCCGTCTCAATCATCACCCAGAGCCGGGGAACGGGTGCCTTCACCTGGAACGGCCACCAGCAGCACGTAGGGTCCGACGACCTGGCCCTCGCGCACAAGACCGCGGGCTACGAGTACGGATGGTCGGGGACAGGAGTGTCCGTGGCGTTCATGGTCGACGCCGACCGTCTCGGCCTACCTGAGCACCTGGTTCGCGCCGCGGTTCCCCTCCTGCACCAGAGCAGGATCGGTCCCTTGCTGCTGCACCACATCCGCAGCCTGCACCGTGACGCCGACCGGCTGAGCGCGGACGCCGGCGCCGAAGCGCTCGCCTCCGCCACTTTGGAACTCACCCGTGCCCTCATCGTGTCGGTGGCCGCCGACGACCACACCCGCCGGTCAGTCGCGGAAGACACCCTCCTCACCCGTGTCCTCGCCTACATCCGCGCGCATCTGACCGACCCCGGCCTCACCCCCCAGCGCATCGCCTGGGCCCACAGCATCTCCGTACGGACCCTCTACCGGCTGTGTGAGGAAGGCGGCCTCAGCCTGGAAAAGTGGATCATTCGTCGACGTCTGGAAGGCACCCGCCGCGACCTGATCGCGCCCGAACACGCCCACCGCACGATCGAGGCCGTCGCCCGCTCCTGGGGCTTCACCAATCCCGCCTTCTTCTCCCGCCGCTTTCGCCAGACCTACGGCGCCACGCCCCGCGAATGGCGACAGCTCGCCCACCAACGTGCCACCTCGTTGTCCCGTGACGAACTCCAGTAGAGCCGGGACTGGAAACGGAGCATCAGCCACCGCGCCAACCCCCGGCCCTACAAGGGGTTAGTGGGCATGCCAGGCATAGGCAGACTTGCGTGAGACCCGTAACCGGCGTGCGACCTGCGGCGGCGTCACCCCTTGCATGAATAACTCGGCAGCCTCGAACCGCACTTGCTCCCGCCGCGCCCGCTGCTTCGCTGTCAGGCCACCCTCATCGGGATACCGCATGACACCGGGATACACCCACCACCGAGATCACGTCACTTCGAACCGAAAGCCTCAGAAGCCCGAGAACAACGGCCAGGATCCGTACGAATACATCGCCGACGTCGACGAATGCCACAACGCTGACGACTCGGACAACGCAGCCGGGTGGATCAAGAACCGGTTCTCGTACTGCCAGGAGACCTTGACGGTCATGCCGGCGATCAGGTGCGGCCTGTGGCCCCCGGCTGCTATCTGCAGGGCACCTTCATCTCGACCAACACCCTTATCGGCCGGGGCCAGATAGGTGGTCTGGGCGACAGCACGCTGACCCGGTTCGCCGAATTCGACTTCAATGTGGATGTTTTCCTCTCCAGCGGCGATTTCAACAAGGCCGGCGCCAAGTTGGAAGCGAAACTGGAGTGCGAGGGAGACTGGGACATCGGAGTTCCGGGCAGCCCCACGGCAGAGGACGCCTGCCAGCCTGGCGTCTATACCGGCCGCAGTGATTCACCCAGCCAGTGGAAGTACAACGGCGACACGAAGTTCGACCTGTGGTCGCTGGCGCCCAGGCTGCCCGATGTCGCCAATGGCGATCAGATCGCCACGGGCCTGTTCACCCCGGTCCTCAAGTTCACGATCCCCGGGTACTCCCAGGTCATACCCTCCGAGGGCGAGCAGGGGGAGGTGCGCTTCGACAGCGCCGCCTACAACCAGCGCGCCCAAGTGGGTCCGTGTTCCCCGACGCCACACCGGCCCTTCGCTATGACAGGAGCGACACAAGCGATCCCACCGCGCCGGTAGAGCCGTACCTCGGAGTGGCCGAGGTCGCGGACCACATCGGGGACGCCCTCGATGACCCGAGCAGCACCTTCCCCGCGAACAGCGTCAAGAACCTTCCCGGCGGGGAAGCGCTGGACCCGATGCACCGCCTCGTGCCCGGCTACGGCGCGACCGAGCTGGAACGCTACAACGCCAACCGCTCGGTCGTATCCTCCACCTGCACCGACAGCGCCGTACCGGGGCGTCCCGCTGAGGGAAATCCGCCACACGACTGCGACGAATTCCCGTTTGCCTCGAGTTACGAAGGGGCCGCGCGCCACAGGTGCGAAGGAGATGCGTATCTCAACGACTTCTCCGTCCGTTACGTCGACCGCGTCGAGAACCAGGAAGCAGGGCGCCGCCTCGCTGCCTGGTACGACAATGACCGGATCCTCAGCCATGATCCGTTCATCATCACCATCGGCGACTGATCGGGGCTGTCCCGCTCAGAAATGATCTGTTGCGGGGCCGGCTCGGCAAGCCGGCCCCGCACGCATTCAGCCCGGTTCTCCTGCACTGCACCCGCTCTTGTTACCGGCGGCCACCCGCCAGATCTGAACGAGACAATACTGATCTTTGCCGTTCAACTCCTCTTCGCGGCCCGGCAGCGTCGGCAGGGTATCCTGGCGTCCTGCCAACGGGGAGATGAAGGGGCCGCGTTCGGGGTTGAATACCCACTTCCATCGCATTCTGTACAGGCCGGGAGACGGCAGGATGAGCGGAATCGGCTTGAACCCGCCGGCGATGATCTCAAGCGCAAGTTCCCCAACGGGAATCTCTACTTCGACCTCCTCCTTTCCAGACCATTCCCCGGTATCTTCCGGAGGGGCGTTGGACCAGCTCTCCAGTCGTATGGAAGTCTCTATCACCTGAGACGGCACCTGCAGATACACCATGCCGGGAGCAAAAAGCAGCCAATTCGCTGGATCTGTATGCGGTTGATACGTGTCGACACTCGTATCGAACAAACCCAACAGGCGATAACCCGGACTAATTATGGTTTCGCATGCATCGAGCAACCTGCTCAAGGAACACCTCACGCATCATCAATTGGGTCCCGAACAGCATAGTGCCCTCGAATTGGAAGCAATGTTCTTTCCGGCCAGGAGGATCACCGAAGCCGTCCCAGGGCACCGTCGTTCAGGTGACGTGTCCTGGTTGATCACATGATGCCGAGGGTGATCAGCGGACAGTTTGCGTCGCGGGTGTGGTGGCGGAGTCCAGCGGCGATGTTCGTCTGGCTGGAGAGTCGGAGAGCGCCGATGGCCAGGTTGCGTAGGGATGCCATGGCACGTGGAGCGGTGCCGATGCGGCGTAAGCGGGAGGCGTCCTCGGCGTACGTGGGTGTCCCTGACGTGGTGGATCTTGTTTTCGATGCCCCAGTGGTCGCGGACGCGACGTCGACTGGCACTGTCACGTTGTTGGGTGTGTGGGTGTCTGACGGTGTGTCGGGGGCATGGTGGGGCCTGAAGCTTCCCCTTGTGAGTGGACACCTGGAGACTGGGACGTGAGGTTCCAGAGGAGCGGGTGGCCTTGTAACCGGTGATGACCACCGGGATGTCCGGGTCGTCGTCCAGGCCGGTGAAGCCGAGGTCGCCGATGGCGCCCAACTCATGGGCGCGCAGGCGCTCGACGAGCTTGTTGTAGCGGGCGGTGGTGATCTCCGAGGAGCGTCCAGGGCGGGCCGCGGACAGCCACAGGAGCTGGCCCCGATCATCGGTGAGCGCGAGGAACAGCAGGCCGTGGGCCTTGTGATTCCCGCTGTAGTTGCGGCGGTTGTCCGCTCCGGTGCGGCGCCGGGTGCGGATCAGGGTGCCGTCGATCAGGACGACGTGTCCACCCTTTCGGGTGACCTTCGTCAACGCGCGGTCCAGGCGCTCGGCCCGCGCGGCGAGCAGTTCGATCACTTCCATCACCCAGCGGCGCACCGTTGTCGCGGAGATGTTGTTGCCGCCAGCCATGTCGGCAGGCCGCTGGTCATGGCGCAGGACGGCGAGGACGATCGTGGCGATCCGTCCGGGCGGCAGCTTGCGCCACCTGGAGTGGATCTTCTTCAAGTGTCCGCGCAGCAGGTCGCCGAGGAAGGCCAAGGTGGCCGTGGACAGGGTGAGGCTCGACTGGTAGAGAAACGTCTCAGTGCCCCCGGCGGAGCTGCTCTTGTTTCGCATGCGACATCAACTACCGCCAGGGGCATGGACGTTACGGCCAAGGCGCAGGTCTCGCGCTCGCCCACGTTCACAGTGTGGTGGTGAACTTCCCGTCCGCGAGTTTGCGCAGCCAGCCCCGCTCGGCCAGCCGGTTCAGCTTCGCGCGCATCGCCTCCGAACGGGCCGGCTCCAAGAAGATCCCCAGCTCACCGCAGATCTGCTTCGAGTTCTGCCGGAAATACGTCGCCGGGCGGTGGCGTACGAGTGCAGCCAAGACCCGAGAGGGCATGGCGGACGGTCTTGCAGCCGTGACGCTCGCCATGGTCAAGCGCGGGGACGGCGCTCCCTCGGATGAGCAATTGCGGTTGGCCTTCCGATGGGGGATCGTGCCCCCGAATGCAGGGGAGGATCCGCCGGCCGACCTCAAAGCCGCGTATGAGTGGCTCACGACGACGGATCGTCCGGTGCGCGACGTGGCAGACGCTGCGGTGTTCGAGGACGTGCTCTATCGCCTCGCGTACAAGCTGGACGGCACCCCGGCGGCGGGCGACACGTACAGGCGTCGCCGCCGGGCCCTGAACACCGCTCTCGAACACGCGGTGGTCGCGGAGGACCTCTCGGGGAACCCGCTTCAGCGCGCCCGCCGGAAGCATGTCGGCTCCAATGATGTGGTTGACCGGCGAGTCCTCGTGAACGCCCTACAGGCCCGTCAGTTGCTCGCGGCAGTGTCCTACGGATCGTGGGATCGGTGCCGTGGGAGGCGTCTGGTGGCCTTCTACGCGGTCCTGTACTACGCGGGCTTGCGTCCGGCTGAGGCAGTCGGACTGAGGCGGTCCGACTGCCATCTCCCTGAGGCAGGATGGGGCACGCTGACGCTCCGAGAGACGCGTCCCGTCTCAGGGAAGCAGTGGACCGATTCCGGCGAACGTCACGACCGGCGCGGACTGAAGGCGCGGGAGGCCAAGAGCGACCGACCGGTACCCATCCCGCCCGTTCTGGTGGCCATCCTGCGGGCGCACCTGGACGCGTTCGGCACGGCCAAGGAAGGGCGTGTGTTCGGCAACGAGCGCGGGGGAGTGGTCGGCTCCTCTACCTACTGGCGGGTGTGGGAGGAAGCACGGGAATACGCGCTGCCACCCGAGCGGGTCGACTCGCCGCTGGCCGGGCGCCCGTATGACCTGCGGCACGCATGTATCACGCGGTGGCTGAACGCCGGGGTTCCGATCGCTGAGGTGGCCCGGCGGGTCGGCAACTCTCCCGAGGTGATCCACCGGCGCTATCACGGCTGCATCGACGGTCACGAGGAAGCCGCCAACGCGAAGATCACAAAGGCGTTGGAGGAGGACGGAGACGCTGCATAGCGGTCAGTGTTCATCGTGCTGCGAGGGCGGTCCGGGAGAATCGGACCGCCCTTAGATGTGGTGGTTTCCGCACGTCAGGGCTCCTGACTTGCTGACCCCAGGTGCTCCCTGGCAGTCCTGGTCCATTCCACGATGCCGTGGTGCAGCTCATCGACGGAGGTTTGGGAACGCCTCCGAGCGGTCCTGAACTGGCTGCCAGCGTAAATCATGTCAACCAGCACGTTGACGTCCTCCACGGCTTCCGAAACCAACAGCCTCAGCTGCTCGGCTCGTTCGGCTTCTTCAAGACTTACGGACAGACGTAGGGATGCGTCTCGCAGCCATAGATCCTTGTAGATCTGCGCGAGCTGATCCCTCGGCGTATCCAGGTCTGGACCCGTGCTGCCTGCTCTAGCCATGGTGTCGATTGCCTCACTACAGAAATGGGCAAGGTCTACGACCGCCACCCGCACGGCTTCGACTTGTCCGAGGAACGCGATGTACGCCTCCCTGCGAACCTGCCACATCGCCTCTTGGCGTTGCGCCGAGAACTGTGCTTGCACGCCAGCTAGGACCGCGTCGACCTGTGCCGCCGCTGCCCTGTGAGCTGCTTCGATTTGCGCTGCCGCGGCCTTGCGAGCGGCGTACCACCCCATGCCTGCGGTGACTACAACCCCGCCGACACCGATACCTGCCGCCCATATGGCAGCTGCCCCCTGATCCATGATGCGCGATTATGCCGACACCGATGCGCGATACGAGTGCTCACTGAGGCTGCTGCGCGATAATCGGCCCGTCGTCGGCCGCCGCCTGTTGACCCGCGCTACTGGCTCAGGCCTCGCCTTGCGCCGCCCGGTACGCCTTGTATCGAACCCAGGCGTCTTCGAACATCTCGATGGCGGCTGGGATGGCGCCGCACTCTTCGAGATAGGCGCGCTGGCCTGACCGCCCTTCCGTGACGGCCAGTCGGGATCATTGGCGACATCGCGGGAAAGGTCACCAATGCCGCTGTCACGATCAGCTTGGGTCTTCAACCACGCTGTGAAGCTCTTCGGTTTGAGCATGTCCACATCCTTCCGCACGGCCCCCGACGTCGTCAGGGGTGCCCCAGGGCGTGAGGAGTGCGTGAGTGAGTCGGAGGTGTGTCGCGTGTATCGCAGATGGTGCGCGAACAGTGAGACGCAACGAGAAAGAGCGGGAGTCAGTGAGACTGACTCCCGCTCTCTCATGTCGGCATTCGCCCAGGTCAGAGGTTGGTTCTTGCTGGCTGACTGGCGAGTGCCCCCGGCAGGATTCGAACCTGCGCACACGGCTCCGGAGGCCAGGGGAGACCGTTGCGGTTTTGGGGTGCTGACCTGCGGGGGAGGAGCGGGCATGATCTTCGGCTATCAAGATCATTACGCGCCTCTTACGTGGGCAGCCTGTCGGGCGATCGGTCCGGCCCGTATGGTCGAAGCATGATCTCGGGCAGCAGCGGGGAACCGGACGGCGGCGCGGAGTTCACGGCGGAGGGCTTGGAGCCGCTCCTTCGGGAAGCCTGCGCGACGGTCCAACTTGACTCCCATGGCGCCGAGTTGCTGCGGCTCGGCTCGAACGCCGTCTACCGCCTGATGTCGTTACCGGTGATCGTCCGCATCGCGCGTGATCGGTCGGCCCTGGTGGAGATGCAACGGGCTGTGAACGTGACCCGGTGGCTTGAGAGGCAGGACTTCCCGTCCATGCGTGTGCCGGCGTCGGTCGCTCAACCGCTCGTCGTCGGCGGCCGGGTGGTCACCTTCTGGGAGAGCGTTCAGGAGCACGAGGAGTACGGGACGGTCGCCGAACTCGCCGATCTTCTACGTCGCTTGCACTGGCTCGAAGAACCTGAGTCTCTGAAGCTGCCGTACTTTGACCCGCTGGCCAAGGTGGCGGCTTCCTTGGAGGGGCTGGACGGCATCTCTGGGGAGGACCAGAAGTTCCTGGAAGAGCGAGCGGCGAGCCTCGGCAAAGACTACGACCGGCTGGACTTTGTCCTCCCCTTCGGCATGATCCACGGGGATGCCAGCATCGGGAACATCCTTCGCCACCGGGACGGGCACGCGGTGCTCATCGACTTGGACGGTTTCACTCTCGCGCCGCGTGAGTGGGACCTGGTCCAGACGTCGATGTTCTACGAACGGTACGGCTGGCACACGCAGGCCGAGTACGCGGAGTTCGTGCACCGGTACGGCTTTGACCTGATGAACTGGCCCGGGTACGAGACTCTTGCGGACCTGCGTGAGCTGATGATGGTTGTCTGGCTCGGTCACCAGGTCACGAGGAACGACCGGGCTGCCGCCGAGTTTGCCCGGCGGGTCCGGTCACTTCGCACGGGGGAGGGCCGAGACGAATGGGGTCCGTTTTGAGCACGCGCTGAGGGGAGCTCTCAAGCACCAACACGGTCGTCCGACGCGATCCACAGCCTGTGCTCTTGGACCTGATCGGTGAAGAGCTGTACGTCCTTGCTGGTGCCGACCCCCGCAAGGTTCTGCCGGAACTCGGCAAGGTAGCTGACACAGCGGGCCGACTTGAGCTGCTCGCCCAAGTCGAGGGCATCGAGCGCCACGCGGCAGGCCTCTTCGACGTCTCCGGCACGAAGGTGGGCGTCGGCCAGAACCATGGTCGCGAAGAAGTCGCTCCGCACGTGGCCGCCGCTCATGGCGTTCTCGGCGTGGAGTACTGCCTTCCGGGCGCTGTTTACGTCTCGGAAGCAGTGAGCGGCCTCAGCGGCAAGTTCAGCTTCGTCGAAGTAACTGATCCACTCGGGCTCGTCGTCGTTGTTCCTGCTTGCCAGTGCATTCGTGGCTGCGCCCAAGGCGGCTTCACAGGCCCGTACGTCGCCTGTCCGAGCAAGCGCGCGGGCCTCCATGGCATGGAACTGGGCGCGAAGCGTCGGCGTGGCTACGGGAGAGATGCCCATGAGCGCCGCGCGGGAGAACGTGGCGGCCTGGGTGTAACGACCGAGGAACGTCGCCTGATGACTCATAGCGGACAGGATGCTTCCAGCGAGCCGACGGTCGTTCGCGTCCTGGGCCAATCGGAGAGCCTGAAGGAAGTACCGCTGTGCCAAGCCGTGACGGCAGGCGTCGTACGACATCCAACCGGCCAGGAGGGTTGCCTCTGCCACGGTGGAGAACAGGGCCCGTCCGACTTGCTCTGTGTACTGCCCTCGCAGCAGCGGTGTCACTTCGGTACTGAGGTACTGGACTGCTGCGTGCCGGGCATGGTCGCCACCGAAACGGTCGTCCAGCTCGGCGAACATGTCCGCGGTGGTCTTGATTGCTGCCACGTCTCCAAAGCCGACGCGCATTCCGTCCCGACGTTGCGGAGGAACGGCCGGCTCAGGCGCGACCAGCCACCGGAGCGAGGCTTCGTTCCACGCTGGTTCGGACGGCTCGGTCTGCAACAGGGGCTCGTACCTGTTGAGATCCGCGCGCCACAGCTGGCCGACCGTATCGATCGCTCCTTCGGGGCTCGCCGGATAACTGGCGTCCAGAAGGCCGGTGTCCCGCTCGCCTTCGTGGTTCAGTCCCAACTCACCGGCACTGAGGTCGTACGCCTCACACAGCATCGGACCGTAGAAGTCGTCCGGCGTGCTGTGCCCGTTCTCCCAACTGGCGATGCGGCGCTTCACGCTGGCGTCAGAGGGAAGCTGGTGTCCACGGCGGAGCGCAACATGACGCAGCTCGCGCACCAACCGCGGCTGACTCCAGCCCCGGCCCACACGAGCTTGCCGTAAGCGAACGCTGATCGGCTCCAGCGAAGGCGTGACCATTCCCTCCCCGCCTGTCCATAGATGCGACTTCTGCGGCGCACGACTCTTCGGCCTCACGACCGAATGTACGCGCTGTTCATCGCCGCGCGCTGCAAGTAACTGAAGATCCATGGTCGTTGACTTGTGACGGGGGATGACGCGTCCACGCGCGACGCGTCATCCCCCGTCACCCCTCGTCATCTGCCCCGGCCGGGGTATCGCTCCTGAGTCTGGACGCAGGGCGGCATTGCGGCCGCAACTGAACCCGACCGAGGTGAGATGAAGTGCAGAGGATGACCAGGAGGGGCGTGGAGTGGCTGTCCGCAGCAGCGGACAACCCTGCGGAGTGCCGACAAGTATGGGCGGACGATCCTCGGATGCCGTGCCTGCTGTCGACCGGCCGCTTCTTCGACGTGGTGAGCGTCGAACAACGCCTCGGGACGGAGATGTTCGACCGCCTCCTACGAAGTGGGATGCCGTTCGGACCGACGGTCGTCGACCGCAAGGCCCAGCGCGTGGGGTTCTTCCTCGGCTCGGAGAGCCGCGAGACCTTCACGCACTACCTGGAACGCGAAACGTCATCGACACCGCCGCACCGGTACCTCGGCCGCGGCTGCGCCGTTGTTGTCCCCGGCCCCATCCCACTGTCCGATGACCGCTATCAGTGGCTCCGCGCCCCCACACGCCGGCCGGAGGCCAATCCGCTGCGCCCCGTCGCCCTCGCAACCGCGCTCGTTGCCTCCGTGGAACTCCTGGCGCGCATCGACCGCTTCGACGAGCAGTACCCGACGCCCTACGCGGCGGTCGCTGCCCTCCCCGAGGAGACGAACACGGATGCCGGATGAGCCGACCGACGGTCGAGACGCTGCCGCGTGGTCGCCTCTCGACAGCGACGGCTGGTACGCGACCCGAAACGCGACTACCGCACTGCGGGACGTCCTCGTGCGCGCTGGCCTGGAGAAGGACTTCCCCTACCTGCGCGCGGACTTGAACGCCTTCGGGCACGGCCTCGTCGAACTGGGCCGAGTGTCCCCCGCCACGGCCGAGCGTCTCGCAGAGCTCCTGCGTCTGGCCCTGGCAAGCGGCTTCGGCCGAGACCATGACGACGAGCACGAGCCGACCATCACCGAAGAACGCAAGGGAAGGGCCTGACGCCATGACCGACCGCCGCGGAGTGGTAGCCAAGCGAGCGGAGAACCTGTCGCCCGGCGTGCCCTACGTACGCGGCTGGAATCGCGCACGACGTAGCGCCGGCGCCCTGGCTGATCAGCTCGTGCTACTCGGTCTGGACTCCGACTTTCCCGGTCTGGTGGCCGACGTGAACGTCTTCGGTGACGGGTTGGTGCAGCTAGGGACCGTTCGCCCTGAAGCGGCGGAGCTGCTGGCGAGGCTGATCGCGGCCGGACTGGCCGCGGAATCGCGTGACGCGCCGCTGCTCCCTCCCTGGGAAACGCCTGTGGCTTGACCTGCTTCTCGGCGGTCGGTTGCCCTGCCGCTCGGCCGGGACCGGCGCCCCAGCGCCGCAGCCCGGACGAACGGCAGGGCAACCGCCATCAGCTTGGGAAGCTTGGGCTATCTACGGGTGGTTGCTGGGCTGACCTGTGGCGGAGTGGCTACGGGGTCTGACTGGCCGGCGGCCCGGTCCCCGTTATTCCCTGTGGTTCCCGCACAGCCTGGCACGACCGCTTGGTCCCGAACTCTCGGCTGGGAGGTCATCGGGGGTCCGATGCGCTGCTCAGTCAGTCTCGGCTGCGGTCACGATGGTTGCTGTACCGCAGCGCTCATTGCAGCCGCTCCGCGTGGTCATACTCGGCTGCCCTGAACGTGGGCCAGTACGTGATCTGGGGCTGGGTTCGCTCGATCATCGCCAACAGTGCCCCACCGTGCAGGATGCGCACACTGATCTCGGCTCCTTGCGCGCCCGCAAGGTTGTCGACCACATAGAGGTAGTAGTGCTCGGGGTTCGCCCTGGCGGCCTCCACCTGCCGGTGCTCCAGCGGCAGCGCTTCGCTGCGCGCCGTGCGGCTGAAGGCCTTCACCTCGATCAGGCGAGGCAGACTTTCGACGTCGTACGGGAGGCCCGAGGTGCGGACGTCCTTGGGATCGCGGCCAGCGGCTCGTTCCAAGGCCATCACGTGCCTAATCGCGGCCTGCTCTGTCTCCTTGTTCCCCACGATGCCCCCTATGGTCAGCAGACCATGCTGCCGTGAAGACTCTCGGCTTGGGAAGCTTGGGTCTTCTCGGGCCGATTACTGGGCTGACCTGCGGCGGGACGATGCTCCGACTTCGGGGGATCCGTGGCCTGGTCCCCGCTGTTCCCCGTGAGTCCCCTCTGGACCTGGCACGCGAATGGCACGACTCCCGGTCCCTTGTTGTCAGTGCCTGCGGCTATGGTGCGTCCGCCATCAAGGGCATTGTTCTGGGGAGGGGCTTTGGGGGCCAAGACGGGACTGCTGGTGTACGCCGACGGCGACGTACCGGGGTTGCTGCGACGCGTGGGGGCGGCGGACCTTCACGATACGGCCACCATGATGCGGCGGCTGTACCCAGGCGGGGAGATCGAGGAGCGCGAGGGCTCGAACCTCTACGACGGCGTGTACCCGCCGAGGGGGACGGCGTACGCAGCCAGCTGGCCGGGCGTGGATGTCATCGGTGATCAGAGGGTGATGATCGACGCCCCCTCGCAGCTTCCGGAGCACCTCGTGGCGGCAAGTGCCGGCCGACGGCTCGTCTTGCACGCCATGCACAGTGTCGTCGACTGGCTGGCGTTCGCCGTGTGGGAGGACGGGCGCCTGGTCCGCTCCCTGAGCCTGTCGCCGGACAGCGGCATCATCGAGAACATCGGCGAACCGCTCCCCTTCGAGCTGCCCTACTGGGCCGGGGACCGCCCGGCGGACATCATCCCCTGGCCCGGCGAGGAGGAAGAGCCGTACGCCCTGCCCTTTCACCCCTTGGAGCTGGGCGAAGACGCACTGCGAGCGCTCTGCGGCTTCATCCAGGAGGGATTTCCCGAGCCGGACGACGTCGACGCAGACAACATCCGACTCCACGGATTCCACGTGTGGGACCCACACGAGCGTGACCCCGCAGAGCAGGCAGCGGAGCTGCGCAGAGCCGTGGAAACCATGGATCCGCCGCGCTTCTACACACTGAGCCCTGATGGCTCACTGATCGAGCGCGACGACCTTTAGCTCACGACCTCTTTGTCCCGAAGCAACTCGGGTGAGGGTGGTCCCTTGGGCTGGTGTGTCTCTCACCTGCGTTGATGGTCCGCAGACGTTCGCGGGCGTCCGCCGCTGTTCGTGGGCGTTGTCACGCAGTTAGACACTCACCGTCCGATCGCAGGATGGGGCAAGCCACGGTCTGGTCTGGGTTGGTCCAGTAGAGAATGGCACGGTGGACGTAGCTGCGGAACTGCGGGCTCTTACGGGCTCTTTGGCGCGAGAAGAGGGGGTCTTTGGCCGTGTGGTCGAGGAGGCCGGCGGATCCGTTCCGGAACTCGTCCGCCGAGGCCGAAGAGGCTTGGAAGCACTATGCAGTGGAGGGCGCAGTCGGCCCGGACACACCAGTAGAGATCGACGACGCGCTCGTGCAGATCGACGCTGAGCGCGCAGTGGAGCTTCTGACCTACCTGGCGGCCGATGACCTCGTGCTCCCGAGCTCAGAACGCCGAGACCGCACCCATGCCCGTAGAGCGGCGGAACGTGTTGTCCGTCTGCTCGGCTACGAGGTCGCTTGGTACACGAACATCACCGACCTCTCGCCCCGGGCACGGGCATGGAACCCGGTCACCCGGCACACCTTCGATGGTGTCGTTGCGGGGGCTGGCGATCAGTTCACGGTGGTGTTGTTGCAGGTGGGCGAGGACTAAGGCTCCGCATCATGATCGGTACGGACTGTCCTCTGGTGCCCAGGTGCCCTGGCAGGAATCGAACCCGCGACACCCGCTTTAGGAGTTCAATCACGCGGCTCCCATACGGCCCTCGCAGTCCTACCGGTATGGCGTGTGTGGTTGGACAGGGCCGCCTGCGTCCATCGCCGTTGATGTCAGCTGGTGATGTCAGGTTGGATGGACCGATGGAGCGCATTGAGGCCGAGCTGTTCACAGACGGTGGCAACGACGCCGTAGTCCGCATGCCCGGCAGACGGTTCCCCGGAGTCCTGGTGCAGGGCGACTCCCTTCGCGTCCTCCGCAGCGACGTGGCCGAGGTAGTGGAGGCCTGCGAACGTGGCGACTTGGATGAAGCTCGGGACTCCGCCGGCCTTCTCCTGGCCGACCTGGATGCGCTGTTGGCGCGGTACGAGGCTGCGTTGAACGAGCACGAGATTCCGCGGCCGTACTGAGCTGCCCGACCATCAGCTTGGGAAGCTGCGGGCATTTGAGGCCGATTGGGACGTTGACCTGGACGGACGGCGTAACTACAGCCGCGTCGGCGGCAGCTGCTTTCCCCGTGATTCCCCGCTGTTCCCCGCTCGATCTGGTGCGGTTGTGGTGCAGCGGCGACCTCAGTTACGGCAAGTCCAGCTGCCGCGATCACCCTGTGGAGTTCCGCCCTGGGGCCCGGCGCAACCATCTTCGGACACTGTCAGTCGGCGAAGGATCGTAGCTGCGGTCACGCCACAGCTCGCGCAGGTGCCTGAACTCGTAATCGCGCCCGGCGTCGGAGTCCTCCAGGGTCTCGGCCCATAGGCGCTCGAAGGGCTGGCGATGCATCTGTGAAGAGATTGCGCCGCTCCAATCGCGCCAAGTGTCGTCGGAAACCCAGCCTTGAGCACGCAGATCGGCCTCATCCTCGCTGAGGCGAAAGTACAGCCGGATTGCCATCTCCGCTTGAGGCGTGAGCGTGTGTCCGTCCATACCGCGAAGGGTGGAAGTCGACAGTCTGTCCAGCAACGACCAGTAGCGAGTCACGTAGACGTCCTCGACCTGGCGGACTCGCTGTGTCCGTACCTGCCAGACGGTGATGCCCCACGCAAGCGCAGCAGGGACCAGTGCGATTGTCAGTGAAAGCCACTCCATGATCGGGAATTGTGGAGCTTGTAGGCTGGCCTGGCCATGCCGTTATGGAACTGGGACTCAGCCGATACCTTGCCCGGCCATCCACGGCCCGCGCGTGAGGTGGCATCGACCAACACGCTTTCCAACTGTGTTGGTGGGGCGGTGGGGCGGTGGGGCGGTGGGGCGGTGGGGCGGTGGGGCGGTGGGGTGTGTGCGGGGGTGTTCACCTGCCTTCATGGACGGCTGGACGTCGGTGTGGGACGGCTCCGGGTCTCGCTTGAACGGCCGTGAACGGGGCTGAATGAGACGGAAAATAAGACGGCCGATGAGTGGCCCGCTCCTGCTGCCCTTGATGTCACGAAGTGACATCAGGAGTGGGTGTGCCGTATAGGTGCGTCCGCATCGCGATCCTCAGGGCTTCGAGTTCGGTTCGGGGAAACGGTCGGCCCCACTGGTCCTCGTAGGACTCCTCGCCCAGTTCGTGAACGATCCGGTCGAAGGCGCGCACAGCCGACCGGGCCAATGCCGTGACCGAGTGACGGCCTGACCAGAGAAGGGCTCCCGAACTGTCTGGCGTCCGGTCGTCGTCGGCCCTGATCAAGCGGATATCGACTTCGGGGCCGTCGCGATGGAAGACCCATCGATAGACCTGGGGTTCTCCTTCGAGCTCGGCGCGTGTGTCTTCGTCACCCAGGATCAGCCGGGCAACGGCATACAGGAACTGCTCGGGGCCATCAGTGACATACGAAGCGATGACCTCTGCCTCGCCTTGATCGTCAGCCACCTTGACGTCGGCCCAACCATGGCTGTGCAGCGTCCACGTGATCGCCAGAGACCTCATCTCATCCCCCGGGGATCGACCCTACTGCCTGGCATTCGGAGGAGCAGCTCGGCTGCTTAGCTTGGGAAGCTCAGGTTCTCGGTGGGAGGCAGCTTGGCTGAACTGCGGCGGAACGGGCGCGGGGCCTGACTGACCGGCGGCCTGGTCCCCGTCATTCCCCGTGGTTCCCCGCACGATCTGGCACGTTTCTGGCACGGGCGCGGCCGTCCGATCTGTGCGTCTGCCGTGAGCCACGGACTACTCGTAGGTGGTCGCAGCTCGTAGAGCTCGTGCGAAGAAGCTCCAGTCACCGCCGGCGGGCAGATTGCGGGCGGCGTTGTTGTACCAGCCGTCCGCGTCGTCGATCCATGCTGCCAGCGCCTCCAAGAAACTCGCGAGGTCCGCGTTCTCCCATGAATGGCCCTCCTCGGTGTGGCTCCGGTGGAGGGCACGGACGAAGGCAGCCAGGTCTTCTCTGCTGTCGACGTGATCAGGAGAAGTGGTCATGAGAGGCACCCTACTTGGCACGTCCGCAGCAGGGCCGAGCCTGGTGAGCACCGCTTTAGGAGTTCGATCCGAGTCCGCTCCGGCGGCTGTCGTCGACTGGCGCGACAGCCGGACAGGGTTGTTGGTGTACACCCCCGTCCGGCGTCGTTGATGTCAGCCATGGATGTCAGAAGCCTTCTGATCCGTGGCTCTAGCCGGATCGGTCAACGACGGTCATACCGATTGTTCTTTGCATAGCCGCCGTCTCCATCGTCGTCGGCGGCTATGCAAGCACTCGGCACCGTAGTTCAAATGTCCGAAGGGCTCAAATTCCGGGGCGCATATCTCTGCAGTTGGGCTCTTAGATCGCTTAGTAGCTCCTGAGCGTAAGCGGCTTCTGCTGTAGCCTCCGTGTCGTTCTGGAGCCGCTTAACGTCAACCTCAAGGCGTTTAATTTCGTGCTGAAGAGCTCGCGCCCCTGGGATGTGAGTCTCAAATTCTATATCGTGCGCATCTTCTTGGTCTCGGTGTCGAATGGATTCGACTATCTCCATTTCTTCTGGATCCAGCCTAAATGACATGCGGCTCCCTTTGGTCTTGGCGGTATATTTGATGTTATCCAAGACGACGCCGGCTTTGAGCGCCTCTCGACGCATCTCTCTTTTTTGATTTTCGGATAGGTCGCTCAACTTACTAGTGTCCATTCGGGCTCTGGCGTGTAGCCGGTCGAGCAGATCCACGAAGGCGCCCTTGGGGAGCTCCAAGCTGTAGGATCTCACTAGGGGTTGCTCAACTGAATTCTCGGCTTGCGCAACCGTGGATTCGCTGACAGATACGCCCAGTTCCTCCTTGGCGATCTGCAGAAATCGGCCAAGCTGCACGATGAGAAAATCCGACTGGCAGCGAACCTCAAATTCCGCTACTAGCTCTGGACGGGCGCCTACCAGTAGCCCGGCTTCCTTTCTGACCCAGTCTTCTTTGGCGTCATTAGTGACAAATAGGAGGGGTTCGCATTCCTTGGCCGACTCGGCAAGTAGTTGCTCCCAAACGAAGAAGTCGCCGTGAGAATTTTCTGATTTTCCTGCATCCTTGTAGCCCGGTGGGATCCTTTCCGTGACACGCCTTTCGAATTCCCTTAGATGCTTCGATGCAGCTTCTTTATTGAACTCTACACCTGTTCTCTCGGCGAAAATTTCGGCTAGTGCCGCGAGTACGGGGTCCGCGTCGATTACACGCTCAAGCGTTAGATCGAATGCATCGCGGTGCTTACCAATCTCGGTCTTCGCCTGTTGGAAGGCTTGCTCGATTGGCTTGATGAGTTTCTCTCTATTGGAATCACTGATTGAGCATCGTTTAGAGAATGTGTTGAGCTCTTGGATCACTTTCCTCCTGTGTTCTTCGAGCGTGTCCGGTACTGAGTCGTAGAGAGTAAGGTGCTCCTTTACTGCCGAGACTCTTCTACCGTAGTACTCCTTTGCGACTTGATGCGGAATCCAAAGTCGATCCCTTAGGTGGCGAAGTACCATCAGTAGTTCTTCGCGAGCCATTGGCGTAAAACGGTATAGCTCAAGTAGCACGTTCGTGTCTACCGAAATTCGATAGCTTCTAACAGCGTGTTGATAGTCCGTTGATGGGCGGCGCCAATGACCATCGAAAGCGCTGAGAAAAGTTGACATCTGTCCCCCTCGCACAGGTGTGTGCGAGAAGGGTAGCGACATACTGAGCCCGCAGCACTGCATTCACTGAAGGTCTCCCTAGTGGCGCATCACGTTTGTGGTTGAGGCTCTTGTGATCTCGTTGCTCAGCGCCGTTGTGAGCCATCCGCGGGCCAGCGTCCGTCGTGGCGCGAGTCACCGTGGGTTCAAATCCCACACCCACCGCGCAGGTGAACGGCCCCTGACCAGGTAATCGGTCAGGGGCCGTTGTGCTGCGGGTGCCCGCTCGCCACCGTGGTTTCCCGCACGATCGGGCACGGATGGGGCACGCGCACCTTCTGATCCGTAGCTCTGTAAAGACCGGTCATTGAAGGCCATACAGGCTGTCGGGAGGGCCATGAGAGTCAGTGTTGGGTGCTGCCGGTTGGGGTTGCTGTACTTCGTTGCTGTACCGCAACGGCAGCCTCGTGCACGGTTCGCTGAAGGGCCCAAGTCCGATTACCGAAACCGGTGGAGAGTGGGGGACAGGGCGTGAGGCGGGCCTGCTGCCCGGTCGATCGAAAGCGACCAGGCCCGGGGGTGGTTGGGACGAATCCCACCCGCCTCACTATGGAGTTACAGATCAACTCCATTGT
The DNA here is from genome assembly GCF_030499575.1 of Streptomyces sp. DG2A-72. Classification (NCBI taxonomy): domain Bacteria; kingdom Bacillati; phylum Actinomycetota; class Actinomycetes; order Kitasatosporales; family Streptomycetaceae; genus Streptomyces; species Streptomyces sp. DG2A-72. The sequence continues at coordinate 7,020,595 of NZ_JASTLC010000001.1, forward strand.
GGTCGAACAGCTTCACGATCCCCGCCCACAGGGTTTTCACCCCGAGAGCGATGGCCAACCGAGAAGCTGCCTTACGTAACCACCCAGATCTCACCTGGCTGGTGTCCGTACTGACCATCCCTGCCACCTCATCTCATCGGACCGGGACCTACGCGGACGACGTAGGCCCCCCGGGGCGCACGTTGTCCGCTCGTCCAAAGGCCCCGGTCCTACCTTGAGATGAGGCTCTTTCAGGGTAGCTGTGTCGTCGAGGCTTCGTCAGCCCTACTTGCCGAACTGGACGTGCGCCTGACGGGCCAGGGCACGGCTCAAGGTGAACTCTGTGCCGTCGGCATCTCGATGGTGTCGAGCGTCAGACCAACACGCTTTCCAACTGTGTTGGTGGGGTGGCGGGCGTCGCTCGGGGGCGTTCATCTGGGTTCATGGGTGGCTGGCCGTCGGCACTGGGACGGCTTCGGGTCTCGTCTGAACGGCCGTGAACGCAGGCGAATGAGACGGAAAGTGAGACGGCGGGGCTGCCTCGGCAGGTCCGTGAGCGATGCTCCTTGATCCACATCCGCGGTGTGTTCCCTCGGTCGAGGCTAACGGGGCTTGTGGAGCTGCTCTGTTGCCCCTTGGTTGTCGCTGCTTGTTATTTCCGGACGCTCCCACGGTCTCGCTATCGGGTACTACAGTCCTTTGTTGTGCCATACGTCACATGACGATGGCGTGGAGTGGGTGGCTTGGGTGGGGGCAGCCAAGTGCCCGAGTTGCGAGATCTGGGGGGTTTCATGCATGAGATGGTCAAGGGCTCGAACGTGGCGCTGTCGGCGCTGAGCGAGAACGCCAGTTCGGTGATTGTGAGTTTGAGTTGGGTCAGCCCGACCGGTGAAGGCGATGCGGACGTCTCCGTCCTGCTGCTGGATGCCAACGGCAAAGTGCGCAGTGACAGCGACTTCTACTTCTACAACAACCCGGTTGCCGCTGACGGGAGTGTGCAACTGCTGGGGAAGACGCCGACGGAAAGCGGCGACGAGGACCGGATCAGCTTCGACCTGACCGCGGTCCCGTCCGGCATCGACCGGATCGTCGTGGCGGCGAGCCGCTATGAGGGAGCCGGCTTCGGGGAGCTGGAAGACCTGAAGATGACACTGGTCGATGGGGGAGGGGAGAGCCTTCTCAGGTTCGCCATCGATGACGCCGGCACGGTGAGCGCGATCATCTTCGGCGAGTTGTACCGGCGTGGGGAAGAGTGGAAGTTCCGTGCTGTCGGACAGGGCTATGACACCGCCCTGGCCGGTCTGGCGGCGGACTTCGGTGTCGACATCGATGACGACGCGAGCGCAGAGGAAGCGCTGAACGTCGTTACAGAGAGCAGTGAGCAGGCTGATACGGCTGTTCCGGCTCCGGCCGTTGAGCAGGAACAGCAGGTGACACCAGGCTTGGTTCCGGCTCCCCGCCCGTCTGGCGATGAGGTGGGGCCAAAGAAGGCGGCACGGCCTCGCACTGCGAAGAAGAAGGTCACTGTGCCCAGGGCGGCCAGGAAGTCTCTGGCGGACAATGAGTCCTGGAAGCAGGCCAGACTCTTTCCGGTGTCGGTACTCAAGAGCGACCGGGACCGGGAAATGCGCGCTACGTCGGTACTGCTGTCGGTGATGGCGCAGGTGCCGGAGTTCGGCCGGAGACTCACGGCGGCGTTCGGAGCACCGTCGGGCCGTATGGAGACGTTCACCGAGGTCTCCCTACCGCACGGCGATACACCGCGACGCCCCGACGGGGTGGTCCGTGTCGAGCGGGCCGGCAAACTGTGGACCGCGCTGGTGGAGACCAAGACCAACGGCAACGCGCTCAAGCCTGAGCAGGTGCAGGCATACGTGGACATCGCCGCACGCCGTGGCTACGAGGCCGTGATCACACTGTCGAACGACGTCGCGCTGGAAGGCAGCCCGCTCGTCGACGTCAAGATTGACGGACGGCGCAAGCACAAGGTGGCTTTTTGGCATCTGTCCTGGGCCGAAGTCACACACCAGGCACAGATGCTGATCCGGCACGAGGGTGTCGGGGACAAGGCACATGCGTGGCTGCTCCAGGAACTGCTGTACTACCTGCGGCATGAGAACTCCGGCTGCCACGGCTTCCAGAACATGGGGGCGGCCTGGGTCCCCGTGCGCAACGGAATCGATGACGAGACCCTGTGCCAGGGTGATGCGCGTGCCCTGGACGTGGTCGAGAGCTGGGAACGGCTCATCCGTCAGATCTGCCTCAGCCTTGGTGGCGAACTTGGACAGAAGGTACTGCCCGTTCAGCGCGCCAAGCGTGGAGCTGATCCGAGAACCCGCCGCAGTCTCCTGACCGATCAGCTTTGCCTCGACGGCAGGCTTCAGGCAGAGCTCCGGATCGAGGGCGCACCCGGAATTCTGGCGATCAGCGCCGACCTGCGCACCGGCAAACTCCGCAACTCCATCGAGATCCCCGCACCCGAGCAAGGCTACCCGCTGACCTGGGCCAAGCGGCTCATCCGCCGCCTGGCCGAGGCACCAGCAGACCTCCACATCGAAACCCTGGTCGAAGGAGAGACCGGGGGACCACGGGGCACGCTGGAACGGCTCCGCCCGGAGCCGGCGGACATGCTCCCGAAGAACAACGACATCCACATCACCGGCTTCCGCCTGTCCCTGTTCAAAAGCATGGGAAGCAGCCGTGGGAACGCCGAGTCCGGCTTCATCCGCAGCGTCGACGACGCCGTGCACCGCTTCTACACCACCGTGGTAGTCCACCTGGACCGCCCGACGCCCCGGCAATCAACGAAGGAACGTGCCGGAACGGGGTGACGCCCGACCGTGGACAGTTGCACGTAGCCGAGGTTCACCTGCAACTGTCCACAGGGCGCGTTCCAAGAGGCCACGTGCTTGCAAACGGGATGAGCGCCCTGAGCTTGGGAAGCTTGGGTTCTTTAAGGTCGATTGCCGCTCTGACCTGCGGCGGGACCGTGTCCCAGCCTGGGCGGATCCGTGGCTTGGTCCCCGCTGTTCCCCGTGAGTCCCCGTTGGATCTGGCACGTGAATGGCACGACTCTCTGTCCCTCGTCTCGAAGCGCTTTGGGGAGGCTGGCCCTTGTCGGCGCTGGTCCCGCCGTGGCTACCTAACTTGCCGAGTCTGCAGGTGGCGCCTCGGCGGCTGGTGGCAACTCCCGACTGTTCTCCAAAGCCTGGGCGAAGCTCTTGCAGAACTCTGTGAAGCTCCACTGGGCGCCGGGAGCTGGCGCAAACGAGACGAACGATCCAACCCGCTCGCCACTCACTGCTACGTCCAAGGTGCCTTGCTCACCGATGCGCGCACTCGGACATTCCCGAAGGCCCTGGGCGAACATGGGGCTGGTCCGTCTCCCCTGTCCCAGCCATGCACCCCAGTAGATGGTTCGGTCTGTGAGGAAGAGGACACCATCCTGAGGGCCGTCCCACAGGTTCCGTGCGGGCGCACTTGCAATCTTCCGTTCCCCAGGCTCAAGCGTGGGCTCGATGCTTCGCCAGTACACCGCCTGTGCCTTGTCGTAACGCCTCTGTGCCCACCGTCTCAACATGGCCAAGCCCCCTCCCTCAGTTGCGCCCAGTATGGTGCGCTTTGCAGCGTCCGGCCCCAGGTTCGAGTGATCTCAAGCCCGGGGTCATGACCGCTCAGCAGACACAAGTGCTGGCGCGGACGGGCGCGCAGAGATCGAGGCACCTCTCTGGGGGCCCGTGCAATGAGGCTGGAGCGCTGCCGCGATGGGTCCGGGCCGCCGCTGCTGCGCTGAGCAACGTATTAGGAGTTCGATCTCGGCCGCACGGATGGGCCCGGATTCATACTCACCGGGCGGCTCATAGTTCGGTTTCCGATCGCTGGGGTCCACCGTCGTCCGATGACGTTGATGTCAGCTGGTGATGTCAAGCCATAGGGTGTTCGCTCGTCGCGGGCCTCAGCACGCGGAAGTTCCTGCGGGCTTCGGTGAGGCTCAGCCGGCCGTTGGGGCCGCTCGTACTCGGACAGCATCATGGTCGTCCTGCTCGTCATCCTCCCAAGAGCTGTGACGATCTGACGACCATGCAGTCAGAGTCGATGTCAGTAGGGAGTGTCACCATGGTTTGCTGTGGAACTAAGTGCGAAGCTGCCTCGGCAGCGAGGTGATCGGCTGGTCCTGTACGCCTTCACGAACGAGGAGCAGCAGGCTGGTGCTGAGTCGAATCTCAAGCTTCCGGATGCGGGTCATGCACATCGAAGTGTCAGCGGCTGGTGGGATGACCAGCTGCCTTTTGGAGATGAACTCCCAGATCTGGCCGAGCCCGCGTTCGTCAGTGGGCAGCAACTTGTGAAGGCTTTAGAGGCGCGCTACCCAGGCGTGACGGTGATTCTGCGCCTGGGGCCGCGTGCGGCTTGGCGTACGCGGCAGGAGCGACGCTGGATCGCATGGGAGAGGGAAAAGGCAAAGCGGCCTCCACTCCCGCCGGACACGGAGAGGCTGATTCACGCCTTAAGTCCCGAGTGCATGATCTGCCACAAGACCGTACGGAAACTAGAGATTGCCCATTTGCTGGACTGGCCCACTATCCGGCGCGTGGTCGAGACACATCCCCTTTGGCTCAAGGATGATAATGACATACGGCGTGCTGCGCTGCTATTCCACGACCCGTGGAACATGGGCGTCTTGTGTCGTGAACGCGCTCATCGTTCCGGTTGTCATGACCGCCAGGAGATCGGCGAAGTGACATTGGAGCAGCTCCGGCAAGCGAGAGCCGCTTTGGACCATCAGCCGGGTGCGGAACGTCTTTACGGCCGGCATCTCGATCAAAGCCTAATAGAAGAACGTCGTCGCTTCGGCCTCGATATGAACGTAATGGGTAGAGTCCTCGCACTTTTGGCGCAGAAGGCCAGGGTTGCAGTGTCCTCCCCCGTACTCAAGCATGGAACGATTAAGGTTGATCGCGGACAAGGTGCCCTTTTATGGGGGCAATATGGCTGCACGGACCGGGCCCGCGACGACAACTTCCAGGATCGCACGATATATCGGAACGACCGGAGGTGAACTGTGCAAAACGAAGATCGTTTGATCTTGTTTACCGCTGTTGCAGAACTGACAGTGTTGCGCGCCCTCGAACTTGCGGGGGAGCGCATCATTAGGTGGGCTGAGCGCTCCTCAAGAGGACCGCTCAAAGCCTTCAAGCCAATTTCCGTGCACGTACAGCGGCCTGTTAAAGAAGCTGACCTCGACGAGGTCCTCCCGAAAGGGGCTTGGGCAATCCCGGCTGTGGCGGGCCTCCCGGATGAACTTATTGAGGTGCTCGATAGACATACGCGGATCCTCCTTGTGGTTGGACTCGAATTCCGTCGAGAGGATCTTATCCTTACACTTTCCCGACTTCCCCTCGAAAAGATGCCGCTGCCGTGGCTTCCTGCTTGATCACCTAAGGGCTGTCCCGCTGCTCCGTCCGCACGGCATGTGGGTGGATCACGTCGGGGCGGAGACGGCCGGCCACCGTCTGGCTTGGCCCAGGTTCCCGATGATGATTTCAATACGTCAACGGGTAAGTGACCCGTGTGCTGGGGTAATCATGAGTAAGAATGTGCACCATCGATGGCTGCAATCCGTAGAAGAGGATATACAACGGGAGTACGCGAGGCTTCACGAGGCTGCTCGATCAGATCCGCAGCGGGCAGGACACGGAGGTGAGGGGACATGGAGAAGGATTCTCGGGGACTGGCTACCGCCCCAATATGAAGTGGCGACTAGGAAGTACATCATCCCGGAAGTGCCAGATGGTGACGTTTTTGAGACTGACCTCGTAGTTTTCCAGCCTAGTTATCCGCAAGCGCTGAGACAGCGTGAAGAGGTGTTGGCCAGTGGGGTGGCAGCCGCTTTTAGCGTAAAGCTGACCCTGAATCGAGATGGAATAAGGGACGCTTTTGAGCGTGCTGCAAAAGTTCAAAGGGGGATCAAGCCTTGGCTTGGTACGCCGAGACATGAAATGACACCCCCATTCCCCGTCGGCCTACTGGCCCATTCGCATTCGTGGAAGAAGTCGGGAACATCTGCCGCGTGGAATGTGTACACCCTGTCTATGGAAATGGACAAGCGGTATGCGAAACATCCCAGGGAGAGTCTGGATTTTCTGTGTGTTTCGGATTTGGGTATGTGGTGCACCTCAAGAGTTCCGTTCATCCCTCAAGATGTCTTGCTGCGCATGAACGCTGAAGAAGCGACCCGGCATGAGAATGGCGCGGCGCTAACGTCCGTAATGCAAATGGATGCGGGGGAGTCTCCTACAGTTGCGGTGCTAATCGCCAATTTGTACGCACGGCTTGCACTAAACGACCCTACCCTGCGCCCCCTTGCTGATGGGTTCCGGGCAACCGGGGATGCAGGCGGGGGAGGCGGAATGATGCGCTTCTGGGAATTGAGTACGACGTTCAGCCCCGCAGTGTGCTTGGGATTGCGAATGGGGGTCGGTAGGGACAGGCATGGGGACTGGAATGCCATCTACGGTTAGCGCTACCTGTCAACGTCGGCGGAATGGCTTTGGGGTGGCGCTGCTTTGACGCGAGTGATCATGGCCCCGTAAGCTTTCCGGCGCGTCGGGCAGTCTGTGGACCTGCCCGGGAAAGCACGACGTTGGGGCCATGATCTTCGAGGCTCGCGCCAAAGTGGCTCCGTAAAGCCGTGGAGCCGACCGCCCCAGCCACGACGTACCCCCTCTCCGGCATCAGGCGGCTGATTGCTGTGCGCGCGGAACGGGCGGCGGCCGGGCTGGAGCGGGGCGGAGACTGGAGCGCAGGCCCGGCCGGGGGCCGGGCCGCGCGCGGGGAGCGGAGCGAGCCGCCTTGATCACGTGAAGAAAGTTTGAGCCAACTCGGGTTCGGCTACAGCCTGAACGACAGCTCCAATTCGTTGCCAGGCAGGTGGAACTCCTCCAGGGCCAGGGGCATGTCTGCCTCCGTGAGCGTCACGCGGATGACGTGCAGAAGGGGTGCCCCGTCCGCTAGTCGGAGGGCATGGGCCTGGTCCGGTAGGGGCATGCGGATGCGGACGTACTCCGTGAAGTGGGGTTCGTGGCCTAGATCGGCGAGCGCCGCGTACAGCTCCGGCGCCGGGGGCGGAGCCTCCTCGTACTTGGTGTCGATGAGCACCGAGAACGGCTCGGGTACGGCGGGCACTTCTCCTCCAAGTCGCGCCGTTACTCGACCACGTTGACCGCCCTCCGGCAGGCCCGTGCCGATCACCGCGCGGAGCAACAACGGGCGTCCCTTGGTCTGGCCGGCCAACCGACCATCACGGTCGGCCAGTGGCGCTATGCCGGACGTGGCTACTCACCGGCGGCGGCGCTCCTGGCTGCTTCGGTGCGGGAGGGCGGCGGTCGTCATGGCGCGTGACAGCCGTGCGAAGACGGCCGAACTGCTCACTGTCCGCCAGGTGCTCGACGAACTGGGCGGCATCTCGCGGCGCACCTTCTACCGCTGGCGGGACTGCGACTCGCTCCACCCTGCATCCGTCTCCCGAACGGGGAGCTCCGGGTTCGGCGAGACGTGCTCAACGACTGGTTGGAGGACCGGGCGCAGGGGGCGGCGCCGTGAAGTCGTACAAGGTCGTCATCTGGAAGCTCAGCATCAACCGCTCCGCGAAGAAGCCGACGTACCTCGTCCGCTGGTCCGTCGACGGCGAGCCCTTTCACAAGTCGCACAAGACGAAGGCGCTCGCGGACCGCTTCCGCGCGAAGCTGCTTCGGGCGGCGGACAAGGGCGAGCCGTTCGACACCGTGACCGGCCTGCCGGACTCGTTACGCGGGGGCAAGGCGGCGCTGTCCCTGCTCGGGCTGGCGCTGAAGTACATCGATGCCCGGTGGGCGGAGGCGTTGGCCAAGCAGCGCGACACCATGACCGACGCCTTGGCGACTGTCCTGCCCGCGCTGGTGAAGCCGGTTCGCGGGCGGCCGGCTGCGACCCATCTACGGCGGGCGCTGCGCTCGTACGTGCTTCCTCCGCCTCGGCGAGAGCGCGAGCGGCCCGAAGAGATCGCGGCGGCAGCGAAGTGGATCGAGAAAGCCTCGCTGCCGGTCGCGGAACTCCAGGAGATCACCCGAGTGCATGACCTGATCGACGCGCTCACCCGGAAGCTCGACGGCAAGCCTGCGGCCACGCAGACCTACCGGCGTCGTCGTGCAGTGGTGTTCAACGTCCTTGAGTACGCTGTGGAGTTGGAGATACTGCCCTCGAACCCGCTGAGTCGGGTGCGACGCAAGCGGGGGAAGCGAGCCGTCCAGGAAGTCGACCGCCGGGTGGTGGTCAATCCTCGGCAGGTGCGGGAACTGCTGGCGGCGGTGACGTACGTCGGTGGGTACGAGCGGGCGAGTGGTCGACGGTTGCGGGCGTTCTTCGGCTGCCTGTACTACGCGGCCATGCGGCCCGGTGAGGCGCTGGGCCTGCGTCTGTCGGACTGCACGCTCCCGGAGAAGGGATGGGGCCGGATCGACCTGGCCGAGACCCGGCCAACCGCCGGGAAGGCGTGGACCGACTCCGGCGAGGCACACGACCGGCGCGGTCTGAAGCAGCGGGCGGACGGTGAGGTGCGCATCGTGCCGATACCCCCTCCGCTCGCGCGGATGCTCCAGGATCACATCAAGGAGTTCGGCCCGGCGGAGGACGGCCGGCTCTTCTCCAGCGAGCGAGGCAACGTCGTAGCCGCGTCGTCGTACTCACGTGCATGGACGCAGGCTCGGAGCCTGGCGTTCCCGCCCGAGCAGGTCTCCTCCGTCCTGACAACTCGCCCGTACGACCTCCGGCACGCGGGCGTCTCCCAGTGGCTCAACTCCGGCGTGCCCGCACCGGAGATGGCTGCTCGCGCGGGGCACTCGGTCGATGTCCTGCTGAAGAATCTACGCGAAGTGCATCGACGGCCAGGAGCAGGAGATGAACGAGCGGATCCTCAAGGGTCTGGGGGAGGAGGACGACACCGAAAAGTGAAACGACCCACGCGGTCCTCCCGACCCACGCGGTCCTCACACGAAAGCTCCGGAGCGATCCGGAGCTTTCGTCATGTTCGCAGTGCTGGGCTGCTCGGCTCCATTGCAACAATCCGTTAGTGGTGAGGAAGCACGGGGCCTAGGTTGCGGCTGTGCATCCCCTTCACTTCCAGGCCTCACAGACGCCGGGCATGAATGTCTATCGCTACCTTCCCGGCTCGGAGGCAGCCGTGACTCAGCACTGGCCGGGCCTGTTCCAGGGGTGGCCGCCGGGACCAACTCCCTTCACCGAATACGCGGTGAACAACAACAACACGGAAGAGATGGCCGTCTACCTGGGCCTGGCTTGGCGGCTGACAGCAGGCCTGACCCGATACGCGATCCCCACGTACTACCGAGACGATGCCGCGCAGGCTCTGGGGCGCGAGCCTGTGCTCGTCGACTGGGAGTACGAGATCGAAGCAGAAGATCCCCACGCGGTGCGAGACAACGGCTTCGTCCCAGGGCGCTCGACTGCTGACCGGCACAAGCCCGATTCCTGGGGGAACACCAATCGCGCCGGGCTGTTCGAGCTCTCAGCACCACGAGATCTCGTCCGTCTCCTCCATGCAGTCCTGCTGGACGCAACCGCAGAGATCACCCTCTTCGGTGTTGCCCCCGGCATCGACCGTCGGGCGGCTCTTGTCGCTTCGTTGTGCGGCTCCGCGCGACCGAGCCTGCCCTCGGTCCTCAGGGATGCGGATGTCTTCGTCGACCTGACGATTGGCTCCGACGTCGGCTACTACGATGCGATCACGGTCGCTTCTCTCGCTGACCTCCAATTGCGGATTGACACCTTGGCGATCGACTTCGCACAGCGGATCGAGGCCTACGAGAGTCGCCTCGACGATCTGTCTGACATGACGGCGTTCCTACGTGCCGTCCATGAGCTCGCCGGGATCACGTTGGACGTGCCCTGACCTGTGGAAAGGAGCGCCAAGATCATTACGTGGTCATTACGTGATCATTGTCATGGCGCTGCATTCGACCGCATCCGCCTGCACATACGCGAAGACCCCGCACTCAGCTAACGCGCTGATGGCGGGGTCTTTGGGCACCTAATCCAAGGTGCCCCCGGCAGGATTCGAACCTGCGCACACGGCTCCGGAGGCCGTTGGCTTTAGCGCCGTCTTCGCAGGTCAGCCGCCTATCTGACGGCTCGTTAGGGGCGTTGGCCCACAAATGGCCCACGAAGCAGAAATGCCTTGCATTGTCGCTAGTGTCCCGTTTGCTGTGTCGCGATGTCCTGCGGGTGCCTCCTTGAGATGATCCCGCGATCCAGCTGGAAATAATCCAGCAGTCTCTGATGTTGCCCCTCGGCCACCGCAACATCGAGGAGGGAAGGTGTCGGGTCTGAGGCTGTTCAGCACCACGAGCGGCGTGACCGAGGTTATGCCGCGTCTCGCTGAGGTCGAGGCAGAGGTGCAGGACCTCATCGAGGCGAACATGCAGGCGATGCTCGGGGTGCGGTTCCTGGCGAGCGAGTACAGCACCGGGCCCGTCCATGGCGGCCGGATCGACTCGCTGGGCATCGACGAGAACGGCGCGCCGGTGGTCGTGGAATTCAAGCGCGGCACCGATGCCGGGGTGATTCATCAGGGCCTCTACTACATGTCCTGGCTGATGGATCACAAGGCGGAGTTCCGGCACCTGGTCCGCGACCGGCTCGGGGCCGCAGTCGCGGCCCAGGTGCTCTGGAGCGCACCCAGGCTGATCTGCGTAGCCGGCGACTTCACCCGATACGACGTGCACGCCGTACGCGAGCACCGGCGCAGCATCGACCTGGTCCGCTACCGCTTCTTCGGCACCGAACACATCGGCCTTGAGACAGTCGCTTCGGTCTCTGGTCGGCCGGTCGGCCCTGGCGCATGCCGGCGTCGCCCCGCGGCTGAAGCGCTGGGTAGCACACGGGCGGGCGCGGACAAGGCCATGGCTGAGCTAACTGCGTCGGTCGACGAGGTTCTGCTCGGGCTCGGTGACGACATCACCAAGGTTGAGAACAGGACCTATCTGGCGTACCAGCGTCTGCGGAACTTCGCCTGCGTCTGCCCGCCCCGGCAGACCAAGCTCCTCGTCTACCTCAAGGCCGACCCGAAGGAGGTCGACCTCGTCCCCGGGTTCACCCGGGACGTGACAGGACTTGGCCACCACGGCACCGGCGATCTAGAGGTGCAGCTGCGCACGGAGCGGGACCTGGAGCGAGCCCAGGACCTGTTCCGCCTCAGCTACGCCGTGGCGTAGCAGAGGTTCGGCTGATGCGTCTGCGCGGAGCGTGGACGGACCGGGCGGGGAGTGAAGTTGTGGATTGCGGTCGTCTCAGTGCCTCTCGACAGGAGCGGGTGGGAAGTGGCGGTGGACTACTAATGGTGCGGAGGATCCCCGGTTTCGCTAACCGGGGATTCCGTGCTACATGGCGGCGCGCCTAATCCCCGGCTGCTGTGTCGTAGCGTCCCGGCCTCAGGTAGGGGCAGGCCGATGGGCTCCGCGCGATGCACGGTCAACACTGTGAGCGGGTTGCTCGCTCGGACGGTGCCTGTTCCTGTTTTACCGGCGGGAGTGTCGGTAGTGTCCGAGGCATGGCCTACACCCCTCGCCGTCCGGTCGCAGATCTTCCCTTTGACGCGCAGGACATCATGCTGCGGTACAGCCACAGCCACCCCGCTGTCCCCTTCGAGTTCGAGGACACGCTAGAGGTCTGGCCCGTCGAGATCAGCCGCTATCATGGCGAGGACGACTGCCCGCGGTGCCGGGAAGACGGGACGTGTGAGTTCTCCGAGACCGGCATTCCGATCGGTGACATGTCCTTCGTACGGATTCGCAGCTACACAAAGGATTCCGGTTGGGAAGCGGCGGACTCCTACACCGGAGACATCGAGAAGGTCGTCTCAGTGTGCACGGAGCCTGAATATGCCATGACCCCAGGGCTGCACTGGTCTCCGGAATTCCAGGAGATGGTCGAAGGGGTGGGGGATCTCCTGATTATGGATCGAGTCCGGCTGAATGCCGAGTTCCGCGGATTCGGGATCGGGGCTCTGGTTGCCGCGGAGGCCATCCGCCGCCTGTCGCCAGGGTGCGCCGCAGTGGCTTGCGAGCCCGCCCCGGCTGAAGGGGAATTCGATGATGACGAGCCCGGATTCGCTAAGGCGCAGGCCAGGATCGCCGAGGTGTGGGAGTCGATCGGCCTCCGCACTTTCAAGGACGGTATCTACCTGCTCGACACCAGCCTGCAGCATCCCATCGACTGCCGGGAGCGCTGGCAGAGGTACTTCGGGCGATAAGGCTTGGCCGCCAGCGCATCATGACGAGTGTTGTAGGTGTATCGATTCCGCTGCGTGACGGACTGATCTGCCAGGCTTAGTTGACCCATCTTGAGATCACACCGATGCGGCCCGAAAACCCAAGTGCCCGGAGGCCGTGGCTCGTGATCTACTGCCGATCATGCCGTTGCTGATGTTGGATCTCGACAACACCTTGGTCGATCGCGATGCTGCATTCCGGGCCGCAGCGACAGCGCTCCTGGCGGAGCACGCGCTGCCTGAAACCGACATCGAATGGCTGATGGCTCTCGACGCGAGCGGCTACACGCCCAAGCCGGCTGTCGCCGAGGCCATGGCGGACCGCTACGGGGCGGCGCCTCCCGTGAGTGCTATCCGGACGCTTCTCGACCGTGGCGCGGCTGATCGCGTCGTACTGGCTGAGACCACCCGCGAAGCGCTCACCACGACGCTCGCCAATGGCTGGACCTGCGTGATCGTCACCAATGGCCGCGTTGTCCAACAGGAATCGAAGATCCGCAACACTGGCCTGGACCGGCTGGTCCAGGGCTGGGTGATCTCCGAGGGCATTGGTTGCAGGGGCCACCCCCGGCGGCGCCCTGGAGGCAGGGGAGGACCACGCTGCTGCCGCGCTCCGCGAACTGCGCGAAGAACTCGGCGTCGATGAAAAGAACGTCGCGCTAGGCACGCAGCTGGCCCAGCGCAGCCAGGAGCAAACCGTCGGCGGGCGGGTAGTCCGGCAGGTTGAGCGGTACTTTCTAGCCCACCTTGAGCCCGCGGATGCCGACCCTGCCCGAGCCACTCAGCCCGACAACATCCAGGCCCACCGCTGGTGGACGCTGCAAGAACTGCGGGAGACGCCGGAGACGATCTATCCCGACGGCCTCCTCAGCCTGATTGCCGGGCTACTCGCCAACGGCGTGCCCAAGTGCCCCATCACCCTGCGCTGAAGCGAGCGGCACACCTCTTCGGAGATCCGGGTCACCTGCGCGGCAGTCGCGCCCTCCTGCTGGCTTCAGGCGTAACTCGGGCAGACCCTCGGCGTCGTCACCTGGACGACCCGCCACGCCCGCAATCGTCACGAGAGCAGCGTCACCCGAGGTCAGCAGGGAGGCGCGACTCCGCGTAAGCCGGGTCGCCGGATCGGGTGTCAGTTAAGGTTCGGTGCTGTCGCATGCTGGCCTGTCCGTGGAATCAGGGGACGCCGATGACACAGCAGCTGTGGAGCAGCCAGAGGCATCAGACCGCGATCGGCCGAGTCGGCCTCTCGCTGCCGGCTCGTCGCGCCGTCGGCGACCTCCAGCTGGAACCCGACACGGGAGTACTGGACTACGGGTGCGGACGTGGCGGCGATGTACGGGCACTGCAGCACCTCGGCCTCGATGCCGCGGGGTGGGACCCGGTCCACTTCCCGGACGGGCGGCGTGAGCCGGCCGAGGTGGTCCTTCTCACCTACGTCCTGAACGTCATTGAGGATCCCGCCGAACGACGCGAGACGCTCCTACGAGCCTGGGACCTCGCTAAATCGGTGCTGGTCGTGTCCGCGCGGCTGAGGTGGGAGCGCAACCAGATCAAAGGCGCGGAGTACGGCGACGGCATTCTCACGCAGCGCCGCACCTTCCAGCGCCTGTACGCCGCTGGCGAGCTGCGCGACTACGTCGAGGAGGCCACCGGCGTCCGCTGCGTGTCGGCGGCGCCCGGCATCGTTTACGCGTTCAAGGACGATGTGGCCCGCCTGAGTTACCTCGCCCGACAGGTCGCTCCTGACGGGGGGTGGCTGGCGTCCGAGGACACCGCCTCGGCGATCACCTCGGTCGTCGATCATCTCGAACAGCGCGGCAGGATGCCTCAGCTGGAGGAAATGCCGCAGCCCATCATCAGCCTCCTTGGCCACCTGCGCCCCGCTGAACTCAAGCGCCTTGCCGAGCAGGAAGCCGACCCCGCGAAGGTAGAACGAAGCGCCGAGCGCGGAGCCCTCGACACACTGCAGTTCCTCGCGCTGGAGCTGTTTCACGGCCGAGGCCCGGTCAGCAGTCTGCCCCTGCCAGTTCAACTGGACATCCGTGCCTTCTTCCCGTCGTACACCGAGGCGTGCCACCGAGCGGATCGGCTGCTGTTCAAACTGCGCGACGACGCCTACGTCCGCCGGGCGATGAACGGATCGATCGCCGGCAAGTTCACCGCGACCGCCCTGTACGTTCACCGCCGCGCACTCCATCGGATCCCGGCCGTGCTGCGCCTGTACGAGCAGTGCGCGAGCATTGCCGCTGGCCGTCCTGGCGAGTGGTCTGTCGTCAAGCTCCGCCATCAGGGCCGCGGGGTCAGCTGGCTCGACTATCCCGAGTTCGACGCGGATCCCCACCCGCGAATCGCGGCCTCGTACGCCGTCGACCTGAAGACCCTCAAGTCCTCCTTCACCTCGTACGCGGACTCCACCAACCGTCCCCTGCTGCACCGCAAGCACGAGTTCCTTGCCGAGGATGATCCCGACGCACCCAAGTACCGGAGGCTCACGGACGCCGAGGTCCGCGCCGGTCTTTACGAGAGCCCGCACCTGATCGGCACAGAAGAGGGATGGGAGCGCGAACTCGTTCGCTGCGAGCGGGAGTTGCGAGGCCACAGGCTCGTACGGCGCACCACCAGCACCTGAGCCTCGCTCCGGCTCTCGGCACCGCAGTGATTGTCAGTGCCGTGTGCCACGCTCCACCCATGACCACCACCCGGATGGAGGGCTCCTGCCTGCCCTCATACCGAACGCTGTCCACCCTCGCGCTGTCCGAGCCCGAGGACCATGTCCGTGAACTCACCGACTGGGTGGAGCATGCCTCCGCCGTCACAGGAACCCCCGGGGCGCAGAACGGCTGGGACACGGCCTACAAGTGGCTGCGTCTCGCCCAGGGCCTTCGCACGGTGACGTTCGACATGTCCTACGACGACGGCGGCATGTGCTCAGCGGGCCTCGACTTCGACGCCGTCTGGACCGAGATGATGGAGGAGTGGCAGCAGCACCAGGTCCGTCTCGGCTACCTGCGCGCAGCACTCGAAGGATTCGTCCGGCTGCTGTACCCGGACACCGCGGAGCCTGGTCTGGCGGTGGAGGCCGCTGAGCAGCAGTTGCAACACCACGCCGACGCGTGGCCGGTGCGCGCGCATGCGGTCGCCGACCATTTGCGGACGCATGCCTCGGACGGCGTGCCGGGCGCTGGCCCCTCGGTGGCGGCAGCGGTGACCCAGGCGATTGGCCTGCACGAGATGGCCGTCCGGGGCCGCGCCGCCATCCCCGAGCCGGGAAGCGACGATGACGGAAAGGTCTTTCCCACCGGACACGCCGAGGTCTGTGCGGCCAAGGAAGCCTCCACGGTACTGCTGCTGGGGATCCAGCTGTTGATGACCGCGGCGGTGAAGGAAAACCGCGTCGCTGTCTTCGACGACAAGTACCTCCTCGACGGCATGTGGATTCCCGACTCCGCAGGCGGCAGCCGATGGGTGGACGAAGAAATGCCCTACGGCGAGTACCTCGCCGTTCTCCACCTCCAGCCCGGCGAGCCGCCCGAGCTCTGATTCCGCGACCAGCAGCGCCCTGCGACGGCCACGTCGGCAGCCTAGAGGCAAACGACGGGTGGGCCCGACGCCAATGGCTTCGGGTCCACCCGTCGTGGCCTGCTCGGCAGGTATCAGGTCATGCACCAGCCGGAGTCGCATGCCCCGTCACCCTCATCGGCTTCGCCTTCCCCCGGGCTCTCATCGGGGATGGCTTGAGTGAGCGGGATCCCGTACCGCGTGAGATAGACGTCATCCCGGCCGAGCGCCGCCCGTCGGCGGTTGATCGTCTCCTCCAGCCGGACCGACTGTGCGAACAATTCGGGCTCGTGGCGACGCTGGTGGCGCCAGGCGTCGACGGTGCGGAAGGGGCAGAAGAAGCAGGAGCTCTTGGGTGGTACCGGCAGGCCGGCCTCGGTGATGATGCGCTCGCAGTCGTCTCGGCGCAGCCCGAGGTCGAGGAGGGGGTACTCGATGACCTCGTGGGCTTCCTTCCGCCGACGGTTGGCGCGATGGATTTCGTCGAGCGAAATGCCGATGCCGACCGCCGCCGGTGCCTTCGCGGTGGCGCCATGCTCCCGAAGCCACCGCCCGACCACCTTGATCTTGAAGTCTGCGGTGCAGTTGCGGCGGCCAGGAGCGCCGTTGGCCATACGGACCGGGATGGGGATCGACCGAGTATCCGGCCGGTTCAGCCGCTGCATGAGGGTTTCCGTGGCCCCGTCACGGCGGCGTCGCTTGAGCTCGTAGATGTGCAGTCCCGCACGCTCGGCGTAAGGGATGGCGATCTCGCGAACGTACGCGAGGGTCGCCGGGTGCTCGCTGTCGTCCCCGACATTGGCGAAGAGGAAGGTGGAGAAGTCGATCTCGCGCTGGGCGGCTAGCACCAGCAGCGCGGTCGACTGGACGCCGCCTCCGTAGGAGATGACCCTCATCGGGTATTCACTTGACTGGTGAGCGGCCAGGTCGAGGACGGCCCGTGGGCCCGTTTCCGTCGGGTTGTCGTGGTGGGCTCCGGGGGTGCGTGACAAGATCGGCATGTGAGAGACAGTATGGATGAAGCATCGACGTATCAAGTGTTTCTCTCACAGCTGTCGGCGAACACTGCTTAGCTAGGCGGCATAGCGTCCTGGGGATCCGTCCCAGTCAGGTAGGGAGAGGCCGACTAAGGTCGCGGCTCGATGATCACAGAGTGTCCCTCCGCCAGGACTGCCGCCAGGAACTCGGCCGCGGCTGCTTGGTCGGCACCAGTGAATGTTCGTGCTGCGGGCGGGGCCTTGTGTGGCGGCTGGGAGAGGGGCTCTCTTTGCCTGCGCCCACGTGGTTTCTGCGGGGCGCGGTGACCTGTACGCAGCAGCTCGACCTCGGACGAGAGGATGGTGCGCTGCCGCTGTTGCGCATCATCCACGATGGTCTCCAGGAGCCAGAGAGGGGACCCGGAGAGGGTCAAGTCAGCCTCGGCGATTTGGCGCCGGTTACGCCATCGGGAGATCGCCTGCGCGTCCCGCGCGAGGACGCGGGCGGCCTCCTGGATGCCGAGGATGACGGGCAGGTCCTCCTTGTCCTGGACCGCGTAGCCGCGGGGGATGCCGGTCTTGTAGGAGGCCAGCCGGTCTCGCGCCACGTGGCGGTCGCCGACGCCGTCTAGCCGCATTACCGTCGCCAGCAGCCAGTACGGGTTGCCGGACGCGACCAGGTCAGGTGCGGCGAGGGCACCCTCTGTCCGCCATTTCTGCGATGTTTGGCGCTCCACTCGATAGAGGGAGGCGATTTCGGCATGGCCCAGCAGGAACGGGACCCGCACCTGTGCCATGAGGGGCCTTCCCATCACCTTCGTCTCCGTGGGGTGGCGATGAGTGGGGGAGTTGCTCCGCCGCCCTACGCCGTGCACGCAGATCTTAGGTGTGCTCCCGTCCTGGCCGCAGCTCCCACGAGCCCACCTCGGTGTAATAGCGGCCGAAGTGCTGCAACCAGGCCGCGAGGGTCTCCGTCGTCCTCCGTGCCTGGTCTTCCGGGTCTCCTGTCCGGTCCACGATGGCCTTCTCGAGCTCGATGTTGCTGAGGCGCTCGCCGACGAGCAGCTTGTGGAGTTCTGGGATGGCGTGCAGCCGAGCTTCGACCGCCGCGTTGAAGTCGTGCTCCGCCAAACCTGCCGGGACATCGAGCATGGCAAGGTCCTGGATGATGCCGGCCTCAACCGGCGAGGTGAATCGCGTTCGCCCGCTGTAGAGCGCGAACACGTTCTCCGGGCGCCTCGTCTCCGGGTACCAAAGGGGGGCGGGTCCACCCTCGGCCGGGGGCGCGATGCGTTCCTCCTTCAGAAGTTCTGCCTGCTTCCGGACAAGGGCGGCCACCACGGGTGTGGCCGCTGTCGAGCGGGACTCGATCAGACTGAGAACGCG
Source organism: Streptomyces sp. DG2A-72 (assembly GCF_030499575.1). Classification (NCBI taxonomy): domain Bacteria; kingdom Bacillati; phylum Actinomycetota; class Actinomycetes; order Kitasatosporales; family Streptomycetaceae; genus Streptomyces; species Streptomyces sp. DG2A-72. The sequence goes on from NZ_JASTLC010000001.1 coordinate 7,038,817, forward strand.
CTGCACTTCGAGATGCGTGACGGGCGCATCCAGCAAGAGCTCCACGTTGGCGTTGGGGACTCGGCCGGTGGCCTTGCCGGTCAGGTTCGCGGATCCGACCAGGCATCGGTCGTCGGCGACGTAGATCTTGGCATGCAGCGAGGGGCAGAGAGTGATCTGCACGCGTTCGTCCCGCTCCGCCGCCTCGATGATCTCGGGATCGGAGACTCCGGCGGCTACCTCCGCCGGAGTCCAGCGCGTGACGCATTCGATCGTCTCCACCGAGGCCGGCACCGAGGCAAGGATTTCCTCAAAGACGGCCTTCTTGATGAAGGGCGCCACGAGGATCACTCGCGCGGTGGCGCCCTTCACCAGGTCGGCTATCTGCTGCCAGACGTGGTCCGGCTGCGTCACTCGTCATCGCTCCCGTCTTCGATGAAGTCACGGGCGTAACGGCCCCAGTCGCGCCGGGCGTCCGAGATCCTGGCGCGGTCCCGCTTGTTGGGGATCTCGTCCTCCATACGGGCCCAGGAGAAGACGAGGAGTTTGAAGGTGTCGGAAGCGCGGGTCAGGCGTTGGCGGAGTTCAGTCTCACTCGCGTCTTCGGGCACGTCTTCAAGGACGGTCATCAGCTCGCTGTGCAGCGGGTGTTCGGTGTTGAAGATCACCTGCAGCATGCCGGCCATGAGGTCGATGTTGAAGAACGCCGTGGAGTCCTGCGGGCTGGAGATCCAGCGGACACGCCAGTCTTTCTCAAGCGCCTCGTCGACCATGGACTGGGCGGTGTCCTCGTCGAGGTGATGCCGCTCGGTGAGCGCCGCGAACTGCTCCTGGCGCTTGTCGTTCTCGGTGGCTTCCTCTGCCAGGCGGTCGGTCGTTCCCGTGTGGCCGTCCTCCTGCCGGCGCTTCACCGCGTCCGTGGCCTTGGACGTGACTACGTCGTCGTGGCGCTTCTTGCCTCCCCGGTTGCCCAGCGTGTGCTGCTTCAGCTTCCGCCGCATTTTGGGCAGGAGGTTCTTCTCCAGGTAGAGCGCAAGATCGATCAGGGGCAGGCGCGGGTCGCCGAATTCGGCGATGCGGTCCTTGAACGCCTTGGGCGTCTCGTCCCCCTCGGCCTCGGCCGTCCAGTCGAAGTGGGCGAGAGACGAGAAGACCGTGGCGGTCTGCTTGTTGTTCGTGACGCCGAAGATGTCGTCGAGCTCCGGGGGGAATTCCACCTCGATGCCCCACCAGCGCTCGACGGGGTCGTACCCGATGGCCCACTTGGAATCGAGGTCAAGCTCGCGCCCCTGCCGGACCAGGGAAATCCCGATGTTCCGACGAGCATGCTGACCCCACGGGTGGAAACCGGCGTCGCGGTTGGGGTTCGCGTTGTCGGGCCACGGGTGACCTTCGACGTCGGCGCGGCGGGCCTCGGGCCGGGCGATGGATGCCCGCACCTTCACGTTGTGCTTCGTCCCGTCGACCGTGATCGGGAAGTTGGCGACCCCGGGTTCCTTCTCGTTGCCCATGTCGAAGGGCTCGAACATGGGCTTGTTCCCGAACGGCGGCGGCGTCCCGGTTGAGTCCATCAGGTACAGGGGATCGTTGGGCTCGGCGAAGTACGCCCCGTTGTCCCCTTCGAGGACCTTTCCTTCGCGGACCGGCGCCATCTTGATCTCCACCTTGCCGTCGTGGAGGTAGTGCCGGTACACACGGCCGATCAGCTCAGCAGTGTTCCGCAGGGTGGCGCCGGCGCCGTGCCATTTGACTCGGTCAAGGTCCGACCAGACCACGAGGGTGCCGGTGGTGCCCAGCGGTGCCTCGCTGAGGTCGCTCCAGTACTCCGGCACGGGGCGGTGTACGGGACTGGGGACGTCGTCGAGTCCGCCGTTGATCTCCTCAAGATCGAGGTAGGTGTACATGGCGTTCGGGGACCCATTGGTCCAGGACCAGACCTCGACCTTGGTGCACTGGGACATACTGGAGTTGGGCAGCCCCATGCCGAAGCGCCCGATGCGGTTGCGGTCGCCCCCGAGGCCATCGCCGTACTTCAGGGCGCGCCGCAGGAGTTCGGCGTCCATGCCCTTGCCGTTGTCGAGGACGGCTATGGCGTCCACCCGGTGCCTCGTCTGGGTGGCGCCCTGCACCGGGCTCTCACAGGCGAAGACCTGAACCAGTGTGGCTTCCGCGTCGATGCTGTTGTCGATCAGCTCGGCGAGCGCGTAGGCGGTGTTCTTGTAGCCGCTGTCGCGCATGGCCTTGACGGTCAGCGAAGGGCTGACGATCCGGTATTTGCTTCCCTCGCCGGTCACGCGGTCTCCCATACGTCTTCCCAGTTGGTGAATGCCTCGGCCACGTCTCCGAACCCGGGCAGCTCCGGGTCGACGACGGTGACGATCTCGCAGGTGGCGGTTCCGCCGGCCTTGGGGCCGCGGATGACCCGGCCGACCATCTGGCTGTACAGGACCAGCGACTTGGTCGGTCGGGCGATGACGGCAGCACTGGCCGCCGGGGCATCGAAGCCTGTGGTCAGGACCCCGAAGTTGCACAGAATCATGGGGCGTCGGCCGGCGCCCTTGAAGCGTCTGATGGCATCGTTCCGGTGCCGGGGAGAGGACTCGCCGGTGACGAAGTCGGCATCGAGGCCGAGCGCCGACAGGACGGCGGCGATCAGGCGGCAATGGTCAACGGAGGCCGCGAATACCAGGATCCTGCGGTGCTGGCGTTCCAGTAGCTCCAGCACGGTCTGGACGACCTTGAGGTTCCACTGCTCGTCGCTGGCCAGCGACGCGATGATGTCCGACGGGATGTCGAAGGACTTCGCGAGCAGTTGCTGATCGCGTGCGGACAGATGCAGGCCGGCTTCGGAGGCGACGGTCTTCATGATGGGCTTGGCCAGGTAGCCCTGTTCGATGAGGGCGGTTACCGGGTTGCTGTATCCGTCGATCTGCAGCATGACCTTCTGGCGGGCGAAGAAGTCCGACAGCCGCTCATCCTGCGTGACGTCCGCCCAGGTCCGGCCGGGGGTGGCCGTCAGGCCCAGCAAGCTGGCATCGGGGCGGATGGTGAGGGCGTCCACCACTCGCTGGTAGGTCGGCGCGATGATCTGATGAGCCTCGTCGAAGACTGTGAGAGTGCTGCGCGATGCGAGTTTGCGGAGCAGCTCCGGATCGCTTTTGTCTGCGGAGACGGCCTTCTCCAGCCCCAGGATGACAAGGCCGTCTGTCAGCGCCTCCACATCGGTGGGCGCCTCACCCCACATCCGGACGACCGCAATCGGACGGTCGCCGAGCTTGGACCACGCGCGCTCGAACTCCGCAGCCGCCTGCTCCAGCAGTTCCTGCCCACGCGCCAGCCAGACCACGAGCGTGGACTCGTGCTGCCGCAGATGGTCGGCGATCAGGTTCATTCCGGTGCGGGTCTTGCCCACGCCTGTCGGCAGGTGAAGGACAACCCGCCGCGGCCCGTCGTACAGCAACTCCTTCACGCGTGCGGCTGCGCGCCGTTGGTGCGGGAACAGCCCGTACTCGGGTTCGGAGTCTTGCCGAAAGAGCGGGGGCAGCGCAGGCGCCCTGTCGACGCTGAAGCCGAAGAACTCCAGCAGCTCCCGCTGTTGCTCACTCGCCCACTTCAGACCGTTCAGGTAGACCAGGGCATTGGTGCCCGCGCCATCCGCCCCAAGACGTTGGGCAAGCTCTGTCTGCTTGTCGGCGGGCAGGAGCCGCAGCAGCTCCTCGCGGTCTATCTGATTGGACACGAGCTTCTCGGCGTCCACCGCCACGGCAGCGACTGCTCGGAGCCGCTCATCGCCGGCGCTTCCGCCGTCGATGAGGTCGAGCAGAGCGCACATGTGCTTGCCGAGCCGCTCGCGGATGTACGGCATGGGAGCGCTGTCCAGCACGGCTTGGAAGGACAGGCCAGGCGACCACGCTGTCATCGATTCACCACCCCTGCGGAACAGGGGAGATTTCCCCCAATGTCTGAATGACCGTCAACTTGCGGAGCCCCCGCCTCAGTTCTGTGCATGCAGAGCTGCCCGCAACTCTGAGTCGCCCCAGAGTTACAGTGCCCGATCACCATAAACCCACGCACTGACACTCGGGTCTCAGCGATTGATATTCGCAGCTCAGAGGCGCTGATGAAGTGCGGCAGGCCCCATAGAGGATCCCGTGCGGCCTCTGTGCCGATGCCCTTTCCCGATATGGGTTGCAGGCGCTCAAGCCATAGGGAACATTAGTTCGAGTTACAGTTTGCGTTCCGGCCGAGCGTCGGTTTCGCGGGCTGATCGATCTCGATCGTTACGATCGCGACTCACTCCTGGTGCTGCCCCCGGTGCACACGTCCGGGTTCCACCAGGAGTAGATTGTGTGCGGTGCTGAGCGAGACGAGGTGGGGCATGAGGGATGAGTCTGATGGGCCGGTTTCGGCGTATCTCGACTACAACGCGACGGCGCCAATTCGGCCCGAGGCGTTGGCGGCCGTTATGGACGCCCTGCAGGCCGTCGGTAACGCGTCGAGTGTGCATCACCCCGGCCGGGACGCCGCCCGTCGCGTAGAGGTCGCTCGTCGGCACCTTGCTGACCTGCTGAACTGCTCGCCGGGGGAGATCATCTTCACGTCGGGGGCAACCGAAGCGAACAATCTCGCGCTGCGCGCGGCTCACCGCCGCGGGGCCCGGATTGTGACGAGTGGTGCAGAGCACCCCGCGGTGCTGGAGACAGCCCGGGATCTGGCCCAAAACGAGCCGCGATCGCTGACCGTCTTGCCGATGCGGGCGGACGGCCTGGTGGAAACCGTGGCCCTGGAGGAAGAGCTCGGCCGGGGCGACATCGGTCTCGTCTCCCTGATGGCGGCCAATAATGAAACCGGGGTTCTCACCGACCTCACGCCAATCGTCAAGGCGGCGCATGCCGCGGGCGCGCTGGTCCACACGGACGCCACACAGATGATCGGCCGGCTGCCGCTGGACCTTTCCGAAGTGGACGTCGATCTTCTGTCCCTGTCGGCCCACAAGTTCGGCGGCCCTCAAGGCGTTGGCGCACTGTTCGTACGACGCGGTACACCGCTGCCGTACAGGCCGTTGATCACCGGTGGCGGGCAGGAGAAGGGGTGGAGGGCCGGCACCCTCAACGTGCCCGGGATCGCCGGTGCCGGAGCTGCCGCTGCGGCCGTCAGCTGTGACCTTGCCGACGACGTCGCCCGCGTGACCCAACTGCGCGATCAGCTCGAGTACATGGTGACCACGGCTGTGGACGGATGCCGCATCAACGGGCAACAAGCCCCCCGCCTGCCCGGCGTGGCGAGCATCACCTTTGCGGGTGCCCCGGCTGACGCAGTCATGGCCGCCATGCCGCACATAGCCGCATCCGACGGAAGTGCCTGCGCCTCGGGAGCCCCAACTCCCAGCCATGTCTTGCTCGCCATGGGGCTGAGCCGGGAGGAAGCAGAGTGCACTGTGCGCTTCTCCCTCGGCTACGCCACAACCGGGGACGAGATCGCCGCAGCCGCCGAGGCAGTGGTGCGTGCGGTCCACCAGGTGCGCGCCGCCATGGCAGCGACAGCCGGCGCGGCTGCTCACTGACTCCAGCATTTCCCTTTATCTCTTCTTCATTTGAGAGGCCCTCGTATGGCAGACAGCAGGCTCGCGGAAGCCGCACATTCCAGCTTCGCGCGCCATGAGACCTTCGCCCCCCGCTTCGGCTGGCTGCATAAGGCGTACATGCGGGTCAAGGAGAATCCGGGAGCTTTCCTCGCTGAAGAGGCCCCGGTCCGGCTCGGCGTGGGTAAGAACATGGTCCATGCCATGCGGTACTGGTCAAAGGCGTTCAAGCTCACCCGTGAGCACGGGGACCCGTCGGGTAAGACGAAGGCCCAGTACGCCTCCCCTACTTGGGAAGCGCGCTGGCTGCTCGACGAGGATGGCGCCGATCCCTACCTTGAGGAACCCGGCAGCCTGTGGCTGTTGCACTGGTGGCTCGTGTCGTCGCGGCCGGGCGCCAAATGCTGGGCCCCCGCGTGGTACACGGCGTTTCACCTTGCTCCGTTCTCTCGCTTCACCGTCGCGGATATGACGCAGGTCGTGACGCGGCATGTCAACTTCTCCTTCAGTGATGGACCGGTGGAGGCGTCGATCACCCGGGATGTCGAGTGCCTGACCAAGATGTATGCGCGCACGCCTGTCGAACAGAGCGGTTCCCGCGCCACCTATGAAGACCTCTTGGCCTGCCCTTTCCGTGAGCTGGACTTGCTGACCTCTGTGGGCACCCGGGGCAAGCAGGAGTGGCAGTTCACCACTGGCACGCGCACCTCTCTCCCGGCCCACGTCCTGGTCTATGCGTGCCTCGACTATGCCGCCCGCGACACCGAGAGTTCCGGCTCCATCTCCCTGGCGCGGCTTGCCAACGAGCCCGGAGCGCCCGGTCGGGCCTTCCGGGTCCGCGAGCCTGAGATCGTCGCCGCCCTGGACAAGGTCGCCGTGGGTCGCCCGGAACTCAACCGGGTGGACGCCGTCGGCCAGCGGACCATGTCCTTCTCCAGCGATCCGAGGGCGCTCGCCTGGGACATCCTCGACGAGCAGTACGACCACGTCACCCTGCGCCCCGGCTTTCCCACCCGGGACGAATGGAGCGCGCAGTACCCGCTGTTGGCCGAAGCAGAGGAGGCCGAGAAGGCCGAGAAGGCTGAGAAGGCCGAACGCAAGCCCCAGGACCACCAGCTCACGACTCAGGAGATCGCGTGACCACCGCAGCTCCCACGCGGACCTCCCGCATCCCGCAGGACGAGGCAACCCCTCAATTCCCGTTCGGAATCGAACTGGTCGGCTCCCAGATGCGGTCGACCAACCTCGAACGCGACGTCGAGGACGAACTGCACGGACCGTATGTCGGGGCGAAGGCAGTTGACGTACTGGAGCGCATCGCCAACGCTGTCGGCGACCTGCGGCGTCCCCGCGCGTGGTCCTTCACCGGACCCTACGGCTCCGGGAAGTCCACGCTGGCTAACCTGATCGAAGCGCTTCTCGGCCGCGACGAGGACCGCCGCGACGAGGCTCACCGGATCCTTGCGGACACCAGCCCAGCCCTCGCCGAGCGTCTCGCCACGGCTCGGGCTGAGCGGACGGGAACCGGGTTCCTCGGAGCCGTGGCCACCGCGCGGCGTGAACCGCTGGTCGCCACCGTGACCCGTGCGCTGGAGACCGCGGCAAAGCGCCGCTGGGGCAAGCGCATCCCGAAGAACATCGCCGCAGCACTCGCGGCCTGCGAAGACCCGACGACGACCGGGACGAAGACGAAGCAGGTCATGGCCGCCATCAAGGCCCTGACCGACAATCAGCAGCCGCTCTTGCTGATCATCGACGAGTTCGGTAAGACCCTGGAACATCTTGCCGGGCACAACGAATTCTCCGGCGCCGAGCACGATCTTTTCCTCCTGCAGGAGCTCGCCGAGCTCAGCGCCGGGCCCAACGGCCTGCCCGTCTTCCTGGTCACCCTGCAGCACCTGTCGTTCATGGACTACGCGTCACGGTCCAGTGAGCTCAAGATCCGCGAATGGGCAAAGATCCAGGGCCGCTTCGAAGACGTCACCTTCGTCCCGCACCACGGCGACTCCCTGCAGCTCCTGCGCCGGCGTCTGGACCACTCCGCGGTCGACGCAGCGGGCCAGGACCTCATCCGCGCGTCGGCCCAGGCATCAGCCCTCGCGTGGAAGAACCACGGTCTGAACGTCCTTACCGAGCTGGCCAGCGACGACTTCGCCGGCCTCTACCCGTTGCACCCACTGACGGCGATCGCTGCGCCGATCCTGGCGGCGCAAATCGGCCAGCACGACCGCAGCCTGTCGGGCTTCCTCAACAGCGGAGAGCCCAACACCGTCCGCGACTCGCTGGCCGCACACTCCCGGCCGGATGCCGAACTCGCCAGCACAGTGCAGCTGCCACAGCTGTACGACTACTTCCTCAACTCCGGCCGGACCTCGCTGCTCGCGGCCTCCAACGCCGGCCGCTGGATCGAAGTCGACGCGCGCATCAAGGAAGCCAACGGACTGCCCGACGCCGACCAGGCGCTGCTGAAGACCATCGGCGTTCTGAACCTCATTGACGCCGACGGCGCGCTCAGCGCCACCAGCGAGATGATCCACCTCGCGCTCCACGACCCCACCGATCTGACCGACGCGGGCGCTTTCGCCCGCCTTGAGGAGCAGCTCGCCGACCTCGTCCGCCGCGGCTTCCTCGTCCACCGGGAGTTCAGCGGTGAGTACCGCGTCTGGCAGGGCACAGACTTCGACATCGACGCCCGGCTGAAGGAGATCATCAGTCACCTCGACGATGCCTCCATCGTCCAGCGCCTTGGCGCGCACCTCCCCAGCGCTGTGGTCGCCGGCCGCCACAGTCAGGTCACTGGGATGATGCGGGTGTTCCTCACCGCCGTCAGCGGCCCAGAAACCCGTGAGATCCAGGCGCCGGACGAGCTGAAGGACCCGGCCGATGGACTGCTCGTCTTCCACCTCGGTCCCCGGGACCAGCTGCCCACCGTCAACTCGACGCTGCCGGTCATCCTCGGAACAACCACCCACCCCGACGTGGTGCTCAGCTCCGCCACGCACCTCATTGCCCTGAGAGAGCTGCTCGAAGACAAGGAACTCGATCACGTCGCCCGGCGGGAGGTCACCGACCGCGCCGTCCAGGCGGAGGCCGAGCTGCGGGAGGTCATCCAGGCGGCCTTCTACCCGCCGACCCAGGACGCCACCTGGGACCTGTGGAACGCCGGACTCGCCCCGGGGACGGACCCCGACAGCTCGAGCCTGCCGGCCCGCAGCCTCAGTGGCCTGGTCTCCCTCGCCTGCGAGAGCGTCTACCCGCACACCCCGCACATTCGCAACGAGATGCTCGGACGGCACTCACTCACCAGCAACGCCGCCCGTGCCCGCAGCGATGTGCTGGACGCGATGCTCACCCGCTCCGGCGAGCAGTACCTGGGCTTCGACGCGACGGCCGGAAGATACGGTCCGGAGCGAGCCATCTACAGCGGCGCGCTGGCCTTCCTCGGCCTGCACCGGGCCAACGGCACAATCCAGGCCGAGAATTCCCCCAACAGCCTGCTGCCGTACGGCTTCTCCGCTCCTGGCGACGGTCACGAGCACGCTCAGCCTGTCTGGGAGGCGCTGCAGAAGACGCTGGACGCGGCAACCCGGCGTACCAGCCTCGACCACATCATCCGGGTCCTGATGAGCCCGCCCTACGGGGTGAAGGCCGGTGTCTGGCCGCTGCTGGTCGTCACCGCCCTGGTGATCCGCCGACACGATGTCGCCCTCTTCGAGGAAGGCTCCTACCTGCCCCGGCTGACGCCGGATGTCGTCGACCGCATCCTCGTCGCCCCCGTCCGTTTCGACGTGAAGTACACGCCGGTCGGGCAGGGGCAGCGCGCCAGCGTGATCAAGAAGCTCCTGGTGTCTCTGAAGGTCGAACCACCACGCTCACAGGCACTGCGTAACCCCGATCTGCTGTCCGTAGCCAGGGCGTTGCTCGAACGCGTCATGGTCTTGAACAGCTACGCCCGCAAGACCAAGCGCATCTCTCCGGATGCACTCGCCGTGCGCAGCGCCCTGGCAAACTCCCAGGATCCGGACGATCTGCTCTTCCGGGCTCTGCCCAAGGCGCTTGGCCTCGCTCCCATCGAAGCCGGCACCCGCGCCAACGCGGCAGCCGCCACGGAGTATGTCGACAGGCTGACCGCAGCGGCAGACGAGATCACCGGCATCGAGCGTACGCTGAGGGAAGAAGTGGTCGCGGTTCTCGCCGAAGAGTTCCGTCTGCCCGCGACGCTTCCCGAGCTTCGGTCGACGCTCGCCGCGCGGCTGAATGGCTTCGCCACGGTGTCACTGAACCCGGAGCTGCGGGGCTTCGTCGACTTCGTGCTCAGCGAGAGCCTCGCTGACGAGGACTGGCTCGACCCGATCGTCGTCCGCCTCACTAACAAGGCGCTCGGAGACTGGGATGACCGGGACGCAGGCATGTTCCCTCGCCTTGCACGCGAGATGTCCGCATCCCTCGACCGCGTCGCCCACCTCTACCAAGACAGCGGCGAGACCCGCGAGCAGGAAGTAAATCTGGAGACGCGGCTGTTGACCTTGACGGACAAGACGGGAGCGGAGCGGCGGACGCTGATCTACGTGCCGGAACAGTCCCGAGGCCAGGCCGACCAGCTCGCGGCCGATGTACTGCAGCAGGCTGAGCAGGCCCTCGGACCCGACGGCGCTCGGATCCTGCTCGCCGCTCTTGCGCAGCGCGTTGCCGATGGGCTGGCTGTCACAGCAACTGAAACGAAGGAGGGGGTATGACGGATCCAGTCACCCAGGAGAAGGTTCGCCACGTCCTGGGTATCTCAGGCGGCAAGGACTCGTCGGCGCTTGCCATCTACATGCGCGATCGCGTGCCGGAGATGGAGTACTTCTTCTGCGACACCGGTGCTGAACTGCCAGAGACGTACGAGTACCTCAACCGGCTGGAAGCGGCCCTCGGTAAGCCCATCGAGCGACTCAACGCCGACCGGGATTTCGATCACTGGATGGAGGTTTACCAGGGCACCCTGCCCAGCCCGCAGATGCGCTGGTGCACCAAAAATCTGAAGATCAAGCCGCTGGAGGAGTGGGTCGGCGACGACAAGGTCATCTCATACGTCGCGATCCGGGCTGACGAGAACCGCCTCGGCTACGTCAGCACCAAGCCGAACATCGATGCCGTCTTCCCCTTCCGCGAGGATGGCATCGACAAGGACGGCGTGATGCGCATCCTCGACGAAGCTGGCATTGGACTCCCTGGCTACTACGAGTGGCGCACGCGCTCGGGCTGCTACTTCTGCTTCTTCCAGCGCAAGCACGAGTGGGTCGGCCTCAAGGAGCGCCACCCCGACCTGTACGACAAGGCCGTGGAGTACGAGGACAAGGTCCGGTTCCGCCACACGGCCATGAAGGGCCGCAACTACACCTGGTCACAGGGCGAGTCGCTCCCGGAGCTCATAGAGCGCAAGGATGAGATCGAGGCCAAGCACCAGGCGGCCCTGGACCGCGCGGCCAAGCGCGTCAAGCCGAACAGGCCCCTCCTGGAAGTCCTGTCCGACGCACTTGACTCCGACGACGACGAGGCCGGCTGCTCCGTCTGCCACCTCTGAGGCGTAGATACAGGTAAGTGGCCCGGCTCGGTCTGCCCAGCCGGGCCACTGCTCTTTCCGGGTAGTTAGCGCCCGCGAAGCCACCTGTGCCCCGGGCCGCGAGCGGTCAGTCAGAGGGCGGCGGAACCAGTGGCAGGACCACTGCTCAACTGGATGTCGCTCTGCGCGATGAGGCAGGTTGTGCGCTAGTCGGGCCGGAGGGAGGCAGGCACCGAAGCGCCGAACTGGGCGAAGCGAACGTCAATGGCCAGCCCATGTGGATCCCGGAGCCGGTGTCTAGGATGGAGTCTTTGGCGTGTCATCCCTTTTCCGACCCTCATCCGCCGCCAAGTCGGCAAGTTCCCACGCAGGTTGAAGAGGCCCACTGCTAGGGTATGGGCTCGACTTCCGGCAGAGCGAGCGGATCCGCGCGTCCGTGCACCATGGGGGGATGGGTGTTCACTGCGTTTGAAACGCGCGTGCTGAACGTTCGCGAGTACTTGGCGATGGGACGGGAACGCTCCGAGCTGATACCAAGAGTGCCAGGCATCTATATCTGGACGCTTGACTTCACTGATATCGGAAAGACAGCACTCGAGCGGGAACCGGCAGACGTATTTTCTGCGGTCCAGACAAGAATCAGTGCGCCCCGTGGTGAGCCACTCGAAGCTGGAATGGTTGGGCGGTATAGAAATGTCCTCATTCAGGATGTCCCGCCTGAGCTGACGCGTGCTTCAGCTGTCCGGGTGGAAGACATGATAAAGGCTCGCAACCTGCATCTTGAATGGGCTTTTCTGTGTGCCACGCTGTTTCAGAGGCCGCTGTACGTAGGTAAGGCCGTCAACTTGTCGGTGCGCCTGAAGACACACATGAAAACGGATTCCCCTCTCAGTGGCGAGCTTGAACGCCTGGGGCTGACGGTAAACGACTGCGCGGTACTCATGCTCCCTGTTACATCACCCGACAATATCGCGGAGCTTGTGGCAGCTGAAGAAGCACGTGCTCGTGCCTTGCGGGCGGCCGGCGCGGCCGAACCGACCGCAAGGAATATCCTCAGCGCAGGAGAGTATGACGGCGCAGATGAGGACGATGGCGGGGATAACGATATGGACTCCGAAGACGATGACGCTCTCTTCTCGGACTCCGAACTTGACGCCGCGGCATCCCCCGAGTTGAGACAGGTTGATCAGCTGGTGCGTTTTGCTGAGTCGCTGACCATTCGCGCCGCCCACCCGTTGCTGAATATGAAGATGGACTAACCCATGAGCCTTTCGTCGCTAAGCCGTCGTCGCCCAGCTTATACCGACCAATACTCCTACGTCCGAGGCGAATACGCCATCGGTGATGAGAAGGTCCCCTATTTCTCCATCTCGATGACCATCAGGGAAGCAGATCAGTACCTGCGCCTGGCTCGGGAGCTAGCATTTAGTGACGACGAGCCTGTGAACCTCGAAGAACTGTTTCAGCGAACGGTTGACGAGGACCGAGCCGCCGGCCCGATCGCTACTTACTTGAGGCAACCCGGCTCACTCAAGTTTTTCAACGCCTTCACCGTCGTCCTCCTACCAGTCGATCCCGACAAGGCTGACACGGTCGCTGAAAGTTACATTGAAGACTCAGCCGCCCCGGCCGAAATCCCGGATGGCGATCTTGAGCGTACGTCGATCGGCCCCGTTCAAATCGATAATTTGCCCGGAACGGATATCGGGTTCATCCGATGGAGTACTAAGCGTGCTCGTGCCGTGATTCTCGATGGCCAACACCGCTTTCTGGCCCTGAAAAGGATCCTAGACTCACCGCAGACCAATCTGCTCAAGCCGGATACCACGAAGATTCCTGTACTTCTCTTGGTTCTTGACGAGAGGGCTGGATTCGTTCCTGCTCGAGATCAGGATAGGCTACTTCATGCCTGCAGGAGCATTTTTGTCGCCCTAAACAAGCATGCCGTGGCGGTCTCAAAGACACGCACATATCTGCTTGATGATCAAGACATCGTGTCCGTAAGTATGCGCCGTCTCTTGACGTCGGAAGTCGGAGACGGTCGCAATAGCCAAGATTCGATCGATCGAATCCCGCTGGCGCTCGTCGATTGGCACTCGGATCAGGCAAAATTCGATCGGGGTCTTCATCTTGCGAGTGTCCTCGGATTGCATGAAACCATCCGACAGATCTACCCGAATCGTTGCGACGAGTCAGACTATGAGGGGCTGCGCGAATATATCACCAAGGTGAGTGCGCTCATCGGCCCTACAGGTGATTCGCGCTGGTCGGAGCTTGCCCTGCGTAATAGGGTGAGTAAGTACGAAGACGACGCATTGCCTTTCATATTTTCTGCTGAGGAGGTCTCTGCCGTTGCGGATGCCTTCGCGAGCGGTGTTGGCCAGGCGATCGTGCGTCCCCTCCTGCAGTTGGAGCCCTACAAACAGCTGAGGGAGGGCTATCAGGCGGCAGGGCTGATCGGCGGCCCCCTGGAGCTCTGGCTTGGTTTCGACAAGTACGGAAAGCAGGCATTTCAGACCCGCACGGGGAATGATCCGAGTGATCTCGCCCGTAGTATCGCCGAGAATGTGAAATCTGGCGATAACGCATTTGCCGTGATCTTTCAGCGCGGCATCCTCCTTTCGGCGGTCAGGTTTGATATCGCCCGGTCTGACTTTGCCGGCGAGTGGGAATGTTCATCGGATCGATTCGCTGTCCTTGATCGCTGGATCGAACGAATGAACGCACGGGTTGTTGCCCATCTCGCCAACCCTGACTTCTGGCTAGGAACCGGAATTAAGGGTGACCGCAATGTCAACTACACTAAGGTGGGTGCCAACGGCGTCAAGGGATTGGTTTCCCTTGCGGCCATGTGCCCGATTGCTGAGCTGAGAGGGAATGCGGCTGCGCTCGCTGAGGGGGGCATCCCTTCAGAGGCCCTGACAGGCTCTGAACAGCTGGCCTGGAAGATGATCTCAGATCCTGACAGTCCTTACTTGCGAGACGATCGAGTGATGGCGGACGCCGCAGAGCCCAGTCTTCAGTTTGCGGCGTATCGCTGGCTTGCGCGGCAATTCGAAACAATCGGTCGCGGACGGGCACCGGGCGTTGTGGCTGGCGTTACCCGACAGGCGTGCATCGAATATCGAAATGCGGCGAAAGCGTATGTTCAGAGCGAACTCCGTGCATCGGGCGTGTCAGCTGACGAAGAGGTCGTACTGCAAGGGGTTCTAGTCCTCGGCGCCCGCCGCTTGGCCCAGATCGCGCAGGCATCTGTGTGAACCCCTCTCCAGTCGGCCTTTGAGTGGCCGCGCTCAGCATCGCTATGGGGCGTCCCGCACGCCCCACTCCCACCATCGTGAGCACGCCAGTGCGCAGTTCCTGATTACCCTCGTGCGTCGGTTTGTGCCGCACGCGGGTTGCCACCCCGGGGTGGGCCCGTGAGTCGCTTGGGTGTGGCTGGACGCTCTCTCAGACCCACTCGAATCCGACGATGACCAGGGTGGCTGCTCTATCTGCCATCTCTGATGAGCCAGTACGCGAAGGCGGCCGATCTGCGTTCATCGGCCGGGCCTCTGGCTGCTCCGTGCAAGGAGCCGGGCGCGCCGGTGCGTGCAGGCAACTCACCCAGCGCCTGCCCGACAGCTTGGGATGGATGGCCTCTAGGCCCAGGGGTCCGCTGGCGGGATCAGGCACCGTTCAGCTTCCCGGAGGGCGAGGCGAATAGGGGTGCACGCCTTCACGTACGCCGCCCGAGAGGCGTCGTCGACGGCGTCCAGCACGGTGGGGGACGGGTCTCCCAGGGCAACGGCGGGATCTTCGGGCAGGCGGGAGAGAACCGGGATGCCGAACCGTGCGAGTTCGGCATCCACCTGTTCGGTGAAGTCCGGTGACGGGGTGCTGTCGGCGCGGGGGGAGGGCTGTCGCAGGACGAGGCCGGAAACGGGGACACGGTCCAGAGGAATCCCTGTGAGGTGTTGCTGGCGCCAGGCCATGGCCGATGCGGCAGGGGTGACGGCCACTTCACGGTGCTCGGCGACGCCATTGCGCGCCTGCGCGGTCACAAAGCTCTCGGGGTATCCGGAGGAATCGACCACGACGAAGTGGCTGTCCACTGATCGTTCGATGTAGGGGCCCATACCGAGGTCGTCGTTGCAGTCCACAAAGATGGCCCAGTCGAAATGAGCGCGTGCCTGCTGGAGCAGGGCGCCCACGTCCGCACGGGAACCGGACTCCGTATGGGTGAAGAGTGCACCGCTACCGGGAACGAGCCTGCCCCTGCGCCAGGGCAAGGATGGAACAACGTTGGGGCGGTCCGGGATGGACCATCCGAATACGTCATGCTCGTAGAGGCGGCGCACCTCACGGTCGGCGTCGAAGGAGTGGGTCACGACGAGGACCGCGCAGCCGTCCAAGGCCCACGCCGCACCGATTTGCATCGCAATCCCCCTCAGATCCCACTGGCATCTGCTGAGTCGAGGGGCGAGCAGCTGCGTGGACCGGCCGGCCGCCGGCTCGTCGCCGTCGGCGACCCGGGAGCGTTGAGAACGGTGGCGGGCGGCGGGTGCGTTGTGAGGAAGGCCGCCGTGGCTGGGGAACGCGGTCTCGTCGAGTGCGGTGAAATGGCGTGGCCTCTGCGGCACAGGCGGTACCGGGACACTCGACACAACGGTTTCCACCCGCAGGACGCTGCGCCAGCCGCTCATGCGGTCGGCCGGCGCGGTGAACTCCATGACACAGCGGCCGTCATCGCAGCGGTGGCCTTCTTCGTCGGTGACCAGGCCCGGCCCGGCCACGGGGTCGCTGAGAATCGCGGCGAGCCGGTCATCATGGAGGGAGACGCCCTGGTGGACCTCGCGCACGATGTGCCAGTCCAGGCCATGGTCTGCGGTTGCGGCTGACACCTTCAGACCTGCGTGGCCGGACAGCCGGTCCCATAGCCGGATCCGGCGAAGGAGGGCGCTGGGCAGCGCGACGGCCGGGCGGTGGTCGTCGATGATCGTACGGGGCTGGGGCTTGCGGCGTCGGCCGCCGGTGCGGAGCTTCTCGGGCGGAAGCGTGCCGGGGTCAACGGTCCACAGGGGCACACACCGCTGCGCGGAAAGGGACGCTTCGTACGCGGAGAGGAGTCCTTCGACATCGTCGGACCGGTCCAGTGTGGTGAGAGCGATGACGCCTGCGGCAGGGTGGCGGGCGAACGCGATCTCGATGCTGTTGCCGACGACACGGGCCCACAGCCCGGGAGCGCCGTGAACCGTCCGCTCGCCCCGCTCACGGTAGGGGAGCATCTCCAGGGCGGGGCGCACCGAGGCGGAGTGCTCGAAGCGGATGTCCAGGCGGCTCGATGCGGGAACGACTTCGGCGATCCCGAGCGAGAAGCGGCTGGAGAGCTGCGGGTTGCCGATGTACTGCAACAGGATTGATTCCAGGAGTAGTTGAGTGTCCGTGCCGCTCGGAACGAGCGACCGCCAGCTCGACAGTTCCTTGACGCGCAGTCGTACGGCACGCAGGGATTCCCCCGTCATCTGCTGCCTGGCGGCGGCGACTTGCTCCTCGATCAACATCATGCTCCTTCTGGTGCGTGCCCCGACCTGGCACAGAAGGCTCATGAAACCGTTCGATGAAGTGGTTGAACTTGAGATCGTCGGAGAGGGTTGTCCGGCAGTGCCAGGGTCGGTTCAACGGCACTCGGAGCTGGCCGCTTCCAGGGGCCAGGTAGCACCACTCCAGCTCATGTGGGGCCTCGGTGTCAAACACCGCGAGCGCATCCGGAGCGTCGTCACTCCATAGGGTGGGGGTAGATCGCCGCACCGTCGGCACTTTGCGGAAGAGTTCCTTTTCAACGCTGCGCCCCTCTGCACGTCCGGTGTGGGCGTTCAGGAAAAGCGCCGGACCTGTGAGAAGACCCGCAACGCCTGAGCACAGGTGTCAGCGTCGAAGGCGCGTGGAGAGGGGCGGGGGCGGCGCTGCGGGCGTGCTGCCGGCGATGTGCTTCACGCGCCGAGGCTGACCGGAGCGGGTCTGGCGGGTCCCGGTGCCGTGCGCGAGTTCCTCCGCGAGGTCGGCGAGGAGGCCGGCCGGGGTGTAGCCGGAGGCGCGGATGGCCCAGGTGGGGTGGTCGATGCTGGGACCGGACCAGATGGTCCAGGTGTCGAGAGGGGTGTGGGGTGCGTGGGCGGCGAAGGCATCGAATTGCACGCCGACATCGCTCTGTTGGGTCTGCCAGCGCAGCCAGCGTCCGTCCACGGTGCAGGTCCAGCCAGCGTCGGTGAGAGGAAGGGTGGCCTGGGCGACGGTCTTATCGGTGATCGGGCTTTCGAGCGCGGTCTCCCAGGCGTCTCCGGCGGCGAGGGCTGTGAGCAGGGTCTTCAGGATGGGGGCGGGGGTGGCGGGCGTGATGGCCATGTGCCACATGCGCTCGCTGACCGGTGTCTCGTACGCGGCGATGGTCCACTTCGAGTCACGGGATTGGGCGTCGTGGTCGAAGAGGGCGCGCAGGGTGAGCGATTCGTGGTTGGCGATGGTGGTGTTGTCGTCCCAGGTGCGGTACTTTTCCCAGTCCCCGTTCTCGGTAAGAAAGTCCTCCAGCAGGGCCTCGTGGTCGCCGGGGTCAGCGGCGTAGGCGGGCACGCTCTCGACGGGCGGCACAGCCGGGGCCGGCGTCGTGTCAGGTGAACCGAAGCTGGTGCGGGCTTGAGAGGTCTGGCGTTCAGTGTCGGTCATGGGGGCGGGGCCGGGGTGTAGGGCGTTGCCGTGGGCGCATTCGAAGGCGGTGAGGGCTTGGGTGGGCGAGTCGAAGGTGTCGGCGATCTGCCGTAGGTGGTTCTCGCCGTGGAGGTACACGCTTCTTCCGCTGTCGCGGTAGGTGCCGACGGCGACGGTGGTCCATCCGTCTTCGGCGTGGGCGTGGATGACGAGCCGTCCGTGGCGGATGTCGTCGTAGATCTTCTGGGCTTCGTTGGAGACCTCGCGGATCTCGGCCCGGGTGCACCAGGGCATGGGGTAGTTCGCCCAGGTCCATTCCTCGGTGATCGCCTCCAGCAGGCTGGCGGTGATCTCGGTGGTGATGCCTTCGGCGTTGAGTGCCTGGGCGGCCTGGTCGGCCCAGTACGGCTCTTCGTGGTCGATGCGGGCCAGGACCATGGCGTCGTCAAGGGGTTCGAAGCCGCGGGCGGCCAGGAGCGCCTGGGCGGTACGGCGGTGGGTGCCGGTGGGGGTCGCGATGACGGCGCTTGAGTGGGCGGGGTGGGTGTCGAAGCGGACGTGGGCGTCGAGGGGGCTGTCGGGCATGAGGTACGGGGCTCGTTTCGAGTCCGGGCCAGGCCGTTTAGGCCGACCGGGCCTGGTAGTTGAGGTCATCGGTGGGTTCGCCCGGCCGTAACGGTCGGCCGGTGTGGCGGGCCGGCCCGGGGAAGCGGCGCGGACCGGGCGGGTGCACTCGTGGTGGGTGAGGGGGCAGGTGTGGTGGCGCGGTTCCAGCGGGCGCGCAGGGCGTTGAGGTCGGCCAGGGCGCGGCGGCTGCCGGTGATGAGCTGGTGGGGGGTGTTGGCGGGGTCGTCGGTGTAGGCGGTGATCCGTTGGGCGACCGTGTGGGCGCGGGCGAGGAGGGCGCGCTGGAGGATCTTCTCGCCCCAGTACTCGGGTGATCCTGCGGGTGTGGAGATCAGGGCCATCAGGTCGCGCGGGGTGATGGAGTCTGTGAGGAGTCCGCGGTGCTGTGCCTCGCCGAGGACGGTGACTGGATCGATCATGTCGCCGCGGTGGACCAGTGCTGTGACGGACTGCCAGAGCGCGGCGTGCAGCGGCAGCAGGAAGTCCTCCGCGGCCAGCCATCGCATCTGCTGCACCTCCGCCGGATAGGCGGTGGCGGTCGCCAGGAGGAGGCGTTCTTCGTCGAGGTCCTCCTCGACGGCCTGCCTTGCGGCATTCGCGGGGTGTGCGGTGCGGGGGAGGGAGCCGGGGTGTGGGGCGAACTGTCCGGCGAGGTCGTCCAGGACGCGGCCGAGAGCGTCGGCCTGCGCCAGGGCGTTGGCTGCCGGGTCGGGTCCGGCGGTGTCGGTGGCGGTCTGTGCGAGGCGCTCGGCGTGTAGGCGCAGCGTCCGGCGGGCGTGGTCGGAGCGGATCATCCGGGTGTAGGCCGCGGCGTGCTTCGGCTGCGGGCAGAACTGGATGAGGGCGTGGAGGTAGGAGGCGGTCAGGCCGGGAGCGTGGGGGCGAGCGTGCTCCAGGACAGCGTTGAGCCAGGTGACGTCCTTGGCGTGATCGTCTGGGTCTGGCGGCGCAAGGGCGCGGATCGCGGAGAACAAGCTGGCGTGGGAGTGGTTGTCGAAGTGGCCCGCGGCCAGTGTCCCGGTATCGGCCAGGCGCGTGGGTTCGAGGAGGAGCGCGCCGAGCAGAGCCTGCTCGGCGTAGTGGACCGGCTTCGGCGCCGGTACGAGGTCGACGTCGTCGTCCTCGTCCTCGTCAGGATCGGGGGTGTGGGGCATCAGGCGGCGAGGGCGAAGTCGTTGGGGTCGAAGGGCTTGTTGAGGTGTGGGGCGAGCAGGTGGGCGGCCAGACGCGGGGGCACGGCGTTGCCGATCTGGGAGAACTGCTGGCCCTTGTTGCCCTGCCACGGGTACTCGGCAGGGAAGCTCTGCAGCACGCCCGCTTCCCGGGCGGTGATCCTGATCGGCTCTGGCACGGGCTGCTGCTCGCCGCCTGGAAGGCTGGCGGTGGTGTCGGCGACCCAGGTGCACTCGTTGGCGCGGTGGCCGAAGAACAGAGTGCCGGCGGGTTCATCGGCACGGCGCACGGTGGCGTTGGCCTGGTTGTTGCTGCGCAGCGACCACTTCCAGTGGGTTGCCTTGCTGGTGAAGGTCGGCGCCGGGAAGTCGGCGGGCGCGTCGTCGCGGGCGCCGTGGCGCGCGATCCAGCCGGCTCCCCGGGACTGTGGCCGGGGCACGACGGTGTCAGGGGCAATGTGGTGGAGCCAGGTTCCCCGGTCGCGGGCATCGGCCAGGGTCTTGCGGGAGCCGGACGGGAAGGGTTCGGGGCCTCCGCCGGGTCCGCCACCAGCACACACGGTGGGCACAGGGCCGTCGGTGCGGCCCCAGCCCAGGGCCTCGGCCATGGACACCCAGCGGGCGCGGCCGGGCCCGAACAGCGACTCCGGCTCGGCGGTCTTCGCGTGGGTGGGCGGCGGGGGTTCGGCGGTGCGTATGCGAGAGGCGAGCAGGATCGCCCGCTTCCTGGTCTGCGGGACACCGTAGTCGGCGGCGTTGAGGATCCCGGTCCACACGGAGAAACCCCAGCTGCGCAGGATCGCCGCGTACTGCCGCCACAGGGGAAGGACGTCGGGGACCTCCTCCATGGCCACCCATTCCGGCTCGCCCACCGTGTTCAGGGCGTGCAGGTAGCGCATGGGCTCGGCCGCGAGGAGGGACCGTTCGTCCGCGCACGCGCTGAGCAGCTGCTCGCGGGTGTCGCGTCCGGCGGCGAGATCGGCGACGGCCTGATGGACGAGCGGCTGGTCGACCAGGCCGAGGCGCTTGCCGGCCATGCTCCATGCCTGACACGGCGGGGAGGCGATCAACCCGAGGATGCGGCCGGAGAAGATCCACGTCGGATAGCGGGCGACGTCGGTCCGAATGGTCAACTGCCCCGCCATGGCTCGTGTTCTGCAGGCCCACTCGTCCCATTCCAGGCCGATGTCCCGCGCGCCGAGGACGGCGAGCGCGTGGCTCCAGCCGCCAGGGCCGGCGAACAGGTCGAGGATGATCCGCCTCACGAGGCCAGCCCGAAGTCGTCCTGCACCGGCTCGGCTTCACCGCGGCATGCCCAGGGAGAGCAGCCGTCGACCACACCGTTCTCCAGCTCCTCCACCACAGCGGCGCGGTCGTCGAGTTCCTGCTGGCGCGCTGCCCACTCGGCGGCCGTGACGTGATCGATGGGGGCCTGGGCGAGGGGGACCCGGGAGCGATGCAGGAACGCCTGGCCCAGCAGCCGGTTCCCGGAGGCGTTCGCGCGGGCGTTGCCCTGGCGGATGGCAGCATCGAACGCGACCACGTCCGCCCATTCGTCTGGGCTCGTGTCCCGGATATTCCTCCATTGCGCGTTTCCGTGAAAGGGACAAGTTATTGAGAATCGAGACAGGGGTGTGACCTTTCGTTGGGTGAAGGCGGGACCGCGTGGAGGCGGTCATCGAGTGGCGTTGCGGCGGTCCTGGACTGGCTCGTAGGGTGCTCCGATGCCTTTGCTGAACCTGCGTCACTCGGTCCGTGCGATCGTTCTGGATGAGGAGGACCGGATCCTGCTGTGCAGGTTCGCCCTTCCGGAGAGGGTGGTGTGGGCAACTCCAGGAGGAGGTATCGAGCCCGGCGAGACACCTCATGTGGCGCTGCGTCGCGAGCTGCATGAGGAGATCGGGCTCGTGCTCGACGGGACGCCGCCGCATGTGTGGCATCGGAGGGTTGTCGAGCCTGGCTATGTGAGCGGGTATGACGGCGCGATTCAGGACTACTTCCTCGTCCGCACCGCTGCCTTCCGGCCGAACGGTGCGCTGTCGAGTGACGAGTTGGCGGCCGAGAACATCACGGGATTTCGTTGGTGGCAGCTGGCGGAGATCACCGACTACCAGGGGCCGGACCTCTTTGGGCCGCGCGATCTCGCCGGTCCACTAACCAGGTTGATCAAGGATGGAATCCCCGAGCGGCCACTGGAGCTTGGGCTGTGAGTCTGGTCGCCTGTTGGTGACTGCACTGGTGTCAGCGGTGAGGCAGCGCGACGCGGCTGATTGAACTTCGGGGAGCGTCAATCGGCGTCTCCTTGCGCTGGGCGAGGCACTGTGTTCATCAGCTGGGTCAGAGGAATGAAGCTGTCCGTGGTGCCGAGTTCTCTGGGCGTGGGACCGGCTGGCGTGGGGGTGTCGGCAAGGCGCTCGGCCAAGGCCGTGACCGCTTCGAGGTCTCCTTCAAGGGCTTCGCGTTCATCGTCGGTCAGATCGAGCCGTTCGAGCATTTGGTCGATGCCGTCCTTGACGGCCAAGAGCTGGCCGCGGGTGGACTGCTTGGGGACGTAGAACGGGCAGCGGGCGCAGGCCATTCGGTGGGGGCATTTGGCGAAGAAGTCGTAGCTGCAGTAGCCCTCGCCAAGGTCGTAGTACTTCCAGGGCTGCTCGCCGCCGGCGGCGGCTCCGGTGAGGATGGACTCGCGGTCGATGAGGACCTGGATGGTGCGGACGTTGCGGGCGAAGTAGTCGGCCTTCTTGTAGGCGGCGGTGAGGGTGCGTCGCAGGATCTCGGCGTAGTAGCGGGTGCTGGCGGGGTGTTTGTGTCCGAGCCATTGCTGCAGGTCGTTGAGGGTCAACGGCTCGCGGGCGTTGAGGAGTTGGGTGGCGATGGTGGCGCGGGCGCGGTGGCTGGTCAGCGCGCCGTGGGAGTCGGTCTGCGGGACCCCGGCCTTGCGGCAGAGGACGGGGATGATGTTGTGGTTGAGGTAGTCCTTGCCGACGAGTTGGCCGCGGTGGCAGAAGAGGTGGGGTCGCTTCTGCCCGGTCTTGCGGTCGATCAGGTCGGGCTGGGGCGGGCGGAGGAGTTTCCAGGCGTCGATGAGCTGGCCGACGATCGGGTCGACCGGCTTGCTGAACGGCCGGGAGGTCTTGTTCTGCGGGATGTGCAGCAGGCAGATGGTGAACGGCTCGCCAGTGGTGTCGTCGGTGCCTTGATCCCAGGTGACGCAATCCAGTTCGAGGCGGCGGATCTCGTCGACGCGGCAGCCGCCGAACAGCCAGACGCCGACCATCGCCCGGACCATCTCGACGGGGTAGTAGGTGGCCTTCCAGCCGGCTTCGCGGGCCCGGCCGGAGCCATACGGCTTGAGGTCCTCGGCGTTCATGGTCAGCCCGGCGGCCATGAGCTTGGCCCATGACGCATCGTCAATGACCCTGGGGTTCGGCCCCATCTGGGCGCGCAGGGACACAGGCATGCTCATCACGCGACGCGGGTCGAAGCGCGGTTTGATCCATTCCCACTCGATGAGGTCGCAGAAGAACCCGCGGATGCTGTCGATCCGTGCGGCCCGGCCGCCGGGGGAGATGGGCTGACCGAAGCGGCTGCGGTTGCGATTGTGGCCGGCCCACTGACCGACGGTGGCCTGCATGGTGTCGGCGACGTACTCGGCCGCCATGTCCCGGGTCCACTGGTCCGGCGCGATGACATCGGGGTGCTTTTCTGCGGCCCAGCGTCCGGCGATGAGGATGACGGAGAACATGGAGCGGATGGTGCCGGGCTCGTGCGTGGAGAACTTCCGCCAGCGCAGGGCCCATTCGGCCCATTGGGGCGGGACGGTGGAGAGCATGTCGGAACGGGGACCGGCCTTGCCTTCGTTGCTGTGCACCGGGGCGGGGATGATGCCCTTGCTCGCGAGCACCCGGGAGAGCTTGATCAGGCCGCGGCGTCGGCTGTTGAGGCCGGCAACCGTGTCGTACTCGGCCACCAGCTGGCGCACCAGAGTGTCAGTGAGGTCTTCCAGGCGAGGGCTTCCGGCGCTGAGGAGGGCGTCGAGGACCGCGTTGCCGACCTGCCACTCCAGCAGGTGCGGGGAGGTCTGCCAGGAACTCAGCGTCTGCTCGACCTCGTGCAGTGCGGGCTCGGTGGCTCCGGGGCCGAAGACCAGGTCCGCGAGCCGGTGCATTTGGTTGATTCCGGCGGTGTGGTGCAGGCGGTGATGCCCGCCGAGGCGGTGCCCGAGGGCCGCGATGTGCAGACGGGCCGGGCCGGCCGTGCGGGAGACCTCCGCCCAGGTGGCTTCGTCCCACGACCGGTAGGTGAGACCGCGGGTGCGGACCGTGTCGAGTACCCGGTTGCGGGCGGCGCGGCCGGTTTTGCGGGGCCATTCTCGTACGGCCTCGTCGACCGGGCGCATCAGGTCGAACAGGGCCTCACGTGTCATTGCCCCGGGTGGTGCCTGGCCGGTGTCGGCTGGGTTCATGACTCCTCCAGCAGTGAGGCGAGCAGTCGTTCGCGGTCGGCGTGGATGGTGGTGTTCGCGCGGTGGAAACGGGCGGCCAGGTCGCGTCCGGACAGGTGGATGTAGCGCATGGTGGTTGCGAGATCGCGGTGGCCGGCGTAATGGGCGATCTGGTCGATGGTCCAGTCGGCACGAGCCAGGTCGGTCAGCCGCAGATGTCGCAGGGTGTGGGTGGACAGCCGGGCAGCCCCGGCTTTGCGGGCGATGCGCTCGACGGTCTTCGACCAGTTGGAAGGGCCCAGCGGGGCGCCGTAGTTGCGGTTCGAGACGGAGCGGAACAGCGGTCCGTCGATCCGGCCGAACATCGTGCGGCGCTCGGTGAGGTAGGTCACGAACAGTCGGGACGAGGTGGTGCCGAAGGCCACTTCCCGGGCTCGCTGGGACTTGGTGGTCCCCGCCCGAAGATGGATTAGCCGGTGTGCGGGTTCGAAGTCCTCGACGTCGAGCTGGACGAGTTCTTCGCGGCGTAGTGCGCCGTCGTAGGCGAGCGTGACCATCAGCCGGTTGCGCAGTGGTTCCTCAGCCGCGGCCGTCAAGATCCGTTGCCAGATCTCCTCGTTGGGGATCCAGGGAGCCTGTTCGACGTGTCGTACGAGGCCCTGTCGGGGTCTGCGACCACCACGGCTTGCCTGTCCTCGCCGAACCGGGTTCTGTTCACGCAGCCCGTCTTCCACCAGGTACTCGTAGAAGGATCGGACGGCCACCAGGCGCTGTTGGATGGTCGCGTTCGCGAGTCCCGAATCGGCCCGGCGTGGGCCCTTCGCGGGACGTCGAAGGGGCCGGTCCAGCATGTCCCTGATCCAGGCTGCGACGGTGTCCGCGCGGGCCAGTAATGGGTCCGTTCCTCCCACGGCGCAGAACCGCAGGTGGTCCTCGACCGCCCGCCCGTACGCGTCGATGGTGTTGGGGGCCCGGCCGATGTTCGCCGTGAACTGCAGCCACCGGCGAGCCAGTTGATGCTCTGCGACAGTGGGGAACTTGCCCCACGGGATCGGGGCCATGACTGCAAGGTAAGGGTTTGTAGCCGCGACAGCGCGTGGCTGACAGGATCTGACCCATCGAGCGCGAGGAGGCACGAAGATGAACCATCGGGACCGCGTGATAGCCCGATCCGTAGCTCGCTACTGGGCACAGCGGCTGTTCGGAATAGTCGCCACCGGTGCCTTGACACTGTTGGGCCTGGTGGCGCTGACGAACGGACCAGAGTCGTTCATCTTCTTCCTCAAGCGAGGCAGCCTGTCGCCACTCATCGCGATCTTCGTTGTAGCGACGTCGGCATGGGTGCTGCTCCTGATGGCTGGAGCGCGCGCCAATCGACACGAAACGGCCTGAGGTCTGAGCTGCCCGTGGACGGCAAGATGATCTCTTCCGATTCCACATAAGACAACCGAGGCAACTCGATTTTGGTGTATGCGCCAGGCCGATGGAGGTCAGGTAACGGACGCAGTCCGCGCGGGACCAATTGAGATCGATGAGCGGGTGCCGGTTGCGCATGTACTTGACGTCGGCATCCTTAGCCCGGTGGAACTCATCGGTCGAGATGCCCACCCACTGCTCGACGAAAACGTCCTTGGGTATTCGCTCGGGGTAGGGGTATCCGAGAAGTTCCCGGACCTTCTTCTTGATCGGTTTTATCTTATATTCCCCGGTGCATTGGCGCCTGGTCATACCGGGTCTGCCATCCTTGTTGAGGATGTAGAGGGGCATCGAGGCGAAGCGGTGATCCGGGTTCAAGGCGTCCTTGCGGATGTTCCCGGAGGAGACGCGGAGGACGGGTATACCTGCGGGTTCGGCTATCTCGCGTTCCAGGCGGTCCAGGTGTGAATAGACGGCCCTGGGTTCCCATCCTGTATCGGCGAAAATGGCATAGTCGACCTTCGGGAGAATTCCTTCGGCTGACAGGGCAAGCATGGCGCTGGATTGAATCCCGGCACCTAGTGAAATTGCTCGGAAAGCGGGGAGTTCGGAAATGATGGGTCCTGGGGGAGGTGAGGGTGGGGGTGTGGCCCGACGGCGAGGTGGGCGATGCGGGCGCTGATGAGTGCGGGGTGGCGGATGGGCAGGGCGTGCGTGGTGCGGGGGAGGAGTTCCAGGCCGGCGCTGGGGAGGCGGTC
The DNA here is from genome assembly GCF_030499575.1 of Streptomyces sp. DG2A-72. Classification (NCBI taxonomy): domain Bacteria; kingdom Bacillati; phylum Actinomycetota; class Actinomycetes; order Kitasatosporales; family Streptomycetaceae; genus Streptomyces; species Streptomyces sp. DG2A-72. The sequence continues at coordinate 7,065,023 of NZ_JASTLC010000001.1, forward strand.
GGCCAGTTGTGCGGTGTGGGCGGCGGGGATGTGCCGGTCGTCCGCGCCGGCGATCAGCAGCAGCCGCCCGCCGAGCTGCTCCAGCCCGGGCAGGTGGCGGGCCCGGTAGTCGCGCAGGGACTGCCAGAGTGTGGCGAGATCGGCGGTGGGGGTGTGGGTCACGCCGTGGCGGCACGACGGCGGTCTATCTCCCGGCCCGGTGTTGGGGCGGGGTGTGAGGGTGTATCGGTTGGTGTCGGGCAGAAGGCGTCGCACCCGGTCCACGGCCTGGGGCGCGTGGGTGCAGGCGAGGGCGAACAGGCTGCGTCCGGCGGCCAGAAGCAGGGCGCGCGGGCTGCGGCCGGGCAAGATGATTGCCCCTCGTGCGGTGGCCGACAGCAGCACCATGCCCCGGATTCGGGGCAGGAGTTGGGGTTGAAGGGCGGTGAGTTCCTGGAGGACGAGTGCGCCCAGGGAATGGCCGGCGAGCACCAGGGGCCCGGTAGGGGCGAGGGCAAGCAGGATCTGGTTCAGGTCGTCGGCCAGCTGCTCGATGGTCAGCGGTGCTCGGCCGCGCGGGGTGTGGCCGTGCGCGCGCTGGTCGTAGCGCACAACGCTGAAGCCCAGGCCGGTCAGGTGTCGGGCGTGGAGGCGCCACAGGTCCGCGGTGACCGACGCGCCGTGCACCAGCACGATCGTCGTGCCTTCGGGCCGCGGGCGGGCCGGGGCGTCTCGGTAGACGGCCAACGGGGTGCCATCAGCGGCGAACGCTGTCAACACCTCGGTGATGTAAGGGGATGGGGACACAGGGAGACCTCGGGGCGGGGGGAAAGCGAGCAACGGGGCCGGTGGTACGGCGTGCACCGCGCGGGTGGCAGGCGACGCTGAGCCGTCACCGGCCGCGTGCGGGGCACGGCATGGGCCGGGCGGGCGCAGAAGGTGAACGGTCGCCGGCGTGCCACGGGCGCCTTGGGCGCTCTGCAGGGGCAGGGCTCGCTGCTGCGGCGGGTACAGGCCGGTAGTCGCGTCGTGGGCGTGGGGAAATCCGGCTCAGGTTGGCGTTCAACGCGCCTGTGGGCGGCTGGTGTTCGACGCGAGCGGCGCGGCGATGCGGGGGGTGGCAAGCGCGGGAGTGGGCGGGCGGCCCAGCGTGGCGGCGAGGGTGCGGCAGCCCTCGGTGGTGAGGTGGATGCGCTGGTCGTGCAGCAGGAGGGGGCATTCCTCCCGCTTGACGAGGTCGCGGGCTTCCAGGGAGCGGATCGTGCTGATGGTGACCCGGGCGTCGCCGCGTCGCACGAAGGGCTTGTCGTTGAGGCGGTCGAGCGTCATGTCACCGCGGGCGGCGGCCTCAAGCGCCGCGTGCTGAGTGGGCGAGAGGGAAGGTGGCCGGTGATTGGGGGTGAGGTGCTGGCGGCGCATCTGCCGGGCGAAGGTGTCGGCAGCGGTTAGGCAGTCCTCGGCGCCGAGCGCGGTCAGCTGGAGTGCCAAGGTCACCCGCTGGCCTGCCTCCAGCAGTGCCCGCCGGTAGGCCGTCGCCATGTCCTCGGGATCGGTGGTGGGCCGGTGGGCGTCGTGGAGGAAGTCGACGGCGTCCAGGAGGTGGTCGGCGGCGGCGGTGGCCAGGGCGGCGAGCTGTTTCGTTCGGGCGAGACCCGCGAGGATGGCGGGGGAGCGGTAGAGCATCAGGCCGCGCAGCAGGTCGGGCACGTCCAGTGCTCCGCGGGCCAGGGCCTGGGTGCGGGGGATGTGCCGGCTGAGGTTGCTGGCGGGGTCGGGGCCGCGCAGCAGTGTGATGGCCGAGAGGGCGTCGTGGTGGCGGGTGAACTCGGTGCCGAGGGCCAGCAGGCGTTCGGGAACAGCGAAGGGTGAGGGCGCAGTCATGTTTTCTGGCGGGGAGGTTGAGAAGGTCAGCGGCGCCGGGCCTGGGTGTGTTGGGCTTGAGCGATGGCGTGGTGGACCTGTGGGTTGACGGCCGCGCCGCGAACGGGGGTGATCAGGGCGTCGCCCATGTCACGGGCTAGGCAGGGGATCTCCCGCAAGGAGCGCTCGACTGGCTCGGACGTCGACAGGTGCGCGAAGAACTGAGCGATCAGCTCCTGGGGCGTGTCTTGGGTGAAGGTCGCGGTCCAGTGGGTGTCGAAGCCGTCATGCACCGAGTGCCGCACCTGCCATGCAGTCTCGGCGTCCGGCACGTGGCGCACAGTGCAGTGGCCGTCGGGGGATGTGTGGGTTTCCGCGCTGTGTCGTTGTGCTGGGCGTAGCGGTCGGCGAGAGCCAACAGCCGTTCCACGCAGGTCGGTGGTGCGGGCATGTCGAACAGCGGGGCGTGGGGTGGTGTGGTCATTGAAGGGCGTGAATCCAGGCGCGGGAGGGGTCAACGGCCCGCTCTGCGGGCGGTGGGCCGAGTGACTGGCCGTGTGGGGGAGACGGAGTGGGGCCGACCCGTGGCGGTGAGCGGGGCTGTCTCGTGCGGCTCGCCGGGTGTCTGGATGACGACGTACGGGTCGGGGACCGCGCCCTTGGCCCGTTGAACGGGTTCGGAGCGGGCCAGGGCGGTGGCGAACGCGGTGATGAGGTGCGGGGGTACACCGTGGAACTCGGCGCTCCAGAAGTAGGAGCCGAGGTGTATGGCGGCTTCGGCGGTCCAGGAGCCCGCAGATGAGGCACCGAGGCCGGTGTGCCGGGACAGGGCCAGGGACCCGGAGGGGTGTCGGGCAGTTTCGTCGTCTTGCTCGCAGCCGTAGTACCGCCAACCGGCTGTGGTCAGCAGGTGCCAGACGTCGGCGGACGTGTCGGGGGCCGGGTGCAGGAGGGCGCCGGTGAATTCGGCGAGGATCTCGCAGGGGGTGTTCCCGCCGAATTCTGCGCTCCAGGGCTGGCGGTCGTGGGTGCCGGTGATATGCCACCACGGCGTGTACGCCGAGGGGACGGGGCGCAGGGCCACCGTCAGCCCGCCGCCGGGGCTGGTGTAGATGAAGTGCGCGGTGTCCGCTCTTGAGTGGTTCATCCAGTCGGCGGCTTGCAGGGGCTGGGTGATCAGGCGAGGGTCGCCGGGGCCGGCGAGGTGGCGGGGGGAGGTCGCGTACAAGGCGTCGCCGGAGTCCGCATGGGGGGAAGTCATTGTCTCCCAGGGGTGGTTGGTGTGCGCTGCGCCGTTGTCGGGGCTGTCGGGCAGGGGTAGGGGCCTGGCGTGTGGGAGGGGTGAGCGTCGTGTCGTGGACGAGGGTGATCGTTGCGGAGCTGGCGTTGTGTGCGAGGAACGCAGGGCTGCCGAAGGTGCGCTCGACGGGCGTCGTGCCGGCGAGAGCGGCGAAGAACTGGGCGACCAGCTGGGGCGGGGTGGCGCGGGTCCAGCGGGCACTCCAGCGGGTGCCGGCGTTGCCCGGCAGGCTGTGCCGCACCGTCCAGCGGGTCTCGGCGTCCGGGGTGTGCGTGAGGACGCAGTGGCCGTCAGAAGACGTGAACACGGTCGCCGGCCCGTCGGTGGCCGTGATCCAACCGTTGTGGTCCGCGATCTCAACGAACGTGCTTGTGTCGAGGGGGAATTGCTTGGTGTGCCGGTCATCGCCGAGGAACCATGGCAGCGCATGGACGAGGGCGGCGATCGCTTCGGCGGGCGTTCGTCCGCTGAAGCGGGCCTGCCAGTAGGGCTCGTGGTGGCTGATCCGCCACCAGGTCTCGTCCGCCCTGGTCGGTGTGACGTCGATGAGGACGCTGTGGCAGGGGCTGTCCAGCATCACGTGGCTGGTCGCCGGGTCGTGGGCGTAGCGCCATCCGGACCGGTGGATCAGCGCTCCGAGTACGGAGTCGAGGCGCTCCCCAGTCTGCTGTCGGCTGCATGACCGGGGGGAGACCCGCGCGCGGCCGGTGGGCGCGTGGTCCGTCATCGCCGGAGGCCGGCTGCCTGCGGTGCAGCAGGGGACGCTACGGACGGTGTGCGGGTGGAGACCTTGACCGCTGGCTTGCGCTGGGCCAGGGCCTGCCGGCCCTCGGCGGTGACCGTGGCGGGCGAGCGCGCGGGGGCCTTCGGCGGCTGTGTTGCGCTGGAGCCCGGCGGCGGAGATGTTCAGCGGCGCGGGCCCGGCTTCACGGCGGGGGCAGCGATGGCGGGCGGCCGTGTGGTGGTCGACCAGCGCGGAACGCTGACGGTTGCCAGTGCAGGACCGCGAGCCGCCCGGGTACGGGCGAGGTCCCGCGGGGTGGGCACCGCCGCAGGCCGGGGCGCCGTGGGGGCGTCTGGCTTCAGCGGGCGCAGGTGGGCGTGGCACTCGCGCGGCACGCAGGCGCGTTCACGGGAGATTGGCGCCGGATCGGCCAGAGCCGTGGCGAAGGCTGCGACTAGGTGGGCGGGGGTGGCGCTGTGGAAGTCGGCCTCCCACAGCGTCCGCCGCGCATCCGGGGTGGCAAGGATATCCTCGCGTGCCACGCCTCGTCCCGGGCCACTGTGTGCCCGCCGAATGAGGAGGGAGGGCGGGTATTCCAGGCGGGCCAGCCGGTCGGGCGAGGTGGCGGTGATGTGCCAGCCGTCCACGGTGATGTGCCAGCGGGCGGCGTGCAGGACTTCCCACACCGTCTCCGGATGGTCATCGCGCTCGCGGTAGGGCTCGTCGTCCCATCGGCCCGCGGTGACGTCGGCGTCCAGGGCGGCGGTGACGGCGGCGACGATCTCGGGCGGGGTCTCGTCGGTGAAGGCCGCGGTCCACGTCGGTGGGGCGTGCAGATCCGTGCGGCAGCGGATCTGCCACAAAGCGGTGGCGTCCGGCATCAGTTCGGATGTTTCTGGGACGTAGGCGATGCGGAGCTGGCTGCCCATGGTCGTGACGTAGAAGTTGCCCATCTCGTCACTCATGTCGTGCCAGTAGTGATGGGTCAGCGGGACGAAGGCGTCGGTCCCGCAGTAGGCACTGCCGGCGAGGTAGCCAGGGGCGACGAGGACATCGTCATCGCTACGGTCACGGCCGGCCCGCTGCGTGCGGCGCAGGCCGGGGTCGGGGCGGGGTTCGGGCACAGAGGAGTCCAGTGGTCGGGAAGAGACGGAACGCTTCGGACCGCCGTCAGGTGCCGGCATCCAAACGGCCCAGGCGGCGGAGCCTGAGCCGTGCCGAAGAGGCCGGGCGGGAAGGTCAACGGCGTGATCGTGTGGGGTTGGCAAGGCGCAGGTGCGCCGGTGTTCGGGCCACGGATACAACGCTGGCCGATGACCGGGCGGTGGCGCGGGCAGCGTGAGTTTGGGTGCGGGCCGCCGCAGAACGAATGGTCAGGAAGGGCAGGTGGCGCTCGGGGAGGTCGCGCGCCTTGCGGCGTACGGGGTCCGGGCGGGAGAAGGCGTCGGCGGTGGCGGCGATCAGGTGCAAAGGGGTGCGGCTGGTGAAGTCGGCGTACCAGCGCGGTCCGCCCGCGGCCTCGACGCGGGTGTACAGGGTCCAGGCGGCACAGACCTCGCCTTCCAGTTCGGTGTGGTCGGCCTCGCCGAGGTTGAGGCGGAGGTAAGCGTGGCCGTCCGGGGCGTGCTGGTAGCGGAAGAGAGGGCCGAGGTCGTCCCTCCAGCCGCGCACGGTCAGAACATCGCCAGGGCTGGCAAGTGTGTGGTGGGGACCACCGGGCCGATGGTCACGGTGGTCGTCGGGCAGACCGCGAACGAGCGTGGTGGTGAAGGCGGAGACGATCTCGGCAGGGGTATCGCGGGTGAAGTGAGCGGTCCAGTCGGGGACGGCCAGCGGCTCGCGGGCGTAGGAGATCGTCCAGCCGTCGGGAAGGTCGGCGATCTGCGCGCGCAGACAAGGGCTGGAGAACATCCGCCCGGCAGGCGTGCGTGCCTCAGCCCAGCCCGCTGCGTGGAGCGGTCTGGTGACCACGGTGGAGTTGCCGGGGCCGGCCAGGTAGACGGGGCTGACCAGGACGCGGTCCGTCGGGGCGAAGCCGGTCATCGCGTGCGCCCTGCGGCGGCCTGCATGGCCGCAGGACGCGTCACGGCCGCTGTTCGGGCGGGGGTCGTGGTGGGCTTGTACTGGGCGAGGGCACGATGGCCTTCGGCGGTGACGTCAAGGCGCTGGCCCTGGTGCAGGGATGTCGTGGTGTCCACTGCGACGAATCCTCGCTTGATCAGGGCGTTGAGGGTGGCGACGTTCACGGTGGCCCGGTCCTTGTCGATGACCTTGAGCACGCCGTACCGGCTGATCACGTAACGGGTGCCACCACTTGCGGACAGCCGGGCGAGGACGGCGTACTGACTGTCCGTGATCTTCGGCGCCGGTGTCGCCTGGTTCTGTTCGGCGTGCTGCTTCAGGTCCCGGGTGATGCCGCTGGCGAGGTAGTAGCAGCCGGTGTGGGCCAGGTTGAGCTGGTGGGCGGCGTCCGCGAGGTGCTCCGCCATGGCGGGGACCGCCTCCGCGTGCCGCGCCGTCCGCACAGCTGCTTCATCGGCCGGCGGGCCGGGGAACGGGGCGCCCTCCAGCGGGTTGGCCTCCAGCGCGCAGGACAAGTCGCATGCGGCGATACTGGCGGCGGAGACGACGGAGGCGAGTGCTTCGAGGGACGGGCGGCTGCCGGGTACGGCGGTGTACTGGCTGCCGTCGAGGGCGGCGAGGCGGAACATGGCCTGTTGGACCAGCTCGTTCGTGTCCACGATCTTCGCCGTGAGCTGCTGCCGGGCATCGGTGCCGGGGGTGAGGGTGAGCGAGCGGATCTCGCTGTGCAAGTCCTCGAAGTCGCTGCCGAGTTGCCGCAGGCGGAAGATCTCGGCTTGCAGGTCGATCTGGCGCATGGTGCAGTGCTCCGGGTGAGGCGGACGTGGGTCAGCGGCTGCGTCGCTGGACCTGTGTGGTGGGCGGCTGTGCGGGGGCGGCACCGGGGCGGGATGGTGCCGGTGGGATGTCCTGCGTGGTCGCGATGCCGAGGTCGATGCGCACGCTGATGCCGTCGGCGTAGAGGTAAGCCTCGGCGCGGACAACGGCCATGAGGGCGTCGCGCTCACCGAGTCCGGGTGGCAGTGCGTACTGCCGCTTCGCCCCCGCTGGGGTGAAGCCGTGCTGGGCGAGGATGGCGTCGGCCTGGCCCGGGGCCGCGGTCGCGGTGACCGCGTGGTCGGTGAAGCGGATGGTTACGTCGGGCTCGCGTGACGGTGTTGCGCCGTGCTGGCGTGTGGTCCAGGCCAGGTCGACGCCGTCGAGGGTGTGGGCCATGAGCCCGTAGGCCGCGACGCTGGCGCGTTCCTGTGCCTCCTCGGCGGTCTCAGGCGGCAGGAGGTAGAGGGTGCGGCCCTGGTGCTCGCGGGCGGTGAATCCCGCTCCGGTCAGGATGTGGGCGGCGTTGGGGATAGGGCGGTTGAGGACGACGAAGGTCCATCCGTCGCCGGTTGAGCCGATGAAGACGTCGTGGTGGTCGATGAGAGCCATGCTGCTCCGGAGGGTCGTGGTGCGCTGAGTGCGAACCGGGGGGTGTGGCGCAGCCCGGTTAGGCGGCCGTGCCGTAGTCGCCTGGCTGGGGTGCGTGCTTGGCGACGGCGCGGGCGGTGATGGCCTTCGACGCACGGGCGGAGGCGGCGGACAGCTCGTCAGCGCCGGGCTCCAGGTACCAGGGACGCAGGTCGAGCATCGCGGCGCGCATGCCGGTGGCGAAGCACAGCGCGGTGCCCTTGGGCAGGGCCCGGATGGCGTCGGCCGGCAGGATCCGCTCCTGCCGCATTGACACGGAGGTCGACTTGCCGGACTCCGAGTGCGAGGTCGAGGTGGTCTCGACATCGTGATCGCCGATCAAGCGGCTGAGCTTGTCGGCGAAGTCGGGGTCGTCGATGCCGCTGCCGATGATCTTGAGGGTCGAGGCGGACCACATGGCGTCCATGCCCGCGTCGCCCCACACTTTCTGGCCCTGGCGGTAGGACTGCAGGATCGTGATCGGGATGATCCCGCGTGAGCCCAAGTGTGAGTACAGGTCCGGCAGATCGCTGATCTTGCACACGTTGGCGGCCTCGTCGAGGATCGCCAGCATGGGCGGGTCGAGGCGCCCGCCAGCGCGTTCGGCCTGCGCCGTGGCCGCGCGCATCACGGAGTCCGCGCACGCGGCGATCAGTGCGCTGGCGCCGCCCCCGCCGTCCTTCGACAGCAGGTAGAGGGTGTCGGTGGAGCGAACGAACTCCGAGGGGCGAAACTCTGGGACGTCCTTTTGTGGGGTGACCCAGGCGGCGATCTCGGAGTTCAGCAGGGCGGCGGCGTACTGGCGGGCTGTTTCGTAGATGCCGTCGCGGGTCTCGGGCGGGCCTTCGACGGTGCCCTTGAGCTGGGCAGCGACCGCGGTGAACTGGTGGTCGCGCAGGATGTCCAGCGGGGTGCGGTCGGCCGGGAAGGCGAGCCACTGCATGACGTCGGTGATCGGCCGCTCGTCCAGCGCCGCGGCGAGGAACAACTGACTCAAGATGTTGGATCCGGCCTTGGACCAGAAGTCGCCCTGCTGGGAGGCATCCACGGATGCGGCGAGGAAGTGGCCGGCCAGGCGGCCTGCGCCGTCGAGGGTCTTGGCGTCCGCGAGCGGGTTCCACCACATGGCGCGTTCGGCGTGGGCGATCTGCTGCGGATCCATCTCCCACGTCCGGCCCACCGCCGCTCGGGCGTCGAGCGTGGCGGTGTATGCGTCACCCGCGGCCTTGTTGGACGTGAGCAGGACCGGGCCGGGAGCGTTGAGGATGGAGGGGATCGCGAGCGAGGTGGTCTTGCCGGAGCGCGGCGCCATGATCGCGACGGCGACGTCCTCGTACCCCATGCGGACTTCGTGGCGGGTGCCCTGGAGGTTGCCGAGCAAGATGCCGGTGTCGGTGGCGTCGATGCGCTTGACGTCCTTCAAGCTGGGGCGCAGGGAGCGGGCCTTGGCGGTGATGGCCTTCGCCATGAGCGGCTCGATGTCCTTCGGCTTGGCCATTCCGGCGATCTTCTTCTTCCGCCCGCCTGCGGAGTTCTTCTGCCGCGAGTAGACGAGCGCGGCGGTGACGGCGAGGGCGATCATGACGGTGACGGGGATGATGCGGGCGCCGATGAGCAGGGACGTTTCTCCGGCTGTTGGCCACAGTCGGCTTGGGTGCAGGAGCGCGTCGACCGGTTGGTACGGCGCCCAGGGACCGGAGTGGGTTGCCTGGACGAGGAGGTTGCCGCACAGCCAGGCGAGGTTGGACAAGGGGACGGCGATCGCGAGGGCGCCGAGCAGGACGCGGAAGGCGAGGTCGTAGCCGTCGGTGCTGGGGGTGGTGTGATTGGGCAGGGCGCAGTTCCAGGGGAGCGGGAGTCGTGGGCAGGTGGCTACCGGACGCGGGCGGCTGGTGTCGGGTGCGGCCGGGCCGGTAGTGCTGCAGTGGGGTGTGCTGTCACCGGGGTCCGGGCCAGGAATCTGCGGGCGGCGTCCGGGATGCTGGGGTCGCCGCCTCCTGCCAGGTGACGCGGGGTGCCGAAGCTGACGCCGTCGGTGTCGGACACGGTCACCTGCGCGCCGGGCTGGGCCGGCCGGTGAGTGGGGCCGCTGTCGCGGTCGGTGCCGGGGCCAGGGCCGAGGGGGCGTGCCGGGCGGCGGTGTGAATGTCCCGGATGGCATGGCCGTGGGTGGCCCAGTCATCGAGGGCACTCCATGCCTCGGCGTGGTGGACGGCGAGCGCGTCGTCGAAGACCTCGGTCCCGGGGCCGGCGTCGGCGGGGAGATGCTCGCGGGTCTGCAGCCACTCGTCGTGCAGGGCATCGAGCCGGTCGAGCGCGTTGCGCAGGGCGCCGAGTTGCCACGCCCAGCGGGCCTGTACTGCGCCGGCGGGCAGGGCGTTGAGCTGGATCTCGGCGGTGGCGAGCAGCTGGTGTGCTCCCTCGCGAACGCACTCGAACGCCTTGGCCGTGTCGGCGTCGCGGTGGGCGGCGCGCCGCCCGTACGTCTCGTCGCCGTATGGCCAGCCGTCGGCGTCGGTGTGCTGGTCGGAGTAGGTGTCCCAGTCGGAGAGGATCTTCTCGCTCTCGTGCAGGTATCGGCCGAGCTGCTCCAGCAGCTCGGCATGAGCCGAGGGCGATGGAAGTGAGGGCACGGAAAGACTCATGGGGTGGAGTGGGCTATCGGCTGTGGGCGGTGGGCGTCGTACGAGGGGGCGTCGCCGGGGCCAGCGCGGTGGTGAGGGCTTGCTGACGGCGCCGGTGTGCGCGGGATCGGCGGCGGAGGCTGTCGATACGGCGGCGGTAGACGTCGATGACCTGCTCGGGAGTGAGCGGGCTGGGTTTCTGTACGGCGCTGTAGTGGGCGACGCGGTCGAACATGCCGCGCTGGAGTGGTTCGGGGCTGGTGAGCGCGGCGATGAAGCCCCCGACCAGATGGGTGGGGGTGTCGCTCGCGAACGAGGCGTGCCACAGGCGCGGGCCACCCTCGGACTTGCCGGCGTCGATGTGCCATGAGCGGGCCGCGTTGCTGCTGGCCAGAGCTCGCGTTTCCACGGCGACCATGCCGTCGGGCGAGTGGGCCCGGCCTTCGTCATCGACCGGCCAGCCTGCGGTGGACAGCATCTGCCAGGGGTCCGGTTGCGGCTTGCGGGGCGCGGCGACAAGGGCGTCGGTGAGCCCGGCGAGAACCTCGGCTGGCAGGAGTTCTCCGAACTCGGCATACCAGCCGGGTTCGGTGGCGGTTGCCTTGGCCCGCAGCCGCCACCAGGCGCTGGTGGTGGACTGCGGGTCGAACTGCAGGCTGTAGCGCAGGCCGGGGCTGGTGAGCACAATGTCGGGGCCGAGGGGGTCGGACGTGCGATTCCATCCGGCTGCGGCCAGGCCGTGTGTGACGTAGCGGGCGTCACCGGGGCCGGCCAGGTGACGGGGCGTGGTGTCGAACGGGATGCGCCAGGCGATCTGATCGGCATACTCGGTCAGCTGCCGCTCTGACAGCGTCACGAACGGTCCTGCGCTGTCGTGGGTTCCTGGTGCAGCAGGGCCCGCACTTCGTCGAGCGCGTAGTGCAGCGTGTGCTGTTCGGTCTGCTCCCACGCCGCGGTGCGTAGATCGGCGATGAGGGCGTGGAAGTCGGCGCTGCGCATGGCCGGGCTGTTGGTGACCGCTCGGGCGAAGGCCCGCAACACATCGCCGAGCTGGATGGGCAGGCCGGTGTATTCGTCGAGCAGCGGCTCCATGAGGGCGAGAGCTGTGTGCAGGTCGGGGTTGCCGCGCAGATAGACGGTGAGCTGCGACAGGGTCTCGGCGGCGTCGCGGATGTCGTCGGGGGTGGGGTCGACGTCCGTGTCCGGGAAGTGGTCGGGCATGAAGGGTCCTCGGAATTGAGCGGGGAGCGGGCCCGGGCGGCAGGTTCCCTGGTGCGGGGGCTGTGCCGGCCCAGGGGCGCGGTCGTGTCTGGTCAGCGGCTATGTGCGCGGCCGGCCGTGGAGTAGGGGTCAGGGGCGGGGTTGCGGCGGGGCCGGGTGGTGCCCCACGAGTTGCGCGCCCAGGTCGCGGCGCGGGCGGCGGTGATCCGGGCCTGCTGCCAGGCGCTGAGTTCTTCAGGCAGCACGGAGACGGATGTGGTGCGGATCCGGTTGGACGGTGGGACGTGCCCGCGCGGACGCATCACCGGCTGCGGATCGGCCAGAGCGGTGGTGAACGCCTGGAGGAGATGCATCGGGGTGGTCGGTGTGAATGTCGCGTCCCAGGTCCGGCCATGCTCGGTACGGGCTCCGGCGAACCAGTGGGCCTGCCCGGCTGGGCCGGTGTGGAACTGCACGAACGCGTCGCCGTCCGGGCTCGTCGCGGTGAACTGCCCATCGTGTTCGGTCCTCCAGCGCTGCTGCTGAAGCGGGGCCCAGACGTTCGGTGCGTGCGCGGAGCGGGGCTGGGTGAGGGCGTCGGTGAACCCGGCGACGATCTCCACGGGGACCTGGCGGCCGAAGGTCGCATGCCAGGCGTCCTGCCGCGCGGTTGGCTTGCCGGAGATGGTCCAGCCGCCGGGCTGGGTGAACGGGTCGTAGCCGACGCGGACCGTGCGGTCGGTGCTGTCGAAGACGAGGCGGCCCCCTGAGGACTTGTCCTTCCAGCCGGAGGCGCGCAGGAATTCGGTGACGTGCCGCAGGTCGCCACCGCCGGCCAGATGGCGGGGCTGGATGAGGTAGTGCTGCTGGGGCTGTTGCCCCGCGCCCCAGCCGGTCCACTGCTTCTTCATCGGCGCCGCCTGACGACGAGGGCGGAGGCGACCGGTTTCGGTGTCGCCGGCAGCGGCGGTGCCGCTGGGTTGGCGAGGGCATCGAGCTGTTCGACGTGCTCGTCGAGGTCCAGACCGATGCTGTGGAGTTCGTTGGCGGCGCGGCCCACCGCCAGCCAGACCTCCGGCGGGAGGATGCCGCGTTCAGAGTGGTGCTTGGCGAACTGGGAGCCGGTGGCCATCAGAGCGGTGAACCGGCCCAGGACGCCGACGTGTTGGTCGAGGACGGTGGCGAGGATGTGGGCGGCCTCGCGGGGTGGAGCGAGGTCGAGGTGTTCGGACAGTCGGCCGATCTGGTCGGCGATCTCCTGGGCGAGTCTCACGGGGGGAACGGGCGGGTCGGTCACGGGCCTCCTGGATCGGGACGGGGGGCGGGGGACTTAGCTGTGGTGGCCGAGGCGGCGGGATGCGTCCAGGGCGGACTCGGGGCGGCCGGTGGCCAGCGGGTTGGCCCTGCCTCGGGTGCTCAGGACGAAGGCGCGCAGGTAGCGGCGGAAGAGGAAGACGGCCAGGCGGGGCGGACGATCAGCGGTGATCGGTGGTGGAGTTTGTCGTGGTGCGAGGGATACGGAAAGCTCCCAAAACGGGTGATGAACCGACGTGGGGGTGTGGTCAGCGGGGGCGGCCGAGGGGAGGGCGGCCGGTAGAGGGCGGTAGTGCGGCAGGCGATGCGCCGGCGAAGCGGCGGCCACGGGCTTCGGCGATCCGTGCTTCGAGCAGCGCCTGCTCGTCGTCGTAGCTGTGTGGGGTCTGGGTGAGACGGGTGTAGGGCCCGCATCCGTACAGCGGTGTTCCGATGGCCATGCGCGGCAGCGGGTCGGGTGAGGCGAGGGTGCGGGTGAACGCGGCGACGACGCCGGGCGGGGTGTGGGTGCTGAAGGTGGCGGTCCACCAGGTATGTCCGTCGACCGTGCAGGCGGCGTGCCAGGGCCCGCGCGTGGGGCTGAGTGCGGTCTCCTCGGTGAAGCGGACCAGGCCGTCCGGTGACACGGCCGTGAGCGTGGAGGCAGCGGCGTCCGCGTTCCAGCCCGCCGCGTGCAACGGGCCGAGGACATCAGGGCGGTGGCGGGAGTCAGGCCCCAGCATGGCATCCACGAGCGCGGTGACGTACTCGACGGGAAGGTGAGCGCCGAGGATTGCTGCCCATTCCCGCCCCGCGGGGGCGGTGGCGGTGGCGCGCAGGCTCCACGTCCAGGCTCCCCGGCGGCTGAGGGTGAGGTGCAGACGGCCGTCGGGGCTGGCCAGGGCGGTGTGCTGGTCGATCGTGGACACGTCCTGCCAGCCGTGGCCGCGCAGTAGCCACTTTGTCAGGTGTTCCCAGTCGCCGCCGCCGGCGAGGTAGCCGGGCGCCGCCAGGACATAGGGGACGGTGGGGTAAGGCATGGGGCTCCAGCAGATGGGACAGAGGGCCTGGGCGAAGTCAGCCAGCGCGGTGCGAGCTTCGGGCCCGGGAGGGCGCCCCGGCTGAGGGTGCGGGCGCGGTGGGTGCGGCGCGCTGGGCTCGGATCTGGGCGGCGGCGCTGCGGTAGGCGGCTTCGTCGAAGAGGTAGTTGGGGATGTGGACGACGTATCCGGCCATCAGCAGCGTGGGAACGGCGCGGGAGGCGAGCTGCTTCTTCTCGTCCTCGCCGAGGTGGGCGGGGGCCTCGTGCCAGACGTAGGTCGGGCCTGCGTCACCTGCGGGCTGGACGGTGTTGCGTTCGAAGCCGAGCTTGTCGAGCAGCGCGAGGAGCTGCTCGGGGGCTCCGGTGGGGGTGTCGGCGTGGACGGTGTCGGTCAGGGGTTTGCGGTAGATCTCGACGTCGGTGCCTTCGTCGTCGGCGCGGTTTCCCATGGGATGGATCTCCTGTTGTCGTGTGGCGGCTCCTTGAAAGCCCCGCTGCTGCTGGTCAACGGGTTCGGTGCGGGGACCGGGCCGGTGAGACGGGCGGCTGGGCCGGCGCGGTGTCCGGGGCGGGTCGGCCGGGCGGGCGGGACAGCAGGACGCCGACGCCCAGTTCAGACAGCCGGTGGCCGACGGCGCGGACGGATGCGGCTACCCGGGCCGAATCGCCGTCGGACAGCACGAACAGGTTCTGTGCCTCGTCGAAAACGAAGCCGTACTCGGTGAGGGCCTTAGCGATGTCGTCACGGTCGGGCTGGGCGGCCACGAGGTCCTCGCCGGACCAGGTCAGCACCACACGCTCCTGCGTGCCGGCCTGTTCGGCGGCGAGGCGGGAGGCGTTGTCCCGCACCTGGGCGAGGGCCTTCTCGTAGCGGGGCAGCAGGCGCAACGAGACGTGCTTGGCGGCGCGGAAGGGGTCTTCGTCGACGGCGATGCCGTCGGGCTCGCGGACGCCGCGGAACGCCTCGACGGGCAGGTCCTCGGGCGCCATGGCGGCGATCAGGAAGCCGTCGTCGTGGCCCTTGCGGTCCATGATGAACAGCCGGGTGCCGTCCGCGCGGCGGGTCAGGACCGCGCAGTAGTCGACGATGTATTCGGCCATGGCGTCGGCGACCTGGTCCATGTCCCAGACATCGGCGGTCAGTTCGTCGTGGTCGGTGTTACCTCCGCGGTCGGGGTGGTACTGGCTGCTCCACTGGCCGGGCAGTTCGCCGGCCAGGACTGCGGCGAAGGAGCCAAGGGAGTCGTCGGGGGCGGGCAAGAGTCTCCTCGGGGGCAAAGGGTGGTGGCTCATCTCCGGCGGCCGGTCGGGGCCGGTGTGGCGGGGAGGGCACGGGGGCTGGTGGGGATACGGGCCGGCGGGCAGGCGCAGACGGCGGACGCTTCCGTCTCGCCCGGGCCCGTCTCGGCGGTGCACGGCCGCCGGGTCGTGGAGCCGGGCGACGAGGACGAACCCGGTGCGCTGCAGGATGCTGTGGGCTCCGGGGTCTCCGCCGCGGGCGAGAACTTCGCCGGAATGAACATCGCGCCTCAGGGGCAGCAGGCGGTCGGCCAGGGGCAACGGGCGGGAACTTTCTAGGGAGTTGATCGAGGAGGGGCGGACGCTGCCGTGGGCCGGGGAACGGGCCGCACAGGGGCGCCAACCGTCTGGTGGGACGCGGCGGACAGGTCTGCGGCGACGGCGTTGAGGTCCTGCTGGATGCCGTGCAGGCGGCGGGCGATCCACTCCAGCTGGTGTTCCGAGGCGGGGCCGTAGGCGTGGGGGAGGGGACCGAGGCGGTGCGCGGCGTGCTCGACGAGAGTGCGCACGGTGGCCAGTGGCCCGGTTGCCTCGTCGGCGAGCTGGTGCAGCAGCTGGGCGAGTTGCGCCGTGGCGCCGACGGCGGTGGCGTGGGGCGGGGGAGGGGCGTGGAAGGGCTGGAGGAGGCCGAGGTCCGTCTCGAGTCGCTGGCACTCTGTCATCAGTCGGCGGTGCAGGTCGGGCTGGGTGGTCCAGGTGCCGTCGGCGCGGATGAGGTTGGCGATCAGGTCGAGGCGCCGGGGTTGGGCTTGGACGGCGATCCAGCGGCAGCCGTTTGTGTCGCCCGGCGTCGCGATGCCGGCGGCTCGGGCGAGCCGGTGGGCGATCTCGGACCACTCGGGGCCGGTAAGTTGGCGGTCGACCGGGGCGAGACGCACATCGGCGTGCCAGATGGCGAAGCGGTCTTCCTGGGGACTCGCGGCGAAGGGATGATTCCACGACGGGACGTCCAGATGAGTCGCCCATTCCTGCGACGTCCAGGTCGGCTGCTTGTCGCCATGGGCGAAGTGGTCCAGGCTGGGCCAGTGGGCGACCGCCGTATGTCCGGTCAGGCCCTCCCGATCGGACACCGGGTGGTCGAGGGCGTCGGCGAGGGCCTCGGCAGCCTCCAGGCTCCGGACGTGCACGCGCGGGATCATCCATGGATCCCTTCCGCGTGGCGGCCGACGAGGTACCGGACGTCGCGGACCGCCGCGATCAGGGAGCGTTCGCGGACGAGGTCGGCGTGGACGGACGCGTCGCCGGGCCGCAGCAGGTCCAGCGCGCGGTCGATCGATGCCAGCGCGGCCCGGTACTCGCCGAGCCCGCGCAGGGCGCCGGCCTCACGGAACAGCGCGATCGGGTCGGTGCGCGAGGCGAACGGTGGCCGGTCGAGGATCTGCAGCATCTGCTCCTCGCGCCCGCGCAGGTCGTGCCCGAGCCACAGCCCGTGCAGCAGCACATGCAACGTCTTGAGGTGGTCGTCCGCGTCGTCGAGGACGTGACGCATGAGGGCGAGGCCCTCGGGCCGGGACTGCCCGAGCAGGGCAAAGGCGTACAGGGCACGGCTGTAGCAGTCCAGGCCGTCTCGTTCCTGCGGCGGGAGCTGTTCAATGAGGGAGGCGAGGGTGGGGCAGCGGAAGTCGTAGCGCAGGGCGCTCAGGTACAGATGCCGCAAGGCCCGGGTGGCGACCGGGTCCGGCCCGGGAGCGAGGGCGTCCTCGGCGCGCAGCAGGCCCAGGACGCTGTGGCCGGCGGCCCGGGCTGTCCACGCGGCATCCGCGCACAGCTGCGCGGATTCCTGCCAGGTCGCGTCGAGTTCGCTCAGGCTGGCGGCCAACTGCGCGGGCCAGTGAACGGCGGGGACGGCCGCTGTGGCGTCGGCGCTGGCGCGCAGCAGCGTCATGGCCCGGCCGGGGCGGCGGGTGGGGAGGGTCACCGGCCACCCCGGGCGTCGGCGCGGTGGACGAGCTGGTTGAGGTGGGTGAGGGAGTACCAGCCGCAGCCGAAGGACCCGCTCCCGAAGGGCACCTTGGGCAGCACGTAGTCCTCCAGGGCGCGCCGGTGGATCAGGCAGTCGGGGCAGTGGCGGAAGAGGTGGATCATGTAGCGGGGGTGGGCGGTGATGAAGGTGCGGTCGCCGCCCTTGGGGTTGCGCAGCCGCCAGCCGTCCTCGTCCGTCGGTGTGTGCCAGGAGGGGGCGACGATGGTCATGACGTCGCCGGACAGGCGGCCGTCGGCGACGCCGGTGGGGATCACGACCGTGTCGCCGGGGGTGAAGTGGGCGTGGGTGATGTCCCGCCTGGCGGTCAGCGTCTCCAGGGAGGGTCTCCAGGCGGCGGGTATGTGCGAGGGGCCGGGAGCGTCGGGCACAGCAAGGGGTCCTTCCACGAGCGGCACGGGGTGGCGGTGGGAGGATCAATGCTCCGGAGGATCCCCGGTTTCGGTAACCGGGGATCGTCGGGTATAACCGCTGGTCGGCTACCGGAACGGGTTCTCGGTGCCGCGGTCGTGTTCGGTTGCGGCGTCGAGGAGTTCGGGCAGATCGGTGCCCTCAGCATCCCTTTGGTCGATCCACCATCCGGCCCGCGTAATGGTGCGGATCTTCTCCTCCAGCACCGCCCAGTCGGTCTCGTCCCAGGTGCCCTCGGTGACCAGGGCGGCATACGCGCGGGTGGCCAGCTGGTGGCGGCAGCGCTCGCCCCAGTCCTGGGCGCGCTCGGTGCCCTCCAGCGGCGGCATCTCGAACTGCTCGGCCCACAGAGCGGCGGCCTGCTGCTCTTCGGCGCGCCGGGCGGCGAGCCACTCCTCCTTGCCGGCATTGTCGCCGTCGCGGGCGGCCTTCCAGCAGTCGGTGCAGTCGCGTTCGGTGAGCCAGCGGGCGAATCCGGCGCGCCGGTCGGCAGGGCGGTCGGACAGGTCGTGCGTGATCTCGTGTCCACAGGCGTGGACGACGGTCCAGGTCTTCTGGACCCCCGGGGAATTCCGTTTGATGGGCGTTACGTTCGAGGTCGGGCTGCTGGTCTGGGGCTTCAAATCGAGTGCCTTTCGTTGGCGGTTGGGGTGGTGGCCTGCGTCGTTGCGGAGGGTCGTGCATCAGATGCACGATTCATGCGGCGGACGGAGGTGGTCTGGAGTGCTTGGCGGTGGTCTCGGGGACGCTTCCGCCTTCTGCGTCGTCTCAGCGTGTCCTGCGGATGGCGTCTGTGGCCGCCGTGGCGATGGCGACGGGAGCGCTGGAAGGCTGGGGCAGGTGCAGCAAGGTGGTCCCCGGCAAGTGGCGGGACTCCGCGGTGAGGGTGAGCTGGAGTACGGCGCAGCCGGCGGTCGTGAGCTGCTGGACGCGGGTGACGGCTTGAGCCGTTTCGTCGCTGCCGTACCGGGCGTCGGTGACGATCACGAGGAGGCGGCCGGCGCCGGGGCGGCTGAGTTCGAGGCCGTGGTCGAGTGCGTCGATGGCGTCGCCGAGGTTGTGGTGGCCGCCGTTGGCATCGAACGTCGTCACGCGCTCTGGTGCTCGGTGGGTGGGTCGGGTCAATGCGGTCAGGTGCCTGTCATAGGCGATGGTGGCGGTCAGCGAGTCGGGGTCGGTCAGGGCTGCTGCGCGTGCCACGATCCAGGCAGCGGACGCGACGGGCGCGCAGGCGGCACGCATGGAGCCGGAGACGTCGACGGCGATACCCACACGCAGCGGTGGGGTGGGGGAGTTCCGGCGGCGGGTGTGGGTGAACGGTTCCGCGGTGGGGACCGACCCGGCCGCGCGCTGAGCGTCGCGGGCGAGGGCCGCGCGCATGTTGAGGCGGCCGGGCGGGGTGGGGCTGGTGGTCCGCTCCTCGGTCCGCTCGCGGTAGGCGGCGGCACGCAGGGCGCGGCTCAGGCGCGCGGCGGCACTCTGCTCGGCGGCGGTGGGCCTGCGGGTGCCGGTGACCGGGTTGCCGTAGGGCGCCGGTGTGCCGTCGGGGGTGACGGTGGTGCCACGGGCGTTGAAGACCGACTTGGCGGTGGCGGCGGCTTTGCGTCGCTGGCCGGCCCGCTGGGCGCGGTCCTGAGCCTGCGCCTTGGACTGCGCGGCCATGGCGTTGGTCGCTGCGGCCTGTGCCGCGAGGTCGGCGGCGTCGGTGGCTGCCGTGCTGTCCATGACGACCCCCACGGCGCCGGACAGCAGATCGGTGAGGTTCTCCGGCACGGGCAGGGCGGGGGCAGCGGTGTCCAGAGCGTCGCACCATTTTTGAGCGTGCGCGAGCATGGTCGTGGCGTCGTGGTCGGCGCACTGGTGGGCTGCGGTCCAGATGCGGGTGAGTGTGGCCAGCAGGTTTGCGCCCAGCACCTTTTCGCACAGATCGGCGACGGCCCGGGTCTCGCCGGCGTCCAGGATGCCGACGTCACGGCGGCCGAGGACCAGGGCAGCCACGGCGGCGGCGTGCTCGATGCCCTGGAGGGTGGGGTGGGCGATGTCGGGCATGACCAGGGTTCGGGCACTGGTGCGCAGGTACGTGCGGTCCGTGGGCCGCGTGATCAGGTGTGCGCCTTCGACGCGGCTCTCCTCCAGCAGGAGCGCGGCCTCGACGACACGGGGGTTCGCTCCGGCAGGCTTCGTCCAGACGGAGTGGGCCGCGTGCGCGGCCTCGTGGACGAACACTCCCCAGGCGGCGGGATACCGCTCCTCGTCGCCCACGATCCGCGGATGGATCTCGTGGGGCTGGAGCGGGGCGAACAGGCCGGCGTCGAACTCGACCTCGCCCAGAGTGGGGAAGAACGCGGCCGGTGCGCCGCTGCGCGTGCCGGGGCGGCAGGTGACGAGGAGGTCCTGGCGGCCGGAGAGGGTGACCAGCCGATCGCCGAGTTCGGCTCCCACGCGCAGCCACGCGTCCGGGGAGGAACGGGGTTGCGCGGGCGGGGCGCCGTCGTCGTCCCATCGCGCGAGGTCGGCGTCGTCGTCCGGCGTGGTGGCGGGGGACTGGACGTGGTGGTGGGCGCTCATCGCGAGCGGCCCCGGTGTGCGGAGCCGGTGCTGCCCGGGGGCTGCCGGACGGCCGAGGCGGGGAGCTGTTTGCCGAGGGTGAGGGGCGCGATCTTCTTGACGCCGGCAGCTTTGATGACGGCGGCGGCGACGGCGTCGCGATCCTCCACAGGAGCGATGCCGACGAGGTTCGCGAGCGCGGCTTTGGTGCCGAGGACGGCCTCGGTCTTCTGGTAGCTGAGCAGTTCCCGCAGTTGGGGGGCCCAGCCCAGCTCGCCGAGTTCGACCTGGTGGGCGAGGTGTCGGGCGACCCGGACCACCCGGGCATCGATCCTCAGCGCCAGGGCGAGGTCATAGTCCGTGCCGATCTGGATTTGCACGCTGAACCGGCTCGCGAGCGCCTCCGTCAAAACCGCCCCGTGGACGCCGGGATTGTGGCCCGCCACCACGTAGAAGCCCGGCTCGGCCTTGATGGTCTCGCCCTTGTGGGCCTTGACCTGGATCTGCCTGCGCCCGTCCATCGCGGGATACAGCGCCGCCAGGACCTTCGGTGAGATCAAGGTGGCATCGTCGATCAGCAGGGCGCGGCCCTCGGTCATCGCGGTGACCAGCGGACCGTACTGGAAGACGTAGGCTCCCGCGTCGTCCTGTGTGTACTCGCCGATCAAGTCGCCGACCGTGGTGTCGCCGTCACCGGCGACGGTGAGCAGGTCCGGGAACGCCGCCTCGACCAGACTCGTCTTGCCGGTGCCCGGAGGGCCGTAGAGCAGCACTGGCACGTCGGCGTCGCGCAAGCGATTCAACGCCTCGACGTCGGGCAGATCGGCCAGCTCCCGGGGGTGGTAGACCTGGCCCCCCGCGCGGCGGATCGGGCCGGTCTGCCTGGGCGTGGCTGCTGCGGGAATGGTCGTGCGGGCCGTGGCCGCCTGGGCGCGGGGAGAGTGGGTGCCCGGTGGGCTGATCACAGCGGTCTGCGCGGCTGCGGCGGTTTTCGCGTTCGCGCGGAACTCCGGTTGTCCGGTTCCGCCTTGGTCGGCCTCGCCGCGTCGCACCAGGGTGAGGGCGGCGTTGCGGACGGCGCCGTGGGAGTGGCC
This sequence comes from Streptomyces sp. DG2A-72, assembly GCF_030499575.1. Lineage (NCBI taxonomy): Bacteria > Bacillati > Actinomycetota > Actinomycetes > Kitasatosporales > Streptomycetaceae > Streptomyces > Streptomyces sp. DG2A-72. The sequence continues at coordinate 7,085,905 of NZ_JASTLC010000001.1, forward strand.
CAGCTGCCTGGCCATGTCCCCGATGGTGAGCGTGTCCGCCGGCCGGTCGGCCAGCAGTCGGGCCACCTTGGCCCGTAGTTCGCCGGCCTTGGTGCGCGCTGGACTGGTAGGCGCTCCGGGTGTGGTCAAAACGAGGCCCCTTCAACAGGTGCGGGTGCGGGCGGGGTTGGCGATGCGCTGGAGAGGCTGGCCGCTCTCGGAGCGGATCACGGACTGTGCCGACATCGGCGACCGGGCCAACCGGGGCGTACCGTCGGCGCTCACCGGCCGACCGAGGGCTCGGTCCAGGTGCACGGGGTGGCCGGCGACGAGCAGCTCGCTGGCTGCCGAGCAGGCCCGTGCGTCCGCTCCGTACCGGGGTCCGTCGCTCGGCAGGCGCAGCCTGGCGTCTCTTCGAAGCCGGCCTGGAGCAGGATCCGCCGGGCGGCGGCGTTGTAGCCGGTGGTGGTGATCTCGCCGGTGATGGTGTGCCGGATCGTCATGAACGGCTCTGCTGGTGCTTCGGGCAAGGCGGATCTCCTATCGGTGGTGGCGGGAAAGCGGTGGGGTGTTGGGCGAAGGCGAGGCGGGCCCGGAGCTTCCAGCACATCAACGGTGCGTGGCTGGACCACGAACGATGGGCAATGACTGCCGACATGCTCGGCGGCGGGCCTCACCGCCCCGCAGCTACCTGACTCGCCTTTCCGCACGTTCTGATAGCCGGGTGTACCAACAACGGCCATGGGCGGGAATTCTCCCTTGTGTTGGGGCGGCGCGGGCGCCGGCGTGGTCAGGGGGTGCGAGAGGCGGGTGCGTGCTGCTCGGCGAACTGCTCGGCGGCACGTTCGAGGAGATCCGCCTGGCGCCGCGGGGTCCTGCGGGCAGCGGTGGCCAAGACGCCGTCGATCCGGGCATCGAGGGTGCTGACGGCGTCCAGACCTGCGGCGCGGGCGACGGCCAGGCGCAGTTCGGCGTCGACCCAGGGCCAGTGCTCGGTCTTGGGCACCGGGGTGGTCTCGTCGCCGCCCAGGGACGAAGCCAAGCCGCGCAGGTAGTGGCCGCCGTCGCTGAGAATCTCGGCCAGCGGAATGTCGTCCTCGGCCATGAAGCAGCCGTGTTGCAAGACCGTGAGGACGGCGCAGCGCAGCAGGGCCGGCTCGTCGCGGTCGGGTGAGGTGCAGAGCGCGCAGTCCTCGATGTGGTGGTCCCAGACGGACGAAGACGGGTGGGGCAAGGCGGAAGGGCCTTTCATAGGTGAGGGATGGGAAGCGGGGCGGTGGCGACGTCCACGGGGAGGGTGGGCGTGTCGGCCTCGGACCAGCGGTGGCTGCCCCTATTGGGGACCGAGGAGTCGCTGGGGTGGAAAACAGATGGGACGACGGCGGTGGGGCAGGTGTCACGGCGGGCCGTGATGCGGTGGCGGGCGGCGGCGAGGACCGTCAGGGCGAGGGCGGCTCCGGCCGCGGGCAGGGCCGCGGTGGTGAGGCGGTGGGTGGCGAGGGCCCCGGCTAGGGCGGTGCCGGCGGCCTGGCCGGCGCCGACCGAGGCGATCAGCCAGGCGTACGCTTCGGTTCTCCGCTGAGTTGGCACGAGGGCGTCTGCGGTCGTGAAGCCGCAGGCGATCACCACAGTGAGGAACACGCCCGGCACGGTGACCACGACGGTGGCCATGTGAGGGCCGGGAAGGCCGAGCAGCGGCAGCCAGCCGGCGCAGAATCCGGCCGCGGCTGTGAGCAACTGGACGATGGGCGAGCCCGGCCAGGCACGGCGGGCGTAGAGGAGGCCGCCGAGGAAGCTGCCGGTGGCGAAGGCGGCGGGGATGAGCCCGGACAGCAGCTCCATGTCGTGCAGTTCGGCCATGGCCACCGCCCAGACGTTCATGGCGCCGAGGGCAATCCCGAAGCCGGCATGGGCCAGGAAGACCAGCGACAGGGGCGTGCTGTGCAGCTCGGCCGCGGTGGAGCCAGCGGTGTGCTGCGGGCGCCAGGTGCGGGACGGGGGCGCGGTGAGCACCACGGTCGTGCCCACAAGGCCGAGCACGACGGTCGCGAGGATCGCGGCGCGGGGACCGTAGGCGGTGGCGAGCGCGGCGACCAGGAGCGGGCCGGCGATGTAGAGCAGGCCCTGGGAGCCGGTATCGAGGGCGAGGGCGACCCGGCGCCGGCCAGGGTCGGGCAGGACGGTGGGCCACAGGGCCCGCAGTCCTGCCTCCAGGGGAGGGGAGGACAGGCCCGCGAGCACGACCGCGGCTAGCGCGAGGGTCGGATCGTCTCCGACTAGCAGGAGCAGCAGACAGCCGGAGTTGATGACTGCGCCGGGTGCGGACACCGGCAGCTGGCCATGACGGTCCATCAGGCGGCCTTTGACCGGCTGGGAGAGGGCGCCAGCCAGCCCGTACAGGGCGCTCAGCAGTCCGGCGGAGGCCAGGGAGGCACCGTGGGAGGTGATCAGAAGCACGATGGCGACGGGCGCCATGCCGTTGGGCATGCGTCCGATGAGAGTGCCGCCGAGCAGCCGGGCGACATGCTGGCTGCCCAGCACAGCGCGAGAGGAAGTCGAGGCGGCGGCCGGGGCCTGGCCGACCGCATGATCAGTCGTGGTCAATTGGGGAGAGGTGTTTCCATTCACGGGATCAGCGGTGAGGGCGCCGGGCGCTACCGGGCGGTGCGGGCTGGGCGGTCATCGCGGCCTTCGTGCGGCGGGTCGTCGGCGGCGCGGATCCGTCGGGCGGGCCGGGTCGCAGGTCCGGGTCGAGGTCGACGCGGTAGCGTGCGGCGGTGAGCATGTCGGCCGCCCAGCTGGCGTGCTCGTTCTCCCAGGCGCGGCCGAGGTCGAAGGGGAGCCGGACCCAGACGCCGCGCAGCGTGGGGAAGGTCTCGAACCCGGCGCGAGCCAGGATGCTCGCGGCGAAGGCGTCGTAGGAGCCGTCGACCTCGACCGCACCGAGCTCGTCCCGGGTGATCCGGATCGTTGCGTTTCCCATGCTCACCGGCCCCGTGCGGGTCCGGCCGATCGGCCGGGTCCGGCAACCGGTGCCGCAGCGGGCTGCGGGCCCCGGCGGCTGGGCATGGGCGTGGCCGTGAGCGGGGGTGCCTGCTGCGGAGAGTGGGTGGCGGCGGCCTGCGCGACGCGGGTGCGGCGCTCCATCAGCCCGTTGCGTACGGCCGGTTGGGGCGGGCCGGGGGTGCGGGCAGGGTCGAGGGCGGGATCGGCCTGGACCGCATACCCGTGGCGGCGCAGGTCGTGGACGGCCTGGCGGGTGCGGCGTACTCCGTCCTGCTCGGGGTGGGCGAGCCGGTACAGGCCCGGGGTATCGGGTACCGGCTCGAACTGCTCACGGACCAGGAACCACTGGGCCAGGTGTGGAGGGATGTTCGCCGTGGCGATGGCCACGAAGCCGTGTTTGGGGTGGGCGCTGAAGCGGAAGTGGTCAGACAGGTGCGGGGTCTTTCTTCTCAGGTCAACCGGCGCGCGGAACGCGCACCGGGAGGCGTGGGCAGGGCTGGCGGGAGCGCGCGGACACAGTGGTCGTGTGCGGCGAGCGGGTGGAGCGGGGCGGCGGCGCGGGCTTGGCGCAGGAACACCTCGCCGTCGGCCATCCATGCCTCGATCACGGGCAGCATGCGCGCGTCGCGCTCGGCCTTCGCGTCCCCGTACGTCTCGGCCGGCAGTGCGGCCGGAGTCTGGCGGAGGTCGTCCAGCCGGGCGTTCCAGTCGGCCAGGATCCCGGTGCCCTGCGCCAGGGCTTCGCGCAGGCGGTCCAGTGCGGCGGCGTCTTCGGGCCAGGCGGTCCAGTGCGGCGGCGTCTTCGGGCCAGGCGGTCGTGGCGGGCCGGCACTGATCGAGCAGGGCCGGTGCGTGGGTGAGGACGTCGCGGAACTCCTGCCAGGTGAAGTCGGCGGACTGCCCTTTCAGGTCCGGGATGTGGCCGGGGTTCATGGGGCTGCCGTCGCTGAAGCGGCCGGACTCCGTGATCGCCTGCCGGGCGTCGTCCTCCTCGCGGATCCGCTCGAGTGCGAAGGCGACGGTGGCCCACCGCCGGGTGTGAAGGGCGTGGTGGTAGGCGGGCAGGAACCGGTTGGCGATCGCGCGGGCGGCCTGCTCGGGCGCGGCGGGCAGGACGATGCTGCTCGGCGGACTCGTCTTTGCGAGGTGTTCGTCGAAGCCGTTCGGGGCGAATGCGCCGAGCAGGTAGTCGCTTTGGTGTCCGGGCCGTTCAGCGAGCAGAAGTTCGATCCCAGTGTCGTCGGTCAGGATCGCCGTGTAGGGGGAGCCGCTCGGTTTGGACGGCGTGGATCAGTTCGCCGGCGTCCCACAGCCACGGGAGCAGGTCGTGCTGCCACAGCGGGTGGCTGTGCACACCGACCTTGGCGCTCCAAGGGCCCGGCAGGTGGGCGGCTATCTCGTCGGCGACGTCGCCTAGGTAGCGCCTGTTGCTGGCCGTGACGGTGGCCTGGTGGCGGCGGGCGGTGCGGATCAGCTGGTGCACGGCGTCGCGCGCCGCCTGCGGATCGTTGACCGCCAAGGCGAATGCGCCGTCGTCGCGTCGGTGGAAGCCGACGAGCTTCAGTGCGGTCTCTGCCCACCGGTACCGCTCGCCGTGAGCGACGGCGGCGATGCCGGCGCTGGCACTCAAGACGAGCGTGATCTCGGCAGGGGGATGGGAAGGCATGCGGGGTTCTTTCGATGGGATCAGCGCTGTAATCGCTGCCGGGGCTGAGGCCCGGCATGGGCAGGCGGTTGGGTGCGTAGCGCGGCCGAGGGCGGTGTGGAAGGTGCCGCCGGGGCGGGCGCAGGGCGCAGGGCCGTGGCGGTTTCGCGAAGCCGGGCGGCGGCCTCGGCGTACTTCTCGGCCGCGATACTCCGCATCACCTCGGGGTCGTTGCGCAGAGGGGAGGCGGCCAGGTCCGGCAGGGCCTCCCGGTGGAAGCCTGTCGCGGCGTAGGTCAGGGCCTCGGTGAGCACGTTCAGGGCGCCCGCGATCCCGGCAGCGGCCTCGGCGAGCCGAGCCAAGACGGCCCGTTCCGGCAGGTAGACCGTCTCCGGCACGGTGAACCGTTCCTGCGCACGCTCGGTGGCGTACTCAAGATGGTGGGCCAGGACGTTGATGTCGTCCGTCAGCGTGACCACGTCGACCGCCGCGGGGCTGGTGGGGAAGGCATCGGCGAGTTCGTCCAGGCGCCGGCCCAGGTAGTCCAAGGTGGCCTGGGTGGCGGAGGCGGGCATCAGAGCGCCTCGCTCGCATTGCTCGGCTCCAGGCGGGACAGGGCGGCCCACAGGCTGCGTCCGAAGTTCCACGCATGCCTCCGAGCGCTCGCCTCCAGGGCGTCGTAGGAGTCCTGGCGAGTCATCTGGCCGGGGTGTTGGCGGTACCGGTAGACCGGGAGGGGCAGCAGGATGCCGGGCGCGAGGCTGGTGACGCCGAGGGCGGCGATGTAGTCCTCGCCCTGGACGAGCCCGCCCATGGGGGCGGCGCGCACGAGGTCGGTGCGGGCGAGGATGGTGGTGGGGCCGATCGGGATGGTGTCCTCGGGCCTCTTCCAGTACGTCCACACATCCCCGGCCTCGTGCCGGCCGGGCGGGGTCGGGCACCGCCACAGCGTTGTCGACCCGTCCGGGTGCAGGTCCTGGCTATATCCCGCGCACCAGCCCACACCTGTCGCCTCCAGCACGCGCAGACGTACGGCCATCGCGTGGTCGCTGAACTCGTCGTCGTCATCCGCCCAGTTGACGTAGTCGGTGCGCACTTCGTTGAGCGCGAGGTTGCGGGCGCACGCTGCCCCTACCGGGCGGGACAGCGGGAGAACGCGGACGCGGTCATCGTTGGCGAGCGGAGCCGGGAGCCGGGCGGGGTCGGCGCCGTCGAGCGCGACGACCGCCTCCCAGGGCGCCTGCTGGCGCGTGAGGCTTTCGTACATGGCCGTCAGGTGGCCGAGCCGCTCGGGCTTGAGCTGGGTGGCGATGACGACCGTGATCTTGGCGGGGGATGGCGCAGGCAGAGAGGTCTCCGGGACAGGTAAACGGGGTGAAGGGAGTTGCGTCAGCGGCGGGGAGCGGTCCGGGCGGTGGGCGCCGCAGGGGTGGGGGTGATGGTCGAGGCCGTCGTGCGGGGCGGCAGGGTCGCCGGGACCGGATGGCCGGGGCGCCACCGGTAGGCGCTATTGCTGAACCGGGCCCTGGGGTCGGTGTCCCAGGCCACGACGGGACCGCGGTCCTCCGCGTCGAGCGGGATGACCTCGATGCCTTCCTGGGGGTGCAGGACATACCCCCAGTCCAGGCCCCGGTGGGACTTCTCGGTGACGGTCCACGGCTCGGGCTCGGCTGCGCCGACGGTGATGACGTGGACGTTGTCGAGTTTCCTGCTGGGGTGTTCGTCGCTGCCGACGAGTTCGGCGCGCAGGGGTTGGGGGGCGCCGTCGAGGAGGTCGGTGCCCAGCTGGGACCAGCCGTCGGGCGCTTCGTCGATCAGGTGCCGGCACAGGGCGTCGAGGTCACCACTGAAGCGGTACTGGTGGGCGCCGAGCAGCAGGGGGAGGTGGTGGCTTGGGTAGCCGTCCCAGTGGACGTAGACGCCGGCGTATCCGGTGTCGGTGGGGCGGGCGATGAAGGAGCGGGTGGCCAGGAGTTCTCCAAGGGCGTTCGGACGGTGGGTGGTTGATATCCCGGGTCAGGGGCGGCGGCGTACGGGGTGGGTGCCGGCGCTGTCGGCGGCCCGGCGGTGCTGCTCGGCGACAGCGGGCGCCGGCGCGGGCGTCGTGCTGGGCTGAGCCTCGGAGAGTGGGCTGGTGACGGCTGCCAGGGCCCGGTTCAGGCTCGCTGCGCGGCGGCGTGGCCGAGCGCGATGGTCAGTTGGCTTTCGACTGAGGCGGCGGTGCCGGGGCGCGGGGTGAGCCGGTGGGTGTCGGCGAGGCCGATCACGGTCGTGCTCAGGTGAGTTGCGGCACGGTTGCTGTGCGCGAGCGCGGTGGCCAGCTGGGACGGGTACGCGCGCGTCCCGCGTGGCCCGTCGCGAGGGAGCCGTCGGCGACTGGTGCAGGGCTGCGACGAGGCCGGAGGCCAGGTTGTACACGGTGACGAGCTGGTCTAGTGCGGGCACGAACGCCGCCTGTGCGCTTCCGGTATGCGGCGGGGCCAGGCGGCGGCGGTCTCGTTGATGCGGCGCTGCCAGGTGGCCAGGCGGGCGTGGACGAAGGAGTCGTGGCTCTGGCTCATCGGCGGTTTCCCTTGTGCGGGTTGACCGGTGGAAGGGGCGGGTGGGAGCGCGGGCCTTCGGTGGAGTGCATGGTGATGTGGAAGTCGCGGTGCCGCAGGCGCTGCAGGCTTTTGATCAGCTGGCGCTTGGTCTGCTCGGGGGTGAGGGTGTCCGGCAGGTGGCACTCGCCGGTGGCGGGGTCGAGCAGGAAGCCGCCGTGCGCGAGCAACTCGATGAAGGCGCCGATGTAGCCGGTGCGGATCCGCGGACGCTGCTGGGTGTCGAAGGTGACGTGTACTTGGAGGTGGCCGGGGCTGCTGCGCCGGATCGGGGTGGGCGACGCGAAGCGGTAGTTGGCCAGCAGTCGGCAGTGCATCTTGGCCGCGGCCCGGACGGGATCGGCGGGCACGGCGATGCCGCGCGGGGCCTTGAGGCCCTGGACGTGCTGGTGGCTGGTGTTGGCGGGCAGCATGGGCAGCACCAGGTACTCGTCCGGGCGGTGCGGACGGGGCATGACGTACAGCTGCAGGCCCCAGTGGTGCGTCAGCACACTCCGCTGGACGCCGTCCGTTTGGAACGCGGCGTAGGGCAGGGGGCCGCTGTCCCAGATTCGGTTGCTAGCCGGGTCGTCGGCGATGGGGACCGAGGTGGGGGAGGGCTGCCAGCCGGGCAGGCGGTCGGCGAGCGCGTGGGTGAACTCGCTTATGTGCAAGGGCGGTTCCTCGTAGGTGCACTCTGGCGGGTGGTGGTCAGGAGCTGGTGGACATGCCCTGGGCGTCGGTGCGGCGGCAGGTGTAGCCGATCAGTGTCGACTTGCCCGGTGCGGTGGGGACGGTGGCGACGTCGGAGCAGGTGAACGTGTACGTGAAGTACGGGCTCGGGGTCGTGCCCAGCCAGGCGCGGTCGTCCTTGTCCGGCACGATCTGCAGCCCGGAGCGGGCGACCGCGTCACGCTGGGTGTGCGTGTGCGCGAAGACCACGATGGCGCTGCCGTCGGAGCTCTTGAGCGCGTAGCTGTCGGTGAACTCCGCGGCAGCGGAGGAGAATGCGGTGGTTCCCCGGGTACCGAACTTGTGGATCGTCTTGTCGTGCACCTTGATCTGCCGGGTGGACGTCTTGGTGGTGGCGAAGACCTTCTTGCCGCTCATGTCGCCGCCGGTGGCGAAGTTGTCGACGACGCCGGCGCGCAGGACGTCGACCGGGGCGGCGACGTTCTTGGTGGACGTGGCGTCGACCGCGGTGGCGTAGCCCTCGGTGTCCAGGGCGATCTTCGGGAGCTGCTTCTTGTCGTCGAGGTCGACGGAGGCGACCATCTCCCACCGCTTCGTCGTCGCCTGCTCTGCCATGACCAGGAGACGGGGGTACTTGTCGTTCTTGCCGCTGTAGGTGACGGCGGCGAACCACTTCTGCTGGCCGGCGGTGAAACGCGGGATGTAGACGTTGGTGGAGGCCAGGTTGTACGACCACGGCTTGTACTTCTTGCGGTCGGCCTTGGGCAGGCCCTCGTCCTGCTTGTAGTCCGCGACCGACATCGCGTACAGCGGGCCGTCCTCGATGGTGTCGAGGAGCTTTCGGTTGTTGTCGGCGTTGGCCTCGTTGTTGATCTTGGAGTAGCGGGTGATCTGGGCCAGTGCCTCCTTCTTCGTCAGCGCTGGCTCGGCGGTCGGCGTGGGGGAGGCGGCGCGGGTGGCCGTGGCCGTGGTGTCGACGTCGGTGGTTCCGGAGGTGGCGCAGGCGGACGCGGTCAGCGCGACGGATACGGCGGTGAGCAGGAGAGCAGTGCGGCGGGCGGAGATGTGCAGGGGAATCAGGGAGCTCCGGGACAATAGCGGGTTAGCGGGTACGGGATGAGGTGGCGGATGCCGTCGGCGGGGACGGTGAGGTCACGGCCGGTGCCGTGCGGGTATCGGCGGCGGCACGCAGTTGCTTCGCGGCGCGGGCGAGGTGGGTGCGGCTCTCGCCGAGCCGGTCCACGAGACCCTGGTGCGCGGAGGCGATCGCCCGGGTACGGGCGGGACCAGGGGCCTGGTGGGTGAGGTCGGCGAGGAGGCCGAGGTGGTGGACGGCGGCTCCGAGGGCGGCGAGCGCGGCACCGGTGGGCTCGGCCGCTTGGGCGAGAGCGAGGGTCGTGCGGCGCACGGTGGCCGTGGCCTGGCTCGGGTAGCGGGCGGCGGCCCGGTATCGGAAGGCGCTCTCCCCGGCCAGGTAGCCCAGCAGGCGGGCCAGGTGGCGGACTTCGTCGTCCAGGATCTCGCTCAGCCCCGGGTCCGGTTGGATCTGGTCGGGGAGCGGGAGGTGGTCGGCCACGGTATTGAGCCGGTCGGCCACGTCATGCAGCAGCATCCGCTGGTCAGGATCGGACAGCGGCAACTCCAGGATGTGAGGGGGCGTCTACCGCCGTGCTGAGGACGGCGTGCCCACCGTCGGCTGCGTGCCGGGTGCTGCTGTGGGCGGGCGGGTCGGGGGGCCGGGGGTGGCGTGGCGGAAGTTGACGCCGACGCCTTGGGCGGTGAGCAGCCGGACGGCGCTCTGGATGAGCAGGGCGCGGTCGCTGGTGCTGTAGGAGGCGGGCAGGGCGAACGCCGACTCGTGTGGGCTGTACTGGAAGTAACAGCTGTAGAGCACGGTGCGGGCGTCTTCGGGCACCGACTTATACGGTGCGCCCACGACCCCGTCGGGGTACCAGATCAGCGTGAGGGTCTGGGCGACCTCCGGTGCGGGCAGCCGGTGCGGGGGCTCTGGCTGGATGTGGGCGTTGTGGTGGACCGCGTCCAGGGCCTGCCGGTAGCGGGGCAGCACGCGGCGCGTGACCGCGGCGGCGGCTCGGACCGGATCGTTGGGGACGGCGATGCCGTTGGGCTCGGCCACCATGCGGAAGTGGTGTGGCTTGAAGCCCTTGGGCTCCAGCGGGGCGATCAGGTACTGGCGGGGGTAGCGGGGCCGTTCGATGACACAGAGCTGTGCGCCGTCAGGCCCGTCGAGGAGCGGGATGGGTGCTTCGGGGAAGTCCTGGACGGCCGAAGGGGCGGGACCGCAGTCCCACACGCGGTCGGCGATCAACCGGTGGTTTTTGGGAGGAGGGAAGCCTTCGTACTGGCGGTACCACTGCCCAGGCAGGTGCTGGGCGAGGGCGGGGGCGAAGACGGACACGTCGGTGCAGGATGCAGGCATCGGGTCCTGAGGAGCTGTCAGCGGGTGCGGCCGGAGGACGGTCCGGCGGGCGGGGCCGCCGGTGCCGAATGGCTGGGGGCGGTGGCGTAGTAGTCGGCCACGGCTTCCTGCCAGCTCCGGCGCCGGGGAACGGCGAGGGCATGCATGCGGTCGACGGCGACGTGCAGGTCTTCGCCGAGTCGGCGCAGCGTGAGCGCGGCCGATTGGAGGTCGTGGTAGAGGTCGAAGCCGTCCTGGCGTTCGGATGCCTTGGCCATCTTGGCTGCCGCTTCGAAGAAGTCTTCGAGGCCGGCGAGGAGTCCCTCGGTCGGCTCCAGGACCTCATCGAGGAGGCCGGCGGCTTCGTCGTACGAACGGGCGGCATTCAGCCGGTCGGTGAGATCACGTACGGCATCGGCCGCCCAGTCCTGGGCGGCAGGGGAGTCGGGCTGGGATGGCAGGTGGGTCTCTCCGGTTTCAGCAACGGTCGGTGATGATGCTTCGGTCAACGCCGTGGCCCACCCGGACCTGACTGCTGCCCGGGCGGTGGTGGAGCCGGTGGCGTGTCGTGGGCTGCGCGGGCCTGCTTGGTGAGCGCGTCGAGGTCCGGGGGCGGGGCGTCGTGGGCGCGCAGGATTTGCAGGTCGGCGTCGGCGGCCATGGCCAGGGCGGTCTTGATCCGGCTGGCGGCATCCCGCAGGAGCTTGGGCGGGGAGCCGGGGGCGGCGCCGCGGTTCTGCCGGCGCCATTGCGCGGCTGCGGCCAGGTAGTCGACGACCGTGTTGAGGAGGGGTTCGGCGGCATCCAGCAGGGCGTTGGTGACCGCGCTGAACTCGGCGGGAGTCTTGGCCGCGGCCAGCGCCGTCAGGTACGGGTCCAGGTCCGGTACGGGCAACGGCTCGTCGGGCAAGGGGTGTTGGGAGCGGAAGCCTTCGGTGTCCCGCTTCGCCCAGCGGTACAGGTCGTCCGTGGTGGCGGACCGTGTGTGGTAGGCGTGGATCTGTTCGGCGGTCCGGCCGACGTTGTCGTACAGCTCGAAGTCGGGGTGCTGCAGTGCGGCCTTCTTTCATTCGGTGGGAGCTTGGGTGCGCCTCGCGGCGGCTTACTGCATACGGGCGTCCGTATCGAACAGCGCCAGCTCGTGCGGGTGGAGTTGATGTTGAACGATGAAAGATCGTCCGGCGACGCGCCACAGTCCGCGTCCGCGGTTGAGGTGGGCGATGGCCTCGGTCTCGACCGTGGTCAGGCCCAGCAGGGCGGCTGCGGCGTGGAGCTGGTCGGTTTCCTGGCGATAGATGATGCGGGTGGAGCAGTCGGCCAGGAGGCCCTCGGCCAGGGCGCGGCCCTGGGAGCCGGCGTCGCCGGCGGTGAGCAGGTCGGACAGCCGGTGGATGACCATGAGGTTGGCGATGCCCAGGCCGCGGGAGAGTTTCCACTGGGACTGCATGCGCTGGAGGAGGCCGGGGTGGCGCATCAGGCGCCAGGCTTCGTCGTAGACGATCCAGCGCCTGCCGCCGTGCGGGTCGGTGAGAGCCGATTCCATCCACGCGCTCGCGCAGGTCATGGCGAGGACGAGCGCGGTGTCGTCGCCGGAGCCGCCGAGCCGGGACAGATCGATGGTCAGTATCGGGGAGCTGGGGTCGAAGGCAACGGTGGAGGGGGCGTCGAACATGCCGGCCAGGTCGCCGTGAACGAGGCGGCGCATGGCGTGGGCGAGGTCGCGGGCAGCATCACCGAGCCGTCCGGACATGGTCCCAGCGGCGGCGTCGAGCTGGTCGGGGTTGTTGAGGGTGGCGGCGATATCGCCCAGCAGGGGCGTGCGGCGTGCGGCGGCGGCCTGGGCGACGACCGCGTCGAGGGCGACGTCGAGCGCGGTGTGCTCCATCGGCAGCAGATCGCGACCCAGGACAGTCCGGGCAAGGGAGCCGAGCAGGAGCAGGCGGCGCTTGCGGATCTCGCCCGCCCAGTCGGCCTCCGGCACGCCGGCCGGGCGCGGGGCGGCGTCCAACGGGTTGAGCTTGCCGGGCAGGCCGGGGCCCAGCGCGATGGAGGTGCCGCCGAGCGCGGAGGCGACCGGGGTCCATTCGCCCTTGGGGTCGCAGGGCACGTAGACGCGGTAGCCGTGGGCGATGGAGCGCAGCGCGAAGGACTTGGCCAGCGCGCTCTTACCCTGGCCGATCACTCCGGCCAACAACACGTTGGGGTTGGTGAACCCTTCGAGGCGCCCGTACAACGAGAACGGGTCGAACGTGAACGATGCCTCGGCGTGGACGTCGCGGCCGATGTAGATGCCCTCGGCGCCCAGGCCGCCCTCGGCGAGGAAGGGGTACGCCCCGCTCGCGGTGGCGGTGGTCATGCGGTGCTGCGGCAGCTTCAGCCTGTTTCCGCGGGCGGAGGCGGGTCCGGGACGGCCGCGGGGCGGGAACAGCGGCGGCGGCATCTCGGGCTCGACAGCCTCGTGGCCGTCCGAGTAGGCGCCTGCTTCGGCGCGGGCCTTGGCGGCGGCTTCGGCGAGCTGACGGCGCGCGGCTTTGCGGCTGGCCCGGTCGGTGCCGTGCGGGGTGAACAGGGGGGAGGCCGAGGCGCGGCGGGCTCGGCGCGCGGGCCGGTGGGTCATGACGGAGCGGCTTTCACGTGACGGCGTCTGGGAGCAGGGCGGGTGTGGCTCAGACGGCCGGTGAGGCGCTGAACAGGTGCTTCCAGTAGCCCCTGCCGTCGTTGTTCCAGTCGAGGTGCAGTTCGCCGTCGGCCAGTCCGCGGCTGGAGCCGATCGTGTAGCTGAGGATGGGCGTGGTGTAGCTGTTGTTGTAGTTGGCGTTGGAGTCGCTGTTCTCCAGTCGCGACTCGATGCCGTAGTAGTTCGCCGACTTCTTCACCGGGTCGGTGCCCGCCTGCGACTTCTTGACCTGGAGCTTGAAGTACGCGCCGTCGAATATGGAGCTGTCGTCGACGTAGCCGTACGCCGGCCCGTCCCAGCTGATCTTGGCGTAGGTGTAGACGGTGGAGCCGGAGCGCTTCGCACACAAAGTGACCTTGACGTCCCAGTTGTCGGCCCACGGGCCCGAGTACGCCGGGTCGTCGATCGACTTGGTGCTGGTGGTGCACCGGTAGTCGGCTGCGGCGGCGGCGGGGGAGGCGGTCGCGAGCGCGGCGCTGCCGGCGAGTGCGGCGAGGACGACGGCGGTGGAGGTGGTGCGCTTCAGCTTGTGCATGCAGTGCCCTTTCGTGGAGCGAGGAATTACTGGCTGCAGGTGGTGGTGTGGCCGTGCAGCGGAGTGTTGAGGTCGGTGGGGGTGGTCTTGCGGCGGATCGCGTGGGAGGCCGCCAGGTGCCGCTGGCAGATCGTCAGCACCGGTGGGCCCTCCGGCAGACGCTCGGGCCGGCACTCCTCGGCGGCGGGGCCTTCTCCGTCGTCGGCGGGCACGGTGTGGAAGGCGTCGTGGACGGCGGCGGTGGCCTGCCACAACCGCAGGTGAGCGGCGGCCAGATGACGCCCGGCGGCCGGATGCGGGGGCCGGGTGCTGTCAGTGAGCTGGTCGAGCAGTTGGTGGGCGGCGGTGAGGTGGGCGTGCAGCGTGTCCAGGTGCAGCCGGTCGGCGGGGGCGCCGTGCGAGGTGTGGGCGCGGGCGTGGTGGCGTAGACCGGCGGTAGCGGCGCGGAGGTAGGGGTGTGCGTCAGTGGTGCGGGGTGCGTTCAAAGGGGTCCTTGGTGCCGCAGAACGGCACGTTCATCGCGGGCGGGAGCGGGGACCGGGAGCTGGTGATCGTCATCAGCAACGGGGTGGGAGGGGTGTCACAGCGCCGTGCGGGCGAGCGGCAGGGCGGCGAGGGTGAACGCGTCGGGCTGCTGGAAGTACAGGCGGCGCAGGTCGACCTGGGCGGTGACGGCGGCGGTCTCGATCTGCGCGCACGCGGCGTCGAGGGCGGCGTCGGTTTCGGCGCTGACGGTGAGCAGCCCGGTCAGGGCGACGTCGGCGTGGCCGGCGATCAGTTGCCGCTCGCGGACCTTGACGTCGGCGTACTCGACGGAGTCGGCCTCGGAGTCGACCTGTCCGCGACGGGCGCGTTCGTTGGCGTCGGCGATGATGGCGGCCTTCGTGCGCTGGACGTCACGCAGCGCGGACTCGAGTCCCTGCGGCACGTATATAAGGGACAGGCTGCGGCGGACGCCGGCGGTGAACATCAGACCGTGCAGGAAGCCGGGGGTGGTCTCGGTGCGGGGCCAGTTCTCGATCCAGTAGGTGGCGTGGCGGGCGCTGTCGGTGCCGAGTCGGTCGTACTCCTCGACCTGGACGACGGGCCCGGCCGCAGGCGGGTCGGCCTCGGCGCGCCCGGTCGGCGACCACTGCTGGAGGGCGGACAGGGCGTGGGGGTCGTAGGCGGTGCGGATGACCGCGGCGATCTCCCGCGCGTTGAGCCAGCCGGTCACCATCAGTCCCGCGCTGCGTGCGGCGAGGGCTACGGCACAGGTGGTCTGCTCCAGCACCGTGAAGGCACCTGGTAGCCCGCCGCCAGCCTGGCTGATGAGGCGCTTGGCAGCCTTGAGGTCCAGGCTGATGGCCAGGTACGCCTCGTGCGGGGCGGCGGCCGGGCCGGCGGAGGCGACCAGCTCGGAGTACACCTGCCCGGCAACCGGGGTGTCGGGGCGGCCGTGCTGGGCCCAGTGGCGGGCGAGGGTGTCGCCGGAGTCGGGGACGGTGCGTTCCAGGACCTGCACGGTGGCGACGTGTCCGGTGCGGGCGATGCCGGCCAGGGCCCTGCCCCAGCCCGCCACATTTGCGTTCTGCGTGGCGGGGTCCAGCAGGGCGAACGCGCGGGAGGAGACCCGGGCGACAGCGGTGAGGGTCTGGTGGTGGGGGTCGTGGACAGCGGCAGCCTGGTTGGCGGAGTCACCGGGGGTGACGACCTTCAACGAGGCGGCGGTGCCGGGCAGATGCAGCACGCCGTCCTGACGGGGCCGGGAGACCGGGCGGGCCAGCCACAACGTCTGGCCGGTGCGGCGCCGGTGGGCGTAGCGGGCGACGATCGGCGCCCAGTCGATCAGGGACTGGCCGTTGCGGCGGATGGCGACCAGGGCGGCGATGACCGCCCACAGCGGGGTCAGCGCGATCGCGCCGAGCAGCCCAGTGGTCACCACCGTGATGAGCAGCAGGGCCAACGCGGAGGAAACGAGCAGGAGTTGGGGCAGGGAGAGGCCGAGGAGGATGCCGCGCCTGGAGCGGTGCGGGAATTTGACCGTGATCGGGGAGACGGAGAGTTCAGACAAGAGCCGGTTTCCGGTGAGGCGCGGGGTGAGGCCGGGACGGCGTACTCACACGCGGAGTGCGGGGCGCCGTCCCGGTGGGGGGATGGGTCACAGGCCGGTGGGCGGAGGCGGCGGCGTGCCGGTTGCGGCCGTACTCGTGGAGTCCGGGGCCGGCGGAGAGCCCTGCGGCGGCGGGGCGGAGGCGCTGGTGGGGGGTGCGGACATGAACCCGCTGCCCTGACCGGTTGATCCGCCACCGGACCCGCCGGGCCCGGGCGTGCCGCCGAGGTGGCCGGTGGTGTCGTCGCGCGGGCTGGTCGGCGCGGGCTGCACTGCCTTCTCCAGACCGCTCTTGATCCCCTCGCCTCCGGACGACGGCGTCGTGGAGCTGCCGCCGCCTTCCTTGCCGGTGTCCGGCGTGGGGTTGGTGGCGATGTCCCCGGGAAAGCCGCCCGGCACGGCATCCGGGCCCTGGGGAGCGGCGCCCGCTCCGGCCGCGGCACCGCCGGTTCCGGCGGTAGCTGCTGCTGCGGCGGCCTTGCGGCCGGCGCGTTCGGCGTGCTGGCGGGCGATCTGCGCACCGGCTCCGCCGGAGCGGTGCAGCGTCTCGGCGTCCGAACCTTCGGAGGCGGCCCAGTGCACGAACTTGAACGTCGCGTACGGGCACAACAACACCAGGGCCATGATGACGATGCCAGCCATGACGTCGGCGAGTGCGGCGATGCCGTCCTTGGCCTCGGTCTTGCCCATCGCCGCGATACCGAGCACGAAGATCACGGTCATCAGGAGCTTGGAGACGACGAGGGTGGCGGTGGCTTCGATCCAGCCCCTGCGCCAGCGCCGGGCGACCTCCCAGCCGCCGCCAGCTCCGGCGAAGACGGCGAGGGTGACCATGACGAGGATGCCGACCTTGCGGACCACCATCACGCACCAATAGAGGAAGGCACCCAGGGCGGCCCCGACTCCAGCGAAGACGGCGACCAGCCACCCCAGGGCTTCGAGACCCGGGATCTGGCTCACCTTCACGATGCGCCGCACTGCCGTGGCGATGTCCAGGTTGGCGGCTTTGAACAGTCCGTCGGACAGGGCGTCGACCACTTCGATGGCGACGGTGGTGAAGGCGATCGCGGTGAAGGCGAACAGCACACCGGTGGCGGTGCCGGTGAACGCCTGGGTGAGGGCCTGGCCGTCGCGGCGGATCGCGGCGCGCACGAGCTGGGCGCAGAAAGTGGCGACGAGGACGATCAGGCCGATCGGCAGGATCATCTCGTAGTTGTCGCGGAACCAGCTGGTGTTCAGGTCGACCTTGGTGGTGGTGTTGACCGCGTCGGCGGCCAGGTCGGCTGCGGCGGCGGCGAGTTCGCCCGCCGACTTGGCCATCCAGTTGCCGATGGCCTCGCCGGGGTTGGAGGCGAAGTCGACCGCATCGCCGACGGCGCAGAGTTTGTCCGCGAGAGGGAGGTCGCAGAAGCCCAAAGGGGAGTCACCCCTCCTTTCTCATCTGGGTGCGGGGCGGGTTAGGGCACGACGCGGGGGGCGATGGAGACCAGGGAGCAGTTCGCGTTGGGGCGGCACTGCACGGCGAGGGTGATAGAGCGGTCCTCGGCACCGGCGCCGCCCTTCTTCCAAGCGATCTGCTGCTTGCCGGTGACGGTGACGGCGTAGATGTACGCCTCGGTGATCGCCTCTGGGGCGTCCGACAGGGCCTCTTTGAACGCGGACGGGTAGTGGGCCTCGGACACGCTGGCGGATGCGTACTGGTCCTGATCCGCCATCCGCGACCACAGCACCGGATCCGGCACCTGCGCGGCGATCGAGGACCAGTCGGCGTACTTGGTCTCCGCCGTCAGCCACGCCTTCATCCCGGCGAGCTGCTGGTCACGGCTGGTGGTCCGGGTGTCGTAGGACCACAGCATCGCTGCGGCGGCCTTGGCGAAGGCGACCGGGTCCGCCAGCGGCGGAGGCTTGGCTACCGAACCGGTCCCGGCCGACGCCGTCGGACCGGCGGACGCGGAGGCGGTGCTGCTAGCCCCGGATGGAGTGGTGGTCTTGCTGTCGTTGGTTCCGGCGCGGCCGATGAGCAGGGCAACGACGGCGGCGAGGGCGAGCAGGACGGCGAGGCCGATCGCGATGGCCGTGATGCGCTGCCGGGTCGACCACTCGAGGCCGTAGCCGGACAGGGAGAAGGATCGTTTCGGCATCAGTGGACTTGCGACCCCAGGGCGGAGAAGAAGGCCACGATTCCGTTCGCGGCTCCGAGGCCGAGGGCGGCGCCGGCCGAAACGACCGCGCCCTTCTTACCGTTGGCCTCGGCCTGGTGGCCGCCGGTGTGGTGGCCCCAGGCCCACACGCCGAGCGAGACGGCGAGCGCGCCGACCACGGCGACGATCGCGAACAGGTTGATCGAGTTGACGACGTTCTTCAGCACGGCTAGGCCGGGCAGGCCACCGCCCGAGGGTGTGATGCCGGGGTCGTAGGCCAGGTACTGCGCGGTGTCGAGCAGGTGCAAAGGGAGGCTCCTTGTGCGCGCCGAAGCAGACGCGCGGGAATCGCAGAAGAGAAGAAGGGGAGGGGCGAGGCAACTGCCTCGGAGAAGGGGGAAACGGGCAGGCGGCTCGGCCCTGCTGAGGGGCGGCCCAGGGGGATGAGCCGGCGGCAACCCCGCTCAGCTGCCGGGTCAGTCGTGCCGGCGCTGTGCTGGTGAAGGAGGCATGCGCGACCTGCGACCCGATCGGGGGTCAGATGACGCGGCGGGCGGCGAGGATGCCCCAGTCCGCCAGCGGCGCAATTCGAACAGGCTTGCCAGTGCGGGGTGCCTCGATCGCGAGACCCGAGCCGATATACATGCCGACGTGTTCGGGACGGTCGGCCGTGCCGCGGGAGAAGATCAGGTCACCGGGCTTTAGCGCCTTGGGAGAGACGGCCTTGCCCTCGTTGACCTGCGTGTACGTGGTGCGGGTGAGCTGGATGCCGGCATGCGCGTACGCCTGCTGGGTCAGCGAGCTGCAGTCACAGCGGCCCATCGGGTCCGGGCCGTGCGGCGCGGTGCAGGTACCGCCCCACTGGTACATCGTGCCGAGCTGCGCCATCGCCCACGCGATCGCCTTGCGCGCCTTCGGATCGGCGTCCTTGGGGATCGAGTAGCCCTTCGGTATCGAGCCTTCGGGGATGGTGCCGTACCCGGAGCCGTCCTCGGTCGCCGTGCAGGAAGTGCTGCTGGGGGTGGTGTCCGTGTCCGTGCCGGAGGCGCCGGGGAAGGTGGCGGCGATCGCCTTTTGCAGGGCGGTCGCCAAGGGTTCCCACTGGGCGTAGGCGTCGGGGTAGGCGGAGCGCTGCACGGCCTGGGCGGCCTGGGTGACGGTCATTTGCTGCCAGCCGTCCACCGAGAGCAGGTGCTTGTAGAACTGGGTGGAGGCATAGACGGGGTCGTGGATCTGCTCGGCGGTGCCCCACCCCTGACTCGGGCGCTGCTGGAACAGACCGAGCGAGTCCCGGTCACCTGAGCTGAGATTGCGCAGCCGCGATTCCTGCATCGCGGTGGCGAGCGCGATGATCTGGCCCTTCTTCGGCACGTTCAGGCTGATCCCGGTGGCCACGATGGTGCGGGCGTTGGGGATCTGCTCCTCGGGCAGAGACAGGCCCTCGACGGGTACGTCCTTGGCGGACGTGCCGTTGAGGATCTTGGTGACCTGCTCGACGACGGCGTCGGTGTCGACGTCGCCCACGCAGCTGAAGGAGGAGTAGGTGGTCTGGGCGGCCTCGCTGGAGGAGGCCATCAGCATGGCCGTGCCGGCGAGGAGGAAGGGGGAGAGGACGAAGACGCCGATGCCGGCGGCTATGCCCTTCAATCCGGCTGGCCTCCCGGCGGACGGCTACGGTCCGGCGGCGGGGCGTTTGCGGGCAGGGGAGGGTAGAGCGATGTCAACGGGGTCCTTGGAAGCGAAGTCCTGGCCGCGCGTACGCAGGAGTGGAAAGGGAGCGGGCGGCCGGGCTGGGTGAATCGGGATGCCTGCGCAACGGGGCGAGTTGCACTTCGCGCCGCTGCGGGGCGGCGGGTCAGGTGTGCCGGGACAGGGGGAACCTCCACGAGGGCAGGGGCAGGGGGCGGGCCATCGGCGGTGTCCGCCGGGCAGTTCCTAAACAGTAAGGGCGGATCCCCGGTTGCCGAAATCGTTCGTGATCAAGGCTTGATTTCGGGGCTTTTGGCGGGCGATAGCGCTCAACCGGGGATCGTGCCCTACAGTTTTGACTCCTCCCCCGCGCACCCCCGCCTTCCGTCGGCCGGGCCTTGTCGCACCCGAATGCCGACGACGGGATCACGGCTGCGGGCCGGAGGCATTCCCGTCCTCTTCACCGACCCGAACTGGGGTACCTCTTTGCCTTTTTCCCTGCACCAAGGCGACGCCCTCAGCGTTCTCGCCGAACTGCCGGACGACTGCGTCGACTCCGTCATCACCGACCCGCCCTACAACTCCGGCGGCCGAACCGCGAAGGAGCGTACGAGCCGCAGCGCCAAGCAGAAGTACACCTCCGCCGACGCCAGCCATGCACTCCCGAACTTCACTGGTGAGAACATGGATCAGCGTTCGTACGGGTTCTGGCTGACGCAGATCATGACCGAGGCCCACCGTTTGACCAAGACCGGTGGTACGGCTCTGCTGTTCACCGACTGGCGTCAGCTGCCGATCACCACGGACGCGATTCAGGCGGCCGGATGGCTGTGGCGTGGGGTGCTGGCCTGGCACAAGCCGCAGGCCAGGCCGCAAAAGGGCCGCTTCACCCAGAACTGCGAGTTCATCGTCTGGGCCTCCAAGGGCGCCATCGACGCCTCCCGTAACCCCGTCTACCTGCCGGGCCTCTACAGCGCCTCGCAGCCCTCAGGCAAGGCCCGCCAGCACATCACGCAGAAGCCCGTCTTGGTCATGCGTGAGCTGGTGCAAATCGCTCCGCCGGGCGGCACCGTGCTCGACTTCACCTGCGGCTCCGGTTCGACCGGCGTGGCCGCTCTGCTGGAGGGCCGCGATTTCATCGGCGTGGAAAAGACCCGCCATTACGCGGAAATCGCCGCCGACCGGCTCACCGAGACGCTCCAGCAGACCCTGACCCAGGACGACGTCACCCTCACGTCCTGACCGTCGTCTTCTGATGCCCGGAGCGGCCCGCAGAATGCTGCCCGGCGTCTTTCTCCCTCACCCGCAGAGGCGTTGTAGCACGCAAGTCCCGGTTACCGAAACCGGGGATTGTCCGGATGGTTGGAGCCGAAATCCCACCCGTCGGCTGCGCCTTCAAGGAGACCCCTTTTCGTGCCTGAATCCATAAGCACCCCGGACGACGGGGAGATGGAACCGGTCCGGCTGCCGGAATCCGATCTGGAGAGCATCGAGGCGAAGGTCCGCAAGCTGCTCGATCAGTCGGAACAGCAGGCCCGGCAGCTCGACAGCCTGTCCTCCGCGCCCGCCCCTTCACCGTTCGCCGCCTACGGCATGCCGGGATTCGCGGGCATGCCCCTGCCGCCCGCTCCGCCGGAGCCCCGCCCGATCCTGGAACTGGACGGCGAGGAGTACGAGGACGAACTCGACGCCCTCACGGACTGGGTGGACGACTTCCTCCTGCGCGTCTATGGCTCCGAAGTGACCACCGCGGCGCCCTGGTGCGAGCAGTGGCAGGAGCACGAGGACGTCGTGGCCTGGCTGCATGCCCTGTGGCTGGCCTACCAGCAGCACAAGGACCCCGAGGCGGGCCTGGCCGGTCTGTTCGTGTGGCATCGCGATTTCCTCACGCACGCCATGGCCGCGGTCCGGGCTCCCGGCGGACCGTTGTCGGCGTGCATGACGGACCCGGACCGGCCCGCCCACCGCCTGCTGCCCGGCCCGAAGCCCTCCTCCCGCTCCTCCAGGGAGCCGGAGGAGGACGGCCGTCCAGGCCAGGCCGCATGACCGGCGGCCCCGAGGTCCGGCCGGCCTTCGGCCTCTCCTTCGACCCCCGTGCCCTGACCGACCTGCTCCAGGCCCCAGAAGACATCCGCGATCTGGCACTCGCCCAGCTCCAGGACGTCGTCAACGCCCGGCTGTTCGGCAGCAAGCTCGAACGCGACCTCGCCGGCTGCCGAAAGCTGTACGTCGATCACCGCAACGAGTGGCGCATCGTCTACGCCCAGCGCCCGGCGCCCGCAAACTCCACGCACCGCACCGAGATCCACGTGGTGGCCGTCCGCCCGCGGGCCAGGCACGACGTGTACGACACCGCCCGCGCCCGCCTCGGCATCGCCCGGCGTCCAACGGGCGCGCGGACGCATGCCGCCCGCACCCGCTCCCCCAGCTGGACGCGCCCCAGCCGATCCCTAAGCCGGGCCCGCCGCCGTACGCGATGCCCGGCCTTCCCCGCCCCGCACCCACAACACCCCTGAAGGGCCCCCTTCGTTGACGCAGTTCCCCAACCTGATCGACCAGGTCGCCACCGCCGTCCTGGCGCCCGTCCCGGCGACCGAGAACCCGCACCACCGCGCCATCCTCGACGTGTTCACCGAGGTCCAGGACCTCGACCGGCAGCTCGTCGCCCTGTCCAGCGACAAGCTGCCCGACGGCGTCAGCGCCGCCGAGCAACTGGAGAACCTCACCGACGTCCTCGTCGAACGCATGGCCGCGGGCGCCGAGCTCAACGCGCTGCTGTCCACTTCGTGTTGCTGCGCTGCTGCACCCGAGGACGACGAAGACGACGCGCAGGATGTACAGGACGAGGCGGAGGACGAGGACGACGACTTCCTGTCCTGTCCGAGCCGGCCGAAGACGATCGTCCACGCCTGCCTCGATGTCTTCTCCGTCGTCGGTGACCCGGACACCATGGCCTCCGCCGATCTCGTCCTGTGCCTGCGCGACCTGCCGGGCGACGCCGAGGGCCGCTGGCCGTACGCCGACCTCACCCAGGTCCGCCTCGCCAAGCTCCTGGCTCCCTACGGGGTCCGCACCCGCAACACCACCGGCCACGACAGCCGCCGCTACAAGGCGTACCGGCGTACCGATCTGCTGGACGCACGAGCGGGCTGCTCCTGCTGACGCACCCCGCTCTCGCGCGCACGCGACAGGTAACGGCCCGGGACTGGCACCTGGTCGACGCCTTCCACCAGCACTGCTCGCAGACGAGCCTGCTGCGCCGCTGGGGCCGAACCCGCTTCGCGCGCCGCGACCTTTCGCGGCTGCTCGCCCATGCGGAGTGCTGGATCGGGCTCGACGCCGACGAGGAACCGGTCGGCCTCGTCTGCGTCGGCCCCGTCAGCCACCAGGAGGGCGTCGTCGACCTCGGACTGCAGGTCGCCGACGCCCGCCAGCGCCAGGGCATCGGCACTGCACTGGCCCGGCACGCGGCCGACGCCGCCCGCTCCCGGGGCGCTCACACCCTGAGCGCGTACACCGACGCCTCCAACATCCCGATGCTGCGTCTTCTCGCTTCCCTCGGCCCAGCCGTACACACACGCGACGGCACCCACCGCGATGTCCGCATTGCCCTCGGCGAAACGTCTGCCGACAGCGGGCCGTCGTGATCACTCCCACCGAGAAACCAACCGCCCATGCCTCCCACTCCTCCTCCGCCTGCGAAGAAGGCGCTCACGGCCCTCGATCACCGCATTGAGGCGGCTGTTGGCCACAGCATCGATCAGCTGTGGCAGCACCGCGACCGCGACCTCCTCGACGAGCCGCATGCCCGCCTGGCTGACGCACACCGCGCTCTTGTCCAGGCCGAACACACCGTGACCTTCTACCGGGTCCAGCTCCAGAGGCTGGCCTCCGGTGAGTTCGCCGTCGACCATGCCTTGTTCACGCGCATCAACCGCACCGTCGCCACGCTGGAGGAGGCCGCCGCCACACGCGATGATCGCGAGCAACAGGTCAAGGCGGCGCTGGAGCCCGTGGAAGCCGCCACCCGAAGTCGCAGGACCGGTCCGTCGGCGGAGCTGCCTCCGCCCGATCATGCGGCCCTGCTCGCCATTGCCCAGGGCGCCACACTGCGGGAACACCTGCTGACCCAGCGCCTGTCGGTCGTGACCGCCTCTGGCACCCGGGTCACCTACAGCCAGTTCCGTCGTTTGGAGCAGGCTGGTCTCGTCGCACGCGACGACTCCCACCCGCTGCACGCCGGGCAGCCCGTCACCCTCACCGACGCCGGCCGCTCACTCCTCGTCGCGCCGCGACCGCCCGGACCACAATCCTTGCCGCCTGTGCGGCGGGCTGGAGCCTGGCCGGCTGCGTCCGCCCCTCGGCGCTGAAACGCCTCAACGGTCCACTCGCGCACTCCTCGTTCCTGCCTGCGATCCGAAAGCATCGATGCCCACATCCACACCGGACTTCCGCCTCGACGGCTACGAGGCCGTCAACGACCGCGTTGACGAGCAGTTCTGGCAGCACATCGCCATCGAGCAGGACATGCTCACCGTCCTGGCCGAGCACCACACCAGCGACGACCAGCACGGCTTCTACGTCCTGCACAACGGGGCCGTCACCTGGGGGATCCCCGGCGAGCCCCAGATCGTCGCCCTGCACCTCAAGCGCGACACCGTCTCGCGCACCTTCCGCTTCGCCCACGCCGAGCTGCCCCTGCCGGCCATGGCCCAGTCCTGGCTGATCGCCCGCGGCTGCCCCGAGGAGAAGATCCTCCTGCCGCAGGGTATGGGCACCATGCCCGCTGACGACGCCACCCGGGCGCTGGAGGAGCGGCTGCGCCGCGACGGCGACCACTTCGCCTTCCTGACCAGCTACACCCACGACAGCGAGCCCGTCCAGACCACCGTGCTCCTGCGCGCCCTCGACGAGAGGGCGCCCGTGCCGTTCCGGGTGCTGCTGGAAGAGGCCGACACCTTCACGCACACGCTGCGCGAGGGCGGCTTTGCCTCCTTTGAGGCCGCCACGACCTGGTGGGAGGCGCACTGGAGCGGCGAGGACATCCCGCTGCCCGCCCCGGCACCACCCGCCCGCCGCACCACGCTGCCCGCGGCTCCGGCACGCCCCACGCCGCCGCGCGGCCCGAGCCGCTGAGCCGAATACGAGAACTTCCCCCGGTGTCACGCCATTTCGTGCCGGTACGGATGCCGTTCCGCGTATGCGAGTGCGGAATATAGCAGCACATCCCCGGTTACCGAAACCGGGGATTCTCCGGACTCTTGAATTCGGCCCGCACGGGATCTGCCCGGGCCTGTTCCTGCATTTTTCCTTCCCCTCTATGGAGTCCAATTCCCCATGCGCTCAACCCGAATAGCCGTCTCGGCTGCGCTTCTCGGCGCCCTCGCTCTGCCCCTGGTCTCCGCGACCGCTGCGAGCGCCGTACCCGCCCAGGTGCCTGCCTCGATGACCGACCCGTCCTGCACCGGTCCGGGGCCGTGGGTGGTCGGCACCAAGGCCGTCACCATCCGGTCCAAGGCGTCCGCCACGTCCACCGCCGTCGGGATTTTGTACCGGGGCCACAAGTTCACCGTGCACAAGACCAGCGGAAAGTGGCGCTACATCACCGACAGGACGACTGGCGTCAAGGGCTGGGTCTCCGCCACCTACGTCTACCGCTCCGTCGGCATGTGCCTGGACTAGCCAGAAAGCTGCCCCGGCCAAGTCTGTTCTGAATTGCCGCCATCTGTAAGGCGGTTGGGTCGTGAAATAGCGGCCCTGTTTCCCCGAATGCCCACGGAAAGGAGCTTGCTGTGCCCGATGTCGACGATGTGCTGGGCGTTCTCACCGAGCAGATAGAGACCCGCTTCCAGATGCCGATCGCCGCGCTGCGCCAAGCTGTATCCGCCGCTCCCCAGGCCAGCCCGGAAGCCGTCACGATCGTGCGCTGGCACGGCCTGCTCAGCGAGGCCCAGCAGGTATTGGACCGGGCCGAAGACGTCCTTGCCGAAGCCCTCGCCCGGCACGTGGAGGCTGTGCCCGACGGTGAGTTCGTCGAGCTGCCCGAGCAGGTTATGCGGCTCGCGCGCACGGTGAACGTCGCGCACGCCGTGCGGCAGGGACGCGTCATGACGGTGCGCCACCTCCTTGACCCCCAGGCGATCGGAAACCGCACGGCCCTGTGGCGCTCGCCGGCGGCGCGCCGGGGCCCGGCCCTGGCGACCACCGCACCGTCCGTGCCCGCCGCCGGCCAGGCTCCTGTACGCGGAGCGGTCCGATGAGCGTGATCGACAAGACCTCCACCCAGGACAGCCTGCTGGAGCAGGCGTTCGGAGCCCCGGTCCGAGAGCTGTATGCGCAGGCGACAGGGCCTGACGCCTCCGCGGCCCTGGTGCGCGCGCTGGAGCTGCGCAGCTTCTTGGTGGTGGCCGAGGAACAGGTCGCCCGGGTACGGGACCGGGTCCACCAGGCCACCGCCGGCGACCGGGACATGAACGAGCTGTCCGCCGACGATCTGCGCTTCGACGCCCAGTGGCTGGAGGCCGCGCTGTCCGGACGCAACGGCTACATCGCCGCCCTCGGTGAGCTCCTGCGGACCATGCCCGAGCGCGGCCAGCGCCCACCTTGGCCCGTCCAGTTTGCCCAGCAGAAGATCACGGCCGTTGCCTCGCCCGTCCCGGCGTCCTCGCGCGCCGGGGCGGTGCGAGCCCACCGCCCCTGAAAGTCCCACCGACCCTTTGTCCCAGCCTTCCGCCAGCGACTCGCAGAAGATCGCCGGGCGCATCGAGGACCTCTACGCCAAGCCGCTGGCCGACCTAGAAGCCCTCGCCGACCTCAATCCCGAGGGCAGCATGCTGGCCGCCCTGATCAGCGGTCTCACCGATCTGCAGTTCGCCGAGCGCAACATCGCCTTCCAGCTGCAGCGGCTGCGTGAACTGGCCCACCCGGAACGTCAGATCGGCTCCGTCGAGGCCGTCCACATCCTCGACTGCGCCCGCCGGATCGCCGACTCCGTCGCCACCCGCGACGTCTACGCCAAGACCCTGAGCGGCGTCCTGGCCAGTCTGCACCGCGTGCCCGCCCC
The DNA here is from genome assembly GCF_030499575.1 of Streptomyces sp. DG2A-72. NCBI lineage: Bacteria > Bacillati > Actinomycetota > Actinomycetes > Kitasatosporales > Streptomycetaceae > Streptomyces > Streptomyces sp. DG2A-72. The sequence continues at coordinate 7,112,423 of NZ_JASTLC010000001.1, forward strand.
GGCGGCGAGTCCTGAGCCCGTACCCGCTGCCGCACCGGCTGCTGCGCCCGCGCGTGCTGCCGCCCGCACTCGCTGACCTTCCCCACCCCCGTTTGAGGAGTTCCCCCTTTGGCCGCCACCGGTCTGCCCCGCACCACCCGCACTGACCTCGCACGCGTCACCGAGTCGCTGGACATGCTCGCCCCGCGCTGGAGCGTGTGGACGCTGATGACGCTCGCCGAACAGCCGCTGCGCTACATGGAGATCAGGTCTCAGCTGTCGTGGCTGCACTCCGGCCAGCTGAACCCCCGGCTGCGCAAGCTCACCGACTCGGGTCTGATCCAGCGCACCGAACACGGCCCGCGCCACGTCACCTACAGCCTGACGGCGCGGGCAACCGAGCTGCTGCCCGCCCTCACTGTCATCGCTGCCTGGGGGGACGAACACCTGGAGAAGGAACTCGTACGCAACGCGCGCACGGGAGAGATGGAGCCCGAGCGGATTCCCGCGGCCCAGAATGCCGAGGACACCATTGTCCTGATCAGCCCGCGGCACACCACCCCGATCTTGTGGGCGTTGAAGGCCCGTGGGGCGGCGAGCGCGAAGGCCCTGGCCGCCGAGGCCATGCCGACCTACGGGCTGCCCGCCGTCTACCTGCCGCTGGACCGGCTGGTCGCCGACGGCCTGGTCGTCAACCGCTCTACGGCCACGGGCGTCGGCGAGTATCAGCTCTCCGCAACAGGCAGGGCCCTCGCGCCCGTCTTCCAGAGCCTTTCGGCCTGGGCGGCCGGCCGCCCGATCGAAACCGCCGGCGCCCACCCGCTGTGGGGGCAGGCACCCGCCTCCGCCCAGACGCGTTCCGGGCCGTGGCTGACCACCCAGACACGCCTCCCGGCTCCCGCAGCCCCCACTGCTCCGACCGCGGCCCCGGCGTGGCGGGGCGGCGACCTCTTCTCCCACCAGACACCCGCCCGCCCCCTGACGGTCTCCCCGGCAGGAGGCCCGCGCCGATGAGCCGCACCGCGATCCTTAACCATCCGCACACGGGCCGCGTGGTCAGCGCACTGTCCCTGCCGGCTCTGATCCGGCTGGTCAGCGAGATCGACGACAACGGCCCCATCAGCCACCAACGCGGCAGCCTGCAAGGCGCCTTCGGCGACCTTCCCCGACACCAGCTGCGTTACGCCACCGACGTAGCACGCGCGCTCGGCCTGGTGCACTTCGCCGACCGTGCACCGGCTCGCTACCGGCTCACCGAGGCGGGCGAGGACCTCGCCGAGGTGTACGACACCGTCGCCCGCTGGTCGCGTACCCACCAATACCCCAGCGAGGCCAGCGACTTCGTCACCCGCGTCCAGCAGACCCTGAAACTGCTCGGCACCGTCCTCCGAGCCGAGGCGGCCTTCGCGCCTGCGGAGCTGCGGGACGCGCTGGCCGAGTGGCTCCAGACGCACCCGCAGGTCCTGCACGCGGTGGCATCCCGCTCCTCCCACACGGAGGATGAGACGGAGCACGCTGCGTGAGAGCCCGCACCGGAAGTCGGCCCTCCCGCCGGCCGGTTTCCCCGCTGCTGCGCGGCGTTTATCTGCCGCGCAGCATGGACGCCGCCGCGTTCGCCATGACCACGTACGGCATCCCCCTGCTGGTACTGGCCACCACCGACTCCGCGGCCCTGACCGGGCTGGCGTTCGCACTGGAGTGGATTCCCCGCCTGGGGACATTCGCGGTGGCCGGTGCCCTGGTCGACCGCTACGGCTCCCGCCGAGTCTTCCGCCTCGCTTCGGCGGCGCGCGCCCTGGTCGTGCTCGCCGTCGCGCTCGTCCTGCCACAGCAGAACGACCCCGTTGCGGCCACCGTCACCGTCCTGCTGCTCGCCGCCTCCACCGGAGCGCTCACGGAGTTCTCCTACGTCGCCGCCGAGACCGCAGGTGCAGTGGCCGCCCGCGCCGCCGACGCGCGTGCCCACCGTGTGCAGGCGGTCCTGCTCGGCATCGACCAGACGGCGACCCTGGCCGGACCCGCGCTCGCCGGGCTGCTGCTCCACTGGACAGGTGCCGCCGGCATGCTGACGGCGATCGCCGGGTTCTCGCTGCTCGGCTGTGCCCTCGCCCCTCGCCCAAGAGACCACGAGCAGGTCCGTGAGACGGAGCCCGTGCGCAAGGGGCTGCGCACGGGCTGGTCGACCCTGCAGTCGCTGCCCGCGCTCGGCTGGCTGGTGACCGGACTGACCCTGTCCAACCTGGCGGTCGGACTCCTGCAGGCCGCCGCCCCGGTGATCGTGGTCAAGCAGCTCGGGCACTCCACCGCCGACGTCGGCCTGATCTGGTCGGCCGCCGCCCTTGCCTCCCTCGCAGCGGTCGCCGTCTGCCGCAAAGCCATCGACCGCTACGGCCTGTGGCCAGTGGGCGCCGTCTCCGCGGCGATCGCTGCCACCGCGTGCCTGACCGTCTCCTTCACCCACACCTACAGCGCCTACCTCGCACTCACCGCTGTCCTCATGGCTGGCGAAGGCGGTATGACCGTGGTGCTGCGGACCCTGCGCACCCACCTCATCCCGCCTGAGGTGTTCGGCGCCACCCTCTCCCTGACCATTCTGCTGCTCCTGCTGCCCTTTCCCCTCGCCGGAATCCTCGTCGCGGCCGTACCGCCCTCGCTGCTCGGCCACGCGATCACCGGCTGCGCCGTCCTGCAGGCCCTGGGCCTCGCCGTCACCTTCGCGCGCCTGCGCACCGTCCCCGGCCTGCGCGCCTCCTTCACCTGAACCCACCCGGCCGCCCGCTGCCGACCGCTCGTCCTCACGGAGACCACCCGATGCCCACGCCCCACGCCTGCGCCCACCAGCACCCCGGGACGGCGGCCCGTCTTTCGCGCCGCGCGGGATCGAGGCCCACGATCACCGACCGCTTCCTCGCCTTCGACGCCCAACACCCCTACGTCTACCGGGCTTTGGAACGGCTGACCGCCCAGCGGCTGGCCTCGGGGGCCACCCGCATCGGGCTCAAGGCCCTCTTCGAAGACGTGCGCTGGCAGCTGCCCGAGGGCATCCGTGGCCTCAGCAACAACTTCACCGCTCTCTACGCGCGGAAGCTGATCGCCGATCACCCCCACTGGGCCTCCGCCTTCGAGCTGCGGCGCCGGCGAACCCCCTGACCTGCCCGCATCCCAGCCCTCGACTGCCCCTTTCCTCTTTCCTGTTTGGAGCCCTGCTTGTCCTCTCGTACCGGTAACCCGGTCGTCCTGATCGTCGCCGCCGCGGACATGGAGGCCGAGGCATACCGCGGGTTCTGTCTGGAGAACATCGCAGCTCACTACGACGTGGTCCTGGTCACCAGTGTTGAACCCACGTGGGAGCGCGCCTTCATCACAGACTGGGAAGTCGCCGATCCCACCGACCAGGCCGCCCTGGCCGTGGCCGGCCATGCGTTGGCAGCACGCCACCACCTGGCCGGGATCATGACCTGGACCGAGTGGTATCTCGTTCCGGTCGCACGCCTCGCCCGCCGGCTTGGCCTGCCCGCCAGCCCGCCGGAGGTGATGCGGGGCTGCCGCAACAAGGCCACCGCACGCGCTCTCTTCGCCCGCCACGGGGTGCCCTCGGCCGCGTCCGCCCGGGTCCGCACCGTCGAAGAAGCCGTCCAGGCCGCGGCGCGGATCGGCTACCCGGTCGTCCTCAAGCCCGCCGCGCACGCGGCCAGCATCGGCGTGATCCGCGTCAACACCCCCGGCGAACTGCCCGCCGCGTCCGCGATCGCCGCGCAGACGGCAGGACGTGGCGTGGAGAGCCGCGAGGTCCTGGTCGAGGAGTACCTCGACGGGGACGAGGTGAGCGTCGAGTGCGCCACCTTCCAGGGCCAGACCACGGTCGTCGCCGTCACCCGCAAGACCGTCGGCTTGGAGCCCTACTTCGAGGAACTCGCGCACACGGTGGACGCGGCCGACCCACTGCTGGCCACCGTGGCCCCGGCCGCCGAAGCCGCGATCGCCGCGTTGGGCATCACAGGCGGGATCAGCCACGTCGAGATGCGCCTGGTCGCCGGCCGCCCGAGGCTGATCGAGGTCAACGCGCGCATCGCCGGCGACCTGATCGGCCACCTCGTCCACCTCGCCACCGGCGTCGACCTCGCCCGTGCCGCCGCCGACATCGCCTGCGGACGCGCCCCCGACCTGACCCCCACCCGCCGCGAGGCCGCAGCGATCCGTTTCATCTATCCGGCCTACTCCGGCACCCTCACCGTCTGCCGCCTTACGGAACGGACCAGGGGACTGGAGCGTGTCCGTTTCCAGCGACAGGCCGGCGACCAGCTCGTGCTGCCGCAGGACGGAGGAGATCTGTTCACCGCGCGCATCGGCCTCCTGATCACCACCGGCCCGAGTGCCGCCGTCGCCCAGGCCCGCACCCAGGAGGCATACCGCAACCTCGACGTCCAGGTGGCTGCCGCTGCGCAGACGGACCCGGCCGGAGAGGGCCTCGCCGCGTGAGCCACGCCGTGGCGACCGAGCTGGTGCGCAGCCGCCGTCTGCTGACCGGGTATTTCGCCGGTCTCGGTGTGGTGATGGCGGTGTGGGGCGCGCGCATGCCCGCCGTCCAGAAGACCGCCGGCTTGAGCACCGCCGAGCTCGCCCTGGTCCTGCTGGCCGCCGCCCTCGGCATGGTCGCCGGACTGCAGACGGGAGGACGCCTCGCCCACCCGGCCCGACTCCCCGCGCTGCTGACCGGCGGCGCCATCTCTCTCGCCGTCTGCCTCGCCGCCCTCGGGGCATGCCGCAGCCTGGACACCCTCCTCGTGGTGGCGTTCGTCTTCGGCGCCGCGCACGGCGTGCTCGACGTGGCTGTCAACGCCGCAGCCGTCCGCTGCCAGAACGCCCACGGGCGTCCGATCATGGCCGGACTGCATGCGAGTTACAGCCTCGGCGCCCTCGCAGGCGCCGCAGTGGCCGCGGCCACCGCGCACACCTCCCACACCGTCCTGTTCGCCGGCGTCTCGGCCACTGCCACGGCAGCGGCCTGCGCGACGGCTCAGCGCACCCGTTGCGTTGCCACCCCCGGACTCGAGCCCGTCCACACCCCTGGCACACCGCGCCCGGACGAGCGCGGGGGTTTGTCCCGGCCCCGGTTGTGGCTGCTGGGCGCATTGGCGGCCGCAACTCTGCTGGGCGAGGGGGCCGCCGCCGACTGGGCCGCCATCCACCTGCACAACCTCGATGCGACAGCCACGGTCAGCGCGGCGGCGTTCGCCCTCTACAGCGCAGCCATGGCCGTCGGACGCCTCGCCGGAGACCGGCTCACCACCCGTTTCGGCGCCCCCGCCGTCGTACGCACCGGCGCCGCCCTGGCCGCCCTCGGTCTCGCCACGGGCCTGGCCGGCTCCACCATCGCCTTCGCACTGCTCGGGTGGACGGCCTTCGGCCTGGGCCTGTCCGTCACGATCCCCAGCCTGATCACCGCCGCCGGAGCCGGCGGACCCCGCGCGGTCGCCACCGTCGCGGTCACCGGCTACGTCGGCCTGCTCGCCGGACCCGCCCTCATCGGCGGCCTCGCCACCCTCACCGCCCTGCCGATCGCGCTGCTGCTGCCCGCCCTCCTCGCAGCCGCCGTCGCCGCCCTGTCCCACAAAGCCCTGGAGACCCTCGCCCCTTGACCAGCCCCTCCGCTTCCCCGGCCGCCCTGGCCGCCGTGATCATCGACTACAACGGTGTTCTGGGCCGACAGCCCACCCTCGCCATGTGGACCCGCCTCGCCGACCTCGCCGAATGGTCCAGCGGGCACATCTCCTCCTTCCAGGACGCCTTCTGGGCTCCTAGGGAGGCGTACGACGCCGGAGAGCTCAGCGACCTCGCCTACTGGGCCAAGGTCCTCGGCCACCACCCCGGCCCGCGGCTGCTGCGCACCCTGCGCGCCGCCGACACCGCCATGTGGATCCACACCGACGACCGCGTCCTCGACATCCTTTGCCGCGCCCGTGCCGCGGGGCTGCCCATGGTGCTGCTCTCCAACGCCCCGCACTTCCTGAGCGACACCCTCGATGCCACCGACTGGCGGCGCGAGCTGATGACCGACGCCCTGTACTCGGCCCGCCTGGGCCTGTGCAAGCCCGACCCGGCCGCCTACGAACACGCCCTCGCAGCCACCGGCATCGCCGACCCCGGACGCGTCCTGTTCATCGACGACCGCGAAGACAACTGCCAGACGGCAGCCGCTCTGGGCCTGCGCACCCTGCACTACACCGGCCAACCCGCCGACCTGGAGAAGCAGTTGCTCCCCGCCGGCCCGGCCGCCGTGCGCACGCCGGCAGCCCCGCGCGGCACCAGCACCTGATCTCGCCTGCCACCGCTCCACCCCGACCCCCAGGACCCCTGTGCCCGATACCGAAGAGATCGACGGCGACGTCTACGTCTCCCCGCGCTACCTCGCCGGCAGCACCTTCACCGGCGACCCCGCGCTGGAGCCTCTCCTCACGCTCGGTTTTGATCTCCGTCATGACGACCTCGGCAACGCCTACGTCACCGCGCCCGACCACCGCATCCGCCTCGGGTACCTGCCCGAAGGAGACGACGACGGACTGTGGAGGATCAACGCCTACCGCGACCGCTTCGGCCCGCCCGCGTGGGGCGTCAGCTTCAACGACTCCGCCCCCACGGAGTTCGTGACCGCCTTCACCACCGCCCTCGCCCAGGCATACACGGCCGGACCCGACACGTATCTGGCCCCGCCCGACCTCAAGGACCCCGAACTCGGCGCCTTCGACGCCGTGGTCCCGCTGATCAAGAACGGCTGGCAGTTCCAGCACCCGCGCTGGGGCGTGATGGAACTACAGCCCCCCGACGGAATGGCCACCCTCGAATACACCACCGGCCGCCTCGACCCGGCAAAGGAACTCACCACTCTGGAGGCCCGCTGGTACCTGTGGGGCGGCCCGAAGAGCGGCCACGCCCGCTGGTACGCCACCGCCTCCACCCACACACCGACCGCCCTGGTCAAGGCCATCACCCAGAGTGTGGCCGACCCGGCGCCCCTGCCGCGCTGGAAGGACTCGCTGCTTCCCTGGCTGCGCGAATCCGCACAGCTCTCCCCCGTCACACCACCCGCACCCCCGGTACCCACTCCGCTCGACGTCCAGCGCGCCGCCGCCCGCCGCCCGCCGGCCCTCGGCACCCGCAGCGTCCCTCGCTGGAGCACCACCACCGTTGCCGCGGCTCCCGCCGCAGCCGGTACCGGCCCACGCCGCTGAACGATCCCTCCTTCCCACGCACGCCAGAAGGCATTTGGTAAGTGTCCCTGCACGCCCAGCAGTTCTTCACCGAGCACCTCGCGCTCCCGTTCGCCGATGGCTGGGTCGTCGGCAGCACGTACTACGCCACTCCGCTGCCCAGCAGCCCACTCCGGCTGCGCATCGACTTCTCACGGACGATCGTCGCCGAGGAATACGGGGGCCTGCGCCTAGCCGTCATCCACCCGGACAAGGGTGAACTCGATGCCGTCGCCTTGTCGTTCACCGAACACGGCACCTTCGCCCACCGTGACGCAGCCCGCAACACGCAACCGGGGCAGATGGGCTACGGCATCATCCGGGTCTTCAAAGACCGGCCGGACTGGGTGCCGTGGCAGGGCGCGCACGTCGCCCATCTGCGTGCGGCGATCGAGCGGTACACGGCGGTCTGGTTTCCCGGTGCTTGGCAGACCGCTCCGCCCGTACGCAGCCGGAGCCGTACGGCGCGCAACGTCCCCACCGCCCCGGCCGGCGCCTCAGCAACACGAACACGCTGACCCGCTTCCCGAACACGGAGATACATGACCCCGCCCCGCTGGCTGGCCCTCCGGCGCCGACCGCAGCCCGAGGCCACTCGCACCGCCGAGCCCGAGGCCCACTCCCTGCCCAGACCGCAGGGCACCTGGCTCACGGACCCGGACTTCCGCGCCCGGCTGCGTTCCGCCACGCTGACCATGCTCGACCTGGTCGAGAACGTCATGGAAGACGACTTCACCCTGGCCGAGGCCATCGACGGCTGCCGCTACCACGCCGCCGAGTTGCTCAACATTCCCGCCGAGTACGGCATCCTCGTCGAAGCCGATGCCGCCGCCCAGATCGTCGAAGCCGCCGGCCTGCCCGCGGGCTCACCCTTCGGCATCTCCATCGCCCAGGGCCTGGCCCGCATCCAGACGCTGTCCATCGAGGACCAGCAGAACCTCGTACGGGCCGCCGCCCGCCGCTACGCGATCAACGCCCCCACACACCGTCCAGCGCGAGCCCGTCCGGCACCGCCCTCCCCGACGGGCCAGCCGTCCCGCAGTACCCGTTGACCGGCCTCACCCCGCTCGCTACCGGCGGGCAGCCCTGCCCGCGTCCCACCCAGGAGAGTTCCTACTTGCGCACCCGCTCTGCCCGCAGCCTTCCCGCCGCGACCATTACCGTCGCAGCCGTGACTGGCACGATGGCCTTGGCCCCCGCTGCCTCGGCGCAGACCCCCGAGCCGACACCGACCACCAGCATCACCCCGCTGAATGTGGCGGCGACCGGCGGCGTCACCATCCTGAAGAAGGATCCCGGAGGAGACGTTCTCGCCGGCGCCACGTTCACCCTGCTCGACTCCACAGGCCAGCAGGCCGCCAGCGGCACGACCGACGCCGACGGCCAGTTGGCCTTCAAGGACCTGGCCCCGGGTGTCTATCGGCTTAAGGAGGTCTCCAGCGGCAGCCCGCTGCATGACGTGGTCGATGACCAGGACGTCATCGTCACTCCGGGCGCCGACGCACCGCTGACGATCATCGACCCCTTCAAGCCCGCCTCCCTCCTGCTGAAGGCCAGGGACGAGAAGAGTGGCAAGCCGCTGGCCGGATCCACCGTCAACATCGGAACCGGCGACAAGACCGTCCTCACGCTCACCACGGGCCCCAACGGCACGGCCACTGCACAGCTGCCCGTCAACAGCCGCACCGGCACCAGCTTCTGGGGCAAGCAGATCAAGGCACCGGCCGGGTACGACCTCTACAAGCCCGCGCGCGCCTTCACCGCGAAGCCCGGCGAATCGGTCACCGTGACCATCACCAACGCCAAGACCGCCAGCACGACGCCGAGGCCCAATCCTTCGGAGAAGCCGTCCGACAAGCCGAACCAGGACGAGCCGACGTCGGACAGTCCGACTCAGGACAAGCCTGGTAAGGACGGCAGCGCCTCCTCACCGTCCGCCTCGGCGTCCGACGTCCCGGTCGCGCGCCAGGCCGCATCGAGTACCTCGGCGCCGGCTCCCGAAGGCACGCTCGCCCACACCGGCGCCGACGCCACCCCATGGCTGCTCGGCAGTACGGGCCTCCTGATCGCCGCCGGTGGCGGCGCGGTCCTGGCAGCACGCCGACGTCGTCCCGACGGCGACGTGTCCGAGGACTGACCAAACCTGACCCACGACGTAAGGCCCCAGGGATCCAAGCCGCGGCGGATTCCTGGGGCCTCACGCATGCCCGGATTTCGTACCCTGCGACCTCGCCAGGATCCATCGCACTCGATCGAGCGAGCCCGAAGAATATCTTGCCCGCACCGGTGCCGATGCCGTACGGCCGAGGCGGGTGCAGTTACGCGGATTCCGATGGGAATGGGCCCCCTCGCCCACGAGCGACTGCCGGACTTGCCCTGCTGGTCTGCTACAGGTCACGGCCTGCGCGCCACGCGGACCGGCGGGCGCGATCCTTGTCGCGCAGGCATGTCGCCAGACCAACGAACTCGTTCCTGGCCTCCTGTGGGTCGCGGCCCTCGAGCAGGAGCTCGGTCAGGGATGCCACCGGCCAGACGACCAGTACGCCGTGTCGTGCGAAGTACACGGCGAGGGTGCGGATGCGGAAGGTGTCGGCAGTGTCGAGCCACGCGCCGGCGAGCAGCTTCCAGATGCGGCGGCGTGCCCGGCTGGTGGCGACGTCGGCGGTGACCACGCTCGCGATCTCCAGCAGGGTCGCGCCGTCGGGGCCGTCGAGGACGAAGGTGTGATCGTCCCAGTGGTCGAAGATCACCGGGCAGTTGATGCCCCAGGGCGTGCCGATGGGCGGATCACCGGCCAGGCGGCGCATCTGCTCCAGGGCACCCGAGGTGATCAGCCGCTGCGTGAGGGCCAGGGGGTCGGCGATTGCCTCGTTGTGCGCGCTACGGTGCAGTTCCTCGACGCTCGGAATATCCTCTCGGAACACTCGGAACAGCGGGTGTTCGATGCTGTTGTTGCGGTAGGCGTACTGGAACGCGGCGAGGATCCAGCTCAGCCGGGCCAGGCCCCGTTCCTGCCCTGGCCCGCCGAGCCGTCCGAGCGGGGCGTGCGCGGTGAAGTAGTCGCGCATCCGGTTGAACAGCTCGCCGAGTACCGGTTCGTCCGGCAGGCCGGGACGGGAGAAACCGCGGTGTCCCCGCTCTGCGGAGGTGAACACCATGCCGACTGTCGCTCCCGCTTCGCGTGCCGTCTTGAGGTCGATCCAGTCGCTCGGTGTCGGACGCATGTCCAGTGCCCGCTCGCGGCGATCCTCAGGCAGACCAGCGTGGGTGGGATAGCGCGCCGCCTGGGCGTCTGCCCAGGAGCGCGAGACGAGCCCGGCGCCAGCCAGTCCCAGCAGTGCCGCATAGGGTGGGGCGGGCTGGATCAGTGCGGCCAGGCGCAGGGTGAAGGCCCGGCCGGCCTGGCTCCAGTGGTGTCTGTCGACCGCTCCCTCCGGGCGCGTGACGAAGCGGTCTCGGACCTGGTCCGCCATGTGCCGGGCCGCCTCGGACGATCCGGGCAGCCGTGCCTCGCACCAGTCACTCAACTCACCGTGGTACAGGTGTGAGACGACCGACATGCGGTGATTCTACGATCATCGGCCAGCGCGACGGGAGACCGCCAGTTACCCGAACTACCTTGCGGTATGCGTTGATTAGCGATCGTTTGGTGCTGTAAACGAGCTGCCGCTCGTCGTCGGTTACGCCGGCCGTGAGGAGGATCTGCCAGCCCTGTACCGCGCGCAGCCCTGTGGACAACCCCTGACCGGGCCCGTTCAAGTCGCGCGCCAAGCGACCGCGCCGTAGACCGGACGTATGGTGCTGCGACCGCCGGTGGAACCGATGCTGGCGCAGGCCCGCGACCAGCTGCCCGCACCCGGAACCCTTCCAGGCCAGCTGGTCTTTCAGCCGAAGTTCGACGGCTACCGGGCGCTGGTCTTCACCCCATGCCCGGCGCCCGGACCGGTGCTGATCCAGTCCCGCCGGGGGAGCCTGATTCAGTCCCGCTTTCCTGATCTCGCCGCTGCGGCCGGGCATCTGCCGGACGGCCTGGTCCTCGATGGGGAAGTGGTCGTGTGGTCGCGCGAACAGCTGTCGTTCGAGGCGCTGCAGCGCCGGGCCGCGTCCAGCGGGGGCGCAGCTGGGCGGCTGGCTGAGGAGATTCCCGCACACTTCATAGCTGGAGTACGCGCGGGTTCCTGGGCGGACCCCAGGGGCGCGATCGGACGAAGTCGTCAGGTAGACGACCCATGTTCGAGCTGTCCCACAGGGGTGTGAGATTCCTGCAATCACACGCAGATTCCGCGAGCGATCTTCGTAATCTGCGAGTTTATGCGGGTTTCCGAAACCCGTTCCCTGGCTCCTGGATCCAACGCACCCCTGAGTGCGCACTCCCCGGCCGTGCTTAGCGTGCACGGCTGAGGGGGAGCTGGCGGAGTCGGAGCACGGGCTTCGTTCCGAAGCGCATACACCGTGACGGACACCGCGCGTTCCACGCTTCAACAACGCTTCACCGGGGGCAGGGATGACTGAACGGCAGGGATCGCGCCCGCGGGCGCCACGCATCCGCACGCGCCGTACCGCACGCCCTCGCCCACCGGCACCGTCGGCGCGGGAACCGGCCTCCGGCTCGGCAGACGCCGGCCACCTCCGCCGTGGCCTGCGCTTCCTCCTGGACTGTCTCAACCCGGGCAGCGAGGGAATTCCCCTGGGTAAGCGAGTGGCGACGGTGACCGCCGCGGGCATCCTCGCCACGAGCGCGGCGCTGTTCGGGATCTGGATCCAGACCGCTCCTCCGGTAACCGACCACGTGCACTCCAGCGAAGGCAAGGCGCAGGACCGCGCCGACCAGCAGGAGCCGCCCTTCGCACAGACCGATCCCGTCTACGACTGGAGCGGCCACGGCAAGGGGGGCGCGTACCAGTCCTGGGCCCTGGACCGGAGGCTCACCGCGGCCGAGGCCCGTGTGCTGAGGGGGATCGACCTCAACGACCCGCGCAGCAAGGACCGTCTGGCCCACTGGGCGCGGTCGATCGGCGCCCGCCCGATCCTCGAGAGACCCGAGGTCGTGCTGACGTTCCAGCTTCGGGGGACCCGTACCAAGCCGGTCGTCATCAACCAGTTCCGGGCGAACGTCGATGAAGCGACCTGCCGTACCTCCAAGGCCGTGACGGTCATCAGCTTCACATCCCAAGGGGGCGGAGCCCCGGCACAGCTGACATTCGATCTCGACGACCCCCACCCCGTCGCCGAGCTTGAGGACGAAAAGGGCTCCGGCCCCTACCAGGCACGCCGCTTCGACTCCCTCAGCGCCGACGGCGACCCGTCTGGCTTCCGTGTCGAGGCGTACTCCAAGAGGACCTGCCAATGGACGATCGAGGCGGACTGGGAGGACTCATTCGGTAAGGACACCTTCACCATCGACGACAACGGCAAGCCCTTCGTCATCGAAGCCCCCGTTCACGCGACCGAGCTATGGGTCGACAACTGGACGACGAAGCGGTTCGTCCCCGAAGAAGAGTTCCGCTGGTAAGTGCCTGTGGCCGAGGTCGCGGCTCCTACCTTCCCCAGCACTCCGAGGCTCACCTGGCCTGGACTGTCATGACGCTGTTGACGCGTCGGCTGACGAAACCGGTGGCCGACTGGCGCGAGTCCAAACGCCCGCCGACCCCCACCGGCCCCGCCCCAGCGGATCCGCCTGCACCCCTGGACCATCCGCCTCGCCCCCGCACCCCGGTGACCAGGCAGCTCGCCGGGCTCAAGCAGCCGGGGCGGCGGTGAACGTCGCTCGCGCCGTGTCGTTCCTTGCTCTTCGGTGCCACTGATTCTTGACCGTTTGTCACTTTGACCGGTGCCGTTCAGTCGGCCCGGAGGAGGACCTCCTTGCGCAGCGCGCGCAGCAGGGTCAGGGCATCCTGGTCGACGCGGCGAACCGAGCGTCTGGTGTGAGGCTCGACGCCGGGCCGTGGGGGTGGAGCTGCCGTGGCCGGAGGCGTGTGTGGGCTCATAACACTGGGCCGGGCGTGCAGCGGTTATTCCGTGTGCTTCGAGCGCCCCTGAGTGCGCTGGTTGCGCCTCTGCCTGGTGATGTCGAGAAGATGCCAGGCTGGAGGGAAACGGGGGCTGGGCGCCGATGGGCCGCCCCTGGCATGCCGGTGGTGACCGGCCTGTGCCTGCTGGTGAGCCATCGTGCCGGAGTGGCTCTGGGGCCGCCGGGTTGCTTGACTTCTGAGGGAATACCATGCAGCACGATGCCGCAGACGCCGCTTCACGCCGACTCGATGTTCCCGCGCTGTGGTGTCCCGTGCCAGAGGCCCTCAATCCCGGCTGGTATCAGCTGGAGACCTCGGCCGTCGCCTGGATGAGGCAGTTCAAACTGGCCTCCGACCCAGCCCAGGACCGCCGTTTGGCATCCTTTGCCGTAGGAGAGCTCGGCGCCCGCATTCTCCCTCGGGCCACGGACCTGCGCCTTGCACAGTTCGCGACCGACCAGATCATGTGGCTCTGTGCCTTTGACGACAGCTTCTGCGATGAAGGAACGTATCGCCGTGACCCCGCCCGCATGGCCTTCCTGGTCGCCGACATGATGCGTACCGCCGAGACGGGCCAGCCCCGCACCGAGCACCCCGTGATGGTGGCGTTGGCCGACCTGCGTCGGCGCCTGAACTGCGACAGCTCGCCGGTTCAGAGGTCACGGTGGGTCCATGCCCTGCGGGCGTATCTGTGTTACCAGGTCTGGGAGGCGGGGCACCGGGCACACGGAACCGTCCCTGACCTGCCCGCCTACCTCATCGCCCGGATCTCCAACGGCGCCATGCCGGTCTGTGCCGCTGCCCTCGACATTGCCGGAGGCTACGAAGTCCCCGGCCCGGAAATGGAATCCCCTGCCATCCGGGCCCTGAGCGAAATGTGCGGCGAGACGGTTGGATTCGACAACGACATCATCTCGTACTGGAAGGAGGCCCTACGCGCCGACGACGGCATCAACCTCATCGATGTCCTCGCCCGAACGTACCGCCTCCCGCTCGGCGAGGCTCTTCGCGAGGCGGTGGCCTTGCGCGACCGTGTCCTGGCCCAGTACCTGCGCCTGCGCGACCAGGTGCTGCCGACCGTCACCGAACCCACCCGCTGCTACATCGCCGACCTCGACGCCTGGATCCGCGGCAACCTCGACTGGGGCATGGCCTCACACCGCTACCTCAATCCCGAGAACCCCGCCTCCCTTCCCACTGCCCCCGTCGCTGCTGCACCTACCTGCACCGACACCAGCCCCATCCCAGGGATCACGTCCTGGTGGAACCTGCCCCCCTGACCCGGACCACCTACGTGGCGCCGCACACCCGCTCTCGCACGCGTAGTGGGCCTGCCGTTAAGGAGGCTGCCACCAGGGGCAAAATGACCCGCGCCCTCCAGGGCCGACTCCAACAGCCGCTTGGTCAGTTGCTGGAGAAGTCCGCCCTCGCCGGTCAGCTGCAGGCCCTCAGCTTGGGCTCGGCCCACCAGCTCGTCGATGAACTGGTCGTCAACGGCCTTCACCGACACAGCCTTCGCGGGCTCGACGGCCTCAGACTTGGACACGTTCTCACTGGTCATCGATGCATCTTCCATGATCGGGAGTTACACCGAACGTCCTACAGTCCCAGATCAGGCGGACGCTGCTGTCGCTGACGGCGAACAGCCCGGAATGGGCGCTGCCGGCCCGGGGACATTTTCGGCTCTCGCCTGGCCTTCAACTGCGGTCAGGCGAGAGCCGTGTGCTCGCTCCCCATTGTTCTCGGCACGGGAGCGGGCCCTTCCGGATGGAAGGCCGACACCGATGAGGTGTCCTGTTTCCATTGACGGGGGTGGGCGCTCCGATTGCAAGGAAAACCGGGAACTTCCACCCCGAGGCGCTGCGAGCTGGGCGTTAGGGGTGATGGAACGGTCAGGTGTGCGCGCCGGGGTGACGCCCTGTGATTGTCATTGTTCCGTGATTTCGCGATCACGTGGCGTAGCAAATCGGTTTGTGGCCATGCTGATTGACCTCCCCGGCGGCGGCTCGGCACCCGCCTACCGGGGATCCCTGGCGGCTTTCGGATGGGGCCGCTCGGTGTATCGGCCGACCCGAAGGAAGTTGCGGATGACCAAGCAGCTAATGATCGCCACGGCGACGGTGACAGTGTTCGCCTGGAGCGTGGTGATGGTGGCGTTCGGCCAGACGGCCGCGATCGCCACACTCGCCCCGGCACTGGGGCTGACAGTGCACCAGATCGTCCTCGTGACGCGCTCCCATGGCGCGCCAGCCCCGGGACAGCCCGAGGCGGCGGTCGGGGACAAGGAGGGCGGCGCCCCGTGACCACGCCCTTCGAACCGCCGGCACCACCACCGGCACGGCGCACCCTGACACGGCCCGGCCGCAAGCTCGGGCCGATCGCGGAAGAAACCAGCAGCGCCCACCGCGCCTGGCTGGAGCCCTTGCGTGACGCGTACCTGGACAGCGGGCTGACCCTGAGCTGCCTCAGCGACCGGGTGCGGCTGGCGAAGTCGAAGATCTCCGAGCTGCTGCGCGGGACGGGCCTATACCCGCGGTGGGAGATCCTCTTCAGCCTGTCCCGCGAGCTGAACATGCCCTACTGGCCGCTGTACCAGCTGTGGCGGCAGGCGGCGTTCGAGGCGCACAAGAGCCGGGAGTGGATTGAACGGTGCACCGAGAAGACCGTTCTGACCGCCACGCATGCAGCCCCGCCATTGGACCACCGCGCCTTCCGTGAACTCGTGGAGAGTCACTACAGCCTCTACGCCCAGGTCTTCCTCGAGGACGATGTGCGTGACGCCGCGGTGTCCGACACCTTCGACATCCTGTGGCTGCGCTGGGAAGAGGCGCTCGCCAGCGCAGACACCCGGCGATTCGCCTGGAACGTCCTGCGCGCCACGGTGATGGCGAAGACGCCGCACGTGGACGGCCGGCCCGAATTCGGATGGTCGGCGTTCGACACCGTCGCCCTGCAGGCCCTGACCGCCGAGAGTGACCGTGCCGATCAGATGGCGGAAAGCATCGGGCTGTTCAAGGCGATGAGCCGGCTGCCCGACCACCAGCTCGACGTCATGGTCCTGCGCAGCCTGTGCGGGATCCCGCCCGAGGACGTCGCAGCCCTGCTCGGAGTCCCGCCGGCCACCGTGCAGTCGGACGAGCGCCACGCCGTGCACTTCCTGGAGAGCGTCATCTGCCCGCCCGAGACCGAAGGGAACACCGCATGACCCGCCGCATCGAAGACATCCTCTCCAGGGCTCTGCTGGTCCGCGACCGCACCGTCCCCCGCGACATCGTGCCCTCCACCCTCTCCACACACCGCGGTGAACAGCCGGACGCAGAGCAGCCCAGGAAGACGGACACGACGAACGCGGCCGCCGAAGACCTGCGCGCGCTGTGCGAAACCCTCCTCACCCACACCCCGGCCACCGCCGTCTCCAACTTCGTCACCGAGCAGGTTCCCGAACCCCGCAGCGCGCTGGTCCTGGCCTGCGTGCTGCAACTGACCGACACCGATGAGGGAGCACGCTTTTGGTGGCAGTACGCCGCCGGCGCCGGACAGCCCGCCGCCGCGTACTGCCTCTACCTCCATCACCTGTCCCTCGGCGAGAGCGACACGGCCGACTGGTGGCACCGCCAGACCGACGACGTCCAGCCACCCCCCACGCCACCCGCCCACGACACCGACAGCACGACCGCCGAAGCCCCCGCCTCCTGGCACCCGGCAGACCACCAGCTCGTCAGCACCTCCACCACGACGATCCTGAGGGTCCTGCGGCACCTGGCGAAGTACCAGGCCCGCCCCCGCTCAGCCGCCGTCACCGCACTCATGACCTACGTCCCCACCGCCGTCGCCATCGGCTACCTCCGCCGGCCCGAGCTGGACCTGCCCACACCCGGCCCCGACTTCGCACGCCGGATCAGCATCCTGCTCGCCACGGCCGGCAACCGGCCCCACCTCACCAACTCCCTCCCGGCACGGCCGGATTCAGCAGTGGCAACCCGACGCGATGCCGCCACCCTCCTCACCGAGAGCAGCGAGTCGGCTCACCAGCAGATGGGCGAGACCGCAAAACGGTGAACACCTGAATGCCGCCGACGGCGACGTCACTGCCGCCGTGCGCGGCTCGTGGAGACCGGGCGCGTCCGCGCGGACGTCCTCTACCGCACTCCGGGGTGCAGGCAACTATTAGTGGAGCGGCTCCTGCGGCGGTGTCCGGGTCTCAGTCGGGTGTGGATGGGCTTCGGGTGCCGGTGCGGCGGGAGGCGGAGGCACCGTCCGTTGCGGGGCGCGCGGCCAGTGCGGCCACGAGCCGCCGTCCCCAGCTTTTGGGAGTCTCGGCGGGGGGAGGTGCGGCGGCCAGCGCCTGTACGAGTCGGCCAATGAAGCTGTCGGCGCGGATCATCCGTACTCCGGATCTCGGCGGTGGCTTGCAGAGGTTCAGGCTACGGCGGCGAATTGACGGTGAAGGGTGGTTTCGGGGTGACTTCGCCCGATCGTGCGCAGTTGCTGGACCAGGGTGCAGTGGAACGGCACGGACTGAGGGGGAGACGCTGAGTCGGGGCTTCCGGCGGGCTTGTGCGGGAGTCTTGCTCGTGCCAGGTATCGGACAGGAGGTACCTGTCCGAGTCCGTTGAGGCCCGAGGAAGCCGCTGCGCCACCGGCCGTACCCGACGGCGCAGCCGCCGTCTGGCCGCGCAGAGCGCGTGGGGCTGCGGTCGGGCACGGGCGGGGAGCTTGGCTGTGCCCGTCAGCCGGCGGGGGTGTAGGTGACGGGTGTGTTGGGGCAGTCGGCGGCGAGGTCGGTCAGGGTCTGCTGCTCGGTGGTATCGACGGTCAGTGCCCAGCGGAGTTTGATTACGGTCCAGTCGGCGACGTAGCGGCAGACGACCGTGGTGTCGGGGAGCCATGTGGCGGGGTCCTGGTCGGCTTTTTGCCGGTTGGACCGTGCGGTGACCGCGACCAGTGCGCGTTCGTCGCCGAGGTCGTTGGCGTACTGCTCGCGCCGTTGTGCGCTCCAGGCGGAGGCGCCGGAGTCCCAGGCTTCGGCGAGCGGGACGAGGTGGTCGATGTCGAGGCCGCGGGCGCCTGTTACGTACTGATTGTCGTACCACGAGTACCACTGGCCCCCGGTGAGGGTGCACCGGCCGGTCACCTCGGGCGCGATCGTCGCTTCATCGAGAAGGACTTCGGAGCGGGTGGAGCATCCGTCGCGGTCGGCGTCGATCCAGTGGTTGAACAGGTCCCGGTCGTAGCCGGTGCGGTCCTCGTCGGCGACCGGCAGTGCGGCAACGGCCGAGTGCAGGGGGAGAGTCTCTTCGGCGTGGGCTGTTGGGGCGGTGACCGCGAGGGAGGTGATGGCCACAAGTCCGGCGCGGAGGAGGTGATTCGAGAGCTTCACGCCGTGTACATGTCCGTGCGTGCTGTGCGGCTATTCGCTGTCGTCGTGAATGCCGCACCTGTGGGTGAAATGTTCGTATGGGCTGATGGACTGCCGTGAGGCTGTGTTCCTGTGGGGCTGTCTGCATCAGGAGACTCAGCCACCTCAGGGAACCGGTACAGCGCAGGCAGCCGGGGGCGTGGGGGAACCGGGTGCGCACCTGGCAGTGACGCAGTGAGCCGTAAGCGCACCGTGCCCAACAGGGAGGCTTGCTTGGGACGATGAGTCGCCATCAGCAACCGCAGGCGCCTGAGCCTTAGGCGGCGGTGCGACTGGATTCGCGTGGCGGACGACTTTGTGCTGGCCGAGGTTGGTCTGCGATCGCCGCGCGCACCCTGACTCCGGCAATTCTTGTGCCTGAGCACCAGCCACCACGTGGTGCCACGGCGGCGCTGCCCCGAGGCCGGCCTGGCCCCGTAAGCCAACCCGTACGCGTCTCCAGGGCTGATGGGGGGTTCACTTACGGGTTCCTCTGCTTCGTGACTCAGGATTCTGGGAACTCGCGCGGTTCCGTCTTCGATGCCCTTCAAGCCGACGGCAGGCAGCCGCTCCGCGAGCCGTACGTCCGCCGGCGCACGCTGCTGAAGGAGCTGTTCACCCGCCTCCGGCTGGCCGCGCCGTGGACGCTGTGCCCCGAGACGAGCGATGTACGGACGGCGCAAGAGTGGTTGACTTCATGGACCGAGGTGCCCGGCGTGGAAGGTCTCGTGATCAAGGGCGCGGAGCAAAGGTACCTGCCAGGGGTTCGCGGCTGGTACAAGATCCGAAACAGGATGAATTGCATTGGCTGCAACAGTTCGTAATGCCCTGTCTCAGGCGTTCCCGCTGATCAGAGACGCTGTCTCGGGGATGTCCTGAGCTCTTTCGATGGCTGACCAGCGCCGCTCGATATGGACGCAACAATGATGCGTTTGATACAACGACGGGGGCCTGGCTGGAGGTCCGTCCCGACGATGCTCCCGACGAGAGCGAGGCCGGAGCCGGGACGAGTGTGCTGGTCGCACGGCGGCACCGCTGCACCGGCGAGGTGTCCTTCTTCCGCTGCTGGGCTCCCGGCGACGTCTCGCTCGGCACGCTGGTGGAAGTGATCTGTCGCAGGTGGCGGATCGAGGAAACCTTTCAACTCGCCAAGGGCTTCACCGGACTCGACCAGGGCCAGGTGACCTGCTG